>NZ_JH594508.1:0-106887 GCF_000243015.1 Segatella maculosa OT 289
GTGCCGTCCACGGTGATGCGTCCCATGATGGGTGCCGTACCGTCTTTCTTTACCTTGTCTTTCTTCAAATAGAAGATGACTGAAAATGTACTTCTCATTGCTTTTGTTCCTTTCGTTTGCAAAATTATTTACTGTGGAGCAGTTGTCCACTAAGCAAATCGAGGGGAACGCGGAATAAGAAACCGAAGGGTAGGAATTTTCAGCCTAACAGCCTATTTCAGAGCGAATTTCCTTGTTTCTCCACCTATCCATCCTTACCCTTGCAGGGGTTACGAATAGGAGATGGAACGCTGTCATAGTTTGGCATAAAGACCGTACATAGTTGGCATTACGCTGCTTTCCAAAGTCCTTTTAAGTCTTTGATTGATAACGTTATCGCTGCATTTTTCCAAATTTCAGATTTTATATGTACTTTTACCGTGTAAAAAGGCTGAGATTACCGCGCAATATGGCCCATTTTACGCGGTAATATGACTGAGATTGGAACGCAAGGTAGTTGTGGTTATTCGATGGGGAACAGACCGTAGAGTTCGGCATCAATGCGGTCGGTTATCTTTTGGAAGTCATGAGGGTTGTTTTCGAAGTCCGTATGGTCGCCATCTACGATGATCAGCCGGCCTTTATAGCCGCCTATCCAATCCTCATAGCGGTTGTTCAGCCCCGTGAGATAGTCTATTCGGATGCTTTTCTCGAACTCTCGGCCTCGCTTTCCAATGTGGTTCACCAGCGTGGGTATGCTCGAACGAATGTAAATCATCAGGTCGGGCAGGCTGACAAGCGATATCATCAGGTCGAAAAGGTCGGAATAGTTGGCGAAGTCGCGGTCGCTCATCATGCCCATAGCGTGGAGATTAGGGGCAAAGATGCGTGCGTCTTCAAAGATTGTGCGGTCTTGAATGATGGTGTCTTGCTGCTTTGAAATCTCAACCACCTCTTTGAAGCGTTTGTTGAGGAAGTAGATTTGAAGATTGAACGACCACCGTTGCATGTCGGCATAGAAGTCGTCGAGATAAGGATTGTTGTCTACGGGTTCGAAACGTGGGGTCCAATGGAATCTTTTTGCCAGCATTCCGGTGAGCGTTGTCTTGCCGCTGCCGATGTTTCCTGCGATTGCGATGTGCATAATCCGAATGATAGGGGGTTAAAACAAGCCGAACAAGCAGGCGTCTATCTTGTCGATGATGCCCGCAAAGTCTTTTTTGTTGTGCTCATAGTCGAGATTGTCCACGTCGACGACGAGCACTCTGGCTTTATATTTTCGATAAATGAAGTCTTCGTAAAGGGAGTTCAGGTTCTCAAGATACTCGAGAGGCATCTGTTGTTCGTAGTCGCGACCGCGTCCTTGAATGTTTTTCACGAGGTGAGGCACGCTCGCTTTCAGATAAATCATCAGGTCGGGGTAGCGCAGAATGTGGGTCATCGCGTCGAAGAGTCCCATGTAGACGTTGAAATCTCGCGCGGTCATATTGCCCGTTTTGTGGTTATTGGCAGCGAACACGTACACACCTTCGTAGATGGAACGGTCTTGCACGATGGTTGTTTCGTCTTGATGAAGCTGCAACAAGTCCTTGAAGCGTTCTTTCAAGAAGAACACTTCCATGTTGAACGACCACCTTGGGATATCTTTATAGTAGTCTTCAAGATACGGATTGTGGTCCACGACCTCGTATTTCGGCGTCCAGCCATAGTGTTTGGCCAGCATTCTGGTGAGTGTGGTCTTTCCGCTTCCGATGTTTCCGGCTATTGCAATGTGCACGTTTGCTGTTGTTTTGTCTGCAAAGGTAAGGCTTTTTATCTATATGGACAACAAAACGGCAAAAAGAAACCTTGCCGTTTGTGGGGCAATAAACGGCAAGGTTATGATGAAAATACAGCTCACGGGCTTTGTTAATGTACCTTGGTGATGAAGGCCCGCACGCGCATTGGGTTCAGGTTCTTGGGATTGGCAGCGAAATATATGCCGAAGCCATGGGGACCGCTGTTGGGATAGAAAATAACATGAAAAGCCGAAGCCAGGTTGACATGCTCATTACTTGCCCAATACCAGCCATGAGAAGGAAGACCACTACCCCAAACCGGATTGGTTCCTCCAGCCTGCACGCTGATAACCTTTACCAATCGGTCGTTCCATGCTTGATGTGTATTGTTTGGCCATGTGGTCAGTGAAGCAGGATTGAAGCCACCCATAGCTTGTGCGGCCAGTTTCCATTCGCCTATCGAAGGAAGATACCACGAAGTCAACATTCCTCCACCAGCCGTGAGTGGCTTTAATGGAGTGTAATGTGTCGCCTGATAGAAAGCCGGGAAGTTCAAGTCGTTGGCATGGGCAACGCCAGAGGCCGAATGGGCAGCTGACCAAGTATGATTGAAGCCGTCCATGTCGTTATAGACCGTAGCAAAGGCATCTGTGGAAACGACGTTCTGCTTCACGGCAGAGTTGCTCCAATTACAAGTACCGCCTGCATCTGTCAGTGCCATAGCCTTGTTACTTGAAATCATTGCAGCCACGGCAGTTTTCCCGGCCTTTCTTCCCACAGCCAACGTACTGATACTTCCATCTTGGAAGAGATAGTTGTAGCTATAGAACAGTTTGATTTTCACCTTATAGGACTCGTTCCGCATCAAGCTTGACCGAGGGAAGCCACTAAGTGGAAGGCTTTTTCCTACAAGAGACTTGCCATAGAGCGAACCCGAAGTGAAGTTGATTTTGAGGTTTGAAGCTGTCTGTACGCCATTAAAGAAACTACAGAGGAAATATCCGTAATCTGATGTTGAAGTGTAGGTATAGTTGGAGGCTTCGGTTGTGGCGTTGGGGAAGCTAAATTCCGAAGAGGTTACGGCACCTCCACTCGCCGCATAGTTCGACATCAGGTCATCATAAGTGAATGCAGTTATGCCATTGTTGGCACTTGCCGTGGCTTTGATGCCCGTTATGTCCCAATAGGTGGTCAGTTCGAAGCGCATGCGGGCAGCCTGATGCTTCATCTCGAAGTTCACGCGATAGTGCTTGCCGCTGATGGTTACTGTCTTATAATCGAGAAGTGCTCCGGCGGCATCGGCTTGTTGAATTGTATAATTGAACGAACCGTCGTCGCTCACCTTGTCATTGAAGCAGAAGAACGTATAGGTGCCGGGCGGAAGCTCTATCTCGTGCTGCGTACCCGGGTCAGGAGTAAAAGTCTTCGTAGCCCCAGTGCCACTCACAGTGCCTCGCAACGTGCCACCTACACGACCGACTCCCCACTTGAAAGCCGTAATCGTGTAGTGTTGGTTGCTGATGTCGGTGGCACGTGTAGCCTTGTGTGCAGCCTCTTTCTGTTCGCGCTCGATGCTCACTTCAGCTTCAATACCATTGCCCAAATCTACGGTTTGTGTCCCGGGCAAGGCCTCAGCAGCCCGCGACTCCACCTCCGTTTCCTCGCCATAGGGTTCTTCGGTCAGCGTGAACTGCGCTGCACTCATCACTATCTTACCGTCGTTCTTCTCATCGGCCTCTTCTTTATTGCTGCATGCCGCGAGCATCATCATACCCGCAAGGCAGAGCAAGGGAATTATCTTTTTCATCTTTGAACTTGATTTACTTTACTTTGAACTTTGATGTTTGAACATTGAACTTTATGATTAGCCCACTATTAGCCCATAAGCTCATGTTCTTCTCCTTTTTTGAGGTTCTTATATATCGAACTCTCCGCTATCGACGTCTTCGTCTCCCTCCCATTCTTCCTCCGTTGAACCGGGAACCTGCGGCTGCACGCTCGTGCAGAGGAACAGTTCTTCTTCCATCGGATAGACTTTGGTTTCGGGAACGATGTATTCCTTCTTCTTCATTTTATTATCTATAATCTATGTTGTTAGTATTTATCCTGCACTTTTTGCATATAGGGACGCAAGAACCATGCCTCCCTACGGTGAATAGCGTTTGTTTCGTTCTTATTTTGCTCATAATGGAACACCAGGTATAGGACAAAGGGAACTCCTCGGGAGTGCTTTACCTAAACGGATTGGGAGGTATTCCTCGCGCGCGTTAGAGTGTTTATAGGTCGCTCACCTGTATGCGTTGGCAAGTTATTTGGACCAGCCAAATAAAAAGCGTTGAAAGATGCAGAGAAACCAAAGCTTCTTTGCATCGCGCTTCCACCATTGTTATAATCGTTTGCTAATCTCATTGCGGCGGCAAAGGTAATGCTTTTTCCCTTAACTGCCAAGCCTGCCACCCACTTTTGTCGATTTGCACCTTCATTGACAACCCTTAGAAAGCAAACTTTTAACTTGAATGGTTGTCTTCTATATGGAGACTTCTCCAAAACTCGCCTTATCCAGTATCTCTATGAAGGCATTATATTATGGTAATTTGAGTTTAATTTCATTATTATTGGGTATTGTACGAACTGCCATATCTTTATAATTTTGCTCGCTGTAACAATTTTAATCTTCCAACTGAGAAGTTATCTTCATCTACAAACCCGACTGATGGTATTCTTGTTCTGTTCAGAAGAACGTATAGGAAAGCATATCGGGGGGAGGGATACAAAGCGGGAAGAGCAAACAAAAAACATAATTAAAAAACAATAGGAATGAAATTCATAAGAACAAGCACCCTGTTGCTCTTTATTGCCTGCATAACAGCAGCCTGCAGCAATGATGACAAAAGTGATGTAGAGATGACAAACGGCGTAGCCCTCTCCGTTGTTGGTAATGCTTTCATGGCAGAGGACGACACAGAGGGAATTACCCTTCATGTGTTAATGGCCTTCGCACCCAGCAAGAATGAAACCATTGAAATCGTTATGACGGGCAATGAAGGCGATATTGTGCGCATGGACCACAATACGTTACACTTCAAAGCTGGGCAAAAAGAGGCCACAGTGAAGGTTCTATCCAATGCAAAGCATGTGCTTTCTATTCCAAAGACACTAAGCATCAGAGTTGGGAACACGTCGAATCCTCATATAAAAGCGGCAGATGACGGGGTGAAAATCACTATTACACCTGATTCTGACATACCCACATTAACTTCACAGCAGCTGCAACTCATTGAAGGATATAAGCAGAAGTATGGCTTCGACCTGACCGCTCTACTTGGCAAAGTGCCCGTTGAGGCAACAGTCTCATTCAATACAGCGGACAAAGAGAGCTACTTCAAAGGTGAATCACAGGCTACCTTCAAAGGCTTCAGCATCATCACACTTAGCGAGAAAGCCACAGAAGAGACACCTGTACTGAAGATGGTAGACAATCCGATGGGACTAACCTCATTTTTCTATGACGTCCTGAAACGTAAAACAGTAGAGGACCATGAGTTCTTCCTCAAGCAGCCATACGGCAACGCCATTGTCCAAGCCATCAAATACGACGCAGCCAAGGAACAGTTCAGCGTGACACTCGATGATATCAAGCTTGTCCCGTCCTCTGGTAAGATTGATTTTATCGTTGAGCGACCTAACGTTTACGATGATAAGATTCATGCACTGCCTTTTGTCTATTATTTCTCAGCTTGGGAAAGGGTGAAAAAACTACGCGACGAAGGAGCGACCGTCTACATAAAAGAAAACGGAAAAACCGTAGGATATCAAGTAACCGACGAGTTTCTTTTGGCAGGCGGCTCAATAGATCCCCTACGCTGGCTTGCCGTCAGCGATGTCAGTCGCGACACTTTCAATAACTCACCTTCTGACTGGATAGAACCCAAGGGGAATTTCGACTTTACCAAGGGGACTATGACGTTTGTCTTCCCCTGGGACTTCGATACAGCCAATGGTTACGAACAGGTGCGTGTCACTTACACCATGCACAGAGGAAAATAAGCATCTTATTTTTATTATTCTGTTTCAATTCCCGATTTTCACAACTTATTTTGTATAAGAAGATTTCTATTATAAAATCATAAAACAACAAACAATGAAAAGAAAACTGTTCTTCCTTCTATTGTTCGGCTGGCTACTCACACCACTCGGTGTAGAAGCTGTTGGACCAGTGAAGTTCTTTTGTATAGAACTTCGTAATGGTTCAAAGGCCGAGTTTGCGCTTTCAACCCAACCCCAGATTTCTTTTTCGAATGGAAGTATGATGGCTACTACGACGGAGAAAACGATTACAGCAGCTTTGTCGGATATAGTCAGCTACACTTTTAGTGAGAAAAGTATCAGTACGAGCATATCCATGCCAACCAAACAGCGTGCAGGAAAACCACAGGTAGACTACTCCGCAGGACATATCCGCCTAAGTGGACTCACAGCAGAAACAACTGTCAGTATCGTGACTATGAACGGGCAACAGATCTTTAAAGGTCATTCATCACCAGACGGTATGATGGATATTGACCTATCGCTCTACCCTACAGGCATCTATATGATTTGTACACCAAACGGAAACGTCAAAGTGGCTGTAGGAAAATAACAATTTAATGAAAACCAATCAACAACAATAAAAAAACAGAAATGAAAAAATATCTACTCTCGTTCCTTCTCTCTTTCACATTCGGAACACTCTTTGCACAGACCTACCAGATGAAGGTGGTCAAAAAAGGTGGTGAAATCGTACAGATTCCTGCTGATGACATCGAAAGAATCTCTTTCGAAGCAAGTAATGCTCCACAGCCTGCCACACAGTATGTCACCCTCTTCGGTGTGAAATGGGCCACAGGAAACCTTCAATACGATAAAGGAACATGGAAGATTGCCGACCATCAGTGGGATTATTTCAAACCACGTTACGGACTCCACAGAAACGCTTCAGAAGCCTACAAATTTGAGATTGAACAGGCTGACGACCAGATTGACCATTTCAACTTCGGTGTTTGTGGCAGTAATGCACTCACCTATTCGAAAGATGTGTATGGTAACACAACAAAAACCGATATTGCCGGGAAGATGTATACAGACGACAAATTCCTGAATAAAACCACTGATTTTGAACAAGCTGCCTTTGGTGATATCGCTTATTGGGCTACAAAAGGAAAGTATCGCCTGCCACGTTATGTAGAGATCAGCGACTTGGTGCAGAAAGGGAAATGGCAGTTCGGGTATGTCATCGTAGACGATAATAAACGAATCTATGGATATTTGGTGACTGAACCAGGAGAAGGAGAATTTGCAATGACCATCAGATCCCCTAAAGAAATAACCCAAGACGACCTATCAAAGGGACTTTTCCTGCCTTGTGCCGGCTCACGATACGACGACACCAAAGCCGTAAAGTATGCTGGATATGGTGGCTATTACACTTCATCCATTCTGTTTGAAGACTCAAAAGACTATGCACGCAGCCTTAGCTTCGACAATGATGGCGTATACGACAACAACGGCGAGAATTGTCGCAATGGAAATTCTATCCGGCCTGTGGTAGTAGAATAAGTTTCCCTATAAGAATTACGTCAGTTCGGGATAAGAATATTCAGATGGAAACCTCGAAGAGGCAGCAGAACAAAGGCGGGGGCGAGCGATGTGCGTAGCCCCCGCTGTCGTGACGGGAGCGGCAGGAACCTTGAAGAGGTGACGGAACGAAGCAAAAGTTGTTTCCGTTGGTCCGTCGCCTCTTTGGGGGGTTCCGCCGACATATTCTTTAACTTTTGACTCTTAGCGGAACTTCCGCTGATACATTTCTTAACATTTAACTCTTAGCGGAATTTCCGCAGATACATTTCTTAACGTTTAACCTTGGGCGGAACTTCCGCCGACACGCATTTTGGCTTTTGACTTCCGGCAGGGCTCCCGCTCATATGTATTTTACCCCCTTGGCTTCCGGCGGAGGTCCCGCTACGTATTTTTTTGTTTCTCGAAGTCTCGGCGGAGGTCCCGAGGCTCTTTTTTGATTTTTTTCCTCATTGTGATTTATCCCGAACTCGCGTAAGAATTAAAGGCTGAAATCCTATTTGGATTCCAGCCTTTTATTTTTATACTGACAATAGGTCACAATGGCTTCAATTCCAAAGCCTCATTCATTACATACGAACACATCAGTAGGATGTCGTCATATCCTCGGGCACACAGATATAAAAATCAGCAATGCCTTTATAATCATCTTCCAGATGTGAGATATCCTCTTGTCTGACCGCCCTCACTACCGTGTAAGTCGTTCCTGGTTTGTATTGTAACAGATAAGGAATGATTCCATCATGATTGTCTGTATGAAAGTTACCATTGAAATGGATGAATTTCCCTTGCAGGTTCTGTGCTATTCGCCATGCCATTGTGGCATCTTTGATAGCCTGCGCCTCAGCAATCTGGCGTGGGTTTGCATTCTTATTCTTCCCCATTAACCCCATAAGGGCAAATCCCTGTTCCACACTCTCATTCGTCTGAAAGCATATAGGGAGTGGTGCCATATAGGCTTTAGCCTCTGTTGAGAGCGAATCAAGATAGCTTAAGCCGTGTTCCTTCACAGCCGTAGCATAGCGACGAGGTATATTCGTAGCCACAACGGGGATATGATGCTCACGCGCATAGGAAATCAAGGCTGCATAATCCGTGCTATAATTAGGCCAAAGGCGTACTTCTTCCTCGAAGCGATCGCCTGTTATCTGTCCCTGGAGATACTCATCTAAGATGAGCTGGTTGTCACTTTCAAACATCTCCATACCCATTTTCAGTTCCTTCCTATGAATCTTGTAGAGGCTATTGAGCAGTTTCTGTTCCAGCCAATGCGTTATTACACAGTTATGGATTTCGCCCACAAAGACTACATCAACCTTAGTAATCTCCTTTACCAATTGGTCGTAAGTAATAACCTTCCCCTTACTATCATACAAACGATAGGCTTCAGGCTGTGTCTGTGCCGTCCCTTGCATTGCCGTAAAGATGCTGACGAAACAAAAAAGTACTCGTAATTTCTTTATCATCTTCATTTCATTTGTGTTTTATAGACTACATATCTTTGGCTCCAAACAATCATCTCGTTTATCATCTTTTGTAATTTCTCAGGTGTAATATCGTTCAGACACGCTGCATAACGGTCGAAATCGCACAGCGATTCTCCATTCTTAACGAGTGTCATCAATGCTGTCTTCCATTCGGTTGGAGCCTTATCGTTAAGTATCTTCTCCTTTGTGACAAGGAACGAACGCTTCATCTTGCCGAGTTCGGATGTACTGATGGGTGATGCCTTTAGCTGGGCTATGATATCCTTCAATAACCTCTCTACCCGCTGCAGATTTTCATCTTTCATCGAAACGGTAATCATGAAATGATATTTCTGCTGTGGAATACCATTATAATAGAGGTCTACATAAGGCGAATAAACAAGATTTTCCCTTTCGCGTAACACTTTCAATACACGATCTTGCAGTACGTCACGGATGAGTTTCATACAGAGAGAGTTTTGAAGCGAGGGCGTGTAGTTACCTACAAAGATATAATTGACCAGTGTCTGATGATCGTTTCCGCCCTCAAAGCCTTTCTTAACCATCTCTTTGCCAATGTGGAATGGAGTGTTGTTCAGTGGTAATGGCGACGGCTGTACATTCATCTGAGCAAACGTAGCGACAGCTTTTGGTAACACATCCGCTATCGGGAAGTTGCCTGTCAGAATAACCGTGAGGCGTGAAGGGTCGGCAAACAAGCGTTTATAATAGGTTGTCAGCGTATCAATATCGAGAGTGCCCAACACAGACTTTGTAAGGTGTCTCCTGCTATTATCCACCGAATTACCTACCAGCGAGTCTATCGTACTTGCCATCAGACGGTCGGTATCATGTGCAAGCAGCTTATCAAGGATTGTTTCTTTGCCTAAGTTTTCTATCTCTGCTGTCACAGTCTCCTCAAAGTCCTTACGATTTATTCCAGGGGAACACATCTTCTGATACACTAAATTGAAGAGTTCCGTACTTTTGCCTGCAGGGGCTGAAGCCAGGAGCTGGTGCCAAAAAGCATCTACACCCACGGTCATCGAGAGTTCATCCTGTGTCATAACAGACAATAAAGTATCATTTTGAACCTTGGACAGACCACCCATATCCACATAACCGACAGCATCATGTAGCTTCAACTGCATTGGAAGCGAGAGATCAGCAGTGCCCCCCCGGCCTATTGCGACTAACGAGATTGTGGAGTCTTCGTCTATGGTTGGACGAAGAATGAGCCTTAATCCATTCTTCAACACCACCTCCTCAGCTCCTAAGTCAGCCCATTTCTGTCGGCTTTCAATACTGTCTGGGGTGAAAACTGCTGGTTGGGCTAAGCATAAAGGGACTATGAAACGAGGTTCGCTCAACTGTTCCTTCATACGAAAAACATAGGGAGTTAAAGGCCGTTTCTCACCTATGCGCCATGCGTAATCAGCTCTTTCAGCTGTGAGACGAGCTGTCTCAGAACTGTTATTGACATAGGTATAAGCATACAATCGGTTACGGCTCAAATGTTTAAGTAGCCCTTTCATGACCTGTTGCAGCTGCTTCCCCGTTGTCATTGCTACTTGTTGTCGCACCCATTCCACCTCGTCGGGCTTCCAAAGCGTACGGTCACCGGCAGTGATATAATCTACGAAATCATCACAGATATTAGCGGAAAGATGTTGGGTGGTGTCAGGTATGAGATGAACTAAGCGTGTACCTATAAGTTGTTGCAGTTCGTCATGTGGCACTCCAAAGCGTAACAAACGGTGACACTCGGCAGACGCAGCACTTAACTGATGTTCTAAATCGGCAGTAGATGTACCCCGAAACGACAATACGAAATGATCATTATCGGCTAAGTACCAGTCGTCTGACACGTTACATCTTATACTATCTGCTGCAAAACGCTCCGACAGACACTGTACAAGCATACGCCTACGCTGCTTCTCAACGGCATCTTGTAATGTCCGTCTCACACAAGTGGTATGCGGAATGATAAGTTCCAACTTGTCTTCATGCCGAACGCTATCCTCTATCTCCATCCAACTTGCTCCCTTGGCATAGCACATTGGGAACTTAGTCAGGGATTTACCTGTATTATCTGAAGGTATTGTACCTAATGTCCGAGACAGTTTCTCTATTACTTCCGTAACACTGACCTGTCCAACAATAAGCACAGTGGCGTGCGATGGAACGTACCACCGCTTATAGAAAGCCTTCAGCCGGTTACCGTCAATGCTGTTTATGTCCTGCTCAGTACCAAGAGGAATCCGCTCAGCATAACGGTTATGCCCCATCTTGAGACTATAGAAATCATCATTCTGCTGATACCCGCGCAGTTCTTCTACGATGACACCCCGTTCCTTCTTCACCCGTTCGTTGTCAAAATCAATATCACAAAGCCAGTCGCGAAGGGCTAAGAAGGTTGTGTCAAGTACTTCCCGAAGATCTGAATAATAAGGTAATGAAAGCCAATAGATCGTGCGATCGAACCCTGTAAAGGCATTAATATCACGTCCGAACTTCATGCCTTGACCTTCAAAATAATCAACAAGAGCACGTTTAGGAAAGTGTTTTGTACCGATGAAGGCACAGTGTTCCAGGAAATGTGCACTACCCCGCTGGTCGTCTTCCTCCTGTAACGAACCGACATTCATTACCATCCGCACCTCAACACTATGCCGTGGCAAGGCATTAGGCAATATGATGTAACGCAATCCGTTACTCAATCTCCCCTCAACAGAACCTTTCGGTAGAGAAATAAGACTACACCCGCTTCGTGAAGATTGTGCCAAAGCATGTCCAGAAGACAGTAAACCGAACATGAAAGATAATAAAAGAGTGTATTGAATGAATATGTTCTTCATCTTATCCATATTATTTAGGGACATAAAGAATAAACAACATACGCCTGTTCATAACCATCTCGAACTGTTATGGATTAATTAGAAGGCCATCCGGTGTTCTGTTCCACCTTGTTGAATCGATATTCAGACACCGGAATAGGGAATGTCCAACGATAATCATCAGGCGACACACTGCCAGCAACACCGTTTCCCCACTGAGATTGTCGCTTCAAAGCTGCCGAATGAGTACGCTTGAGGTCGAAGAAATTAACCCCCTCGCCTATAAATTCGCGTTGTTTGTCAACCAAAATAAGATCTAAAAGGGCTTGATTAGAAAGACCCGATGGGGCTTCTGCCACACCTATACAATGCCAATAATGATTGATCAAAGTGCGTGCAGCCTCTGTATCCCCCTTCCTGCAATAGGCTTCAGACACAATATAATAAGCCCCGGCATATCGCATTGTATTGATATAAGCCGTTGTCTGACTTAGTTTATTGCATCGATTGTACTTCCCAAGGAGTTCTCTGACGGAACCATTCATCATAAAAGGATAAGTGAATGAAGCCTTTCGCACATCAGACGAGCCAAGGCTCAACTGCGGATTAACCATGAAATAATCACCCTCCTGAACACTATATTGAATACCAGCATAGTAAGTTGAGATAATGTTAAAAGCAAAGATACGTCCTGGATAGCTGTTTACTGCCCACAAGCTGTTAACTCCTTCCGCTGTAAAATAGGTATCATTACTCTTGGCCAAGACCTTATCTCCCGAATCAATGGCTCCTTGATAATCTCCTGAATAGAGTGCTAAATCAGCTAAAAGATATTGTACAGCCTCTTGGGAGAGCCATCCATTACGAGAAGAAGTGTGGCTTACTTGTGCAGCATCGGTAAGCAACTCCTTGATCTTTACTACACACTCACGTATTGAAGAACGCTGCTTATCCTCTATTCCAAGTTGACTTTTCAAGATAATCCCAGGTGCGTCAGGATTCACATCGTATGCTGGGGCAAAGAGCCTAAGCAACAGGAGATAGCACAAGGCCTTTAAAGTCTTGGCCTCTGAAGCGATTGCAAGTTTCTCATTTTCTTCGTTTGGCGTCTCTGTCTTCACTTCATTCATGCGTTCAAGTAATCCATCACACTGCGCAATCACATTGTAATAATTCTGCCAAAGACTTGGAGCAAGCTTACGGATTTCTTTGTCATTCCAGTTATAAAGATTCAAAGCATCAACGTCCTTTATGGAAAGAGAAGTAGGAACGAAGTCGTTTCCCAACAAAGAGAACTCATACTCCTGGTGAGGAAAGGATGAATAAGCTGATGCCAGCAGCGATCGTGCATTGGAAACATTCGTTATTGCATCCGGATCAGAGAACTGATCTTGGGGCGGAATATTAAGACTGCAAGCGTATAATGATATCAGACACAACCCCACTGCAATGCTTTTGAATATTAATATACTTTGTTTCATATCGTGTTGTCAATGCGTCTTAAGAGCAAACTTACTCTGTTTCATAACGTATTATCAGAATGTTAAATTGAGATTGAATGTGAATATCGGTTGCATTGTACCAGCAAGCGTACCACTCTCCGGGTCGGACTCCTTGTATTTGGTCCATGTAAAGAGGTTAGAACCTTGTAATCCGAAATTTGCATATTGTATGAATGGGATTGTCTTGTGGAGCCAATTAGACGAAATCCGATATCGCAGCGATACGCTTGAAAGTCTTATATAGTCACTACTGCCCACTGTCCGTGTGTTAGGATAGAGTGCGAGGTTCTCTTCTGCAATGCTTTGCGTGTAGAATGGAGTCCAGTATTCCTTATTTTCATCCCCCCGCTTAAACCACATTTTCCGTGTTTGTCCAGACACGGCATTGTAGATGGCTTTGTCGCTATTGCGCACATACTGATAAGAGAAGCGTTGTTTTCCACCAAAGACATAGTAGAATGAGATGTCTACATCGAACTGTTTATAAGAGAAGCTGGCATAGAAGCTGCCAGAATAAGGTGGCGTCTGATGCCCCAAAGCAACGAAATCGCTTCGCATGAGCGGCTCCGTACCCTGCTTCTCAACCCCTTCCGGAGTAAGAAAAACGGGATAACCTGTGAGTGGATTGATACCTAACGAGTGCAAACCATAGATCATATCGTATGCTTTTCCCACCTCATAATTTGGCACTATGGATTGTTCATCAAGATAGAGCTTGTCCGTCCAATAGAGGCTTACTACCTTATTGTCATTATAGGCAATGTTCCCTCCCACAGACAGTCGGCTGTCAAACCCGTCTAAAATCTTAGCATTCAGCCCCACTTCTATGCCCCGGTTCTGCAACACACCTATATTGCGCTTAAGAGAAGAGAAACCCGAACTTGTGGCAATGGGTACATCCAAGAGCGCCTGTTCAGTGCGGCGGTTGTACCAATTGACATCAAGCGTAATGCGTTTTAGAAATTCTATGGTCATGCCTAAGTCCGTGGACTTGTTCTGCTCGGCCCTCAAATCCTTGTTATAAAGAGATAATAACGATAATATCCGGCTGTTTTCATAAGATTGTTCACCAAACATGAAGGTCCCGACAGTATTAGACACCGTCACACCATTGAGGTTTGCCGTGACGCCATATGATGCCTTCATATTTAATTTTGATAGAATCTTATTATCTTTCAGCCAAGAATAATTGGTTGGTGTCCAGCCTAAGCCTGCTGCCCAAGCCGAATTCCAACGCTTGTCTGACGGGAGAATTGACGAAGCATCAGCCTTATAAGTAAAGTAAGCATCATAAACGGTATTGTAAGTATAGCCTGCCACGACACCTATACCTATCTGTGCATTCTTGTCGCGAGGATTTCTCACAGATGGCTGACGTAATCCGTGCAATGAATTATTAATCGCAGAGGGAGCATCAACATTACCTACTCCATATCCAGTGATACCCACCGCATCATAGTCATAAAGATAATAATCGAAGTTTGCCCCCAGTGTAACATCGTGAACATCGGCGAACACGTGGTTGTAAGTAGTCCGGACATTGCTTGACAGATTGACCGTTGTACCCTTCGTACGGCTATAGATACCCCTTGCATTGATTGGAATACCGGTGTTTTGTTCGTTATACGATGATGCGGGAGTAAAGCTGTGGCTATCATCCTGGAGATAGTCTAAACCTGCAATGTATGCTAATGTCAAGTCCTTCCAGGGTGTTAACGTCAGGTTAACATCCACTCCGGCATTTTTATCAGAGGCATCGCTCTGATACTGCTTAGTGAGATCGCGATACGTTCTATTAGGGTAAGAGTAGAGTTCGCCTGTCTTTTGCTCGTAAGGATTGAGATTATAAACTAACGAAGTAGGGTCGAAAGATGAACCATTAGGCGACTTACTCTTAGCATACCCACCTAACACACCAATCATCAGGTAGCCTATCTTGCCCAGTTGCTGGTCCAACCCCATTCGGACACTAAAGCGTTGCTTGTTATTTCCTTCTATTCGCCCACCTTGATAAGTATAGTTTCCTGACAGATAATAGGTTGTATTTCCGTTTCCTCCCTTTATACTGATATTGTGCTTTTGGTAGAAATTATTATGAATGAGTTCTTTGAACCAATCTGTATGAATGTTCCTTAATGCGGACAAGCGCTTTTCTCCCTCTGCTATCAACTGTTCTTTATTCGGATCGGAAGCATGATAGCGTTCGTAATAATCCCTACTGAAACGATAGCCCGGTGTTGCTGGATTCTGTAACAGACGCTCTAATTCTAATTTCTCATCCGTATCCATGAGCCGAACACCACGTCTTCCACGCATCGTCAGACCCATATCAATGCCGTATGTGAGTGTCATTTTTCCCTTATAACCGCGCTGTGAGCTTATCTCCAATACGCCGTTGGCAGCTTTTATACCATACAAAGCACCGGCAGCAGCATCCTTCAACACCTTTATGCTTGCTATATCCTGCGGATTGAGATTATAGAATGATTCGGCCGAGATAATCTTTCCGTCGAGTACATAGAGTGGTTCGTTGCTCGTATTGCCACGTCGAAACGAGGAATTTCCACGTATTCTGATTTGCGGTTTACTACCGATATCACCCGTATTTATAACGTTCAATCCCGGTATCATGCCTTGCAAAGCCAGTCCCATGTCAATCATGGGTTTCTCACTAAGGCGTTTCATATCTATTGACTCCACTATTCCTGCTTTTGCACGAAGGTCAATGGCATTGATATTACTCCTCGCCTTTACTACGACCTCACTCAACCTATTCTCTGCCGCCTGCATCTTTACGTCTATTCGCTCACGCCCGTCATAATTCAATTTCTTTTGAGAAAACCCGATATAAGTAAAGGAAATCACCGAGCCTTTATCAAAGTCGCCATTTAATTGGTAACGACCTTTGATATCTGTAATAGTCGCAATCTGAGTTCCCTGAATCCGGACACTCACGCCTACAAGTGGATCATTATCGGTATCTGTCACATAACCATAGATCCTTCGTTCCTGAGCCTCAACTTCTTGAAAAGGAAGAAAGAGGCCCAGCAACGTAAAAAGACACCACATTTGAAGGTTCTTCATGCCGTAAAAGGTCTATCGTTTGCTTTCAACCCATTTATTTGTTTGGGCTACTATCCAAGCCACGACAAGTGGCGTGCAAGACGGAAGAATACCATCAGCACTATAGACAATCTCTACTCCTGTCTTCTTTACAAGATCACTCTGCACTTCTGTCATCTTATGACGGTCTGCCATATGCTTCACATCAGAAGTCAGATAGATACCTTGGACAATGATTCGCTTTTTCTTTTGGGACGCTTTGGTCAACAATGGCATCAGTTCATTGGCAAAATCATGTCCCATCTCGATAAGTGCATGGTCGACATAGTTGATTTTCGTGTGCTCCTTTGTGTATTTATCAACATTCTTGAGAACTTCCGCCCAAAATCCATCACGCTCCGGATCACCATGGGCAAGGAAGATTACAGCCTCGTTAGGAGCATCCTTCGAGAGGCTTTGCACACGGTTCAACATACTTTCCTCTAACAAATAACTATAATAAAACGTAGGACCGAGGATGATAGGTGCCTTGGTATGTACCAATTCCGTTTGCTCCTCTGCCAGCTCCTCCCGCACATAGGGATTATATTTATGTCCGAGAATATTCGGAAGATCTTCTTCAGTATGGCTCGATGGCGCCATGAAGACAGGAAGAGCAAAGATCGTGTCTGCACCCTCAGCTTCACAAACTTTCACTACTGATGCCACAGAGGGTTCCGTATATTCCATGAGTGCGACCTTGACGATATCTATCCCCTTGAGCTTTTTCGTAGCCAACTGCTCTTTGACAAGTGGTTCGAGCGCTAAAACAGGTTTCCGCCAAGATTCCATAGGAGACCCATGGGCTACAATTATCAACGCAGTTTTAGCACTGAGAGTTGCAAAAGCGGTCAGCATCAAAGCTAACGCCAACATGTTTTTTTTGTTCATTGTCTTACTTGAATTATTTTTTTTACCTTAAATCTTAGTTGAATATAATGAAGAAATATAAATAAAATGTTTGGCAAAATTATAGTATTAAACAGAATAAGACAATACCTAAAAATAATGAAATATGTTTAAAGAGTCAACCAGCAAGTGCAACATTCCGAATAATACTTGTAAAACTCCAGCCTCGATGTTGCGAAGTTCAATTTTTCCCTTGGTCTTCCGTTGATTTTAGCCTGAAGCTATCCAATGCAACCTGCGTGTAATCGCTCGGCAAATTCGCTTCCGTTGTCTTGAGATGCTCTCGCATGCAGGGCATGAGCAGCCTCCATACGGTCTTGGCCGGCGGCATGGCCGCATACTTGCGCCTTTCCATGACGAGGAAGTTCGTGCTGCGCTCTACCCTATGTGAGTTCGATATGAGCCCTACGGAGAAAAAACAGGAAAAACTGCGTCTCTGAAGCATCAGATTAACGGAAAACAAAAAAGGAACACTCGTCCGGCGGCTCGGAAGATAGTAAAACAAAAAAAGAATGCTCGCCCGACGGCTCAGATGGAAGCTAAATAGAAAAAGAACTGTTATCCGAGGCCTCAGATGTGAAATTAATTAACAGGAAGTGTTATTCGAGGTCTCGGATGTAAAATTAATTAACAGGAAATATTATCTGAGGTTTCAGATGTGAAATTAATTAACAAAAAGTATTGTCCGAGACCTCAGATATGAAATTAATTAACAGAAAACACTATCCGAGGCCTCGGATGGAAGAAAAAGAAAGCTTAAACTGTTTTCCGAGGGCTCGGATGATAAAAAGGAACTATCGTCCGACGCCGTAGAACCATCGGGTGGGTTCTTTTACCCCGATCTGGCATAGTCTGTTTCTCTTAATCATACTCCTCCTCTAATCGGGCTCTTTCCAAGTAGATTGTGTACCTTTGCTCACGGGTTAAGTGCTTGTACATATGACAATACAAAAGTAATTAATCCTTGGGAGACAGTGGTCTCCCTTTTTTATTTTTTGTATTGCCGGCCGTTTTTATTCCTCCGTGTTGGAAACGGATAACCTTGTCGTTTCGCGCCAAGAACGTCCACTTCCAACACGGAGGTCTACTCTTACGATCACCCATTAAGAAATTGCACTTCTAGCTTGAATGTTTACTCTTTACTAACGAAAAAGTTTGCAAAACGTTTGCACATTCTAAAAATATATATTACCTTTGCATTCGCTTTTTGGATAAAAGTTTGTAATTAAAAATCATTGGAGAGATGGTAGAGTGGTCGATTACAACGGTCTTGAAAACCGTCGTGCTGCAAGGCACCGGGGGTTCGAATCCCTCTCTCTCCGCTGGAAGTACTCTGGAGAAGACTTCAGAAAACACTTCACAAAATCAGTAAGTATCGTAGCTTCAATAAGTTGCGATACTTTTGTTTTATACTTACATGTTTTTTCAGAGTACGTAAGGAGGGTGCCGAAACACCCAAAATACTCTCCTACGGTTACAATCTGGTTACAAAAAGATGAGCCGAATAAAAATTGTAACCAAGAGTACGTACAGAGATTGTTTAGAGTACTTATATGTTGCTGTTATTCAAATGATTATGTAGAACTTTGCAGTGGGGTATATGGAAGTTCATTGCATCCATTTAGGCTATAAAACACCTTTCGATGTGGATACAATTTCCCATGAACCCAGCTACAATTAAAAACAGTCAATGTATGAAATCAATTTTCAGAACAGTCTTCTATCTCAGAAGCAACTATGTAAACAAGGAGGGCAAGACCCCTGTGATGTTGAGGATTTATCTTAACAACGAACGGTTGTGCATAGGTTCAGCCGGGGTCGCCGTTGAACAGAACCAATGGGACAGTACGCGAGAACGGGTGAAAGGACGCAATACCGAAGCCCTAAGCATGAACTTGCAGTTGGACAGTATCCAAAACGACCTGCAAACCATCTATCGCAAGTTGGAAATGACAAACGACCTGTGCTTGGAACGCATCAAGTCCGAGTATCTTGGCAGGCAGGGTAATGTCTGCACACTCATGCAGCTTTTCGAGAAGCATAATACGGACATACAGGAACAGGTTGGTGTCTCGGTGAGTGTGGCAACGTTGCAGAAATACAACGTGTGCAAGAAACACTTTGCGGCCTTCTTGAACGAAAAGTACAAGCGCTGTGACATTCGCCTGTCTGAACTGACATTCACTGTCATTCATGACTTTGACATTTATCTGCGTACAACCGCTGGGCAGAATCCCAATACGGCCACGAAAACGATGAAGACTTTCAAGACCATCACCATACTGGGAAGGAAGATGGGCGTGTTGAACCACGACCCGTTCATAAATCATCATTTCCACTTGGAACCGGTAAACCGTGGCTTCCTCACGGATGAGGAAATCATGAAGATTGCCAACAAGGATTTCGGTATCAACCGCCTGGAACTGGTAAGGGATGTTTTCATCTTCTCTTGCTTTACAGGTCTGGCATATATAGACGTGTCCAACCTTACGCCGGACAATATCGTAACACTTGATGATAAGCAGTGGATTATGACCAAGAGGCAGAAAACAAGTGTGGAGACAAATGTTTTATTGCTTGACATTCCCAAGAGTATCATTGCCAAGTACAGTCATAAGACCTATCGGGACGGCAAACTATTTCCCATCCTAACGAATCAAAAAACCAACGCATATTTAAAAGAAATTGCCGACCTTTGCGGTGTCAAGAAGAATCTGACCTTCCATCTTGCCCGGCATACATTTGCGACCATGTCGCTCAGCAAGGGCGTTCCTATGGAAAGTGTGTCGAAGATGCTGGGACATACCAACATTAAAACGACACAAATATATGCCCGTATTACCAATAAGAAAATAGAACACGATATGGAACAGTTGGCTGGCAAGTTAGACAAGTTCAAAGTTGCTATGGGCATCAACTCAAAATAATGTACAACCCTAAACCAAGAAGATTATGACAACAACAAAGAAAGAGCTTTCTTACTTCCGTTTGAAGTTAGAGACTTATCTTAGTGAGCATTTCCCTGAAATGCTGAGTGACAATCCATTCATAACGGCAAGAGCTGATGAAGCCCTAACTTCTTACTGCGATGCTATAGCACAAGGTTTTTCTCACCCAGAGGCGGAGACAATGGCAAGTGAAGTCTTATACCAAGGTTTGCACTTTTCCAAGTATGACACGCTTGTATCCGTCTTAGAGAATGAGTTCGAGAAAGAACTTCCTTCTCCTCTTCCTGAAAGACTAACACCAATGCTTCTGAAGAACAAAGCTGTGCAAAGCGTTTTCGATAAGTATGAACTGACGGACGACTTTGGTGCAAGTCCAGAGTATGAGAAACTCTACACCGAACTGACAGGGACAATCGTTCTGATCATCGAGGTTAATGGTCTGCCAACCGTCGATAGTGAGAACATGACTTGATGTAACACCATCGGGAGCTTTTGTAGTGTCAAGAGCCAAGATAACTATTCTTCCCCACACACCAAGAGTTTGAGCAAACACTTGGCTTTGTGAGGCAGAATATCTTGTAACTGCTCTTGAAACTATTAAAAGCTCCGATATGAATACAATCATCATGAATTAAGACGTTCTTAAAAGTGCGATTTCTCGCCGAGACAATAGAAGCGAGCTTCCATTGTCCTCACGGCTTAACGAAATCGTTCACACACCTGCCTTCATCAAGGCAGACGCATCGAACAAAACCGATAATATCAAGCAGCAGCCGATTTCTCCCAAGCAAGTCCGCCGCTTCGGTTGGACACGCTTCATCGAACTCGCTATCCTGCTTTCTATCGTTATCGGTGCCATTTGGCTTATCTCGAAGATTGTAACGCCGCAAGTTATAACTGCCATCTCTGTCATTGTAGGTTTTCTGATACTACGCTTTATTGTCCGGATAATTCTGAAAGTGACAATTACGCTGCTGAGCATTCTCTTCTGGCTGGCGATACTCTGTGCCATCCTGCTATGCGTGCTTTGAGAAGCACGGCTCTGCAATACCTTTCATTTATCGTTCATTAGGTGGTTATCTCACATTTCGAGATAGCCACCTTTTCTATTTTCCACTACAGGCGTTGCACTTTCGCTTCTTTTCCAATGCTCCACAATATGCGATAACAAGGAGACGGATGCTTTTCCCTTTTTATCCGCAAAGGTAGTACGGGGCTTGTGGCTTTCAAAAGGTCTGTGCCGCTTGGTTTGTCTGGAAAATCTCCACACCTACATTTCACTTCGGGTAGTATTTTCCGCCAAAACCTTGTGCAGGCCTCGCCCCGCTACCTTGATTTTGCTACAAAAAGGAATCAGCATACTCCGATCTTTGGACGCATAAAAAAAATGTCGCTATGGATAAGCAAAAAGTAAATACAACATCTTCGATGAACAGAAAAGGATATAGCTCCTCCTCTCATTACCGCATTAACCCTGTGGCTGAAAAAAGTGAGCAAGTGTTGGCAATTAAGTTTGTACAATGGGACGTTCCCCCGTTGGAGAGCCTTTGTAACAGCAAAGTATATCTCCTGCGTATGAAACTCTATCGTGGCGAAATGATGAGCCGTGAGGAAAAGAATTGGCTATGTGAAGCGGTGAACTCAAACACCTATTTCCGTACAGCTGTTCCCCTGCAAGGCTATCGCTTTGACTTCTTTGATGTACTGAAGAAATACCTTATCAATCAGTACGGGCAATGGACAGAGTATTACGCACCCGACAGAACAAGCCTAAGAGCCTACCTATATGGGCGTATCAATCAAATAGTAGAAATCCCAAAATACTAAGCAATATGAAAGGAACAGAACATTTCACACGGACAATAGCCGAGTATCTCAATCAGCGTGCTATGACAGACCCCTTGTTTGCCCCTAACTTGATGAAGCCGAACAAGAATATCGAGGAGTGCATCACCTACATTCTTAATGAAGTGCAGAAAAGCGGTTGCAACGGCTTTGATGATGATGAAATCTTCTCTATGGCTGTTCACTACTACGATGAGGACGATATAGAGGTCGGCAAGGCTGTTTCTTGCCAAGTTGCCGTTAATCACGTTGTGGAACTAACGGAGGAAGAAAAAGCCGAAGCAAGACAGGAAGCCATTAAGCAATATCAGCGTGAGGAACTTGCCAAGTTACAGAGCCGTAACGCACGAGTGAAAAAGACCGAGAACATAGCAACCCAAGTACAACCATCACTATTTGATTTTTAAGCCTATGAAACCGAGAAACAAATTTGAAAAGGCAGTTTTGGAACAAAGCAAGCATCTTCGCCCGATAACCAAGACACAGAGCAAATGGGCATTCCGTGAGTGCATAGACCACTTCTCCTACCGCTTGCCAAAAGGTCGTACCACTTGTATGGATTGTGGGCATAGTTGGGTAATGAACAAACATAGAGAAACTTGCACTTGCCCTCATTGTAGGGCAAAGTTGCAGGTCAAAGAAACCTATGAGCGCAAGTTGCAGCAGAAGCAATATTTCACCATACTTACCACTTGTGGAGAGTTTCAAGTATTGCGTATGTTCCTACTTATTGTGGGTATGGAGAAAGGTTACAAAGCACAGACTTCTATAATTGAGATTGGGCAATGTTGGTGGAATATGCAGGGACGAAAAGCCGTGGTTGCCATACAGAGGGTATTGGGACACTATGTTGATACCTTTTCCTATTATAGTCCTATGGCAATCCGTAACGATAATGAAGCCTATCAGCATATTGCCTACTCACCGATATATCCGAAGTTCAAGGTTACAGACATACTTCGTAGAAATGGTTTTAAGGATAATTTCTATGGTATCGTGCCTACCCAACTTATTCCTGCATTGCTTACAGACAGCCGTGTGGAAACATTACTAAAGGCAGGTAGCACAGACCATTTACGTTACTTTCTTGGCAACAGGAGGACTTTTGAGGAACTATGGCAGTCCTACAAAATTGCAGTTCGTAACGGCTATGAGATAGCAGACATTTCTCTTTGGAGTGATTATGTAGATACACTTAGAAGATTAGGAAAGGATATTCATAATCCAAAGTATTTATGCCCCACAGACCTTAAAGGCGAACACGACCGCAGGCACGAGGAACTTCTCAAACTGCGTGAAAGGGAGGAGATAGAACAGAAGCAGCAGAAGGCAATCGAAGATGAGAAACGCTTCAAGGAACTCAAATCCAAGTTTTTCGGTATCTGTTTTACAGATGGCACAATCCAAGTCCACGTATTGGAGAGCGTGCAGGAACATTTGGAAGAAGGTGTATCAATGCACCATTGCGTATTTTCTAATGCATACTACCTTAAGGAAGACTCCCTTATCCTTTCGGCTACCATTGAAGGCAAGAGAATAGAAACTATTGAAGTATCATTACGGACATTGGAAGTGGTGCAAAGTCGTGGAGTGTGCAACAAGAACACAGCATATCACGAGCAGATAGTAAACCTTGTGAATGCCAATCGAGGTCTTATAAGCCGAAGAATGAAAGCAACAGCATAAAGTATGAACCATTAAATTATCAGAGATATGAAGACAGAGATTGAGGACATCATCTACAACTATGCGGATGAATTGAAAATTGGCGGACAAGGTGAAAGCCAAATACTGCATATTCTCATTAGGGTTATTAATTAACCATATCCAAATCTACAGAAGAGGTTTGTCAGTTTCTTCAAAAAGGGTCTACCTTTTCGGCAAAAAAGGTAGACCTTTTTAATTGAAAAGGTAGACCCTTTTGACGAAAAAGGTAGACCCTTTTCTGATAATAGGTAGATAGTTTTACTCATTTAGGTGAACCCCTTTGCGAAAAAGGGTTGATAAGTGTCAAAAGAAATATGTGCTTTTCTTGGAGATAATCAAGAAATTTCTTACCTTTTTGATATAAATCTATTAACAAGTTGAGGAGGATAAAGCCCCAGCCTCCAAAGGCTTAACAATCGGGGGCAACACTAATGACTATGGCGAACAGACCCATTGCTTATACGCTAAAGGAGCGTAAAGGAACAGTTGGAAATTTGAAAGGGAAAATCGTTGTGCAGGCTCATCCTACAGGACGAAAGAGAGTTGATCATCGTAGTTTCTGTGATGAAGTGGCACACGCTACAACGTTCACAGGTGCAGAAGTCGAGGCTGTTCTCAGACTTGCAGCTGAGATAGCAAAGAAGCACGTTGAGAACGGAGACATTGTAGACTTCGGAGACATCGGGACACTTACACCTTCTTTCCAGAGTAAATTGGTTGAGAAGGGAAAAACGGAGTTCAACCCAAAGGTTCATATTACGAAACCTGTGGTACATCTCACCCCTTCAAAGAAGTATTTTACACTTACTGGCGTGAGCTACGAACGTGTTTCAGCACCTGACAAGAAGTCTGGTGAGGAACATCCCAATCCAGGACCTCAGCCAGAACCGCATCCATAAAATAAGATGTATGTGTGATTGCTAACTATAAAATTGATGCGTGGAGACGATGTACTCCACGCATCAATTTTATTTAGTAGTATGACTACTATTTTACAAATCCATTCTTATAAAAGTCATACCAAGCTGCAATCTTTTCCGAGGTATTGGCTTTCAGAAGTAAGAGCATTTCACGAGTGAACTCCAAGTGACCAGTAATATTTGCTGTAACGATGTTTTTATCACTTACAGCCTGTGCGTTCACATATCCTGTTTCGTTCGTGTATCTTTCACCACCCCATTGTTTAAGTTGGTCGAGACCATTACCCGTATGTTTTACGTTGTTCAAGAAGCCATGAGCACACAGAAACGATGCTCCGTTGCATATCGCTCCTACTATTTTACCCTTATCCAATGCTTCTTGTACCAATGGCGCAACAAGTTCTGCTTCAGGTGAATCCCATCGATTGCCACCGATAAGGACTAAGGCTGCATAGTCTTTGGGCATATTCTCAAAAGAATAATCAGGTAACGTTTTGAATCCACCAATGGAACAGACTGCATCTAATGTCGGAGCAACTGTATGCACTCTGTACTTGATTTCACTACCTGGTATTACGCCAACATGAAGGGCTGTAGAGAGAAAAGCACCTTCCCAATCTGTGTACTCATTCAATAAGACGAAGAGTACCTTTTTTGTTTCTTTATTCATTGCTTATCCTATTTAATCGTAATACAAAGTTACAATTTTTCAGCAAAATAGAAACAACATCATAGGAATAATTCTTGGTTTAATATAGTCAGATGATAAAGAACAACGCAAACTCAACCTTTCGGCGTTTGACTAACCCATTCAAAACTTTACCCTTATATCGGCAAAACGAAACATACTCCCAATAGAAGTTTCTATCTCCAGCCTCTATCTTTCGCAGTAGCTTACTCTTTGGGTGCTTACCATATCCAAGCAATCGCCCTACACCCACATTGTAGGCAAGCAAGGTCAGCAGCAGGGCATCCTTACCATACCCTTTGAAGTGTTCAAAGCATTTCCAAAGGTCGGCACGGAGCAGGGAGTCTGCCTGCCGTTCCGTCATATCCGCTGTGAAACGCTCTCCTGGTTGCAGCTGATGCCCATATCCAACATACGGATAATTCTTCCAGCCGTGCATACCCTCAAAGTATTTCACTACGACAACTGCACGCTCAAAAGGTGGCAAGTCTGCCAGCCGCACCCTGCGCTGGGCAAGGGTCGGCTGACAGAACAGGCAGAATACACAAAGTAAAATGAAAGCATTTATCGTTCGCATCAATTATGGTCTTAGTGGCGAGAAGATGCAGGCTTATCCTTGCCCTCTTCCCGCTCGTTGTTAAAACTAAAGGTCAGCTGCTGAACCCTGCCGAAATTATCCTCCACATATACATCAATCGTCTGACGGTCAGATGACAACGAAGTGTAGTACAAGCGGAACACATCCTTCGTCAGCGGATAGCGGTCGTTAGGCTTGAACACCATACCGTTATCATTTCTTAGCAAACCTTTGCCATCAGACTGGAAATAACGTATCGTATAGCGAGTGTCGGCAAACTCACCGCCTCGCTTCAGCGTGCAGCGTATCTCAGCCGTCTGCCCCCTTATGATGTCCTTCTGAACCGGCATTGTCTCCACCGTAAACGGATAAGACTGCTGAACATCCAAATCCCTATCACAAGCAGATAGGCAAAACACGGCAAGGGTCAGCACACCCATTACCCATATCGTATTCAATATCTTCTTCATCTTTTCTTCTACTTAAAAGTTAAACCTTAGTCCTGCTGAAACAGCCGGACGGAAACGATGCACGTCCGTTCCAAATAGGAAACGTCCCTGTGCCTTTACAAGAAAAAGAACCCTGTCCGTGAGGAACACTTCCACCGAGCCATGCACGGCACCGCCATAGACAAAGCGAGAGCGGTCGAGCAGTGTCGCCCCATCGGGCAGCAGCTTTTTGTCCTCATTCAGTTGCTCATAGCCACCCAAGGCGGATATGCCGCCATAAAGAAACACGTTTTTACCTCTATCGAAAAGAACGGGGTGCATATAGCCCACCTGCAAGAGTGCATCCTTGAGTTTTACGTTATAATCTCGGTACGGAATATTCTGCTGTTCATACTCTGCCATAACAAAGGTATAGTTCTCACGACCCAGATAACGGGTGAGTGATGCTCCCATGCCGAAATTGTCAGCTGCAAGGAACTTTTCTCCCTTGATAAGCGGAGCACTCGCTACGACCTCTATGCCCCTTTGCTTGGGGATAAGTCGCTGTGCCTGCGATGGCAAGCTAAAAGCCATTGCCACCACTGCACAAACCGATAAAATGATTTTCTTCTTCATAATGTCTACCATTTCAGTTTGAGGTTATCAATCTTCTTTGCCAGCTGCAGGTCTTCTGCCGTTACATGGAAGGTCAGTGTACGACCGCCATTTTTTTCATAGAGTGTCACTTCAAGCTGCTTGTCTTCTGCAAGAGAGAACTGCTCGAGCGCAAACACAGCGTGTTCACTGCCCATGCCACGCACCTGCATTACCTGATGATAGGCACGAAGCGGCTGCAACACCTGTTCCTGTATAGCGGTGCGCTTTGCCATCTTCTTATCCACCACCTTAAAGGTGATGAAATCCACTGAGTACGGCATGTTTGTGCCGTTTTCCATACGAATGTGGAAATACAGCAAGCCGTTATGGGCATACAAGCCACGAAGCAGGAACTTCATGCCGAACTGCTGTGCACCGATATGCTTGATAGTACGCTTGTCGTTCTGATAGATAGTTTGCATCATCAGCTTTACTAATACGGGTGACTCGTTACCAAGTTCCTTAAAGTAAATGTCAGAGCGGTTGCTTGGCAGCCTGCCTTCCGTCGTGGAAAGAAAGTCTTTCATCTCTATGCTGAGCTTCTCCGGCTCATCGGCATACTTTACGTTGAAAGCATAGAAAGAGCCGTCCTCACAGATGACACTCATATTTGTCTCCGTTTCAAAATCCTTCACCGAAGCCTTTACACGCAGTACGTTCTCAGCATCCTCCGCTTTCCCTGCGATGATGTTCTGTGAACCTAAGTCTACATAGCGGATAGCAGAAGGGAAGATAAGATGCACGGTCTTGTCAAAGGTAACGTCAAGACCATACGGTAGTACGACACGCCCCGTTGGTATGGCACGGCTCATACCTTGAAAAAGTTCGTCCGAAGTAAGCGGACGGCATGGTGTCAGACCATCATTGTTTTCCTGTGCTGTGGCTGTTGCTCCCACCATGGCAAGCATAGCCATTGATAAAATAATTTTCTTCATTGTTCCTTTTTTATTTGATGTTATTTTTTACTTATCATTTTCGATTGTTTTATTTGCTCTGAACCAAGAAAAGGCGGTAGCCACCCTTGAGCGTAACCTTGATAGTACGCAGTTTCTTCTGAAGCAGCTGACTTGCGCCCTGCATCACCCCGCGGGCAGCCTCGGAGATAATCTGCTCCTTGGCAGAGGAAACGAAGGTAAAGGAGGTTCCCATTGAACCACCGATGTTCGCCCCGACTTCCTTAAGCGCATTGATATCCTCCGAACCTGGGATATACACGCCCTCCTGTCCGTCTATATCGTATGCCGAGAGCTTGACGGCTATGATATGTCCGTCCACCTCAATGCTTTTGACAAGCAGGTGCATACGGTTACCCTCAATCTTAGCGACGGCTATCAGTCGGCTCTGTCGTGGAATACGCAAGCCCTGCACTTTGGCACTTTCAAGCAGACGGAGCACGACATTATCACCCTCTTTGAGCGTCGTTGTCCTGTCCACCACCACTTTGAGTGTGTTGCGCATCGTGGGTGCAGCCGCACTTGCGAGCGAATGGAAGCCCAAGTTGCGTGCTTTCGTGCCATACTCCTTGATGAAGTCAGCATCGCTCATCGGCTGCCCCAGTGAGGACACTACCTGTTTGCGTTCCGCCAAGATTTCCATTGCAGGCAAGTCGGCCGAACCTCCGCTTATATTACTGCCCATACTCTGACCTTTGTTCGTTGCCGTTTGCCCTTTACCCTCGGTAAAGTCATTACCCAAAGATGGTGGAACGGCAGAAGCCTTGGGAAGATACTTCGCTGCCATTTGATAGCTCTTTTCCATCAAGGCAAGCTGTCGTTTCTCTTCATTGTCCTCCTTGCTGTCTTTGGCAGAGAGTTCCTTTTTAAGGTTATCTATCTCCGAGCGCAAGGCTTCACGCTCCTGCTCGTGTAGATCGGGAGCGTAAAAGGAGTTCAAAAGGCGATTATTCTCCTCATAGCGATGCATAGAGTTTTCTATCTTTGCCGTAGAAGCAGCTGTCTCTGCACGCTGCTCCTCTGATGGAGCAGTGTTCTGTGCGAAATAGTCCGACAGCCTGCCCATCTCCTCGCGGGTCTGTTCCTCCTCGTGTGCCTTGTCGCCTAATTCATAGGCTTTGAGCTTGTTTTCGGTGAGCTTTTCTGTCGTTGCCTGCGGGATGCTGTCATTGAGTCCCTGCTCCGCTGCAGTCTTATCCTTGCCCGACGGTGCGAAGATAAACCACATCGAGAGGGCAAACAGCAGTCCTAATCCTCCGAAGACCAAGCCTTTCTTCATTTGTTCTTTCTGTTTATTATCCATTTTCCTTGAGTGTTTGATGATGTTGTAGGTAAAAATTGCCGTGTAACTCTTGTAAAGTACTGTCCGTCCGTATCGGACTGTCCGTCAGCTTTCCCATGGGGATGGGTAGTTTCTCCTTCTTTGGAGGAAGGAAAAACTGCGCTATCATCCAAAGCGAGCAGAGCAGATAGATGAAACTCAGCCCATAGACGATTTCCTTTCTCTGCCTTATCGTGAGCCGTTCACACCGATGGCGGAGCCACAGGTGAAAGCGCAGATAGTGACGTGAGAGTAAAAAGTTTCTTTTCCTTGCCATAGCCTTATCGTTTATAGGTCTGTATATCTCGGTTTTCCTTTACAAGGAAGTTCTCCATAAGAAAACCTTGCGGGTTATTGTCCGAACGGACAGAATTCTGCAGCGTACAGGTTGTAACAAGACTGCGCTCTGTAACGTTACTCTGACGGACGATAAACTCCCTTGCATAGGTCGTTACCGCATAAGGGTAAGTATTAAAGTTGCAGTGGATAGAGTCCACCTCTATGCGCTGATTGACATTACCCGATATGGCACGGTTATAATAGCCCTTCTCTGCCAAGTCTTTGTAATAGTTGAAAGCCGACTTGTCACACAGTACGAAGGCACGTTCCATATTCTTCTCAATGGCATCCTTGTCAGGCGCAATGGTGAAGAACAGCTCATGGAAACGACGTACATGCTCCCTTGCCTCTACGGGACGATTACGACTTGCATCCTGACTGAGGGCAAGCATGAGCGACTTACCCTGGTCAAGCACATAGATTTTCTCCCGTTGCTCCTTGGCGAAGCTGTACGAGGCATAGACGGCATAACCGCTTACTGCCACGCAGACGATGGCAAAGACAAAGGCATAGAGTCTTATCTGTCTGAATGAGGTCTCGATATTACCAAGTGATTTGAATTCCATTTTTTCTTTCCTTTTATAGCTGTTGATGAATTAAGCATTATTGCTCCATTTCTATTTTCCTTTAAGCAGTGCACCCTTGATACGTCCACCGACATTTCCGATGACCGACCCGGCACCTGCTGCGGCATATCGTCCGCCCGTGTAGGCACTTTGTGCACCGCGCTGTGCGGCTTGATTGACATTGCGACCATAAGAGCCGATACCGCCTCCTGCTTCGATAATCCAGCCTGCAACGGTGGGAACGCAGAAGTAACCTACGATACCGATAAGGAAGAAGACGATGTAGTACCACGTCCCCGAATCAGGCAGGTAGTTGGGGTCACTGAGCGCTTCGATGTCCTTCTGTACCATCAGCACCTGTATCTTGGTGAGCAGAGCTGTTAAGATAGAGCTGACAGGCAGCCACAGGTAGACAGAGATATAGCGTGAGAACCAAGCCGTGAGCGAACCCGACAACCCGTCCCATACGGCAATGCCGAAGACTATCGGACCGAGAATGGCAAGGACGATGAGTATGAAGGTGCGCAACGTGTCGATGATAAGCCCCGCGGCATGGAACAGGAGTTCCAAGAGGTCGTGTACCATTTTCATCACCCACTGCTTGGTCTGATAGGCAGCACGCTCGGCATACATACCCGCTATCGTCACGGCATCTTCAGGTCCGATGATACCCATCTCCTCTATCTTTTGGTCGAACTTCTCGTTGGATACCAAGTAGGCTGTTTCGGGATTGCGCAGGTAGGCTTCCTCCTGCAGACGGTTACGTTTGGCGGTAAGCTCCGCCAAGTTGGTCTCCTGTTGGTGCACCATGCTTTCCGTTCCCTGCACTACGGGCGAGAGAACGGCATTCATCGTACCCAGTACGACTGTCGGGAAGAACATGATGCAAAAGCCCAGCACGAAGGGACGGAGAAGCGGAAAAACGTCTATCGCCTCGGCACGGGCAATGGAAGCCCATACCCGAAGGGCAATATAAAAGAGTGCACCCAAGCCTGCAATACCCTTGGCAATGCCTGTCATCTGGGCGCAGAGCGGCATCATCTCATCATAGGTTGAGCGGAGCAGCTCATGTAAACTGGCAAAATCCATAAGCAAAAGTGTTTTATGAAAGTTCTTTCAAGTTCTTTTTTTGTCTGTGGATTTACCAATATCTGCTTGCCGTATTGCCGTAGAGTGCCTTGACAGAGGCAAGGTTGTTCTTCTCCCTTGCACGCACGTAGCTCACGGAGATGTTCTTTCTTGTGTAATACGACACGAGCGAGCGGTTTTCCCTAAGCGTGGTATAAATGCGGTCGATTGCCTGCATACGCTCGTGGTCGTTCATGGAGAAGACATTACTCTTGACGATGGACTTTAGTTCTTTGAGACTCTCACCGCTCTGTTCCAAGAGCTTGGCATAGCCCGAAGCCATCGCAGCAAGTTCTGAAGGGCGGAAATTCTTGTCCGAAAGCATCTTCTTATACGAGGTGACGTAAATCTCCGAGATGTCACCCACCATAAGGATGCACTCTTTGACCTTATAGGCATCACCAATCAAGTTGTTCACCTTCTTGAGTGCATCGTAATACTTCTTGGTGTCGTTGTAAAGTTTCTCCACCTCCTTAAAACCGTCAAGGGTATTCTTCACCGTCTTCGAGGCAGTTGCTATCTCCTTAACCGAATTGACGATGTTGCCGGCAAAATTGCCAGGGTCGGTTACTACCCACTGTGCGTGGGCTTTGGGAACAGAAAGGCTCAATCCTAAGAGAGCCATGAAAATGTACTTTTTCATTGTTACTATAGTTTTGATGGTTTGTACTTATTTCTTTTTATTGTTTCTTTTCTCTATGGCAAGCTGACGGATAGCCGTTTCGATATCCCCACCAAGCTGTGCAGCCCTGTTCATCACCTCCACTTTCTCGGTTTCCTCCGTGGTGTAGGTGAGGTATTCCTCCATGCTCACCTCCGTGGCATAGACGGCACTCTGCATACCGCCCAAACCTATCCACACTTCCTTGTAGAGTCGGTTCGGGTCATTGTTCTGGTTGATGGAGAGTATCTGGCTCTTTTCCTTTTCCGAAAGACCGAGCATCGCCTGTATGCCGTCGAACTTGGTCATGTACTTGCGCTGGTCAAGCAGTATCTTGCAGTCAGAGTTATTAATAATACTTTCCTTGACAATGGGCGACTGGATGATGTCGTCCACCTCCTGTGTTACGACAATGGCTTCCCCGAAATACTTTCTCACCGTCTTATAAAGGTACTTGATGTAGTCCGCCATGTTTGCCGAAGCGATGGCTTTCCACGCTTCCTCAATGAGTATCATCTTGCGGATACCCTTTAATCGGCGCATCTTATTGATGAAGGCTTCCATGATGATAATCGTTACCACAGGAAAGAGGTCCTTGTTGTCCTTCACTTGGTCGATTTCAAAGACGATGAAGCGTTTGGAGAGCAGGTCGATGTTCTTGTCCGAGTTCAAAAGGAAATCATATCGACCACCACGATAGTATTGCTTCAATGTAGTCAGTAGATTGTTGATGTTGAAGTCCGAAAGCGTTACCTTGATGTCTCGCTTTTCCATATCCTTGCGGTACACGTCCCGCAGATACTCATAGAAAGTATTAAAACAGGGGGTAACACTGTGGTCAGCACAGATCAACTCGATATAGGAGTTTACGGCTGACCCAAGTTCGCCTGCCTCGGTCTTAGTGATATGTTCGTCGGCACTCTTCCATAGCGTGAGCAGCAGCGTACAGATACTCTCCCTTTTCTCTACATCGAAGAAGTAATCGTCCGTATAAAAAGGGTTGAAGGAAATCGGACTTTCATTGGTATAGGTGAAATACACGCCGTCCTCGCCCTTGGTCTTGCGGTGGATAAGTTCACACAATCCTTGATATGAGTTACCCGTATCAACCAAGAGGACGTGCGCCCCCTGCTCGTAATATTGGCGTACCATGTGGTTGGTGAAGAAAGACTTGCCACTGCCCGAAGGTCCCAAGATGAACTTGTTACGGTTGGTGATGACACCTTTCTTCATCGGCAAATCCGATATGTCCAGATGAACAGGCTTTCCTGAAAGACGGTCTGCCATCTTGATGCCGAAGGGAGAGAGTGAATCCTTGTAGTTCGTCTCTGCCGTAAAGAAGCAGAGGGCAGGCTCGATGAAAGTATAAAATGACTCTTCTGCAGGAAAGTCTGCCGCATTGCCGGGTATGCCTGCCCAGTAGAGCGTTGCCGCATCAATGGTATTATGGCGAGGGTGGCATTCCATAAGAGCAAGTGCAGAGCCTACGTCATTCTTGATTTGGCGAAGTTCTTCCTTATCGCTGCTCCATGCCAATACGTTGAAGTGGGCACGGATAGAGGTCAATCCCTGTGAGTGGGCAATATTGAGATACTCCTGTATCCATTCCTCGTTGATTTGGTTGCTACGGCTGTAGCGTGCCAGCGAGTGCATGTTCCTTGCCTGCTTCTCGAAGCGTTCCAAGTTAGCGTCGCTGTCCTCGATGAAGAGGTACTGGTTATAGATATGGTTGCAGGGTAGCATCAACCCTACTGGCGAGGCAAAGGACAACCTGCAATCCGAGCGGTCGGTGGACAGTCGCTCATATCGGCTGTCCGTGCTTACTGTTGTCGGCAGGTCGTCCGTGTCGGAGAGTGTGTGTAGACAAAGCATATTGTCGCCCACGCGCACAAGATCTGCGCCCAGACGGATGTCCTCCAAAGACGCATGCCCTTCTTCAGATAGAGAGAAATACCTGTCGAGTAGTCCGCCCTTTTCATTTGTGCCTACCAACTCGTCTTCTGTCATGCGGACAATCCTTATCTGCTCGGTATCGTTGATGATACGCTCGAACTGGTCTACGGCTTCCATAAACTTCATCACCTCCTCCTTGTTGGTGATTTCCTTGGGTAACAGATGTCCACGGCAGAGCGAAGAAAAGTTGCTCTGCTGTGCCATACGCTGCTTGTTGGTCTTGGTCAAGAAGAGATAGACCGAGTGGTGGAGATAGGGACGCTCGTTGAAGTGCCTTTCGGAGGAACGGGCAAGGAAGCTCAGTCCGCCATCGGAGAGTTTTCCTTGGTAGTCCTCCTTAATGAACCAGTCCTGCTTGTGTACGATGCTGTAATTGGGTAGCACTTTTATAGCCTTATGCCAGGCAGAGTGCATCGCCTCATATTCGGCAGAGGTGACAGTGAAGAGTTCGGGCAGCTCCACACGGAAAGCTACCGTGATGTCAGCGTCCTTGCTCACCATACATCCCTGCTCTATGGAGAGTAGTGGGAACTTCGATTCCAAGGTCGTTATCTTGCTTTTGTTTCTCATTTCTTCGCTTTCTTTGGTTGAAGATTACGGATAAGGTGGCAGACCGTACGGCGGTTCACAAGGTAGCGTGGGTGCATACGTACTGCTCCTTTCTTCATCAGTCCGTATTGCCCGTACTTTCTATTCATGGTGAACGTTTGCCACACCACTATGGTGGCACCCACTACACCTATGACAAGACAGGCTATCTGACTGATGCCGCAGAGATAGAGAATGACCACGAGAATGAAGACTGCCAGCAAGCCTCCTGCAAAGAGGAAGAGGTACTGTGCCTTCAAGCCCTTGAACTCCACCGTCCGACCTACACCCTTGTTGATTTCAAATGCTGCCATCGCCTTACAGGAAGAAACTTCTCAGAATTGTGGCAGCCACAATGAGAAAGATACACGCACCGAACCAAGAGGCTGCGGTCTTGCTCGTATCGGGGTCACCACTTGAGAACTTGTTGTACACTTTTATTCCTCCTATCAGACCTACCACAGCACCGATAGCATAGATAAGCTTCGTTCCGGGATCAAAATAGCTTGTTACCATCTTTGTGGCTTCATTGATACCCGCCATGCCGTTGCCTTGTGCGTATGCTCCTATGGCAGTAGCCGTCAGCAGGAACAGCATTGTGATTTTCTTTTTGTTGTTCATTGTTCTTTTTATTTTATGTTGTTAATGATAAATCTTTGATGGGAGGAGACGGTGGAACTGGCTCTGTCTTATCGTATGGGATTGTTTTACCAGTGAGCCGCTTCGGCCGTTGCTCCTTCCCTGTTTGCAATATGGATTGTTTTACAGATAGTAGGAAAGCGGCTTTTCTTCCGTCGTTCCCTCGTTATTGTTTTCTTTGTCTGTCTCAGGGGCAGAAGTCATTTTTGTATCATTCTCCTGCAACTCCGTTTCTTCGACCTTGCGGATGGCAGCGAGTAGTTTTTGATGGTCTTGCTCCTGTCCGAGTGCGACTTCTTTCATGTATTCCATGAGCTCAGTCCCTCGTATCGCTTGCAGCGTTTCGTGAACCTCCGTTTCGTTTTCCTCATCGAGTGCATCATCATTCCTGTGCCAACCGTTGACACGGATAATGTCCCTTGCGAGGATACTGGACGGTGATACTTCGGGCTGAGAATCGTCTGCGATCAGGCTTTCACCTCGTCCGCCGATTTCCAATTGCAGTTCCTCACGGGCTATGGTGTCCTCATCTGGTTCGTCCATCGTATAATCGACATCCATCTCATTGTCGTCTTCATCTGCGGCAGTTCCCGACTTTTCGGTTGTATCCTGCCCTGTTTGGGTATTTTGCCCTGCAAAAGTATCAGGATTTTTGGCTGAATTTTCAGACGAGGAAATGGCGGGAACTTCAGGGATAGACGGGGAAGTGAAAGGTTTGCTCCTGCCTACTAGAATATGGCGGGCACAGTCTATTTGCTCTTGGGAAACAGAAGGTTTGGAACTTGCACTTTGCTTGTCGGCTTTCATTTCTTCAGTGTCTTTTCTTGGTTTTATGTTCAAACCTTGAAACAAACTCCAAAGGTATGCGATGCCCAAAATCACCCAAACAACACCCAAGAAAAGGAGAATATCTAAAAGAACAGTTTCCATATTCACAGGTATAAGGTGTTTTTTAATTTCTGCTTGTCTGCAATCTCATTGATAAGCTCCTGATGGGCTTTGAGGTGATTGGTAAGGATATTCTCTATGTAAGCCGTCAACGTCGTTTCCGCCTTTGTATCGCGGAGAACATTGCGGAGTATGGTTAAGGTCTCTGTGTTGATCGTGAACCCCGATTTGTTTCGGGATCGCCTTGGAATAAAGAACTTGGCTTTGTAATCCTCCCATTGTTCCTCTGTGCTCTGCAGCATAAAATCAGCAAGGTAATCAGTCTCTGCCAAATCCTTGCGGTCTTCCATAAGATGCTGAGTTCCGGACGCTGTTTTCTTTACCTGAGTGGGATTGTCCGTATTGTCTTCCTTGGTGTTTCTGTCTCTTATGTAAACCTGAAAGAAAATGACACTGCAATATACAATCAGAAGAATATTGCTGAATACCAAGAATAAAATCAGAAAATCGTTTGTTGTCATAATGCTATATTGTTATGGTTGTTTTACGCCGTTGTCTTGCCGTGGCATTGTTGAGCAGTTCCTTATGCTCCCTGAGGTGCTCACGGAGAATGTTGTCTATGTAAGAAGCCATCGATACCCGCTCACCCAAGTCTTGCAGCACGTTCCTTAGTACCTGCAAGGTCTCCACATCCATCGTGAAGGCTGTCTTTTCGCGGATACGGACAGCGTGAAAATAGCGTGTACGGTAATCATCCAATGAGAGCGCGGGAGTCTCATGGGGCATTTCCCTTGTCCTTTCCGCATTCGTTTCTTGGAGAAGCGAAGTTTTCCCTTGAACCGGCCTAACCTCCTTCGCCTCTTGTGGCTCGTTTTCTCCATCCTCATTGGGCGGGTCGAAGGCAAGCGTTTCCTTGGGCTTTCCTTTCATCACGCCGTCCTCCGACATCTCCTTGAGCTTGGCTTCCAATATTTTCCTCCGTTCGTCAATCCGTGCCATCGCCCGCCTCCTTCTTTAGTCTGATATGCGTAAGCAGGCTGTCAATCATCTCATCCAGCCCCGTGCCGGCACGCAGGGCTTTGCTTGGCGCAAGGTAGGTGGAACGGAATGCTCCACGGAAACCGTATTGTTCCAGCTCGTGACTGAAACGGTGGGCGGCATAGACATGCTCGTCAAACAGCGTGTAGCCCTCGTTCCTGATGTATTCGCTGTATTTCTCAATCAGCGTACTCTTTACCCTCCTGTCCACCTTGTTCCAAAGGAGCATGACATCCTTGATGCGTGCCCCGGTCATAGAAACTCCCAGGTCCTGCATGGTCTTGGCATAGGCAAGGCAGGAGACCATTGACTGCACATCTGCCTCGATGGGTGAAAGGATATAGTCCATTTCAAGTGAGAGTTCCAGAAGGTCGCTCGTCCCCGCATGCCCGGGAAAGTCGAAGACCACCAGATCGAAGCGTTTCTTGGAATTTTTGCGGATATGTTCTTCAGCTTTGGCGATGGCACTCTTCGGGTCTGCCTTAAGCACACGGTAGGAGACACGCCCCAGTGCAGAGAAATAGTTGTTCATCTGCTCGGAGACCAAGGGATCACCCTCAACAAAGGTCTTCTCCCTTTGGCGGAGCTTGTAAAAGGAATCCTGCGACAGGTCGCAGTCCACGATGAAGAGTTCGATGCCTTTCTCATAATAGAGGATGCTACTGACGATTTCTGCCAGCGTGCTTTTTCCGACACCTCCCTTCTGGGAGGAAAAGCCCAGAAAGATGGGCGATGAGTTTGTCTGTTCCATTGCGATAGATATTTTTATTTGTTGAACTGTCTTTTGGGCGATATGCCGTTTGAACGTTTGATTATTCGATAGAACAACTGATTGTTTATTTTGTCGTTTGTCTTACTAACCTATCGGTCATTCGATTTATCAATCATTTGGTCTATCAACCTTTCAGCTTGTCGAGAGATCGAAATGTCGAGAAATCGACATTTCGAATTGTCGAACTATCGATAAATCGAACAATCTGTTTCCCGAACTTTTTATCGTCCTTTTGAACGTTTGTTCGAGCGATTGTCCGCTCGTTCTGTCTGCAAAATAAAAGCTTTTTCGATAGATTTTTCTATGCCTGTGAAGTATAGGGAAATGAAAGGAAAAAGAGGGAATATTACTGATAATGAGATATTTGGAAATCCGCCGTAACTTTGCAGGCGGATAGAGAACATGGAGGTAAACTACCCGAAGCGGACACCCTTACAGGTGGATGCTTCCATCGCATCAGCTCTTGATATTGGCAAGGTGTGTCTTTGTAACACAAACCGCCGTTTGTACCACAAAGACCCTTGCCCCGAAGGGGAGATGAATTACTCCAAAGTCGTAATTAGAAGACCAAATGAATATGAATAAAGGTACAGAATATCGTTTAGAACGAAAAAAGGCAGAAAAGCCTCGTTGGGACAACTGGCATGTGCGGTTGCCCAACCCCAAAGACCAGCAAAGGGCGATTGATTTGTTTCAGCGTTCAGGGGCAGAAACGAAGTCGGATTTCGTACGCGCTCGTATTCTTGGAGAGCATTTCAAGGTAATAACGGTGGATAAATCCGCTGTGGAATATTACCGAAAACTCTCGGAATTGACGGCACAAATCCATAAGATTGGCGTGCTGTATAACCAAGCCGTGCGTGCCATCAACAGTTATCACAGCGTGAAGACTGCACAGATTATGCTTGAGAAGTTGGAGAAACTGTCTGCTCAAATCATCACTTTGCAGGAGCAGGCAATCAATCTTACCATTGACTACCGCAAAAGATGATTGCCAAGATTTCAGCAACAGAGAACCTTGGAGGGGCACTCGGCTACAACTTCAAGAAAGTGGAGAAAGGAGAAGCGAGCATCCTTCTTGCAGCTGAACTGTATCAAAGCAACGATGGTAATTACACGATGGAGGATGTACTGGCCGATATGCAGGCTTTGATACCTAAAAAATGCCGAACGAAGAAGACGGTGTTCCATTGTTCGCTCAATCCGCACCCGGACGAAAAACTATCCGATGAAACGCTTATGCAGATTGCCAAGGAGTATATGGAAGCACTTGGTTATGGCAAACAGCCTTATATCGTGTTCAAGCACAACGACATCGCCCGTGAGCATATACACATCGTGTCGCTTCGAGTGGACGGAGAGGGAAAAAAAATCAACGACAGGTTTGAAAAGCGAAGGAGCAAGAAGATTACCGATGCTTCGGAAAGGAAGTATAACCTTATTCCGAGTTCAAAGGTTAGTGAGAAAGCGGTAACAGAAACGCCCAAGGTGGATACCACAAAAGGAAATATCAAAGAGCAGGTCGCAAGTGTTGTCCGCACGGTGCTGAAGCGTTATAAGTTCTGTTCACTCGGAGAATTGAATGCCATCCTTTCTGCATACAATCTTACTGTGGAGGAAGTCAAGACTGAGTTCCGAGGAAAGAAATATGACGGACTGGTCTATGTTCCGACTGACGACAAGGGCTACAAAATAAGCACACCCATTAACGCCTCGGACATCGGGCGTGGTGTGGGCTATACTGCCGTGCAGAACAAGATGCAGAAATCCAAACAAGCTATCAAGCCATTGATATCAATCATAAGGTACAGGGTGTTACAAACAATGCGTACCTCTCCAAAGACAGAGGAAGAACTTCGACAGCGATTGGAGGAACAGAGCTTGCGTGTGGTAATCCGAAAGAACGAAGGCGGACGTATCTATGGCATTACCTTCATTGATGATAAAGAGGGTATTGCTCTCAATGGCTCACGGTTGGGCAAGGGATATACTGCCAATATATTCAATAGTTATTTCTCCAATCCAACGGACAACCCATTCTTGGACGAAACGCTGTACGGCAGTCCGTCTGTCCATTTGGAACAATCGGCAACTGGCCAACCTTTACAATCAAATGCAGAGGAAGGTGACAACCTTATTGATGAACTTATTGGGGACATGGTGAGTGACTCTTTCACATCTACGGGCAATGACGATTGGAAGGAAGCAGCTTGGCAACGTAAACTCCGTAGACAAAGTAAGGTAAATCTTAGGCACAGAAAACGTTAATATAAGCTCATTCAATAAACGGGCGTTTCTTTCTCCCCTCCTTTTGGAGGGGACGGGGGAGGCTTCAAAACAATATGACTATGGCACAAGAAGATGATTTAAGGGCATTGGGTAAGGTGATGGACTTTATGCGTGGCATATCGGTGATATTCCTCTTGATTAACTGTTATTGGTTCTGTTACGAGGCTTTCCATACATGGCACTTTACAATAGCCGTAGTGGACAAGATTCTGATGAATTTTCAACGCACGGCGGGCTTATTTTCGTCCATACTTTGGACGAAACTATTTTGTGTGGTGTTTCTTGCTCTTTCTTGTCTGGGAACGAAAGGCGTTAAGGAAGAAAAAATCACATGGCCGAAGATTTGGACAGTGCTTTTCTCCGGATTTGTCTTTTTCTTTCTCAACTGGTGGCTGTTGGCTTTACCGATAGGAAAGATTGAGGCAGCTTCGCTCTATATCTTCACACTCTCTGTGGGCTATATCTGTCTGCTGATGGGTGGCGTATGGATGAGCCGTTTACTCAAAAACAACCTGATGGACGATGTGTTCAATACGGAGAATGAGAGTTTTATGCAGGAAACCCGGTTGATGGAGAATGAATACTCGATTAATCTGCCCACACGTTTCTATTATAAAAAGAAGTGGAATAATGGCTGGATTAACGTAGTAAACCCCTTTCGTGCCTCAATGGTGCTCGGTACACCGGGTTCTGGTAAGTCCTACGCTATCGTGAACAACTACATCAAGCAGCAGATAGAGAAAGGCTTTGCCATGTACATCTATGACTATAAGTTCCCTGACCTTTCCGAGATTGCTTACAATCACCTGCTTAGTCACTTGGATGCCTACAAGGTGAAGCCACAGTTCTATGTAATCAACTTTGACGATCCGAGGAAATCGCATCGCTGCAATCCCATCAATCCTGCCTTTATGACGGACATATCGGACGCTTACGAGAGTGCCTACACGATTATGCTCAACTTGAACCGCTCGTGGATTCAGAAACAGGGAGATTTCTTTGTGGAGTCGCCGATTATTCTTTTGGCTGCCATTATATGGTTCCTCAAAATCTATGAGAATGGGAAGTATTGTACTTTCCCTCATGCCATCGAATTTCTCAACCGTCCCTATGCACAGATATTTCCTATACTCACTTCCTATGATGAACTTGCCAACTACCTTTCTCCTTTTATGGACGCATGGGAGGGTGGAGCACAGGACCAGTTGCAGGGACAGATCGCCAGTGCCAAGATACCGCTATCACGTATGATTTCTCCTGCACTTTATTGGGTGATGACGGGTGATGATTTTTCACTTGACATCAACAATCCCAATGAGCCGAAAGTGTTGGTTGTAGGCAATAATCCTGATCGACAGAATATCTATTCGGCGGCACTCGGTCTGTATAACAGCCGTATCGTGAAGCTCATTAACAAGAAGAAACAACTCAAATCCTCGGTGATTATAGACGAGTTGCCGACAATCTACTTCCGTGGGCTTGATAACTTAATTGCTACCGCTCGAAGCAACAAGGTGGCGGTTTGCTTGGGCTTCCAGGACTTCTCACAGCTTACCCGCGATTATGGCGACAAAGAGAGTAAGGTGATACAGAACACTGTGGGCAATGTCTTTTCCGGGCAGGTAGTTGGGGAAACAGCCAAGACTCTCTCAGAACGTTTCGGAAAGGTTCTCCAGCAACGGCAGTCTATGACCATCAACCGCAATGACAAGTCCACCTCTATCTCCACGCAGATGGACAGCCTTATCCCTGCATCGAAAATCAGTAACCTTACACAAGGAATGTTTGTGGGTGCAGTGTCCGATAACTTTGACGAGCGCATTGAGCAGAAAATTTTCCATGCTGAGATTGTAGTGGATAGTGCCAAAGTCTCTGCTGAAATGAAAGTTTATCAGTCTATACCCACTATCGCAGACTTCAAAAACGAAGATGGCTCCGATAATCTCAAAGAGGCTATCGAAGCCAACTATAAACGTGTTAAACAAGATATATTATCCCTTGTTAGTTCTGAGATAGAACGAATAAAAAATAATCCACATCTTAGTCATTTGATATAGCCTATATAATACATACAAATATTAGCAAAGAATGTAAGACTATATTCGTTCAAAATCGTTTAGAGAGTCTCTTATTCCTCTAAAGGATAAAGAGAATAAGTCTTTTCACGCCTATTATTGTCATTTACACCCAACTTATAGAGGATACTCTTATCCCGAACTTGTATCATCAATAAAAGGTTCGCTATTTATTAGATTTGTAATTATTTTGACAAAATGTAGATTTAAAATTGATTTAGGATGAAAACAAAAAATGCAAATAATTCAATAGTTTTGTTGTCATACAGATCATCTGTAATTCTTATATCTTAATTGTTATTAGCTTTTGCATTCCAAACAAGAAGAGTTAGAATAACAGACATCAATGCAGCCCCAATCCAAAAGTAATTGATATATGTAAAATCATATACTTCAGAACCATTTACAAAATGTTTATGACCTTCTATCAGCCATCCACTCATAATATCTTGAACACCAGCTCCAATATAACTGGCTACTCCAACGACACCGAGTGCAGCACCTGCTGCATTCTTAGGTGCAAGGTCGACAGCCATCAATCCTCCAAGGAAACAAATCAATACACCTATGCCTAAGCCAAAAAGCACCATGGCAATGACATCAATGACGAAATGTACACCAGGCACAAGCAGAAAGAGGCATAAGGCTACAACATTCAGCAGTCCGAAAACCAATGCAGGAACATTTCGAGAGCCCTTAAAGAGCTTGTCAGATATAAGTCCTGAAGCAATGGTTCCAACAATACCGCATACCGAACTAATGGAGATAATAAAGCTGGCATCCAGTGTTGAATAGCCTTTCATCGTTTCAAGATAGAAAACACCCCAGCTATTAACGGCATATCGGCTAATATACATGAAAGCTGAGCCTAAAGCCAGAACCCATATAGCAGGATTACGCAGGACAGCCTTTTGCGCTTTATTGAAATCGGTATTTCCTTTCTCATTATTCAATCTTTTCTGTTCCAACAAATAGCCATACTTCTGTGGCGTATCTTTCATACCAATTTGTATGACCATAAAATATGCGATACCTATCACGCCTGCACCAATCAATGCATAACGCCAGCCAAACTGTGTCGCAATGATTGCAATGGTAATGAAGGTGATTGCCTCACCGATGTTATGGCTGGCACTCCAAAAGCCATAGTAAGTGCCTCGGTTGCTACTGTCAAACCATCTTGACAGAGAGACTACACCCGAAGCAGCCCCCATGGATTGGAAGAACCCGTTGATGCCCCAGAACAACGCGAAAAGGAAAAAGGAATCGGTAAAACCGAGAATGAGGTTAACCAATGCCGAGACCAACAACCCCGTTACCATCAATCGTTTTACATTACTTCTATCGGCAATAAAACCGTTACATAGCTTACCAATCGCATAAGTGAAGAAAAGGCAGGAACCGATAATTCCTATCTGTGTCTCTGACAGGAAGCCTTCCTCTACCATTGGTTTGCGGATGACATTCATGCTGAGTCGGCAAACATAATAGACCCCATAGCCCAACGTTGCGGTGAGAAAGGAAATGATGCGGACACGCTTGAACCTTTCTTTATCCGTCTCGGGCTTGCCAGCCGGAGACGGGATTTTATAGAATGAAAGTACTCTGTTAAAAAGTTCCATCAATCGTGTAGTTTACGTGAACGTAGGTATTCAATCAAATACTGTGGACGGTCGGTCTGAATAATTCGTGCACCAAGTTTATCGATAAGGTAGCCATAACCTTTATCGGGATTTTCCAAAGACATATCATCGTCATGTCCACCAGCCATAGTATCCCAAAGGGTATTATACCAGATTAGCGCCTTTCCCTTGAGTTTTACCGGTAAAGACAGTGGAATGGTATTTGTGTCCTTCTTAAACAAAAGCTCAAAAGCAACCGGGTGCATATCACTGATAAACTTTTCAATTTGTTCAACTGCGTTTGGTTTATCAAGATCAACAATGGGCATATAAATCACTTCCTTAAGGTAATCACCATATTGCTTTTTTACCTCCTCGGCAGATTTGGTACCCTTCATGACAATTTGTCTGGTCGTACCCGTTTCCTGCATTAATTTATACACTTGATCAAAGTATCTGTCGGCCTTGTCAAGATTCAGCATCACTTTCCCTTTGGCATGCAGCAACGCCTCCCTCAATGTCGGCACACGATGAATTGTACGAATGTTACAGCCATTTTTCAAGTGTAAGGTCTTGATATAAGCCAATGTCGTGTCTGCAATGAGTCCCTTTCCCGTAGTTGTCCTATCGAGTTTAGGGTCATGCATGAGGATAAGCTGTCCATCTTTTGTACGTTGCACATCTATTTCAACGATGTCAACTCCCATTTTTGCCGCATTATCAATGGCTTCGAGCGAGTTTTCGCAGAAATTGCGCCAATCGCCACGGTGTGAAGCAACAATTACAGAGCGATTATCTCTGTTGAGTAGTTTCTCTCTGATTAAATTTGCACGGTTTTCGGCTGCCGTGCTGAAAACAGCGACTGCCGAGAAAACGAGCAATAAGAATTTCTTTTGCATGTGAATTGAAGTTATAAGTTAAGGAATTATTGATTTCTGCCTGATGGTCTCTTGCTACCACCTATTAATCTTTATCAGATATTTCTTTAATAGCATAGGGTTGTCACTGAAGATAATATCTGCTCCATGGTCGATTAGCCACCCGTAGCTGTTGTCGGGGTTGGTAACCGCCATCTCGTCGTCGTGCCCTGCGTTAAACGTATCCCATAGTGAGTTAAGCCAAATACGATAGCCGGCCCTCTTGCACTCAGGGATTTTCTTGAGAATAGGGAAATCCTCGCGCGTGAAAGAGAAACTCATCACGGGCGACGAATAGTTCTTGATAAAGTCTTCCAATCTTTTATTATCCGCGTCGCCCCCTTTGCAAACAAGCACGGGCATGAGCATGAGGCCGTTCAGGCTTTCTCCATAATTTCTTCTTGTCACCTCGCTGCTGTCAGTTGTCCGCAAGACAATCTGCCGTTCGCAACCATGCTTCTTCGCAAGTTCTGCCACTTGCTTTCCGTAAGGTTTCCATTTGTCTACTTGAATAAGTATCTTATCCTTTGCGAGCCGTAGTATCTCCTCGAAGGTCGGTATCTTTTGGCGGGTCTTCACACCAATGGGAGTTAACAGGTTAAACTTCCGGAGCTCGTCCATCGTGTGGTCGGCCACCTTTCCAGAGCCTGTTGTCGTGCGGTCGAGGGTGTCATCGTGCATAATGACCAACACGCCGTCTTTTGTCATCTGGAGATCCACCTCGATACCGTCGAGACCTTCGTCAATACAATCTTGGAATGCTTGAACAGAATTCTCCGCCGAGTTACGCCAATTGCCACGATGGGCGAAAATCATCACATGTTTCGACTTGCCTTTATCGTGCATGTATTGAAGCAGCGTATCAACCCTGCATGTCTGTCCCACTGTCGCTGACGGCGTTGTCATAAGAAACAGTGCGACAATGCTTTTCTTAAAAATTTTCATAAGCTTTCTTATTGATGAATTGATTATGTCCCAAAGCAAACATTGGCCAGCTTGCCTTGGAACCTTTTATATTAATCAAAGTTAGTACTATCCGTCCAGCCCGGATTTTGTGTCAGCATACCACCAGTCAGTACCCGCTCGCTTGCTGGGATAGGCCATAAATAGTCGCGGTTTTCCTCCCAAGTGATGGCGATGTTGCTCAGGGCATGTATGTTCCCCGATGTATTATTGGTAAGCATGATATCCTTGCCTATTTTGAACGCCGCCCCTTTGAAATTTCCCTTGGTTGTAGTGTATAGCAACACATCAGCCTTTCCATCTCCATTCATGTCATATTCGCCCGGACCGGGGAAGTAACAACCTTCGAATTCCTTGGTCAATTGTTGCCCTTCTTTCCAACGGAAGATATCCCACAAGCGGAATCCTTCCAATGCAAGCTCCACGGTACGCTCGCGTCTTATCTCCAAGATGACACCGGTGTTCGCACTTCTTGTGACATTCGGATAATATTGCAAGAGCAGATTGTCCGGATTGGAATTGGATACCGCCATATTCAAATGAGGCATACCGACTCTATCCCTTATTCTATTGATTGATTTATCCAAATCAGCCTGTGTCAAAGTGCCGAGCTCAGCCTTTGCCTCAGCAAAATTCAGATAAACTTCGGCTGCTCTAAAAAGCGGATAATCCGTGATGGCTTTGAGTGAACCATCATAGGGCGAAGCATTCACATATTTTATCGGTCGGTAACCTGTTAAAGCACTGAGGTCATTAGCCGTCTCCTTCGTTGCCCCCACCTGAATATATCCGGGACAAAGTACGGTCTGTGCCATGCGCGGGTCCCTGTTTCGGGTTTCTGCTGCATAGTCCATCGTCCTCCAGCCTACCTGATCCTCGAAACGTGTTCCGTCAGCCATCAAATAATGATTCATAAATCGCTTTGTAAAGCTTTGGCGATAGATGATGATGTTGAAAGGAATGCTGTGGCGCACATTTGCAGTATTGCTATGTCTTTTTGCCAGTATAATTTCATCACCGACAGCGTCAATGCTATTGAACAATGTCCGATAGGGTTCGGCCCCATTGGTGTAGAGCCTATAGCCACTATTATCAATGAATTGCTCTCCGGCGGCTACAGCTTGTTTTAAGTATTTCTCAGCATCGTTCATGCCACGGTATTTGCGGAATGTTCCTTCATAGAGAGCCACACGACTCTTCAGTGCCAAAGCTGTCCATTTGGTTACACGCACCTGATCTTTCTTTGTTGGGAGCATTCCAATGGCTTTGTCTAAATCCTGCATCACTGAATCCATAATGATTTCCCTGTCTTGACGCGGCTTAGCGAGCAACTTGTCGTCATTAGAGTTCAGTACTTGATCATACCATGGAACATCACCATAGCGTTTCACCTTATCAAAATAGAAATAGGCACGGAAGAAATAGGCTACCCCATCATACTGCTTTCTTACATGCTCGTCAGGACATTGATTGGAGTGCTGGAGATAATAGTTGATATCTCTCAAGCGTTCCCAAGTCCATCCGTTTTCGCTTGCGGCACTGCGTTGTCCCATCAGTGTCTCACCCAATTCAGAACTGATATTGTCATCGGCATTCTGTTTGGCAAGGTCGTCAACATCGGGAAACAAGCTATAAAAATGGTTTGTCCACAACTCGAGCTGCGGCCCGTTCTTGAAATACGTTTTCGGACTAAGCGTATCTTCTGGAGCCAAATCCAAGTTACAAGAAGAAAAAACGAACAAGCCCAATAAAGTCAGGCTACTGAAAAAATTATTTTTATTCATGATGATACAAGTTTAAAAAGTTATGTCTGCTCCTACAGATATGGATTTAGAGAATCCGTAACCCACACCAGACTTACTTTGGTAGGTAGAAGTACTGTTCACCAGTTCTGGGTCAACAGCCTTTGTATATTTCTTCATCGGCGACCAATAAAACAAGTTCTCACAAGCCACGTAGACTCTTGCCTTCTTTAATATTTTATTATTCTTGATGGGCAAGGTATAACCTATGGAAAGATTCTTGAGCCGCAAATAAGCTGCATTTTGTAAATACCGGTCGTTATACACGTTGAGTGCACCTGCACTGTAGGCTTGGTTACCACGTGGTCGGGGGAAGTATGCGTCGGGGTTAGCCTCCGACCACACTTTACTTTCAAAGTCAGTTGGGATGAAAGAGACTGACGGCAAGGAATAAGGCCCCCAGAAGGTGTAGGCATATTGGGTTGGATACCAATTCTGCTTACCGACACCTTGGAAGAACACCGAGAAGTCAATGCCTTCATATTCTGCTCCTAAGCGGAAAGAATAAGAGTATCTTGGCAGATTATTACCGATGATACGCTTGTCACCGGGGTTATTGACCGTTCCAGAGCCCTCCGATATGACATTGTCACCATCTAAATCCAGAAACTTCACGTCGCCGGCACGAAGACGGTTGTCTGTTTTTGAGTTATAGACTCTGTTGTTTACCGCTTTATCGTTTATTCTTGCTTGATATTGGGCTGCTTCATCATCAGACTTAAACAGTCCGCCAACTTTATAGCCCCACATGTCGCCCAACGTCATGCCCTCATAATAATCGGATATGAGTTTGTTGGGATTGTCAAACTTGGTAATCGTAGACTTATAGTCGCCTATGGTTGCCGACACATGATAACGTAAAGGTCTGCCTGCAACCTTAAACTGATCGTTCCAGCCAACATATAATTCCCAACCATTCGTACGTAAATCTGCACAATTGGCTTTGGGGGCCTCTGCACCGAAGACAGCAGGTAGTGTCAGTGAATGAGTGAGCATGTCCTTCGTATATCTGATGAAATAGTCGGCAGTAACTGTCAACCTGTTTCTCAAGAATGCCAAATCAATACCAAGGTTGTAGGTGGTTATCGTTTCCCATGTCAGGTTTGCCGACTTAGGATTCGAAACACTTGCGTAATAAGCTCTATTGAGTCCATCAAAGGTATAGCTCATCGAATTGTCTGTTGAAATCTCGTCGAAATATGCATAAGTGTCAACCTGCTGGTTTCCGAGACTTCCCAATGAGAATCGTAACTTCGCATTATCCCAGAAACGATGGAGCGGTTCGAAGAATTTCTCATCACTCACTCTCCAGCCAAACGAAGCTGACGGGAAGAACCCCCATCTGTCATGGCTTGCAAAACGAGACGTACCGTCCCAACGACCACTTGCCTCGACAAGGTATTTGCCCATATAATCGTAGTTGAGACGACCGAAATAACCGAGTGTGCGGAACGCATTGATCTCTTGTGTCGTAACGGTCTCTCCTGTGGCAATGCTCATGGAAGCCAATTCTTTGCTCAGCAAATCATTCTTGGTGACAGAGAGTTCGTTGCTACGATAATCTTCATATTGCATACCACCGACGGCTTTGAAGTTGTGTCGTTTGTCCCATGTGTGTTGATAGGTCCCGTATATGTTAAGGTTATGGTCACGGATATTGACGTGGGTTTCTTGATAATAGTCTTTTATCGTTCCAGACGTGAAAGTCTGCGTGACCCCTTCCTGTCGTGAATATTCAAAAGGCATGTCACGGTAGCTGCGCACACGGTTGCGGTCTTTATAGGCATATGAGAATGTGAATATCAATTCCTTGTTCACTTCCAAATCCAACTGATTGGTAAGCACCAAGTCTTTGTTTGTACGCCGGTTCCTCGCTTCGTTTGCGGTCAGGAAACCGGCATGGCCCCCACCAAGGGGCGAATTGCCTGTCATCTGATTGATATATTGCACGATCGTCCCATCAGGATTACGCGGCACAACATTGGGGAACAGATTATAACTGAGGAAATACAGCGTCTGCTGCTCGTCCTTGAAACCGGCATATTTGTATTCAGTCGTATTGAAATTGACATTCCCGGTATAGGTGAACAATTTATTCAGCTTTGCACTGAGCTTTCCACGGAATGAATAGTTGTGGTATTTGTCGTGATATATTTTGAAGATACCATCCTGATCCAGTATTCGTCCGCTTACAAAATAGTTCATTTTGTCATTACCGCCCGTGACGGATACATTGTGTTCGTTCTCCGGCCGGGTTTGACGGAAGAAATAATTGTACCAATCAAAGTTCGCATAATACATATAACGTCCTCGGTTATCCGTCATAACCCATGGCCGATTAGGGTTCTCCGTCTTGTCATTCCTTCGGTCCAGTAACATCTGCATGCCTTCGTCATCATAAGAAAGCCATTGCTTGTTGTTATAAGATTGGTAATATTTATTTACCAAAGACACATAGTCATAACCGTTGCGGATAAAATCGGTCGAGGTGGTGTTTCGTTTCCAGCCTATACGCCCGTTATACATAATGGTGGCTTTTCCTTGCATATCCTTACCTTTCTTGGTTGTGATAAGGATAACGCCCGAACTGGCCTTGGCTCCATAGATGGAAGAGGCAGACGCATCTTTAAGTATGGAGACAGACTCAATATCGTTAGGGTTGATTTGGTTGAGACTCACTTCCATGCCATCTGCCAATACAAGCGGGGTACCGCCATTGATAGAGGCCACACCACGAATGTCAACGGAATAGTCGGAGTCAAGTGAGCCCGAATTGAAAGTCAGGTTCACGGACGGATCGGCACCTTGCAATGCACCTGCAGATGTGGTGACAGGACGGTTACCGATGTCGTCAGCGCTAATGGTTGCCACTGCACCAGTAAGATTGGCACGTTTCTGCGTTCCATAGCCCACTACCACCACCTCGCTCAAGGCCTTACTGTCTTCTTGAAGAACTATTTTTGCAAGTTTGTGGTCTAAGGCCTTCAACGTAACGGGTTGAAAACCGATGTAAGATATTGAGATCTCGGCATTCTCGGGCACGTCTGCTAAAACATAGTTGCCATCAAGGTCCGTAAAGGCTCCATTGGTCGTACCTTTGACCATTACTGTGGCGCCGATAATGGGATCGCCGTTGGCATCTGTGATTTTTCCTGAAACTTTTCTCTTGTTGTCGTTTGAAGATTTGGAGCGGTTCTTTGACGCTTTGGGGCGCACTGTGACGTAATTTCCGTCAATCTCATATTCGCAGTCGGCACTCTGCAGCACGAGCTTAAGCAAATCCAAGGCGTCCCCCTCTGTCTTAGAGACGGAGTGTGTGCGTGACGTGTCTATCAATGTAGCGTTGTAGACAATGCGGTACTTCGAGGCTTTCTCGATTTTTTCAAACGCTTGCTTTAGTGTCACTTTGTTCGATCCCAGAGAGACTGTCTGGGCATGAACCGTCATGCAGCCTGCAAGAAAAGCCCCTGCGACAAGGGCCGAGAGTCTTCGTGTGTTCATAAACTTTGACTTTTGATTGTTGGTTTTCTTTTGTTTTTTGGGTTTTTATATTTCTAAAGACCTTAAAAATTGCCGTTACACCCAACAGAAAATAAAAAATATCAAAAATAAGACCAAGAACCGTAAATCCAAATCCGTTTTTGAAAAGTCTGTCCGTATTGGACAAGTTTCCCGTCGCAGTCGCCCTCGCCGAGAAATCAACCAAATCTATCCAGATCTTCCAAATCTTTTTACGCATCAATATTTGTTCGATTTGTTTCGATTTGTTCGCTAACGCTCAACAACCCGTGTGTGATTTCTGCCTGCAGGGCACTCTTTTCCTTCGTCATTTGTGCACACCGGTTGAGCAGACGCACGAGCCGTGCGTCCCTACATGCCTCTCGCCTGCAAATCATCTTGATAACAGGACGAATCATAAAGGTCAAAGTTCAATGTTCAAAGTTCAAAATCAAAGTCCCTACATACCGCACAACAATCAACTTGTTCACCCGTTTGCTCGTCAACTGGCAACTAAATAGATAATCAACAACCTACACCTCGTTTTCCAATCTCAGCTATTTCGTCGTGCAATATGGCTAGTCTCATCGCGCAATATGACTCGTATTACCGCGCAATCTCAGCCATTTTACACACGACAGGCAACATGGTGCCTCGCTCGCCCGGCATGCGTTTACCGACGAACCTCAGTATATGACAACACTGTCTCCATCAATTTTGTATTGGAAATCAGGAAAGATGTTGCCTATGACCCTAAGGGCTCCTTCAAGAGTCTCCCCACGGTTGAAGTGTGCAGTGACACATTGACGACGGTTCTTCCTTGAACGGATAGAAATTTTAACGCCGTAAACCTCAGAAAGCTTGTTCATCGTTTCTTCCAACGTCATATTGTCAATGGTGATTTGTGCCGTTTTCCATGCGGGCACTAACTTTGGAAGTCCTCTGCCCACGTTGACGCTTCCGTTCTTCACGTTGTACGAAAGACTCTCGTCTTCCGAGAGCCTGTATGTGGTGCGTCCCTTTTCCGGGTGGAGTTCCACACAGCCGGTTTTCACATAGACGTAGACCTCGTCTGTCGTCATGTAGGACGACACAGTGAACGAAGTGCCTATGTCGGTTATATCAAAATAGGGCGTTATAACGTGAAACGGCTTCGCACTATCGTGATGAATGTCGAAGAAAGCCTCACCGACAAGGTAAAGTCTGCGTTCTTTGCCATCAAAGGTTGCCGGATATTGAATTACCGTTCCACCTTTCATATCCACCTTCGTCCCATCGGGCAACACGAATGTCTTGCGTTCTCCTTCTTGGGTATATTTATATTGTAAGGTGAGAGCTTCTGCCTGCTTCATGTTATTAATGACATAAAACTCGGCCAATCCGACGAATATAAGTACAGGCAGGAAGACTGCTGCGACTTTCAGCCACAAACGGTTTCGCAAGAACATACGCTTTTTCTCTATACGTTCCTCCGTTTCTATCTCATCCCACAATTGTTGATAGGCTTCCGTGGCGATACTGTCGTCCTTCGTCGCTGCCAACCGCTTCAAAATCTTTTCTCTTGTTGCCGGTCTTACCTCATGATGAGCGTAATATGCGATTATTTTTCTTATCGTGTCTGTCATATGAAACGCTTATGATTTGTTTTTCCTTTTTCTGAAAATCATTCTTTTATTCTATAAAGACATATCGGGAGCGAGCTACACCCAAAAGAGCGAGACGAACAGTATCAGGAACAGTTCATTTTTAATATCTTTTAGCGCAAGATTGAGATGATTCTCGACCGTTTTCTTCTGTATGCCGAGCCTTGAGGCTATCTCTTCGTTTTTCAGATGCTGCTCTCTACTCATGCGATAGATCGTTTGTCGCTGCTCGGGCATATTCTCTACGACCATTTCTATCAGCAGTTGCGTGTCACTTGCCACCAGATTGTCGTGAGGGGTCACGGCATCCGTTTCTTCCGGTATCTTGTCCGAGTCATTATTTTTCATCTTTCTCGAAGACAGATAATCCAGAATGGAATTCTTTGAAAGCATGAAAAGATAGCTGTCCAAGCTGGCGACCTCTAAAAGCCGTGCTCGCCTCAGCCACACTTTCATAAAGATGATTTGACAAACGTCGTCGGCATCCTGAGCATTCTTTAGCAGCATGAGGGCAAACTGATGGACCTTGGGGAAAAAGGTCCGGTGCAATGCCTCGAAAGTGCGTGCATCCCCCTCTGCCAACTTTTTTATTTCATTCTGATTAAAAATCATGCTTTCTTTTGCTCTAATAAATATTTTCCTGTGACAAAAATACCTAAAATTAGTTAGTTAGCCAAATAAAATAATATTTTATCAGTATCTCTTATATGAACTTATAAAAAAGATATATATTATTTTTCGGTTTTTTCATTTAACACGGATATATAATGTTTTATTTATCAATCTTTATAATGGTTAACTTCATATTCTTTCCTTTTATTTCCCGCTTTTCCCAAAAGTGTTCCAATCTTTTTATATACCTATAATTTAGCAGCTTGATAACAGTATTCATCATTAAAATTATCAAGCAATGGAATCAAACAGCAATGACAATTACGTGCTGGTCTTGGAAGACCGCACGGAAGTGAAGAATGAGCAGGAAGCGGGCAAGCTGTCCGTCGTGTCTGGTGTTGACGACAAGGGAAACCTTAAAACCACCGAGGCAATCGCAGCCAATCAAGCAGCATTCCTAAAGTTCAACAACAAGGACGGACTTCTGAAGAACTTCATGACCAACTTCCTTAAACAGTTCAATAATCCGACTCATTTTGGACTGTACAAGGTATTGGCAGACAATGTGGAGCAGGGCGTGGACAACCTGCGTACCATGCTACAAAGCCGTGAAAAGCCAGAAAGCAAACAGCAACTGGCAGAGATGGGCATTCCCTTTGAGGACTATCTGCCCCAGCAGAAGAATGCCACCGCTATCTACCCCGAAAAGGTGGATTGGAAGATGCTCGACAATCTCGGTCTTTCCCGTGAGAGATTGGAGCAAGGCGGAGAGTTGGAAAAAATGCTTAACTGGCAAAAGACAAATCTCTTGACGATTGCCGTACCTATTGGAGACACTACTATCTACACCGAAGCCCGCCTTGCTTTCCGCACGGACGATAACGGCAATATTGGTTTGGCAATTCATCCTTTGAGAAAGGAACCGCAACTCGATTTTCCCTATATGGGCTACAAGTTCTCTCCCGAAGAAAAGGAGGCACTTCTCACTACGGGCAATCTCGGTAAAACCATCGAAGTGACACCCAAGACTGGCGAACCATTCTCTGCATACGTCTCCATCGACCCGCAGACCAACGAAATTATAGCCCTGCGTGCCGACCGTGTGAACATCCCCAAGGAAATCAAGGGCGTTACCCTTTCCGATGCCCAGTATAAAGACCTTGTGGAAGGCAAAGCCGTGAAAGTGGAAGGCATGACTGCCAAGAGCGGCAAGTCCTTTGATGCCACGCTTCAGGTCAATGCCGAGAAGAAAGGCATTGAGTTCATCTTTGGCGACAACAAGAGTTTAAGAGAACGACAGGAACACAAACAGACACAGCAGCAAGGCGTCCCGCATAAGCTTTGCGGCTTGGAGTTATCAGAAAAACAGCGTGAAGCCTTGGATAGCGGTCGTACACTATTTCTAAAGAATATGGTGGACAAACAGGGGCAACCTTTCAACGCATACGTTCGCATGGACAAGGAACAGAATAGACCACGTTTTTATAAATGGAATCCTGACAAGAAGCAGGAAACCGGCAAAGGAAAGGTGGTAGCTGTGGCAGAAGAACACAAAACACAGGTTGCGGTCAACAACCACGGCAAGACCAACGAAGCCACCAAAAACGTGAAAGAACCGCTGAAAACGGGACAGACACAGCCTACTGCAGAGCAGAAGCAAAAGCAGGACGAGAACAAGCAGAAGAAGTCCCGTGGACGTAAGATGTAACCCTTAATTCTATTATTGACTATGACAACTTGTATTATTGCCGAGAAACCCTCGGTAGCTAGAGACATAGCCCGCATTGTGAGGGCAACGAACAAGCAGGACGGATATATGGAGGGCAACGGTAACCTCGTTACATGGGCTATGGGACACCTCATCGCCCTTGCCATGCCCGAAGCCTACGGTTTTTCTGCCTACAAAGCTGAAGACCTGCCCATTCGTCCCAATCCCTTTCAGTTAGTGGTACGACAGGTACGTAAGGATAAGGAGTATGTATCAGACCCAGCAGCACTCAAACAGCTCAAGGTGATACACTCCTGCTTTGACAAGGCAGATCGTATCATTGTCGCCACCGATGCAGGGCGAGAGGGTGAGCTCATCTTCAGATATATCTACCAACACTTAAACTGCCATAAGCCTTTCGACCGCTTGTGGATTTCCTCCCTCACAGATAAAGCCATCCGTGAGGGCTTGGCAAATCTCAAACCGGGAAGCTGTTACGACAATCTCTATTACTCTGCCAAGGCAAGGAGCGAAGCCGACTGGCTCGTGGGAATCAATGCGAGCCGTGCCCTTTCCATTGCCCGCAGGGGAGGCTATTCATTGGGACGGGTACAGACCCCGACATTGGCTATGGTCTGCCGTCGGTACATAGAGAACCGTGATTTTTCTTCCGTGCCTTATTGGAAACTCTCCGCTCTCATGGAGAAAGAGGGCGTGTCGCTGAAAGCCATTGGCATTACAGACTATGAGAGTGAAGCATCGGCACAGACAGCCCTCACTACGCTTCGCAGTCAGAGCCAGCTTACAGTGGAATCGGTCGTAAGAAAGGTGGCTGGTACACCGCCACCACTCTTGTACGACCTTACTGCCTTGCAGAAGGATGCCAACAGACGCCACGGCTTTTCTGCAGACAAGACCCTCTCGATAGCCCAAAGCCTCTATGAGAAGAAAATCACGACCTATCCCCGCACTGGCAGCCGATACATCAGCGAGGATGTCTTCGAGGAAGTCCCCGCCCTGCTGCGCAAGGTAGGCATGCCACTATCAAATCCACTTAACCGCCATTCTGTGGACAATACCAAAGTTACCGACCACCACGCCATTATTCCGACAGGTGAAACACCATCAGGATTGTCGACGGACGAGATTACCATATATAATATGGTGGTAACCCGCTTTGTCGAAGCCTTTTCTCCCAACTCCGAGGAAGAGCGTATGCAAGTGCGGTTTACTGACGGTATCAACATCTTTACTTGGAAAGCGTGTAGGCAGATTTCCTTGGGATGGAAAGTCGTACAGAAAGAGCAGGTTACTGATGCAGAGAAAAAGAAAAAGGAAAAGGAGAAGGAAAACGACAATGAACAGGTTTTACCTTCATTGCCTGATTTGACGGAGGGAGAGGTTTTGTCACTTGTTTCTGCTGAAATAACCGAACATAAGACCAAACCTAAACCTCTCTACACAGAAGCGACACTGCTTTCTGCTATGGAAAACGCAGGCAAGGAAGTGGAGGAAGACGATAAGCGCAAGGCAATGGCAGAGTGTGGTATCGGTACACCTGCTACCCGTGCCAACATTATCGAAACGCTTATCTTCCGTGACTATATCCGAAGAGACAAGAAAGCCATCATACCGACAGAAAAAGGCCTAGCTGTCTATGAAATAGTCAAGGACAAGAAGATTGCCAATGCGGAGATGACAGGCAGTTGGGAACTTGCCCTTGCCGCTATTGAAGCAGGAAAGATGCCATCTGATAAGTTCTCACAAGGCATCAACTCTTATGTAAGTACCATCTGTGAGGAACTCCTTTCACTTACTCCCGAACAAAAGTCCTATCCTGTTTACCGCTGCCCAAAATGCGGACAACAGAGTGTCGGCATCTATGCCAAGGTAGCCAAGTGCAGGCATGAGACCTGTGGCTTCCACGTGTTTCGTGAAGTCTGCGGCATACTTCTCTCTGAAGATAACATCCGTGACTTGATAAGATCCGGTCGTACGCCTATCCTTAAAGGACTGACCAGCAAGGCTGGCAAGAAATTCAATGCCCGACTGGTTCTGGGTGAAGACTACGACACTTCCTTTGAGTTTGAGAACAAGAAAGGAAAACAAAGAGGAAAATAATCCCGACAGAAACGGAGATTTACAGATATAGATCGGGAGGTAATACTTATATCTCCCGACCTTTTTACCTCCACCTTTTAAAAGAAAACCCTATGGCATACAATAAAAAAGAAGTCCTGCAAGCCAACACGGAAGCTATCCGTGTGGTCTTGCGCTTAGAGAAAGAACGCCGTGAAGCCACCGAAGCTGAGAAAAGTATTTTACAAAACTATCAGGGCTTCGGTGGCTTGAAATGTGTACTCAACCGCACAGATAACCCCGATGACATCCGCTATTGGAGCAAGTCAGAGCAGAATCTCTTTGAGCCGACACAGCAGCTCAAGCAGATGATTTATCGTGATGCCGTTGATGCCAACACCGCCAAGCGGTACTGGGAGAGCATCAAGGCAAGCGTACTGACCTCCTTCTATACCGATACCCGTATCGTTTCTGCCATCTCAGATGCACTTGCCTCCACAAACGTGCAGGTAAGACGATGCTTAGACCCGTCAGCGGGGATGGGAGCATTTGCCGAGACCTTTGCAAGGCAGGCTGGAGTCGTAGATGCAATGGAGAAAGACTTGCTTACTGCTCGTATCAGCCAAGCCCTGCACCCTTATGGCAAAGGCAATATCTTCGTTCGCAACGAGCCTTTTGAAGCCATTGGGGAGTTAGAAAACAAAGACAAATACGACCTTATTACAAGTAACATTCCTTTCGGTGATTTCATGGTCTATGACCGAGAATACAGCAAAGGCAAGGACACTCTTAAACGTGAGTCAACACGTGCCATTCACAATTACTTCTTCGTGAAAGGTCTGGACTGCATCAAGGAAGGTGGCTTACTGGCATTTATCACTTCACAGGGTGTTTTGGACAGTCCCCGCAATGAGGCCATACGCCGTTACCTCATGCAGAACAGTCGCCTTATCTCCGCTCTCCGACTGCCATCGGGTATGTTTTCAGACAATGCAGGAACGGACGTAGGCAGTGACCTCATCGTCCTGCAGAAACAGACGGGTAAAGAAATCAGCGAGGGCATCGAACAGCAGTTTGTAGAAACTCTTTCCGTTCCTAAGGAAGAAGGCTCTTCTGTCGTCTTCAAGCACAACTCACTTTTTGTAGGAGATTGGAAAGACATTTCTCATCGCACCATTGCCACAGAGCGCATAATGGGTACAGACCCTTATGGAAGACCGGCATGGGAGTATCGGTTCACAGGAGGGATAGAAGAAATGGCAGAAAGTCTCCGAACACAACTCTCCCTTGAAATGGGACAACGTATCGACCGTAAGCTCTATGAAACTGGCATACCGATGACCAAGGAAGAATGGCAGGTGAGGGTTGATGAAATGCTGCAAAAATTAGGAGTTGACGTGCGGACGGAAGAAAAACCGCAAATGATGGAAACAAAGGAGGAAGACGATACTGACGCTCATAACCTGATGCCCGACAGTATCAGGAAGCAAGTGCCTAAACTCTATTCGACGGAAAAGGAACTCATTGGCGATAAGGTTGCCTATGCACGCTATTTCTTTCCTATGGGAGCATACACAGCCTACCTTCTGGAGTATGACCCCAAGAGCCGTATTGGCTTCGGTGCCGTGACGATGGGTTACGGCTGGGAGCTTGGCAATATGTCCCTCGATGAGATGGAAGGCGTGAAAGTAAGAGGACTGGGGATTGAACGTGATCTGTACTTCTCTCCTAAGAAACTGCACGAAATTGCAGAGTTGGAAGAAATCGTCAGGGGACAATATACCAAAGAAGAGGTGGTGGCAGAGGAAATCAAGGAAGAAGCGGTAACAAATACAGAAGACACGGTTAAGGAGATTGTGAACGGTGTTTCTGAAATCAAAACGCCCAAGGAAGAATTAGAAACTGAAACAGGAATTAATGTCGGACAAGTCATAGAGGCGGACGATTTCACCATTACCAAGGCACAGACAACAGAAAATACCATTTCTAACGGAGAGACACACCCATTGCAACCACCATCAGTGAAAACTGTATCACAACAATCAATGCCGGAACAGTCTCCCACGCCTATTGAGATAGCACCCGAAGGCGTACCTACCTTGACACTTCATCGTCAATACGAGCAGGAAACACAGGGAATTCGTACGGATATTGAAGCCCCGAGAGAAATGAACGGGCAGACGATATTCTTTGACGACGATCATCATCCAGTGGTGGACAATAACATGGAAGACATCGGACAACCGGAGCAGCTGTCACTATTTGCCCCGGAGGAATACAGCCTTTGGACAAGAGAAGTAAGCCGTGTCAATAATGAAATCAAGGAAGGTACAACAAGTTCACATACGCAGCACCCCACGTCACAAACCGACACCTTAAAACCATTGGAGAGCAAGATACAAAAGCCGGCAGCCGTACCCAAACGCCGTACCCGTAGTAGCAGGAAAGCAGTTTCTTCCTCTCCACGTGAGCCATCCCTTTTCGACTTCATGAATGAAGCCGAGGAGCGCAAGCCAAAACCGATAGCGGAAGTCAGAAAGGAGTTTGACGCTTCCCCGCGCCCTTTTCTCTCTTCGCCGGACTCACACCTGAGAGACGGCTCCATTGTCGTGCAGAAAGGGCAGGTGGGGTTTCTTTCTGACTTAAAGCGACATCCGACCTTTAACCCGATGGACTTGCCGTATGCCCAGCTTTCCCGCCTAAAAAGCTATATTGAGATACGAGAGTGCTATCATCGTCTCTATGACTACGAAGCGGAAAACCATGCAGAGGACAAGGAGGACCGCAGCAGGCTCAACCGCCTGTATGATGACTATGTTGCACGCTGGGGCTACTTTAACCAGAAGGCGAACACCGACATCATCAAGATGGATGCTACAGGCGTAGAAATGCTCTTCTTGGAACGCTCCGAGAACGGCAGGTACGTCAAGGCGGACATCTTTGACCATCCTACGGCATTTTCCACCACGGAACTGACCGTTGCCACAGACCCGATGGAGGCACTGGGTGCATCGCTCAACAAGTACGGTACGGTGGAACTTGACTACATGAGTTCGCTTTTACCTGATATGGAGGAAAGCGACATCATTTCTTCCTTGGAAGGTCGTATATATTTCAATCCCGAAGAGAATGCCTACGAAGTGGCGGACAAGTTCATTTCGGGCAATGTAATAGAAAAGGCAGAGCGTATCGAGTCGTGGCTATTGGATCATCCCGACCACGAAGAGGCAAAACAGAGCCTTGCTGCCCTGCGTGCAGCCACGCCAACACCCATTCCATTTGCAGACCTTGACTTCAATCTCGGTGAACGCTGGATACCTGCCAAAGTCTATGGCAGGTTCGCTTCGGAGTTTTTCGGGACGGATATTGGCGTATCCTACCATTCCAACATGGACGAGTATTCCATTGTCTGCGACCGAAAGAATGCCAATATCTGGCACAAGTATGCCGTACAGGGTGAGTTTCGCCGTTATGACGGCATCAATCTCCTGAAGCACGCCTTGCACAATACCATTCCCGACATCAACAAGAGCAAGGAAGTGACAGATAAGGTTACGGGAGAGACCAAGACCATTAAAGTAAGGGACGGACATGCCATCCAGATGGCGAATGCCAAGATTGAGGAAATCAGGCAGGGCTTTGTCGATTGGCTCGGACGCACGCCTGATACGTTCAAACAGCAGCTCTCCGACAGGTACAACCGCCTTTTCAACTGTTTTGTGCGACCCAACTTTGACGGTACGCACCAGACGTTTCCCGACCTTGACCTCAAACGATTGGGTATTGCCGACCTTTACAAGAGCCAAAAGGATGCCGTGTGGATGCTCAAAACCAACGGTGGCGGCATCTGCGACCACGAGGTGGGAGCGGGCAAGACGCTCATCATGTGTACAGCAGCCTACGAGATGAAACGCTTGGGACTGGCAAACAAACCGATGATTATCGGACTAAAGGCAAACGTCTTCGATATTGCCGATACCTTTAGGAAAGCTTATCCTAATGCTAAGGTACTCTATCCAGGTAAGAACGATTTTAATAAGCAGAACCGCCAACGTATTTTTAACGATATCAAGAACAACGACTGGGACTGTATTATACTTACGCACGAACAGTTCGGCATGATACCGCAAGCTTTGGAGATACAGGAAGCGATTATGCAGAAGGAACTGGACTCCGTGGAAGAAAATCTCGAAGTGTTGCGACAACAAGGAAGAGACATCTCCCGTGGCATGCTCAAAGGACTGGAAAAACGCAAGCAGACGCTTGAAGCCAAGTTACAGAACATACAGGACAGCATCGCCGAACGCAAGGACGATGCCGTAGATTTCAAGATGATGGGTATCGACCACCTCTTTGTAGATGAATCGCACCAATTCAAGAACCTGATGTTCAACACCCGCCACGACCGTGTGTCGGGTTTGGGCAATCCTGATGGTTCACAGCGTGCCTTAAACATGCTCTTTGCCATTCGCACCATACAGGAGCGGTCGGGCAAGGACTTGGGAGCCACTTTCCTTTCGGGAACGACCATTTCCAATAGCCTGACGGAGTTATATCTTCTGTTCAAGTATCTGCGTCCGCAGGCTTTGGAGAGGCAGGGCATCAACAGCTTTGACGCTTGGGCGGCGGTCTTTGCCAAGAAATCTACCGACTATGAGTTCTCCATCACCAATGAGATTATCCAGAAGGAGCGTTTCCGCACCTTCATCAAGGTGCCGGAACTTGCCGCCTTCTATGCGGAGATTTGCGATTTTCGCACGGCAAAGGACATCGGTATTGACCGACCAGAGAAGAACGAGATACTGCACAACATTCCGCCAACGCCGGAGCAGGAAGTCTTTATCGGCAAACTGATGGAGTTTGCCAAGAGTGGCGATGCCACGCTTTTGGGACGTGCGCCGCTCAGTGAGAGCGAGGAAAGAGCAAAGATGCTGATTGCAACAGACTACGCCAGAAAGATGAGCTTAGATTTACGCATGATTGATGAAAATGCTTACTCAGATCATATCGACAACAAGGCAAGTCACTGTGCCAAGATGCTCAATGACTATTATCAAAAGTACGATACACAAAAAGGAACGCAGTTTGTTTTCTCTGATTTGGGGACTTACAAGCCTGGCGAATGGAACGTCTATTCTGAGATAAAGCGTAAGTTGGTAGAGGACTATCATATCCCTTCCTACGAAATACGCTTTATCCAAGAGTGTAAGAACGAGAAGGCAAAAAAAGCGATGGTAGATGCGATGAACCGTGGAGATATTCGTATTATTTTCGGCTCTACATCCATGTTGGGTACTGGTGTGAATGCTCAGCAACGTGCCGTGGCGGTCCATCATTTGGACACGCCTTGGCGACCTTCGGACTTAGAGCAGCGTAACGGACGAGCGGTGCGCAAGGGAAACCTTATCGCCAAGGAATTTGCGAACAACAAAGTCGATGTGATTATCTATGCCGTGGAACGTTCCTTGGATAGCTACAAGTTTAACCTGCTGCACAACAAGCAGCTCTTCATTAATCAGCTAAAGACAAACACGCTTGGCAGTCGTACCATCGATGAGGGTTCAATGGATGAGGACAGCGGCATGAACTTCTCCGAATACGTAGCAGTGCTTTCAGGTAATACCGACCTTTTGGAGAAAGCAAGATTGGATAAGAAGATTACCACCTTGGAATCAGAGCGCAAGAACTTCCTCCGTGAGCGTGATGCCGCAACGGGCAAGTTGGCAGAGATTGAAAGTTCCGTGTCCTTCCATACGGATAAAATCAAAGAGGCACAGTCTGACTTAGCTCTCTTTGAGCAGCGTGTAGAACGTGATGCCGATGGACAACCCATCAACAAGCTGACAATCAAAGGTGTGGAAGACAGTACCGACATCAAGGCTATTGCTGCACGTTTACAAGAAATAGACGAAAAAGCTCGCACCAAAGGAGAGTATAATAAAATCGGTGAAGTTTATGGTTTTTCCATCATGGTTAAGACGGAGAGCACTTCAAAAGACTTGTTTGACTGTTCAGTGAACCGCTTTTTTGTGAAAGGGCAGGAGTCTATCTACTACACTTACAATAATGGAAAGTTGGCAACTGACCCGAAACTTGCCTGTCAAAACTTTATAAATGCCTTGGAACGAATTCCAAAAGTGATTGAGTCGCATGAGAAGGAAATGGAAAAGGTAGCAGCCAATAAGGATGTTTACATTACCATTGCAAACGGTTCGTGGAAGAAAGAGAACGAGCTTCGTGCACTTAAAGGACAATCAGCAGAGTTGGATAGAAAGATAGCCCTTACATTGAAAGAGTCAAATGAAGAAAATGAAAAATTAAACGAAAATGACCAGCCCGAGTATTTAAGGCAAAATAGTAATAATAACCAAAATACTCAAAAGGACGAGGAAGGCATAATCTATTCAAGTGCTATGAATAATAGAAACAAACAAGAAGAAAGTAAGGGATATGTTGCAAAATCCAGACTACGATAAATAATGATGAGGGTGTGTCAAAATGGCACACCCTCATCGAATTATATTATTCCCACAAAGTGTATTCTCTCCAATTTTCAGGAAAGCCCATATCTTTCAAGACAACCAATTTAGGAGATTCATCCAACAGGTTGAGCAATTTTTTTCTAAACGAGCTGTCAGGACTGATTATTTGTTGTAAATACAAAATCACAGATAGGTAGGCAAACAATTTATTGTCCCTTATCGTTGCAGCCTCTTGCTTTGACAAGAAAGGATGGCTCGTCCTATAAGGAAACTTCAATCCTATTGTAAAGCGACGATTCCATACACGACTGTGATGGGCACAGGTGTTGCGCAAGGACGATAAACCGTGCATCCAATTCTTCAGAATGTCGACATTGTAAAGTCCCAAATCCCTGCATATAGTTTTACTTGAAGGATTATTCTTGTCCAGAGCAAAAAACAACTTACTCAATGTTCCCATAGAAACAACCTCTAAGGTCATCCACGCCGGCGGAAAAGCTGGTTCGCTGTATTTTTGATAATAATGGGCTATAAATTCCTCATTACTTCGCTTGACCTCTTTCATCAAATCACCCACAACAGGCTTACCGTCTATGACCTCGTTGCGTGTCAATGCGATAAACTTATCGTGCTGATAGTATAGCTTATGATTGAGAAACCAAAAGGCATCATTCTCATCAACGGAATAAGTTAAGGCTATTCGTGTCCTTAATGCCACCTCGATTTTTTCAATGGCATTGAAGATTAAAGAGCGTAAACGCCTGTCAAAACAATAGAGGTCTATCACATCTTGAAAAGAAATGTCCTTTCTCAGAAACTCGTGATTAGCACCTTCCTCATTATTTTGAAAAGGGTATGTATATGCTCGTAACCTATAATAACTTATGTTATGAAGATATTGGGCAGCAAGTGTTTCATCTCCAATATCAAGTCCTCGATCGTGCAGTTTTTTTACCTGCTCAGATGTGTCTATCGGCTTCTTTTCGTACCTCATAACCGTATATAAACTCGAAGACCTCCCCGGGTGCGCTGTTCTAATGGGAAGCGTGGGAGGTCATATTGGTTGCAAAGTTAACTGTTTTTTTTGAATACGCAAGGAAAATGCCAAAAAAAATCATTGTAAGCGATGATTTTTTCATTAAGAGCAGTATCAAATGCAGAAATGATAAATCATCTTTGTCCGTAAGGCTATCTTAATGGCATCAAACAGTATCAGGTGCGATTCCTTATTGGGCATAGTTCATAAAATAGACTCACCGGCAGATCCAATGGTGTATGCCAAGCGAGTACTGTTTTCGTTGAAGTGCGAAGAATCCGCAACTATCTTTCTGTTTGCAAATGTACGCATTATTTCTCATTCTTACAAAATAAATGCCAATAGTCTTTGATGGCAGCAAGGAATTACCATTCCTCCCGCTTTCGTACCATTTCATCAATCTCTCCCCGAAGAAAAAGCAATCGTCCATTAGCTTTGAGATAAGGGATTTTTCCTGCCCAAACCCAGTTGTAAATAGTTTTTTGTTCTACCTTCAAGATTTTTGAGACATCTATGATGTCCAAGTATTCCGGTTTCAATGGAGGGTGAACGGTTGTATCTATTTCCTGTTCCCGTAGGACGAGCAAACGGTCGAGCTTATCTTCCACATTCTTCAGTTTATCAAACAGGCATTTCTGCCATGTGTCTTCAGATTGTTGGTCTAAGTATGGCATAGTTCCCCTTTTTGATAGTTTCCACTTGCATCTTGCACCAAGATATGTTGTTCTTTCATATAGGCGATGTACTTCTTTGCGGTTCTGTCTTTGATTTCCATTTCGCGCATCAGAACCTCACACAGTTCTTGGTATGAGAGTTTGAGAGAACTTCGGAAAGCCTCTCTAATAACACCAATAAGTTCATCGGTCTTGCGCTTTTCCTTGTCTTCCTTGGACTTCTCACCACGATAGACGTGCATATCTTCACCCTTGTCCCAGCCAAAAAGCATCATCGGTACGTCCAGCGGACTTCCGTCACGGACTTTCAATGCTTTTACCACCGAGTATTCCGGATTGTCGTCTTTCTCTATGGAAAGAATTCCCGCGGCTTTGCGTTGCAGCTCGGAACCGATGTGACCACGGAGCTTAATGCCATTCGGCACAAAGTGCAGCACGCAGATGATGCAAGTATTGTAGATACCTGCCAGACGATAAAGCTCATCAACGATGGCTATGCTTTCCGTTTCATCATTGGCGGAGCGTATCAGGTCGGCTATGCCGTCAATCACTACAAGATGGATGCCTCCATGCTTGTGGTGAAACAAATCCATGCTCTCACGGATAAGTTTCAATCTGTCCTTACGGGAGAGCGAGGCAAGGTACAGGGAGTGGTAAAACTCCGGTACGGTTTTCAATGAAGCACGTTGTAAGGTCTTACCCAAATTTTTGTGCAGTTGTGCCTCGGACTGTTCGGTGTCGTAGTGTAATACCGCCAAGCCGTTAGGGTTGGGCGTAATTTCCAATCCCAATGTTCTCTCGGAAGGTAACCGTTCTGTTCCTAATGTCCCAGCAAGAATGGCAGCCACATAATTGCTTTTGCCCGTACCTTCGCCGCCCGTAATACAAAACAGATTGTCTTGTGTCCCCAACGGTACGCCATTCACTGTCACAACGGACTTTGAAGCATCGGGGGGATTGTCATAGTCTATTTCACATGAACGTAGCATCATGATGGTCTGTGTATAAATTTGGGAGAGCATGGCTGACAGCAGCCCTCTCAATTCTTTTTCATTATGCCCTAAGGCAAAGTAATCGGATATATCTTTCTCGCTTTTGATGCCTTGCAGGGGAAGTGTCAGGGTAAGTACCTTATAAGCGGACAGGACTTCCGCTTGCCGTTCTGCCTCCCTAAGACCGGTTTCGTCCGTATCGTATAAGAGAATGATGTGGCGAAAACGAAGCAGCAGGCTCTCGATTATGCTTTCTGGGATTTGTGCAGTCTCACTGTTGAAACAGATGGCATTGAAATGATGGGCGGAGAGGGAAAGTACATCTTTTTCTCCACCCGTGATGAAGAGTATGTCGCCCTTGTTGGGCAGCTGTTCAAAGCCGAACACATAATCTTCCACTTTTTCTCCTCCATACAAAAACCGCATTTTACTGAATGGACGGTACACTTTAACAAAGTTCCTCATAGCATAGCAGAACATCGGCTCTTCCGAAGAAGAATGAATGGTATATGCCTTTCCTTGGTTTGAAACCGACTCAAAACGGGCTATGGACTTGACCTGAAAGCGCTGCAGGGTTTTCGTTCCGATGCCATACCGTGCCCAAAATCCAAGTTCGTTATCCTTGTAAGATTGTTCTGCGATCCTGAACCATTTTTTGGAGCCTGCCTGCTTACTGGCATTCACGGATATGGGAGGTTTGGGAGGAATATTGGCATTCGACTTGCTTTTCTCGCCCCAATCATGGTACGGCAATGAAATGTTCAGTTGCAGGTCATTGATAATCATCTTCAGCACTTTCATAAAGTCCCTCCGTATATCCAAGCCTTGTATTGCGGCTGCAAACCAAAAACAGTCACCGGAATACATTTCGTTACCGAAGTCTTTCATGCGATAGCACTTCGACCTCGTGTCAAAATAGATATTGCAGGAAGCCCGTTTGTCCTCATATAACGGATTCCGAAAATTCCGTTTGGGAACAAAATCAATCGGCATATAGAAACTGAAGACTTCCAGTCCTCTGTTTGTGTGTTCCAAGATTTCTTCCTTAATATTCATAGTTCCTCAAACAAAATTTGTGAATCTCCCATATATCCTTTCTGGATACCATCCTTGTAGGCATTGAGCCTTTGAAGTGCTTCCACTCTACGAAAGCCTTTGAAGGACGCACGCCCCGTCTTGATTGCAATGTACAGTCCTTTGAAGGGATAAACCACGTGATTGCAGGAAACATAACGGTAAGGGACAACCTTGCTGTCTCTCCATCGCGCAAGTGAGGCTCTGGATATGCCTAGAAGCCGCAGGACATCGGAAGAGTTCAGTTCAATCTTTTCTTCTAACACGGCATAGTCCTGTTTCAGTTCAAGAATGAAGCTTGCAATTCGATCCATGCTCTCTTTCAAGGAATGTATTTCCTCCAAAAGGGTAGCAGGAAGCATGTTATTCTCTGTCATCACGCATCAGTTTTGAATAAGTTCTTCGATTGCTTCTATCAAATCATGAAATGTATATATGCAGTCTTGCTTTTTTACTATACAGTTGGCAAGAAATATGATATGCTGAATTATTCTTTTGTGATCTACCTGACAGAGTTTGTTCAACAAAAAGATGAGATCTTCTTTTTCAATTGTAAAGAAACTATGGTCTTTGTCTTCGGTAGTATGCACCAAAGATTCTATCATTCCCTTGGGAAGATGCAAAAGAAGCACATCCATATCGAATGCCGAGGCACATTTAGTATAGGTGTCAATTCTTAAATCTGTTTGCATTCTGCAATGCTTCCTGAAGTTGGAATATTCCATACCGGCAACTTGAGCTTTCATCTTGCTATCCTTACAAAAAGACAGCATGTCTTCAAGAGTGGGAAGCACGATAAACAAGCGTCCCTCTCTCTTTTGAGGTATCATCTTCTTATCCATATTTATTAATTAATTTGATTTCTAAATGCAAAGTTCTAAAGAAATAAACCTTTTTTAAGAATATTAGATTGCCAATGTTGGCAATATGATGCCATTTGCAATTTTTATTATTTTTCAACAGCATAGACCGTCAGTGCACGGTGCAAGTCCCTTTTATATATAAGGGCTTGCACCGTGCACTGAAATTGTAGCCGGAATCTCTCTAAAAGATTTTCAACCAAATATTTGGCGGAAGTTCATATTTTTTGTACCTTTGAACGCGATAAATACAAGTGTGTATTTCTCATAACAGTATCTATGGGTACTCTCAAAATACTCTCTTGTGGCTACAATTTGGTTACAGAGAAAAAACTGAACAGTATAAAATACTATGATACAGGGAGTTGAGAAAAAGGTTCATTTTCCTCTCTCTCCGCAAACAAGGGTGTAAATCAACAAATTACGTGATTTACACCCTTTATTACACCCCAAAAACCATTTAATCCTTTGAAACAAATTCATCGGAAAAGGTATGTAAAGCACACATCTTGCATAAGTTCGTCAAGCGATTCGCAAAGAAGACTTGTTTTCGCCAAAGTTCTGAGCATTAATCTGTAAAATCTAATTCGCCTTGTAGGTTGATATAACGTACATTTGCCTTCACCCCAGCCAGGGCTCTCCTAATAGTTTCATCTGAGATAGACTTCGGTACTGCCAATGCTAGAAATTGCGTAGCTCTGGAACAAACCACATATATCATGCGCTGGCTTTCAGTCATATTTCTTACAGGTCTTCGTGGAAAATCATTTAGCGAAATACCCTGTCCTCTACTATTTGAAGATAAGAACAATAGTACTGCATCGAATGTAAACACCATTGTGTATCAGTTAATTACATCGACACGTAAATGATAAGAGGACATAATAGAGGTGATTGTGATAAGCAAAGATAGAAATAGATAAATACCGCTACCTACTTATGCTACCAAGCACTTTCTCTTCCAACTGAGGCAAATTGACTATGATGTGCTCGTCTATTTCAATCGTATATCTGCCAGTTGTATTGCACAGCGTCTTTTGGATGCTTGATGGTTCGGTATTGCTAAACTAGGCATAGAACAGGTTGAGCACAAATAGGGCTGTGGTCTTTGGATCTATCCCATATTGGTATGCTATATTCCAACAGAAGTTCTTAAGGTCGGCTTGTTTCAGCTCTTTCTTCTTGCCGATGGAGAGGGCTTCCATACGGGTTACGCCATTGAATTCAACAAGAAGTTTGACAGCCTCTTCTATCTGGTATAGTTCTTCATCCGTAAAACCATGAGGCATGAGTGTATAACGAGTGTATTTGAGGATGGCTTCAAGTTTCCTTGCTTCGCGAGCAACTTTTGCTTCATTCATCTGCTTGCGGTTAATCTGCACTTGGTTGATGAATACCTCTAATTCGTCATGTGCCTTCTGGATGTCACGCTTCAGCTGCAACTTTGCCAATGTCTCAGGAGTAACGGATACTTCTTCCGGACTTTGTGACCCGACATTGCTATCAGTCTTGGGAGCGTCAACCACAGCTGGTGCCGCATTCTTTTGATTGTTGACAGTAGCGGTCTTCTCTTGCACCTTCTTCTGTATCTGGCCAAGGTTTTGAGCGATGTGCTCCTCCATCTCCTCGCGGTCTGCCATGCTGTTCCATTCTTTGCGATGAGACTTGAAGTAAGCATAGAGTACCGTCTTGATGCCATGACAGACAAGCACAAACAGAGCGTAATAGCCAATAAATATCGGGATTGTGAGCAGGAAGCACATGAACTCCTTGTCTGCATCATTACCCACAATATACTGAGCTGTCTTGAAAGCCGCTATGACGTAGGTGATGATGAGAATGCCAAGGAACCCCTTGTCGAGGTTACGCGCTATCCCTTCCTTCCGATGGGGTAGAGGGAAAATGTCAATCTCCATACTTTTTACAATGCTTTTATTTGTTCTTGGGCAGTGCTGATGGGATCATTGCTTAATTCCTCTTCTTCTCCATCCACCGCATCAAGCACCTTATCTGCCAACCAGAGGGTCAACATTTCGTTCACATCTTGATGGAAGTACTCAGCAAGCTTAATTACCTGTTCACGCTTCGCCCGCATGTCACCCCGTTCAATCTTGCTGAACATAGGGGTATCTATCTCCAATAATGCAGCCAACTGGCGTTAAAGTACGCCATGCTCATCTCTTAGTTCTCTTATCTTCTTTCCGAATAACATATCTCGCAAATTTATTTGTTGCTTTTGTTTGTTATCTCCCAATAACCACCATATCTTCCACCTACTCGTCTGATGACACCTGCTTCACGGAGCTTTCTCATTTGTTTCTCCACTCCTCGGGATGAGATGCTAAGCTGCATCGCAATCTCAGCTGTGGTTACTCGTGGATTCTGTGTAATAATCTCAATTATCAAATCTCTTGTTTCCGAACCTCTTTCCGAACTTGTTTCCGAACCAAGACCATCTCTTTCCGAACCTCTTTCCGAACTTATCTCCGAACCTGACCTTAGTTTCTCCGAACTTTCATTGCATCCTTCATGAACGGGAATCGTTACCAAGAATGTCATACGGTCATCGGTCGTTTCAAAGATTGCACGGGACGAACCATTCTCGGCTAGTTTAGCTTGAATAGTTGGCACGCCTGTTGAGCGACCTTCTGTCAGGTCAAGTTCTTTTAAGAAGTCACCCAAACGGCGGTTGCGATAACGTCGGCTTTTAAGCATGTCACCTTTTTCAATGTCTTCTTTGGGAATGCTACGGTCAGGACCTGGGCAGTTAAGGATAGATATGCCCGTTGGCTCAATAGTTATCTCGATAGGTTCATGCTGCATGAAATCTCTGTGATACACAGAATTTACAACAGCCTCCTCTATTGCATCGTAAGGATAGTTCCAGAAACGATTAGCCTCTTGTCGGCCAGAGATTTTACGAACATACTCTTTGAGCACATTGCTCTTGATGTACTCCATCGTCTGCTTTATCATCTGCGGAACGCTGCCCTTGAATGTCACTTCTGTGAAATTGTTTGGGTCTTTCCGTTTGCCATTAGGGAATGTCACCACGTCAATCTGAGTATATGGGAAGAACTTGTTTGGATCCTCACAAAACATCATGGCTGCCACGTTGCGAAGCAAGCGATTCTCCTTGGGTCCCGTGTATAGTTCCATCTGATCGAGAATTTTTGACAGAGGCATTATTGCCACTTGGTCTGAGTCTGCTTCCGACTTTGACGAGATAGTCACGAAGCAGTACCAACGAGATATCCTCTAACTGAATATCGCTGTTCCCTCGCTCATCAAATGGTACCCGACTTACCAATTCACGCAGTTCATCCAACACCTCGCCCTTTGCGATGATACTGCTCGTACCGCTGCGAATGTAGAAGTACTCCTTGGATGTTCTTGAAGTGACATTCTCAGGCACAGAGTACGGACGGTTGATACCAGCAGGACACCAAATCACTAAAACCTGTTTTTCATCCACATCTTCCACACTCGTCCTGGGCATGTAGTATGGTGACAACTTATTGTTATAGCCTACCATCTCCTGAAGGATGCCATCAATTTTCTCAATGGGTACACCTTCCACAGGTCGGATCGCCATACCTGTATCATCGTCACTATCCACGCCCACAAGGATATACCCACCTCCAAGGTCATCGAAATCATTGGCAAAAGCACATACACTATGGTATATGCTTGCCGGATTCCAACCCTTCTTGAACTCAATCCTGTTGGATTCTATCTTCTGCTTGTTCAGCAGATCTTCTATGTTTATTGCTAGTGCCATAATTATCGCATTACTATATGTTCAGCGGTTCTTAAGATTCTTAAATATTTCCACTCACACCAGGCAATCTTTTGTGGGTACTCGTGAAGCAGGTATTGCTGTAATACAGATTCAGTCATATCAACACTTTATAATCCGTTTATCTAAATATATTTTTTGACAAATCATCAAGTTTGATCATCTCAAACAACGTATATCCCAAACTAGCCATACAAATGATAACTAGTAATGTTGGAATCCACATTGGTAATAAATATCTCAACAGTAATATAAGAGCTAATGTTATCAACGATGTACAGATTGTAAATATTGAAAGCTCCTTAAATTTATGATCTTTTTTTTGCCAATATTCATATTGGAAAGGGACATGTTGTATCGGTTGCCATACGTCGGTATAGAATTTTCCTGACACATCACTAATTAATGCCATAGAGAACTTTTCTCCATCGAATTCTTTGGGAAAAACTTCCTTAAGATATTCATGTCCCAAAGTAGCAAAGCGTTCTGCTCTGTCTGTTTCATAGACATAATGTCCTTGCATGTAATTGTGCTTATCATCCCAGTAATACCAAATTCGATTAATATCATCACACAACATTTCTAATTCTTGGGCACTAAATTTGGAGCAAGGATAATCTTGCCCTGACATTATACAAGGATGAGCATATTTTCCCATCTTATCAAGCAACGATTTGAAGTCATGCACATATACTTCTTTATCGGCACGATTAATTACATAGTAGATTTTGGCAGAGGAAATGAATTTAAAAAAATTACTTAATCTATGCATGAATGGCGTCATTATGAAATGGTAACGATTCACTACATTATCTCCAATATGGCGATTCTCAATGAATAGCATAAGAAAACCACCTGTAAGTAGAGCAGTTAATACCGTAACTGCTATTGAATAATGTTCATTGGAAAACATACAATATGAGTTCCACATTTTATCTATGAGGTATTTTAAGAGTAGATACATTTTTAACCAATCACTATATATTTATATGGATTTATTGAAACACTTATTACGGACTGACTAAAGGAATCGAACCTTCATCTCCGAACAGACTTGCCACCAGCAGTCAGTCTTTTTGCGAGAGTGTCAATCAAGTGTCTACTTTCGGAACAACGTCTCAGATTCTTTAACATCTTCATACGCCCCTAGGAGATCGCAGTTAAGAATTATCTCTTTAACAATGTTCGGTTGCTAGCAGTACTGCTACATATCTCCATTCAAGGTTAGCAAACTTGTTACTAATTGTGATACCAACCACAATTTTTTAGCAGCTTGAATCCATCTTTCTGATTCAAGCTACTTTCTGAAAACATTTTTCTTTTTCATACTTGTAATTTGAATTATGACCTTCGCATATCAGGCTTAGCGTTGGTCGGGTTTGTTGCCTGTTATTTATCGGAAACCACCATCCTCACGTTCATCTTCATAAAACACTTTCCCCTGTATTTCTTTATACCAATCATTTATATCAACTCTTGTATCAAATAGAACATATCCTTTTCCGCCATCATTCATGAAACAATGACGAATCTTGTAATGATGTTCACGAAGAAATTGGATCTTCGCTTCTAAGGCATTGGTAGCATTAGGATAATAGTATCGTCCCATACCATTGTTTTAATCAATATTCCAAGTTAATTCTGGATTCCCATCAAAAGCTTCATCTATGGTGTTATCATCCCAGCCATTATATCCTCCATATTTACTATATGGACCTTCATCATCGTCATCTCGGTATGAATCATAGGCATAATCATAAGAGTTTCTTTCCTTGGGTTCTGGTATCCTATCAGAAAGGACAACAGATGGTTTCTCAAATTGTACGTTATTATCCGTTCTTTTATTGTCAGATTCCTTTTCTTCTAAAACTTCTTCTCTGTCAGATACACATTCCTTAACAAGCTTTCCTGTGCTATCAATAACTCCCCATTTGCCTCCTCTTATTCTATAAGGCCATTCATCATCACGTTTTCCATTGATACAAATAGTAGCCAAATTTCCTTTGAATGAAGAAATATATGAATATTGTATTGGTATAACCTCATTCCCGTCTTCATCCAATAAACCATATAAGTCCCCATCCTCATTTGATACTTTAATTAGCCCGTTGTCTAAAAGTACTATATTATAATATTGCCCAGTTGGGATCAATACCCCTTTTAAGTTTAAGACACCACGAGTACCACCAATCCAATCCTCACAGTTACTATCATATTTACAATCTTCACTATATACACATCTGCCCAATTTGTCAATATCCCACAAATGTTTAATATCCAATTTATTAAAAATCTTCTGCTTACCAGACTTTAAATTGGCTATTCCATATTTGCCATTTTTCCTTAACCTAATATATGGTGAATCTTCGTAGATAATAATGCCATCATATATAAGTGGAATTATTGTTTTACCAAAAGTATCAACTACACCTGCCTGCTTTAATTGCACACGGCCCTTTTCTATCGTTACTTCTTTGTATGCTCTTGCATACCCATTTATGAATTTACCAACGAGAATAATCTCCTTATCATTAATTATCTCTCCTTTATAATTACATAAGGCTGATCTATTATCCACAAGGTATTTGTTGTCATATCCTTTATACTTTTCACCCACATAATCACACTTGTTATTCCATTCTTTGACCGTCTTAAGATTCCAAGTTACCTTTATCCTATCGTCATCTATATATTCTATAGAAGTGAATATTGAAGGAAATATAACGTTTCCTTTTAAATCAAAGATACCATAGCAATCTCCGTCTTGTACGCGAAAGGTTTTATTTGACAGTAAACAAACACTTTTATATCGAGTCGGTATGATAATATTTCCCTTTATATTAGCGACACCGATAACATTATATCCTCTACCTTTTCCTCGTACAATGCTAACTTTATTAATAAAATCAGTGCCCCAATACACACTATTGGGCAATTCTATTTCATTCTTTCCATTATGGACAATAACAATTCCATTCTTATTTATTTTCTGAGTTAAAGAAGAACCTTTCACTCCTATATTGGCTAGACCATCCTCAAATACAAGTTCGTCAAGATATTCTGTATCTATTACTATATTTCCTTTTAAATCAGCTAATCCCCATCCCTCATAATTTTTAATAGATATCATTCCATCATTTCTTTGTTTAATCTCATAATAGGAATTTGGTAAAATTTCCTTACCCTGTAGGTTTACCAAACTATATGTGTTAGGCGAACCATAGTTGTTACACTCAATTAAAATATATCCATAATCCAATATTTTTATGTCATCACAATCATAATTTTTTTCGAAAATTACTTTCCCTTGATTATTAAGTATGGCAATATGTGAACTGCCATACTCGCCCTTATGATATGTTACTTTTAAGAAACCATTCTTCAAAACTTCAATCTCTTCAAAATTATGCTCATCGTCGGTTGGAATAATTTTGTTTCCATTATAATCAATTAGACCATACTTAGTATATCCATCGACAATTAAGATATATCTATCATCCAATTTCTCTAAAATCCTTTCTGTATTGAAGACGGGATGAAGGCTAGGAGATAATAGAATTGTATGTTTGTCTTTCGATGCACAATAATAACCATTATCCCATTTTTCAATAAAATCATATTCTATCGGAAGAACAATTGCTCCAAATGTATCAACTAATCCCCGTTTCATATGCCATATATGGTCATCCAGGAAATACTTTGTTGCGCCATTATCAGAATTACCTACTATTGCAAACGAGCCTTCGAATGCTTCAAAATAAGAAAAAACCGGCGAAATAATGACATCATTCATCATGTTAATTAATCCCCACGTTGCATCTTTCTCTATCCAAATTAATCCTTGACCCGCATAATATGCAATGTCATATTCACTTGGAACAACATAAAGCATTTTATCATCAATATTTAAATAGTATTCACCTTTTAGTGAATAACAAAATTCATATTTGACGCGTTTGTAGCGGCTCGAATATGGATACTGTTGCTCGAAGAGTTTACATACGAATTTACCATCTTGTATTTCAATGTCGTCATATATAAATGGGATTATAACATCGGCCAATTCACTATAAACTCCTTGTTTACTCCGTGTCTTGGCAATCCAAAACGAATAGTTGGCATATGACAATTTGGAAATAGACGTGCATCTTATAGGAATTGCTATTTTCCCATTTTTATCTATAAGTCCATAATAATGTTCAGTAACACTACCATTGGGTGTTGATAACTCGACTTTAAAATGTTCTTCAGATTGATGTGAAATACTAATATACTCTGGACCTACAATAATGTTTGCTCTTTCATCAATAATCCCCCATTTTTTTCCTTCTTTATACTTAAATCTGGTGGAAGATAATGGCTCAATATATTCATAGCTACATGGTATTACCTCTTTTTGCATTGCATCGATTATACCATATTTCCCATTTTTTGAAACTGGGGCATAACCAAATTTAAAATTGCATGCGAAGTTATATTGTGCTGGTATAACAATACATTTCTCGTCTAAAAAAGCAACAATGTGATTTGACTTGTTAATCTTACCCTTAATGCCGCCTTTTATGACTTCTGCATAACCTTCATTAAAGGAACCACACCAGTCAGCGATTTCTACTGGAACTTTCGAAACTATACCATTGTCACTATATACCACGAAAGAACCATCTATGGATACATGATTGGATAACTTTTCAAATGGATATCGCCCAGTCTCACTATATGAAAGGGTTGTATTAAACAAATCGTCTTTTTCATCATAGCCAATAAGTTCATATTTGGGTGTAACAATGTAATTGCCTTTATTGTCTATTATGCCATATTTTAGAGTTTTGTCCATTTTAATTGCAACACCGACAATAAACCCTAATCCAGTTTTAATCTCATTGATTTTACTAAAAATGGGCTTAGAGATTTTTTTCCCATCCATATCTAATATGCCAAATGTAACATTGGTATAATAACCATTAGATGGAAAATCCATTGTCCAGTATTCATTATTATCAACAACATTGTATATATGACCTTCTGTGTAGGCTATATATTTGTCGCTGATAGGAATAAGGCAGTCGTATTCAAATGGAATTATTATCTTATTAGATTTGTCTACTACACCAAAAACGAGTGTTTTCTTTTCTGTCTTGGGGTTTGGCACAGCCACAATAAATAAATCTCCATAGATATGTCTAATGTAATTATACTGTGGTTCTATAATGGTATCGCCTAACAAATTAGAAATACCCTTTTTGTACCTATTGTCTTCAATAAGCTCATATTCTTGTGATAAAAAAGAATGTGTATACTCCACATATGTATGATTCACCTTTCTTGGATTAACCTTTTCCCAACGGAAATCCCACTCTGATGAACCATATTGTAATTTTTTTGCTACTATGTATAGACCACCTTCCACATCATATTCATATTGTAATCCATCAAGTGAAAACTGCACCGAATTATCTTTACATGGATATACGTTTACTTTATAAGGAATCGTTAATAATAGTTTTTCGGGAGCATAGTAAATTGACGTTTCACATTTAGTGTTTTCTTCATCAGTCAAATATGTAGCAAAGAAACATTCATTTATGTCTTCAACCTTATCTACAGCAATTTTTGAAACCACTTTCCCGTTTGGAGACGATATGATTATTTTTTCTTTTTTTTCAGACTCTGCTACATAATACCCACTCTTTAAACGCATTATATTATAATGCAATACAGGTATTATAATTTTCATATCAGAATTCATAACACCTTTTAGCGGTTGGCCATTTTTTTCTATTATTTTATCCCCATCGGGGAAAGAATTGTCTATCTTAAAACATTCTTCGGCTTTTTCATTGATAACATTGTTTCCTATGATAGCAAAGCCATTTCTAAATTTTTCAAAAAAAGTGTATTCACATTCCAAAACAACATCAAAAGACTTATTAATAATTCCATATTTATTATTTTTTACAACAACACAAATATTATTAATAAAATCAAATCCCCAATCATATTCATCAGGAAGGAATACAGATTCATTACCATGCTTTACATGAATCTGCCCCGACAGATTAACTTTTCGTTTTTCGCCTTTATATTCAACTTCGGCCACCCCATCTTTAAATTCTGTTAGTGCATCATATATTGATGGTACAATTTCCTTTCCACCAACCATAATTGCCCCATACTTACCATTCCTTTTGACAATGGCAATGCCTTGGTGAAAAACGGGTTCTTCATCATACCCTTTAAAAGTAGAGGAAGTCTGTGAAACAGTTCCACTTTCAAACTCTTCCCAATTAAAATCATCCAATGGTTGTGACTTAATCATAATTATATAGTTTTGCCTTAAAAAGAATTGTCACTGTACGTTGTCAAACAAAAGTGCACAACTGCAAATATAGTTATTTACTCTGATATTTCATTGTTTTATTATCAGAAATTCTTTTGTTGATTGAATTTTGCTTTATTATTTCTCTTATCTTTTTGATTTTCTCCCCTTGCCCTAAATATACGTCTCTAGGTGTAAGATTATCCAACGATTCATGAAATCTTCTCTCATTATAGTATTTCACCCACCCATCGATAGCATTTTCTAATTCAGAGGGACAGAAATAATGATTTAGTTTTATCACATTTTTCATCGATCTGTGATATCGTTCTATCTTTCCTTGCGTCTGCGGATGCAAGGGTTTGCCATGAATATGCCTGATGTTATATACCTTACCGAGATACTCCTTGAGCGAGTAAGCAATATAGCATGGGCCATTGTCCGATAGTAAGCAAGGAGGATTCTGAAGTGTAACCCCGGCCTTTTCAACTGCCTTGTCTATTGTTCTGGATACATCTTCAGAGGTCATGCTCGAGCATAGCTCCCAATGGATGATATACCTGCTGTAGTCATCGATTACCGTAGAGAGATAATACCAGCCCCACCCCTTGACTTTGAAATAGGTAAAATCGGTCTGCCACATCTCATTGGGGAATTTAGTCTTATGATGGAACTCATCGGCTGCAAGGACGAAATCATGCTCCATACATTCCAATAGACCTCTTTCATGCAGAATACGATAAAAGCTTGATTCTGAAACGAATATCTGACTTTCTTCCAATAAAAGGACGGATAACTCCCTGGGGGTGAGCTCAGGATGCTCTAAAGAAAGTTCAACCACTATTTGTCGAATATGGTCGGGGATGCGGTTCCATGTCGTCTGCCTCCTATAAAGCGTTTCTCTGAGAGCATTCACTCCCCCTGTGGCATATTTCTGATACCAGTTATAAAAAGTACGCCTTGGAATACCTAAGCGTTTGAGGGCCTGAACAATACTTAACTCTGAACGCTTTACTGACAGAACTATAGTCTCTTTCTCTTCCGCACTATAACGTATATACAATTCATGCATAGGGCTTATTCGATGAGTTTCAAGCTTTTTTTTACAACGTCATATCTCACTACCAAATCGGCAAGAGCTTCCTTTAAGCGAATATTTTCCTGACGAAGTTCCTTCACCTCATCACTTGTTGCTTCACGGACGATGTCACCATCAAGGCGAGCTTTACCTGCCTCAATGAATTCCTTATTCCATTTGTAATAAGTACTATCTGATATACCATATTTACGGCAGAGCTCGGCAATACTATGTTCGCTACGGATTCCTTCCATCACAATCAATACCTTTTGTTCTGAAGTGAAAATTCGTTTCGTGTTACGACGAATATCCTTTAATAAGGATTCTGAAGAACCATGCTAAGAACTTACTGGAAAATTCTTTTTTGTTGTCATTGTGCAAATATACTTTTTTATTGATAATTCTAACTAAAACCCCAAACTTAATTGGAGCTCAAGTTGTGCACTTTTGTTTGACAACGTACAATTCTTAACAGAGTAATCGATAAAGAAATTCAGTACATCCCTAAGAAGTGGATTATAACCGGCATATAGGTCATGACTGACATCCCGAATGGCATCAAGGAATTGGAAGTCAATCTGCCCCAAAACATCATTAGAAATGACACCTGCGGCCTGACTACCACCCAAGCGACAGCTTCTATAGAGTCTGATATAGTCACGATCTATGATTTTCCATGTTTCCTTGGCTGTAGTTGCGCTAGCGACATCTGCCTTATAGTTTTCTTCCTGCGCATCAGCCAATTGAAACTCGTATCTCAATTCCGCCTCTTCGCTTAATGCTGGGTCTGTCATCATACTGGAGAATAACCCCATTTCTGCAGAATCCAAATCTTCCCCCTCACTCCTACGGAGGATAAGAGTTATTTGGATACATAGCGACTGCTGTTGAAGCACTTCTACATCTGTCTCGTAAAATAAGTCACTTGTACTCAACCTACGACCGTCACTATAGCCAAGCACTAAACCTATTGCACGGAGCAGGTTGCTTTTACCTGTATTATTATGACCTATTATATCATTCACTCCTTCATGGAAGGGTATCAAAGCTTTCTTGAAGTTTCGGAAGTTTAATATCTTGATTTCCTTGATATACATACTATAATATTTCTTCTATACTATTACCTAAAAAATAGGTATTGTGATTTCGATACTGTGTGATATACTGCCTATGCTACTTCTCATAGAACAAAGATGTTTAACATAGCTACCTTCTATCTCTGAGATAGTAGAGCCTTGATATTCTAATGTGATGTGGGCTGACTTCAACAAGTCGTACACCCATATATCTGTTTGCGCTTCTTTCTTTGACATTAGCGAGTATTTTTACCTAAAAAGGTATGAAGTTCGCCTTAATAAAACGAATAAACACTAAGTATTAACATCAAGGAATGAGTTTGCTTCCCTACATTACAATTAGAGGACAAGATTCTGATAGCACACGAGGGCAAGTTTATCTCTGAAAGTAGAGTTTTATGTTTAGTGAGTCCCTATGATTTCCTTACATTTCCCTCTCCTTCCCGCTATATCCCTGCCTCTTGGTAGAGTATCAAAAGCTCTCTATTTTTGCATCGTCAGACCTGACTGAATGCCCTATGCGCAAGGGCGAGTTATTCATTTCAAAACAATTGAATTATGACGATAAACGAATTACTGGACAAGCCTGTTTGGCAGATGACTGGTGAAGAATTACTTTTCCTTGCACAACACAGTAATATGTCCACGAGCAGGGAATCAACAAAGGCTTCTTCCTCCAAAGAAGAAAAGCGATATGTGTACGGGTTGGCTGGCATTGCACGCCTCTTTGGGTGTAGCCTGCCTACAGCTAACCGTATCAAGCAGAGTGGTAAAATCAATCGTGCCATTACACAAGTAGGACGCAAGATTATTGTTGATGCTGACCTTGCACTGGAATTGGCAGGACGAAAGACAGGAGGAAGATGATGAATACAACAGATTATGAAAACATTTGGAAAAAGTCGCTCATTCATGTAACGGATGAGTTTGCGCTTCCACCAGTTGTATTGCAAGCTGGTGAAGCCATTATAGGTACACTGGGCAATTTCAGTGTTTCCACAGGTAAGGCGAAAGCCAAGAAGACTTTCAATGTGAGTGCCATCGTTGCAGCAGCCCTTATCAATGGGCAGGTGCTGGAATATCAAGCATCACTTCCTGAAAGTAAACGCACTATTCTTTACTTTGACACGGAACAAAGCCCTTATCATTGCCAACTTGTGATGCAACGTATTTTGAGATTGGCAAAACTGCCGATAGACAAGGAACCACAGAATTTGAAGTTCAGTCATCTTAGAGCCATTGCTGACCCTAACGAGCGCAGAGAAATAATCCGCTACGCCATCTACCATACACCCAACGTGGGCTTGGTAGTCATTGACGGTATTCGTGATTTAATGCTTGATATCAATAACTCAACGGAGGCGACTAAATTGGTGGGTGACCTGATGCAGTGGACGAGCGAGCAAAACATCCACATTCAAACCGTGCTTCACCTCAATAAAGGCGACGACAACGCACGAGGACATATTGGCACCGAACTTAACAACAAGGCAGAAACTGTCCTACAAGTCACAAAGGACAACACGCTGCCCGAGCGAAGCATCGTTGCTCCTGCCATTATTCGTTCCAAGCCTTTTGACAAATTTGCTTTTCAGCTCAAGGAAATGGAAGATGGGATGTGCGTTCCCGAAATAGACCACTCGTATTCGGACAATGAGTGCAAGTCTCACCGCTATTCCTATCATGAACTAAGCGACATGGAACATAGAAACGCTTTGAAGCAAACCTTTGTTACAAGTGAAGTCTTGTCCTATGGAGAAATCATTGCAGCACTCAAAAAGGCTTATGCAGAGGTTGTAGGACAAGCGTATGGGCAAACTAAACTCAAAGAACTTCTGCTATTTCTGCTCAACAAAGGTTTGCTGATAAAGGAAGAGCGAGGGAAATATCGGCTCAACAAAGATTATCAGCCCTAAAACCTTTGGTCGGTCGGACGCAGGCTATATATACCTGAACCAACCCGACCAAAGAGAAACAAGTTTGGTCGGTCGCAAAAGGGTGCCTATAGTGTACGACCAACTGACCAAACAAAAATCAACCAGCCTCCAAAAGAAAAAGGTTGACCATCATTCATTTCAAACATCAAAACAAAATCACAATGGATATACAACATATCAAGCAAATCCCAATTACAGATTATTTGCAACAGCAGTGCTATACCCCTACGCGAGTACAAGGCATTCACTATTGGTACTGCTCTCCGCTACGCAACGAAGGTACGCCATCATTCAAAGTAAATACAGAGCGCAACCAATGGTATGACTTCGGAACTGGCGAACATGGAGATATTATTGACCTTGTATGTACTTTACAGCATTGTACCATGAACAAAGCCATTGAGCTTCTAACCGGTTCAAAACAAATACTGCATCAAGATTTTTCTTTTGGCGGTGAAAGAAAAACCTCTAAGTACAAATTAGAAATCATATCTGTGCAATCACTTACCAATCCTTATTTGTTACGTTATATCGCAGAGCGAGGAATATCTCTCAGCATTGCCAATAGATTCTGTTCTGAAATTCGATACAATAATACCAATCGGACATACTATGCCATTGGATTTGCAAACGATGCTGGCGGTTGGGAAATTCGTAGTCCTTATTTCAAAGGTTGCATAGCTCCAAAAGCGATTACAACTATTAGTAAAGGCACAGACGTTTTACAAATCTTTGAAGGGTTTATGGATTTCCTTTCGTGGCAAACGCTAAATCCTTCTTCAACTTGCGATACCATAGTTCTTAATTCTCTGGTTCTTTTGCCACGTATTCAAGAGAAGATAAAAGGCTACAAGCAAGTTGAAAGTTTTCTGGACAATGATGAAGCAGGGCGAAAATCGTTTGACGTTTTGAAGCAGTTTTACCCATCTATCATAGATGGCTCTGTTCGCTATCGAACTCACAAAGACCTCAACGAATGGCTTGTTTCTCAGTCCAAAGTACAAGAAAATCAACCTTCGTTACCAACCACGAAGCGTGGTATCAGAAGATAGTGTTTATTAGGGGAGCAAGTTTGTGTTTTGAGTATCTCAAAACCTACTTACTTCCATCATAGGGAGGTGAAAATCCCGTTGGTCTCATCAAAAAAATAAAAAATGGAACAGAAGAATAAAGGTGGACGACCCACCAAGACATTATCAGAGAAACGGAAATATCAAGTGCTTCTTCGGCTTAATACAATGGAGTACTACACCTTATTGGGAAAATCACGTGAAGCCTCAATTCCTCGAACAGAGTTTTTACGGCAGCTCATTACAAATGCAGAAGTAAAGAGCCGAATCAAGCCTGAAGAAATGCAACTCATCCGTACAGTTTCTGGTATGGCTAACAATCTTAACCAAATTGCCCATCGGCTCAATGCTTTCGGCATCTCTGCACTCAACGAAGAACTGAATGCGCTGAAACAACTTATTCATGAACTTATGAAACGATTGAAGCCATGATAGCCAAGATTATTAAAGGAACAAACTTCAGTGGAGTTGTCAGTTATATGCTTAGCAAAGAGAAAGGAAAAGCTAAGGTTTTAGCGAGTAATAACATTGGTTTTATCGACCAAAACCTATGCGCCGACGAGTTCGCTCTACAAGCCTCTATGCGCCCGAACGTGCAGAAGCCCGTTTGCCATACGATACTCTCGTTCTCTGCCAGCGATGCCGAGCGACTGACAGATGATGTGATGGTGAAGATTGCCAATGAGTATTTAGAGAAAATGGGCTACGGGAATACGCAGAGCCTTATCGTAAGGCACAGCGACCGCCAGCATCCGCACTTGCACATTTGCATCAATCGCATTGGCAATGATGGCAAGACCATCAGCGACCGCAATGAGAAATACCGCTCCACAAAGATTTGCCGAGAACTAACCGAGCGTTACGGTTTGACACTTGGCAAAGGGAAAAAGGCGGTAAATCGCCACCGACTGCGAGGTGAAGACAAGTTGCGCTATGAGATATTCGATGCTATCAAGACTGTGTTACCCCAATCGAAAAATTGGAAAGATTTTATTACAGGGTTAGAACAACAAGGTATTACCACTCGTTTCAAGACGAAAGGCAATACCGATGTTGTTCAGGGGATCATCTTTGAAAAAGATAGATGTAGTTTCAGCGGCTCAAAGATAGACCGCTCGTGTTCTTTCTCTCGCCTCAATGCAGCGATAGAACGAAATTCTCACAAACAAGAGCAAATTAATCTACAAGATGAGCCTATGGCACATCCTGTAGATGAAAGCAATTTTATTACCGACCTATCCGAAGCAATTTGTGAAGTATTTTCTATGCCTACACCAAGTAATGGCGTAGATGTTGATGAACTTCGATTTCAAAAGAAACTCCGCAATAGAGCTAATCGCAAACGTAGAATTTAATCACATCAAATTTATATCAGTATGAATAACGAAATAGCACCTGTTCTTGATATTCTCGAAGAACTTAAACAAGAATGCAAAGCCATCAGCAAAGCACAGGAAGAACTGCGCACTACTCTTGCTGAACAACTGTCCTGTCCAAGAGCAGATAATATTAAAACTCAAGAAGCTGTGCAAATCCATCTCTCGAAAGAAACTCAAGCCAAAATCAAGGAGCATCAACTTTTTGTTTTGGAGGCACTATCAGAGTCGAGTAAGAAGCTCGACCCAAAGTTTGAAACGCTACAAGATCTCATCAGTCAGCAACAAAAGCCTGTAGGATATAAGAACTACTCGCTATTTGCAAGCGTTCAATTAGCCGAGCGTATGCTGCTTTTATTAGTTTGTGGCTTAGTCATGGTTAGTTGTTGGTTCTTTGGTATGGGAGCCAACAAACTGCAAACAGCCTCCGATTACGACCTGCGTTATCGTTATCTGCGTATGCAGGGCAAAGCCAAGACTGTAGACTTCACTCATCTTGACAGCATATTTATAACACATCGCAATCCCAAAGCGATTCAGCAGATACAACAGAAGGTTGTTGATTACGAACAAGCCCTGCAAAGACAAGCTGAGTTGTTGTTACAGCAGGATAAAATCAAGCAAGAACAAAGAAAACTAAAGAAGCATTTGAAGAAATAGTGAACACTCCAAGAAATTGTTTCATACAACTTCTTGGAATGTTTGATAATTAAACTATTCTTTGACCTTCAACTTGGTTAATCCTTTATTTTTATTCTTCGCTTGTAGATACCTTTATCTGTATGAATTTGACAATTATATCTTCTGTATACACTCATAATAAATAGAAATTAATTAGTCATCCAATTTATGGGATTTTCTTTTTTGTCTCCAGATTTCATCATCACTGGCCAACAATATTTTTAAAAAAAGAGTTAGTAATGTACCTCCTTCAATATTTGAGAATTTCTTTCGGTCAAACATACTCGTGCATGCAATGTATACAAGAAAGGATTTTGCAACAATTAAATCAATCTCTCTACCTAGGATGGTTCCTCCTGTCTGTAAGGTCTTAAGTGTAGAAACTGTCAGAAAGAAAAAATACCCAGCATAGATGATGAAATTCAAATTTTCTTTTGTATATAGGAACTTTACCAATTCTCTCATGAATAACTGGTAATGATGATCATTCCCTCGAAATGGAACTTGCCTTAAGATAATATTGCGTATAAATATTGAACCTTGTGATGCAATAATAAAAGGGAGTGTAAGAAAAATAAAAAGCTTAGCGTTTAACGTTATATTATATCCTAACAACTCTATACCTATCACTATAAAAAATATTGGTAAGAAAGAGAAAGCAAACATAAGTATGAGCGTTAGCATTATTGTTAAAAAGGGCATAACCAGGTTGCCTAGCTTTAATATGAAAACTGGAATTGATAGAATAAATCTAATAATATTGCAAACTCTATTCTTTGGTAATGTCTTATCTATATATCTATCAATAGGAATAAATGTTAGTAGCCAAAATGGAATTGAGAGTAGGGCAATGGCATCATATGCATCATGAATATTTGTCAAAAACAAGAACATTACAACAGCTCCTATAGCCAAAATGCCAATTATGATAATCCATGTTATAGGTGTGATAAGAGCTGGAGAATTCATTATCCTATACCGTAAGGTAGGTCTTAATATTTTTTGTATTTGGGTTTTATTTGTACATTCTGAGAAGCCTTTCTTAATCAACTTATAATTATACTGCTTATCTTCTCTATTAAGTTGTTCGATAGGATATTTTAGTATTGTTTTATCTGAAAGCAAAACTAGGACATATTCTTCATCAATAGTACCATATGAGTCCAAAGTATCTGAGCAAAATTTAATATCTACAATTTCCTGATTTCGTTGAATTGCATCTTGTTCAGCAATAAAATGAATAGCATCAGTAACTAGAGAAGCTTCTTCCTTTCCTAGTAGGCTACTACGGCGATACATAAATCCGAAAAGGGCAATAGCACATAATGCAAAAATGCAGGAAATAGTATTAAGAAAAGGGGAAACAACCCATTTCTGAATAAAAAAACAAAAAAGACAAGCTAACAGGAATACAAGGCACCAACCTATGGCTTTTATAAAATAATCGGTGTCATTTAGTACTTTATATTCTATGTCTCCGTTATTATTAGTGTGTACAATTTTAGTTTTTATCATTTTAACTAATCTAAGTTTTTAGTACAAGAAACTATTTTCAAGTTAAGATAACACATTAGTTATGTGGTCCTTGCTAAGCGAAGAACACTCAATATCAACACATCTTGTTCGTTTAATCTTCTCCTATAAATCTGTTAATTTCCTCTTCTACTTCCTCTACCGTAGGTAAAGCAAATTTTAGATTATCGGGAATAGCCTTTGACAGTTGATAATCACTCACACCAATTGGCTGATCGTAGCCAGAGAGTGCATATTGTGCCACGACTTTATCACCACCATTACAGAGGAGCAAGCCGATCGTCTTATTGTCGTGCTCGCCACGTAGGGTGTCATCTACTACATTGATATAAAAGTTAAGTTGCCCCATATATTCGGGCTTGAAAGGTGTTGCTTTGAGTTCGACAACTACGTATGCATGTAGTTGGATGTTATAGAGGATGAGGTCGGCATAAAAATCAGAATCGCCTACTTCAAAATGCTTCTGCTGTGCGACAAATGCAAAGCCACTGCCCATTTCCAAAAGATATTTGGTGATATGCGAAACCAATTGCCGTTCAATGTCTCGTTCTGCCATTTTATCTGTCTGCCCCATCATGTCAAAGATGTAAGGGTCCTTCATCAGATAGTTAGCAAGGTCGCTTTGCGGTTTGGGTAATCGCACAGAGAAGTTGCTCACTTTCGTTGTCGTAATCTGCCGAGCAAAAAGATTGCTCTCTATCTGCATTTGCAGAACATTGCGACTCCACCCATTAGCAACTGCTTGCGTAATATACCAATAGCACTCGCCCAAAGGGAGTTTACTATTAAGCAGAATAACATGGCTCGCCCAGTTAGTGCGAACAATGGCGGAATGCTTGAATATTTCCTCTATCTGACTGATGTCGCAGTGATAGATTGTTGACAATGTTTCAGTAACTTCTTCTAATTGTGCAACAGCCTGTTGCGTAATTGTATTCGATTGATTATCTGTGGATTGAATTAGTGCAACAGGTTGTTGCACTATTTGATTGAGTTCATTAGTCAAGCTCAAAACATTTTCTATTGTAGGAGTCGTGAGCAAGCTATCTATCCTATCCATTTCTTTCAGCTCTTCCAACGGATAAGCACTGGCAAACTGGCACATATAGAAGATATTTCTACGAGAATAGCCTTTCTTATCTGGATATTTAGAACGTATCGCCTTGGAAAGATTATCTATGACTTTGCTTCCCCAACCTTCTTTCTTTTGGAGGTAGAGAATAAAATGCCCTACTTTCCAATAGTGGAAAAGCATATCTGCATTTGCAGAGGCTATCATGCGTACTTGCGTATGCTCAAGGTCAGAACCGATGGCTCGAACAACGAGAGATAAATCTTGTTTCTCTGCTTTATTTATTTCTTGACTCATATTGTTTCGGTGTCATAATTGATTGAATTTACTCATGGCATTTGCCTTGATGTCGTCCGCAATATCTATGTAAGGTTTCATAGCCTTGTAATCGCTATGCCCAGTCCATTTCATAACTACTTGCGGAGGAATACCCAATGCTAGTGCATTACAGATAAACGTTCTACGACCAGCGTGTGTTCCAAGTAAGGCATATTTAGGTGTAACTTCGTCAATGCGCTCATTACCTCTATAATAAGTTTGACGTACAGGCTCGTCAATGCCTGCCAGTTCAGCTAATTCTTTAAGATAATCATTCATTTTCTGGTTAGTAATAACAGGCAACACCTTGTCATCTTCAAATGCCACATCCTTGTATTTATCAAGAATCGCTTTACTATGGTTGTTCAACTCGATAATCAGGCTATCAGAAGTCTTAACCGTTGTAACCTCAATGTGGTCGCCCTTTATATCACTTTTACGAAGATTAAACACATCGGAGTAGCGCAAGCCCGTGAAGCATTGGAAAAGAAATACATCACGCACCCGGTCCAAAGCTTGCTTGGCAGCTGGTATTTCGAACTCTCGGAGTTTGTTCAGTTCCTCCCATGTAAGGAAGATGATTTTCTTCTGTGTACTTTTAAGTTTGGGCTTATAGCTGTCATAGGCATTGTTCTGATGCACACCTTTCTTGAATGCCCAGCGTAAAAACCATTTCAAGAAACTAAGTTGCTTGCCTATGGTAGAATTGCGCATTTCCCTTACCTCACGAAGATAGGTAACATAATCGTTTAGACCTTTTTCATCAAAGAATTCAAATGTAAGTCCATCACGAAAGTTCATTAAATGATTTTTCACAGCAGCAAACTTCTCGTAAGTAGAATCAGTCCAATCATTCTGTCGTCCACAATCTCTCACAAACTCATCGAATACCTTGTAGAAAGCATTAGGTGTTGATTTTCTTGGGTTTACTGCTTCTATAGGTTTGTGCAGCGCATTGAATGCTTCTTTAATTTGTTCAGGGGTTGGCATTATTTCTTCTACTTCAAATTTCTTGAAGATTTCCTGCACCTCTGTATAATAGCCCAAAAGTGAAGCATTGATTTCAGAAGCTGATTGTTTCAGTTTGTTTGTGCAACCGTTTCTTACACGCTGCTTATCAGTATCCCATTTCGCAGCATCAATACGATAACCTGTTGTAAATTCAATTCGTTTGGAAGCAAAATTGACACGCATACGGATAGGCACATTCTCTACAATGAGAACTCCGTCCTTTTTCCTGCTTTCCAACGTAAAGATAATATTTCGCTTGATGTTCATACTTTGGGGTGTTTTGATTTCTGCACCCAAATTTACACCCAAAAATTGATTCTACCAAAGATTTTCCATGAAATCTTATTTTATTAACACTCTACTTAAAATGCTATTATACAACATATTGAACATTTATGATACTATTTGAAGGTTCAAGAGAAAGAGCCTCTCTCTCCGCTAATAGGCTTTAAAAGGTCTTCACAAGGGTCTTCATTTTAGCCTTCAAAAATTAGATAATCGTTGTAAAATCAAGGTTTTACAACGATTTTTCTTTGTATATGCCCCTATCACTTGACGGCATTACCCTATGTGTTGATAGTCATCTTTCGGTCAATTTCTGCTACACTTACTGCTACACAAAATATGTAGCAGCAAAAATGTAGCAGTGACGGGATTTTGAATACTATATTGACAGCATTAATTCTCTCTGTTTCAATATGTTATTAATTAACTTTGCAGCCAAGTGCTACACAAAAGAAAGATGTATTATGAGAACAAATTTCAAGGTATCCTTCTACCTACGCTCAAACTATGAGAACAAAGAAGGTAAATCGCCTGTAATGCTCCGTATATTCCTAAACGGAGAGATGGTAAACTTTGGTTCAACAAAAATTTTCGTAAACAAAACCTTGTGGAGTAATACGACCTGTCGTTTGAAAGGCAGAACGGCAGAAGCTTTGTCCGTCAATGCCGCTCTGGACTCTATTTCTACCATGCTTAACAACGCCTATCGCAGGTTTGAGAATGATGAAACACTCTCACTGGACAAGATTCGTTCGTTCTTCTTTGGAAAGGATAGAGAATACACAACCCTTCTTCCTATCTTTGATAAATTCATAGAAGATATCAGACTGCGTGTGGGTCATACCATCAGCAAAGACAGTTTACAGAAATACAGTGTTTTAAGAAAACATTTTGCAGAGTTTCTTAACTATAAGTTTCGTCGGAAGGATATTGGTCTGACAGAACTTACGCCTTCTGTTGTACAAGACTTTGAGCTATATCTGGGTACGGTTGCAGGATGTGCTTATAATACTTCTGTCAAGAAACTAAAAACATTCAAGACGGTAATCATCTATGCTCAAAAGCGAGGTTATTTACTTCACGATCCGTTCATAAATCATCATTTCCACTTAGAACCGGTGAATCGCGGTTTCCTTACGGATGAGGAGATTATGAAGATTGCGAATAAAGATTTCAGTATACCGCGTTTAGGACTAGTACGTGACGTGTTCATCTTCTCTTGCTTTACAGGTCTGGCATATATAGATGTGTCCAACCTTACGCCGGACAACATCGTTACGCTTGACGACAAGCAATGGATCATGACCAAACGTCAGAAGACAAGCGTGGAAACCAATGTGCTGCTTCTTGACATTCCCAAGCGTATCATCGCCAAATATGGGCATAAGACCTATCGGGACGGTAAGCTCCTTCCGGTACTTACAAACCAGAAGATTAACGCTTATCTCAAGGAAATTGCCGACCTTTGCGGTATCAAGAAGAACCTGACCTTTCATCTTGCCCGGCACACATTTGCCACGATGTCGTTGAGTAAGGGCGTTCCGATGGAAAGCGTGTCAAAGATGTTGGGACATACCAACATTAAGACAACCCAAATCTACGCGCGCATCACCAACAAGAAGATAGAGCATGATATGGAAGAACTGGCTGGTAAACTCGGCAAGTTCAATACGGCAATGGACGTTTAATATAATAATGTGTAATCCCTAAAATAAAAGACTTATGGAAACAAAGAAAGAACTATCTTACTTCCGATTGAAATTAGAGAATTATCTCAGTGAGCATTTCCCCGAAATGCTGAGTGATAAACCATTTATAACGGCAAGAGCCGACGAAGCTCTTACCACCTACTGCGATGCAGTGGCACAAGGCTTCTCGCATCCCGAAGCTGAGAGTATGGCAAGTGAAGTGCTGCATCGAGGACTGCATTTCTCAAAGTATGATACGCTTGTGTCTGTCTTGGAGAATGAGTTTGAGAAAGAACTGCCCTCCCCACTCCCTGAAAGACTGGCACCAATGCTTCTGAAGAATAAGGCTGTGCAAAGCGTTTTCAACAAGTATGAACTGACGGACGACTTTGGCGCAAGTCCAGAGTACGATAAACTCTACACCGAACTGACAGGGACAATCGTTTTGCTCATAGAGGTCAATGCTCTGCCAACCGTCAATAGCGAGAACATGACTTAATGTAACACCATAGGAAGCTTTTGTAGTGTCAAGAGCCAAGATAACTATTCTTCCCCACACACCAAGAGTTTGTGCAAACACTTGGCTTTGTAAGGCAGAATATCTTGTTATTGCTCTTGAACTATTAAAAACTCCGATATGAATATAATCATCATGAATCAAGACGTTCACACACCTGCCTTCATCAAGGCAGACGCATCGAACAAAACCGATAATATCAAGCAGCAGCCGACTTCTCCCAAGCAAGTCCGCCACTTCTTTTGGATACGCTTCGTCGAACTCGCTATCCTGCATTCCGTCGTTATCGGTGTCATTTGGCTTATCTCGAAGATTGTAACGCCACATGTCGTAACTACCGTCTCAGTCATTGCAGGTTTTCTGATACTACGCTTTATAGTACGGGTAATTCTGAGGATAACAATTACGCTGCTGAGCATTCTTTTCTGGCTAGCAATTCTCTGTGCTATCCTGCTATGCGTGCTTTGAGAAGCACAGCTCTGTAAAACCTTCCATTTGATTTCATCAGGTGGTTATCTCGCATTTTGAGATAGCCACCTTTTCTATTTTCCACTACGAGCGTTGCACTTTTGCTTCTTTTCCAATGCTCCACGATATGCGATAACAAGGAGACGGATGCTGTTCCCTTTTTATCCGCAAAGGTAGTACGGGGCTTGTGGCTTTTTTCGAGCCAAGCTCTCAACAACTCGTCAAAAGGTCAGTGCCACTTGGTTTGTCTGGAAAATCTCCACACCTACGGGTAGTATTTCCCGCCAAAACCTTGTGCAAGCCCACCCCGCTACCTCTATTTTGCTACAAAAAGGAATCAGCATACTCATATAAGCCAAAACTTGACAAGTGGAAAGTACAGTCTCGATATTTCCTATACCATCATTCGTCACCTCCGGGAGGATTCAACTCTAATCCTTCCTGCTCTATTTCATCCATCATTTTAGGACTGCTGATGCCGAAGAATTTATGTGCACGTGCATACCGGTAGATTTTCTCGCAGTTGGTCATTATTACATAGGTTATAGAGGTTCGGGGCCAATCGGTTGATGGAATATAATCTGCATATTTGTTACGCATTTTATATTCAGAATTTGCAAGATAACAAAACATTCGTGCTTTTTGTTCCAGATTAAATTGTGCGGCATTCATACCATCTTCATCCTGTAACACCTGATACACATATATTAAAAACTTCTCATTGTAATAAGAGCTATTCTTGCCTGTTGTATTTTTCTCGATGGTTGCTATCAGTTCCGGATGCACAATAAGGTTATTCCCTTTCCCTTTATCAAATATATAACAAAGAAAAGCAAAAGGATTATCCCTTTCTTTATTAAAGAACCACTGGTTCAGTTCTGGACTGCCAAAATAAGAATATCCTGTTAATAAATCATCTAACATTCGGGCACTATTGTAGTAATCGCCAATTTCATCAGCCTCTCCCTTATATCGAGACTGCTCTAACTGCTTCAATGCACCTGTATCATTATAAATCAAGAACTTGTTTAATAATAAAATTTGTTTCAAGGTTGTGTTCTTGAGTTTAATCGTATTGCCGTCAACAGAGATTAAATCCCTGAGAAGCCAATTATAGGTTATGAAGCCTTTATCTTCGATGGCGAAAAAGGAAGAGGCAAAATCGAAACCCTCTTCATGGCTAATATTTACGAATGTTGATGTAGCACTTGTTCCAAGGTCATACCCAAAAACTTGTTTGACTCTTTTGGCAAACAGTTCTTTTGAAGGTTTTTTAAACCCATGAGCATATAGATAATGTTCCACTAAAGGAATCGTTAATAAGAAATCTTCACGAGTTGGAATATACCTTGGCTTAGATTGATCATCACGGAAATCGCCACCAAACCATGCATTCTCCTGTAATTCTATATGTTTTAGCAAGGTATCTCTGTCAATACCCATTTCTTTTAATCTTTCCATACTGATTATGCTATCATATTGAATGTGTGTTGTTTTATGTGATTCCATAGCAACTATGTTCACACGTTTTGAATTTCCTGTACACTGAACAAACATAATTGTCAATGCAAATAAAGGAACTAATCCTAATAATTTTTTCATATCTTTATTTCTTTGAATAATGTACTGCAAAAGTATAAAAATAACATCGAACGGGATTGTGTCGGTTGTGTAATTTCAACTGTAAAAAGTCAACCAGCAAGTGTAATAATTCTTTTGTCAGTAACGGTACTTATATCTGTGCATTTTGGAATATACTGCCTGAGAGTTTGTTGGTGCTCTCGATAGTTTCTTTCTGCCATAAAGAGTATGTATTCATGATGAGACCTCTGTGAGCCATCTATCGCGAGTTGAAAATGACAGATGACCTGTGCTTGAAACACATCAAGTCCGAATACCTTCATTCACCGTTATTCATGACTTTGCCGTTCAACTACATATAACTCGCAGGGAAGAATTCCAATACGGCCACGAAAACGATGAAGGCTTTCAAGGTTATCACCATATTAGGATTTCTTCCAAACTCTTTTATTAATTGAGAAGTTCCCTGCTTTACTCTATTCGCCACTCTCTTTAGGGATGGAAGGAGTGGGCTTTTGGGAGAAGGGAAGGGTTTCAGAGGCTTTCAATCACCCGACTCCCATCTTCCTGTTCCGTGATGCTCACGCGCATTGCGTCATCGGGCAAGATGTCTTCGATGAGTTCGGGCCATTCAAGCAGGCAGAGATTGCCACCATAGAAATAATCCTCGTAGCCCATGTCATAGACTTCGTCAAGCCGTTTGATGCGATAGAAATCGAAATGATAGACCGGGGCGCCATTGCCGGCCGTATATTCGTTGACGAGAGCGAAAGTGGGCGATGTGATGACGTCTTCAACGCCCAGTTCCTCACAAATCGCCTTGATAAAAGTGGTCTTTCCGGCCCCCATTTTCCCATAGAAAGCGACGACCTTACTTGTTCCCATGCCGACCAAGAACGCTTTGGCAGCCTCACGAATGTTGTCTAAAGATGTTATTCTTATTTTCATATTGTTTGATGCCTCCCCCATTGCCTTGCCACGACTTGGAAAAGGACTGCTATTTGGTTGATATTCATTTTGTTTTTATTACCTTTCCGCGCATCGTACCTATCGGAATGAGCATCTCTTCCATGGAAATGCCACCATGCTGAAAGGTGTCTTTGTAGTAGGACACGTAGTAGTTGTAGTTATTGGGGTAGGCAAAGAAGGCATTCCCCGTTGCAAAGACATACGAAGAACTAAGGTTAGGCGCAGGCAGATGGGCCTTGTGCGGGTCTCGGATTTCAAATACTTGGCGTGCATCATACGTCAGGTTCTTGCCCAACTTATAGCGCAAGTTAGTATTCGTGTTGCGGTCTCCGATGATTTTCAGGGGACGGTTGGTACGTATGCAGCCATGGTCTGTGGTGACGACCACCTTACAGTCCGTAGCGCTCAAGATGCGGAACAGTTCGGCTATCTCTGAATGCCTCAACCAGCTTTGCGTGATACTGCGATAGGCACTTTCGTTATTGGCCAACTCACGCATCATGCGCGACTCTGTCCGTGTATGTGAGAGCATGTCGATAAAGTTGACGACCACCACATTGAGATCGTAACGCAAGAGCTCGTTGAAGCGAGCCAACAGTCGCTCCATCGACTGCGAGTCGTTGATTTTATGATAGCTGAAAGTGTCGTGTCGGCGATAGCGTTGGATTTGCGTCGCAATGAGTTGCTCCTCATTGAGGTTCTTTCCTTCTTCTTCGCCTTCATCGACCCAAAGGTCTGGGAACATTTTCTGGATTTCATCGGGCATCAACCCGCTGAAGATGGCATTGCGGGCATACTGCGTGGCCGTGGGCAGAATGCTCATGTAGAGTTGCTCTTCGATGTCGAAACTGTCGGAAAGCTCATCAGCAAGCATGCGCCATTGGTCGTATCGGAAGTTATCTATCACGATTAGGAACACACTCTCCTTTTCATTGAGAAGCGGAAAGACCTTTTGTTGAAAGAGACGGTTGCTCATCAGCGGCCGGTCGTCGCTACCTGACATCCAGTCCATATAATGTCGCTGTATGTATTTGGCGAAACCGTTATCGGCATCTTCTTTTTGCGCTTGCAACATCTCGGTCATCTGGCTGTCGGTGGTGCTCAGTTCCAACTCCCACTTGACCAAACGGCGATAAACGGCAACCCAGTCGTCGAAGTTTCTGCACGCCATCATCTGTAAGGCTATGTTTTGAAAGTCTTGCCGGTAGCTGCTTTGAGTCACTTCGGTGACGATTTCGCGCTTGTGAATGTTCTTTTTCAGCGCAATAAGTATCTGATTGGGGTTGACAGGCTTGATGAGATAGTCGGCTATCTTGCTCCCGATGGCTTGGTTCATAAGGTCTTCTTCCTCGCTTTTCGTCACCATCACGACGGGAGTCGCAGGCTGAATGTCCTTGATTTTCTGCAAGGTTTCGAGCCCAGTCATGCCGGGCATCATCTCGTCGAGCAAGATAAGGTCGAACGTTTTCTCCCTACAAAGCGCGACAGCATCGGCGCCATTGCTCCTTGTCGTGACGTCATAGCCTCGTTTCTCAAGAAAGATGATGTGCGCTTTCAGCAGGTCTATCTCATCATCAACCCATAATAACTTTCCATTACTCATCGTTAAAATCCTTCCAAATCATAATATTCATCGTCCAAATCGAGCGGCTTCACGGGCTTGGCCGGCGGCGTCGGTTGCTTCGGCTTGACCGGTTTCTGCGGCTTTTCAGGCTTTCCTTTTGTCTGGGCAGGTTTATCCTGCGGCTTAGATGACCCATTTTGCGGTGCAATATCAGTCATATTAGGCGGTAAAATCATTGATTTTACCGGGTAATATTCGCTATCTTGCGAGCTCATCTTATCCATTTTGCGATCTGTTTCTTCGTCCGATGAAGGCTTCGGCTCCTGATAGGTGGGTTTTACTGGCTCGGTAAGCAGTTGGAGCGTACTGATTTTCAGTGGCGCGAAGTGCTTTTGATAGAAATGATCATAATCATCATAGCTGAATCGATGGCCTAAAAGCGGCAGATTCTGCTCGCTGACGATGAACGGGCGAGCTGCTTTCATCAGCCCCACCAGCCCATGTTGCTGATGAAGACTGCGTGCATATTGCAATGCTTCGTCATAGTTCAGGAAACCTTTGATGCTCATTCGGTGCATACCCTCGGCGTCTTCAATCCGTATATCAAAGTTCCTGACGAGATAACTCGTGAAGTTATACTTTGCCAACTCAAAGAGCAGCCGGTTCTCATTGACCGAATCAGGATGGTAAACCAGCATATAGACGAAGCCGACATTGCGTTCCGGACTTAGTTTGACGGCCTGTATCGAGTCGCTGTCATTCAGCACTTCGGAGCGCCGACTCCATATTGTTGCCATGTCAAACCGGCCACGTTGCAACCTTCGCCCAGCCTTTATGCCATTGACTATCATGCCGGCCATCTCGCTAAGCCTGCTTTCGGGATAGGTGCCCACCAAGGTATTGAGATCTTGCAGGCAGGCTTTTGCGTCGCCATCATTCAGCTTGCTCAGCCCACCGATAAACAAGAACTTGTCGCGGTTAGCCCCGTTGGGGAAACGTTTTGCAGACACTTGTGCATTGCCTAACACCTCTTGATAGCGTTCGTTCTTGAAAGCGTCGTAGGAAGCCGTGTAAAGTGAGTCCTCTATGTGCTCTCCCCAACGTGCATTCTCACGATAATAAGGGTCGGTGAGCAGGGCCGTCCACTTGCTGTCGGGGTATTCTTTCTTCAATCGGTAGATATAAGTCTCGGCCTGTTCCGGTTCGTTCTTACGCGCATAAAGCAGGTAAAGATGATAATAAGCCTCGTCTCTCTGCGCATAATCGGGGAAGTCACGGACGAGTCTCAACAATGCTTGCTCGCTCAAAGCGAGGTTGTCCAACCTGTCTTTGAAGATAATGCCACTGTGGAAGAGCCCGTCGGCAAGCTGCTTATTGCTTTCTTTCAGCTGTTCTGCAGTCAGCGGAATCTGTTTCAGATAATATTCCCTGCGATACACTGATACACTGTCGGGTCTTCGCAGGTCGTTATCGGTCAACTCTTCCACTTTCGAAAGGGAGTCCGGCTGCTCTTGCGCTTTGTCGGTAGCCGTCAGAAGCACCGTTTTATTGATGCGTTGCCAGTTATCGATGTTGTCGCGCCTTCCCCAAAGGCGAAGGAAGGTTTCCTTTCCGCGTGCCACGACCATGGGATTATAGAAATACCATGTGCTCTGCTGCCCATTCTTGCCGGGTTGGAGCCCAGCATTCGGAAGGCTCGCCCCTCCACTTGGCACGGGAGTATCGCCCCCTTTGGCAAGAGAGAGCCGGTCGTTTTGTTCTTTCTTCTCCTTCTTTTTCAAAGCGACAATCACACGGTCGATGGCAGCATTGCGTTCCTTTTCGCTCATTCTTGCCAGCCGTTGCAAGGAGTCTTGCAGCTCAACGGCGTCGGTATAAGGCACAAGCGCCTCGAGCACCTGTTGTCTTTCCGAGAGCCGACGATAGTCTTTCCGGTCTTTGTCCAGCAATCCGATGGCCACATCATAGCATCGCTTGGCATCGCCAAAGCGGTTTCGTTGCCAATACAAGTCGCCGAGCTTCAACAGCAAGACACCTTTCTCGATGCCGTTGCGTGTGGCCCGCTCGTTGCCCTGCTCATAGGCACCGATGGCACGAAGCGTATCCCGCTGCGACAGATAGATGTTGCCGATGGCATAGTAGACTTGGTCAAGATACTCCTTGTTATTATCCGAAGAAGCCATGCGTTTCAGCTTGGCAATCATTTGCTTTTGCTTTCCTCCGGCCATCACTTCGGTCATGGCCACACGGGCGTTGAACGCAAGCGCATAGTGCGGGTTCAGTTTTGTCACGTGCTTATAGGCCTTATAGGCCTCAGCGTTCCGACCGGTTTCAGCAAGCAACTGCCCCAACAGAAACCACTCGCGTGCCTTTTGCTTGCGTCGCATCTCATGACCGATGACCTTTTGCAGATAAGGGATAGCCTGCTGATAGTCGCCCGTGTGTATGTAATAATCCGCATACGTGTAGTCCCATTCCTTTTGTGCGCTCCAATAGATCGAGTCGCGGCGCATGTTGCGGATAACGTTCTCGGCCTCGTATTGCCAACCCGCCTCGATATAGCTCTTGGCCAACCATGCTTGCGCCCGATGATAAATGGCGGGTTGGGTAGCATAGAGGCGACTCATATAAGAAAAGGTGGAAACAGCCTCCTCGAAGTTGCCCTCATGGAACTGTGACCGCCCCATCAACATCCAGACTTTCCACATGAACGGATTATATTCCTTGCGGTTCAGCCACTCAATGTCTTCTGCCGTCTTCCGCCGGTTCTTGTCCCACACGGGGCGACGCCTGATGCTATACAGCTTGATGGCCTTCTCGCATTTCTCTATGGCACGGTCGAAGTTTGCCTTTCCCAGCTCGCGGTTCTCCTTGTTGCCCACCGTGTAAAGCGGAATCAGCTCGGTGAAGTTGTCTTTATTCCCATTCTCCCGCTCCAACGAAGCGTCGATGTAAGCTACCGAACCGTTATAATAGACGTTATAGCGCGTGTTGAATGCACGCCACCACCTTGTATTGGCCGTATTCAGCCGACTCGAACAGCCGGGAAGCATCGTCATCACGACCAAGAACGAAAGGAGATAGGGCGCAACGTGTTTCATTTTCTGACGGACAGCTTGGCAACAACATAGCCGATGATGCTCACAAAGATAATCGAAGCACCCGATGGAACATCGAGCCAATAGCTCATGGCTAGCCCAAACAGGCAGTCTACCCACCCAATGAGCACGGAGAGAAGCATCATTCGCTTGTAAGTGAACGTGAAAAGATTGGCGGTCATCTGCGGAATGGTGAGCAGACTGATGGCCAAAACAATGCCCACCATGCGCAGAGTCGACACGATGGTCAGGGCAACGAGGGCCATCATGCCATATTCTATCCATCGGACAGGGAGCCCTTGTGACTCGGCAAACGTTCGATCGAAGGCCACACTGAGGATTTCCCTATAAAAAACCGTGATGCAAACTGCCACGATTACGCATAGTACGGCCAACAGCCAGAGGTCGAGACTGCCTATGGTCAGGATACTACCAAAGAGAAACGACGGCAAATCGGGCATGAAACCGGGTGTCAGGAAACAGCAGATGATACCCACACTCATGCCGAATGTCCAAAACACGGCAATGGCGGAGTCTTCACGAACATTGCGACGCGCCATCCATTCTACGCCGAAAGCACTCAACACAGCAAATATCATGGCCGAGAACACAGGATTTACGCCCAAAAGAACGCCCAAACCGATGCCCCCGAACGACGCATGCGTGATGCCGCCGCTAATGAACACCAACCGACGCGTCACGATATACGTGCCCACGATGCCGCAGACGATGGCGGCAAGCAGTGAACCCAGCAGCGCGTTCTGAAAGAAACTATAATGCAGAATATCCATCATCGGCCAATGCTATAAAGTCATCTTTGATTTGATCGGGCATATTGATGCCACGCAGAATAAGACTTCGGTTCCAACCTTTCACTTCGTCGGGGCGCATCGTCTGCATTACTTCGGCAAACGCTTCGGCCTCACTGTCGGTATATCCGTCCGACGGGCGGCCTCGGAAGTAGTCGAGCTCTTCGTCGTCATAATATTCAATTTCCTTCGTGGCTGCCTCCATCATGCACTCTTGCTCGCACCGTTCGTTCTCGCCCGTGCAAGTGGAACATGAGTCCTGCAGGACGACGGGCGTTTCTTCCTCGCCCCGCTTCCGACCGAGCAGCGTCGCCAACCCTGTTATCAGGCCCAAGGCAAGGAGTGCAAAGACGAGATACATCATAATGTAAAGCCGGCTTGTCGGAGGTCGCGCCAAAAGTCGGGATAAGACTTCGACACCACTTCCGGATTATTCACGCGCAGGCCCGGAAGCTTCAGTGCCGCGGGGGCAAAGGCCATGGCCATGCGGTGGTCTTCGTGGGTATCGATAGGCTCTCCGGTAGGTTCGCAGCGTTCGCCGTCCCAATAGAGCTCGCTGTCGTTGGCGTCATGTATCATATAGCCCAGCTTGCGCAGCTCCGTCTTCAGGGCCTCAATGCGGTCGGTCTCCTTGATCTTCAGACTTGCAAGCCCTTTGAAATGGAACTTGATGCCCATCAGCGCACAGCAAACCACAAGCGTCTGTGCCAAATCGGGCGCCCCTGTGAAGTCGTATTCCAGCCGAGGCAGCATGCACGGCCGGCGATGCAACGTCACCGTGGTGGGCACGCCGGGCTCGGTCGTCTCGAACGTCGTCTTCACGCCCAAGAGCGAGAAGATATATTTCACCACCGAGTCGCCCTGCCTCGAGCCGTCCATCAGTCCCGTCAGGCGTACCGTAGCCTCAGCATCGTCGCTCAAGGCCATGATTTCATACCAATAGCTGGCCGCGCTCCAATCACTTTCAATGACGTAAGGGCGCGCCACATAAGGCTTCGCCATCACGTTGATTATGTCCACGTCCGACCACTCGGCCACGGCCCCGAAGTCGCGCATCATGCACAGCGTCAAGTCGATGTAAGGCCGCGAGATGATGGTGTCGGTCAGCTTCAGTTCCAGCCCATTCGAAAGCGTAGGCGCAATCAGCAGCAGGGCCGAGATGAACTGCGAACTCACGTTGCCCGGCATTTCGAGCCGTCCGCCCTCCAACTTGCGCCCCCTGATGCGCAAGGGAGAGTAACCCTCTTCGCCCTCATAGCGGATATCGGCGCCCAGATAGCGCAGGGCGTCGACCAAGACGCCTATCGGACGGTGCTTCATGCGTTCGGTTCCCGTGATTACATGCTCGCCTTCGCCCACCGAGAGATAAGCCGTCATAAAGCGCATCGCCGTCCCGGCCGCTTTCACGTTGATGGTTTCGGGCATCTTTTCCAACGCTTCCACGATAACTTCCGTGTCGTCACAGTCGCTCAGATTGAGCGGCATCACCTGTTGCCCGGCCAATGCATGGATAATCAATGCGCGGTTACTGATGCTCTTGCCGGCTGGCAGTTCGATGGTGGTGTCGATGTGGTGTGGTCCTTCAATCGTATATGTCATGTTGCGAATGATACCTTGATTTGTACATGATGCAAAAGTACAAACAAAAAACGGAAAACCCAATAAAAGCGCGTGATAATCATCATAACCTACAGTCTGTCGCTCTTCAATCTCAGCCATTTTACTGGACGCATGGCTCATGTGGTGCTACTTCAGGGTGCATGTGAAGCAATAAACCGATGCTCACATCATTTGTTTTTCACTGACTTTGCCGGGGAATAACGATGCTGAACGTGGTGCCACGGCCCACTTCAGAATGCTTGACGAATATCTTTCCGTGGTGATAGTCCTCGACGATGCGCTTGGCCAATGACAAACCGAGGCCCCAACCACGCTGCTTTGTCGTGAAACCCGGGCGGAATACGTTTTTAATATCCTTCTGTCGGATTCCTTTCCCCGTGTCAGAAACGTTTATCACGATTGTCTTTCCCTTCGGTTCCACCCGGATATCAATGCGCCCCGTAGCGTTTTCCATGGCATCGGCGGCATTCTTACAGAGGTTTTCGATGACCCATTCAAAAAGTGAGACGTTCAATGCCACAACAATCTTGGGAGCATGCACACTGATGACAATGTTTTTCGACGTTCGGCGATCCATATAAGCCGCGACACGCTGCAATACGGCAAGCAAATCCGCTTGTTCAGGAGCCGGTTGCGAGCCTATTTTCGAGAACCTGTCGGCTATCAATTGGAGGCGTTTCACATCATTATCCATCTCTGGCAACAGCATATCGTCGGGATAATTCTCTTTCATAATCTCCATCCATGCCATCAAACTGGAGATAGGAGTGCCCAATTGATGGGCCGTTTCCTTGCTCAGTCCCACCCAGACTCGGTTTTGTTCGGCCCGCTTCAAGGTCAAAAGCGTGAAGATGGCAAGGCAGGCAAAGAGCAGAATTACGGCCAATTGCACGTAAGGATAATAGGACAAGCGGCGCAAAAGCAGTGAGTCGGCATAGCAAACGTCAATATAATCACGTCGAGTGTCCAAGACAATGCGGACGAAATGACCTTCGGCACGCATTCTTTCAGCCTGACTGACGGCATCTTTCAGGCTGTCTGAATGCGTTTTTCCATTGAGTTCGACGTTGCGATAGGTCTGAACATGTCCCTGCTTATTGATGACAATCACCGGAATCGTATGGTTCTCGTTGATTACTTTCAGCACGAGTGCAAGGTCAGTATGCTCGTCTGCCCCATTCAAGGCACGCATCGCTTCGGCCCATAGCTCCATTCGTGCACTCTCTTCTTTGCTCAAATCGCGGACAAGAAGATGAGACACCAACAGAAATCCCGCGGCAATCAGAGCCGCAACCAAGATGAACAAAAGACGAATATGACGCAAACGATCGGTCCATTTCATATTTTCAGAAACGCTTTCCCATCGCAATTATTGCATGAAACGGCAAGAAGCACCGCTGAAGTCCAAACGCTTGCGAGGGTCCGGGTGAGCATAAATTAACGCCATTAGGCCTGCTCATCTCAAAGTTTTACAGGAAACTTTCAAAAAAATTGGTCCGAATGAAATAAAAAGGTTAACTTTGTGGCAATGAAATCATTCATGAAGAAGACGACACCTAAACGCATTTGAATTTTTAATAATCATTATATATGGAAAGAACATGGAGATGGTTTGGCAAGAAAGACAAGATTACGCTTGCCATGCTCAAGGAAATCGGAGTTGAAGGTATTGTTACAGCACTGCATGATGTGCCTTTGGGAGAAGTATGGACGCGCGAAAAGATTCACGACCTCAAGGCGTATATCGAAAGTTATGACATGCGTTGGAGCGTTGTTGAGTCACTTCCCGTTACAGAGACGATTAAATATGGTGGCTCGGATCGCGACCACCAGATTGAAGTTTACAAGGAAAGTCTGCGCAACTTGGCCGCCGAAGGCATTCACACCATTTGTTATAACTTCATGCCCGTGCTTGATTGGGCACGCACCGACCTGCTTCATGCCAATCCGAACGGCAGCAGCAACCTTTATTTCTCAATTCCAGAGTTCGCCTATTTCGACATTTATATCCTCAAACGTGAGGGTGCGAGAGAGAGCTGGGCAGCCTTTCAGACACTCGGTCCTGATGGAAAACCAAACGGACGCGACATATTAAAAGAGGTGGACGCGCTGGCCAAGGAAATGACGCCCGCGAAAGACCACGCCTTGGTGGAGAATATTGTCATCAAGACGCAAGGGTTCGTGAGCGGAAATTTCAAAGAAGGCGACGAGCACCCCGTGGAACTGTTCCGCGAACTGCTTGCCCTTTACAAAGGAATCGACAAGAATCGGCTGCGTGAAAACATGCGTTATTTCCTGAGTGCTATCATGCCCGTGTGTAACGAATGTGATATGTACATGTGTGTGCACCCTGATGACCCTCCATTTCAAATACTTGGCCTGCCACGCATCGTGACTTGCGATGAAGATATAGAATGGTTCCTCAACGCAGTGCCCGACAAACACAACGGATTGACCTTTTGTGCGGGGAGTCTTTCAGCCGGAGCACAGAACAACCTGCCGCTTATGGCCGGGAAATACGCCAACCGAACATGGTTCGTGCACCTGCGCAGCTGCCATGTATTCCCCAATGGCGACTTCACGGAGGCCAGCCACTTGGGTGGAAGAGCCGATATTGTCGAGCTATGCAGGATATTCGAGAAAGAAGAGCAAAGCCGTAAGGGCAATCCCAACATCGCCCGACTGCCAATGCGCGTGGATCACGGCATGACCATGCTGGGCGACGAGACCAAGGGCTACAATGCAGGCTACAGTTTCTTGGGCCGTATGTTTGCCATGGGGCAGGTGCAGGGCATCATTGCCACCGTGGACAACGAGCAAGGCATCAGGTATCAACAGCCCGGATTTTACGATTAATCAACCAAACAAATATATCATGAGACTAAAAGAACTACTGACCGACAACTATAATGCCGCAGAATGGGAGGCCAAAGGCTATGAACTGCCCCGCTTCGACATCAAGACCGTGCGTAAGAACACCTATGAAAACCCTACATGGGTGCACTTCGGAGGAGGCAATATCTTCCGTGCTTTCCCCGCAGCCCTATTGAATGATGCTCTGAACACGGGAAAATACGACCGCGGGGTCATCGTGGCCGAGACCTTCGATGATGAGGTTATCGACAAAGCCTATGCGCCCTACGACAACCTTTCACTGCTCGTGAGCCTGCAATCTTCGGGGACGATCGAGAAGAAAGTGATTGCCTCAGTGACCGAAGCCCTTAAGGCCGACCCGCAGTTTGAAGACTGGAACCGACTGACCGAGATATTCCGTAAGCCGTCTTTGCAGATGATATCGTTCACCATCACCGAGAAAGGCTACAGTTATAATGAAGAAGACTTGGCCCGCGGGCTCAGTCCGGTGTTTGCCTTGGGCAAGGTGACCGTACTGCTCCATGAACGTTTCAAGGCCGGAAAGCTGCCGTTGACCGTGCAGAGCATGGACAACTGCTCGCACAATGGCAGTAAGGTGCAGGCAGGTGTCTTTGCCTACGCTGAGCGTTGGGCGAAAGACGGGCTCGTAGCACAGGAGTTCGTGGACTATTTGAAAGATGAAAGCAAGGTGTCTTTCCCTTGGTCGATGATCGATAAGATTACTCCTCGCCCACATGAAAAGGTGAAAGCGTTGCTGGCTGCCGATGGTTTTGAGGACAATGACTACATCGAAACGGCCCGACATACCTTTACTGCGCCCTTCGTTAACGCCGAAGAGACGCAGTATCTTGTCATCGAAGACAACTATACCAACGGCCGTCCACCGCTCAACCTCGGAGGTGTGCTCTACACGACGCGTGAAACCGTGGACAAGGTTGAGACGATGAAGGTAACCACTTGCCTGAACCCGCTTCACACGGCCATGGCCATCTACGGCTGTTTACTTGGCTATGACCTTATATCGGCAGAGATAGCAGACGCTGATATCCGTGCTTTCGTACAGAAAATCGGCTATATCGAGGCCATGCCTGTAGTGGTTGACCCGGGCGTACTCAACCCTTATGAGTTCATCGGTGCCTTCATCAACAAGCGACTTCCTAATCCTTTCATGCCCGATACGCCGCAACGTATCGCCATGGATACCTCTCAGAAGCTACCCATCCGCTTCGGTGAGACCATCAAGAAATATATCTCTCGGGGACTGGATAGGTCTAATCTCGTGCTAATCCCATTGGTATTGGCCGGTTATGCCCGCTATCTGAAAGGCGTTGATGACGCAGGAAAGCCTTTCACACCATCGCCCGACCCGCTCTTGGAAGAACTGCAAAGCATCGTTTCCCCACTTGAAATCGGTAGCGAGCACCAAGACTTCGGTTGTCTGCGCAAGCTCTTCAGTCGCAAAGACGTCTTCGGTTTAGACCTCTATGAGGCTGGTCTCGGCGAACAGATAGAAGGCATGGTCAAGGAACTTTATGCAGGAAAGGGGGCCGTGCGCGCTACGCTCCACCGATATGTGAGTGAAAGATAGAGAAAATAACGATAAAAGGCCCGCTACTCTTCTTGAGTGCGGGCCTTTTTGATGGCTGTAATCAAGAGCTAAACTCGGCTCCATAGAAGATAAGCCCCGGCTAATGATTTGATTGCTATAATGAAGTTGCTTATCGCATACTGAAAGCAAGCCCCTTATCTCAGCCATTTCACCTCGCAATATGGCTGAGATTAGCACCTAATATGGCTGGGGTTGCCTCGCAATATGGCTGGGATTGGACTACAACAAGGCTGAAGGTGTCTTGCCTCTGACGAGGACTGATTTCACTTGGCCTTGTCCACCGGCGCATCGTGCCGGTTACAAACAAAGAAAGAGCCCTGAAGACATTGCTGTCTTCGGGGCTCCAAGTAAAAGAAGGCGGCTACCTACTCTCCCGCATTGCATTGCAGTACCATCGGCGCAGGCGG
>NZ_JH594509.1:0-93761 GCF_000243015.1 Segatella maculosa OT 289
CTCAGGTTCCTTTTGCAATCCACACTTCCACCTCAAATCTATCCTCGTTTTCCGCATCAATCCAGCCCGTAATCACGCTTCGGCAAGCACCGTCGGCAAGCACACCCTCAATCTGCCGCTCCATCAGTTCGTCGTTGCGCCGAGTCAACAGCATCAGGTTGGTCTCGCCGTGATAGCGGTTGCGCATGGCGATTTCGCCCGTGACGATATTCGGCAATGTGTAGACAAAAGCTGTAGGACTGGGGAAACAGGCCTCGCGGTGGCGGATTGTCTCTTCGAAGAGCATGTCGGACAGACAAGAGCCCGAACAACTGAACAGCACCACGGCACGGTCGTCACCTTCCTCGAAGCGTGGCTTTCCCTCGGCCTTGAGCAGCAGTTCCGTGGTCACGAAGCCCAGTCGGCAGAGCATATCCATCTTAAAGAAGCGGGGATAGTCACCGACTTCATCGTTGTAGAGTTCTGTCAGCAGTGCTTTGCCACAACTTTTAACTCGCCGTTCCACTCCGTCTATCACGACTTGATTGTGGGTGATATGCACCGTGTGTAACCTTTTCATCATCGTTTGTTCATCAATATTGCAGCATTGCAGCCTCCAAAACCCGACATCATCTTGATGAAAGCGTGCTTGCGCGTGGGCGTGGGCGCCGTGACAACAACCAGTTTGCATGACACTCCCAGCTCATCAAAGCCGCGCGTGGGCAAAAGCGTCCCCTTGTCGAGCGCGTGCATCGTCAAGATGGTTTCAAGCACACCGGCAGCTCCCATCGTATGGCCATAGATTCCTTTGTAACCATTGACAGGAACAGCATCAAGACCTGCACGCTGAATGGCCACACTCTCCATCTCGTCGTTATAGAGCGTAGCTGTGCCATGCGTGTTGATGACAGCCAACGCTTCGGCATCAAAACCTTTCATCACAGCCCGCAAGGCCCGGTAGCTTCCCTCGGCCTGTCGCGACGGACTCGAGAGATGATAGGCGTCATTCCTGATGGCTCCGGCCTGCAAGGTCCAGCCTTCCCGAGCTGTGTCGCGCGCCATGACGACCGTGGCAGCAGCTTCTCCTAAATTCAACCCATGCCGATTGACGCTGAAAGGTCTACAGGGAACCGACGAAAGTGCCTTAAACGACTGGAAACCACTCACGATAAATGCACTCTGCTCGTCGCCCCCTATCACGACTGCGTTATCATAGGCTCCGCTTTGCAGATTACGTTGGGCTACAATTATTGCACAAACACCGGATATACAGGCGTTGGACACAACTAATGGCTGATTGGGATTACCGAAGAAACGTGCTATTCTCTCAGCAGCTATGCTTAAATGAGTTGCAGAATCCGTAACGGCACAGCTGTTATTTTCAAGTAATGAGACATTCCCCTTTGTCGTGGACAGCACCAAGAGTGTGCGAGGGGACGAAGCGTCGATACCGCTTTCGGCAACAGCTTGTGTGGCCGATAGCAACATCATCTGTTCGAAACGGCTGCAGTCCTCGGCCTGCGGATAGGCCGAAGCGAACCGGCCTTCAATCTCGCCTTCCTCGAACAGCGAGGCCATGAAAGCTTCGGGCAATCCCCACTTTCCTTCATGGAGTCGCAAGCGACTGCGCCCTTGAAGCACGGCATCGTAGTTCTCGGCCGTTCCCGAGCCTAACGGCGAATAGATGTTATCAGCAATTATCTTTATCATCGGCCAACCACTTTTGCTTCCATGCTTCGTAGAAAGCGGGGCTCTCCCACATCAACTGATAGTCTCTGTCCAAGAACACCTGCACGCTGTGCCCCGTAACCAATAGTTCATCTGAGACAGCGTCATGAATCTCATAGTCGAAAACGATTTTGGCTGCTTCTGTCGGACGGTAGATAATGTCTATACGTGGTTGAGTTCCATAACGCATCGGCTTGTTATAATGGAAACTCAAATCAACCAATGGGGCATAACAACCGTTATTGAAAATCGTCATGTAGCCAAGGTCGAATTGCTTGCCGAAAGCCTCACGGGCATCTTCGAAATAAAGTGAATAAGAACCATGCCAAACAAATTGCATGGAATCAACCTCACTGAAACGGATATCAAATAGTTTGGATACTCTCAGTTCTTTCATGCTTCCTCTATTTCATTAGCCAGTGCAATCTTCATCTCTGCTGTTGCCAGCGTCTGACTCCCACTGCACACCGTTGCCTTGACAAGCGTCAGGTCCAATACCTGTTCTATCACTTCTATTGTGGTCTCAAGCACGTCTCCCACCCGTGGGCAAGCAGTTACTACCATGTTCTTGACCGCTCCGATGAACCCAACCTGAATTTCACGCTTAAGGATATACTTATTGACATAACCCAAGCGGGCTGCACACGTCTGAGCCATGTCCTCTGCCAAAGCACAAGCGTCCATCACGCCGTCTTCCACAAACAAGTTGTCTGCCCGAACGACGAAACGGGTCGATGTGCGCTGCTCATCGAAGAAGGTCAGTCTGTCCACCATGATAAAAGGCTCACGCTGTGGCAGCAGTTCGTGAATATCTATCGTTTCAAGCTTCATCTTTCCAAAATTCAAAGTAGTTGAACCATTGGGTGGGATATTGCATCACTACCTCTTCTAACTGTTCTGCATACTGCAAGGCAAGGTTTCGGGCACGCTCTCTGACACTCCCTTCGCCACCCTCCAACCGTTTGATGTAGATGCGGTAATGCTTGACCGAAGTCTTCATCACATGAATGGTCAGTACGGGAACCTCATGTTGGGTAGCCAAAACGAAAGGTCCCATGGGAAAGGCTGCCTTGTGACCAAGGAAAGACAAATCATAATGCCTATTGCTTCCGAATATCCTATCGGCAGGTATGCTGAGACTTTCGCCATCGGCAAGAACGTTGTTCATCTCAAAGAGATGGCCCATATCCTCACGCACCACAATCATGTGGAGATTGTTTACTTCGAAAATCCTTTCCCGATTAGCCATCACCGTCTCGGCTTCTTTGCCATACACCAATGTATTAAAACGCTTGTCGCGTGCTTGTAGCGCATAGCCTGCCACCTCATAGTTACCGACATGGGCACTCAAGACCACAAAGCCGCCATCGCCTTCGGCAAGCTGCTGATAGACCTGCTGATTGGAAATATCAAACTCAAACCGCCCTCCTGCATAGACATAGAAGCGGTCGAGGATAATCTGCGCAAACCGGCAATGGTTCACGTAAGTGTGCCAAAAGGCAGTCGGCCAGCGTTCCTTTCTTATCCGTCGGAAGAAATGATACTGCGCCAAATACCCTTGATGGGAGAACAGCATGCAGAAAGGAATAACGAAGACTGCGGCAAAGAGATATGCACCCGGCAACGGGAGATATCGCATAAGCCCCACCAGACTATGATGCATCCAACGTGCACCCCATGTCGTTCCTTTCCACTTCTGTCCTTCCGTCATTGTCTCTACCGTGACAACTAAGCGTTTACCTTCGTCTCTATATAGTCGCAGAAGTCCTTGAGTGTCTTCACGCCTGCCATTTCCTCGGGCTTGATCTTGAAGCCGAACTTCTTCTCTACAATAACGACGATATCCACGAAGTCAAGACTGTCTATTCCGAGGTCGTCCTTCAACAACGCCTCCGGAGCAATCTTTTCCTCTTCCACTTCAAGGTCGTCTATCAAGAACTCCCTTACTTTCTCTTCAATTTCTGTTCTTTCCATTTTCTTATAATTATATGTCATTATTTATCAAACAACCTGTCAAGGCGTCTATCCGTTTACTCGTCAACTCCTCTTCACCTTTATAATACTATGTCCCTGCCCCAGGCCATCGACGATTTCCTCCACCTCCAAGCCAGCCTTCTCAATCAAGGCTATCAGGTCGTCAGAGTGATACATCTTACTGTTTCCGTTGGCAATAGCCGTGAAATAAAGGCTGACCTGTGTCAGGCAGAACGCAGCCGGCTCGAAGCGCTGGCGGTCCCAGAGGGTCTCCATGATGTAAAGTCGACTGTCATTGTCCATCACACGCGCAGCCCGACGCAGTATACTCGTTATTTGCTCCTCACTGAAGCAATCCAGAAACTGACTCATCCAGATAGCGTCCCAATGTCGGTCGGCGGGCAACAGACAGGCTTCGTCAAGCAGATTGGCTGCATGACCACGAATACGGTCGGCCCCTTCCTTGCCCGAAGTCTGCTGACGCATCAGCTCCAACTGTTGCGGCAAGTCAACAATCGTTACCTCTACCTCCTTGTCATGCGCCACGCACTGCATGGCCCAACGTCCTGTGTTTCCGCCGACATCCATCAGCGTGCGCGGACGGTTCGCGAAGACGAGCAGCAAAGCATCGTCGAACGAACTGTCACTGTAGAAATGGTCAAAGGCAAACCAACTGCGACGGGCGTCTTCAGGCAGTCGGGACAAGCCTTCATAGACCGTCGGCCAGTCGCCCAATCGCCTCAGACCGGCAGGGCGACCCTCTCTCAATGCCGCCTCAAGGTCGTACATACCCAAATAGTTCACGTCGTGATTGAAATCAAGGTTCACGCGTGTGGCCGGGTCGTTCAGCAGGAACCAGCCCGTCTTCGAAATGCTGTACCGTCCGGTCTCCGGCTCCACGAGCACGCTCCCTATCGTCAGCGAGGCCTCCAACAGGCACTTGGCCGCATAAGGAGAGATGCCCACGCGCTGCGCAATCTCATCGGAGGTGAGGGCCTCGTCACGCAGAAGCTCAAGTATCCCCCACTTCACCATCAGGCGCGACACCTGAAAGACAATCGGGCCGAAGGCTATGAACTCCGCCTGCCGCTGTGCCTCACGTGCCGAGCACTGTTCGTCGGCGTACTGCCGTAAAGGTTCAGACAAGTGCATCATCGTTCGTTCGTTTCAATACCAATGCCGAGTTCGTTCCCCCGAAGCCGAAGGAATTGGAGAGCACGATATCCACGTCGGTCTCTATCGTCCGCGTGGCGAGGTTCAAAGGCGCGCTATATTCATCAGCATGCTCAAAGTTGATGTTGGGCGCCACGAAATGATGCTGCATCATCAGAATGGAATATACCGCCTCGCTCGCACCCGCCATCCAGCACTCGTGCCCCGTCATGCCCTTGGTCGAAGAGATGAGTGCATGCCGACCGCGGAACATGCGGTCGAGCGCAATGGCCTCGAACATGTCGCCCTGATGCGTACCGGTGGCATGGGCATTGACGTAGTCCACGTCGTCGGCCGCGATGCCGGCATCTTGCAGGGCACGTGTCATGGCCGTCACGCTGCCGTCGTCGGAAGGCTGCGAGATGCCCCCGCCGTTGGAAGAAAAGCCATAACCGCACACCTCGGCCAATATCGTCGCCCCGCGCTTCACGGCATGCTCATAGTCTTCGAGCACCAAGGCAGCCGCACCACCACTTGGCACGAGGCCGTCGCGGTCACGGTCGAACGGGCGAGAGGCCTTCTGCGGCTCCTCCATGCGCTTGGAGAAGGCCCCGAGCGCATCGAACGTCGCCATGCTGTAGAAATTCACTTCCTGCGCACCGCCGCAGAGCACACAGTCCTGCAGACCCTGTCTTATCATCATGCAGCCCAGTCCAATGGAATGACTGCCGCTAGCGCACGCCGCACTCACACTGAAGTTCACACCGCGCAGCCCGAAGATGCTACTGAGGTTCATGTTTACCGTCGAGTTCATCGCCTGAAAGATATATCCCGAACCCAAGAGCTGCGTGTCGTGCTTCTCGGCCATGATATTGGCGGCCTCGATCACGGGACGTGCCGAAGAGTCGTTACCGAAGATGATGCCCACCTCGTGCGTCCGCAGGTAATCCTCATCGATATGGGCCTGCCCGAACGCCTCGAGCGACGCCATATAGGCATACTCCGCCTCCTCGGGCAGCCCCACGCGATACCGCCGGTGCAGCAATCCTTTGAGCCGGGGCCGTTCAACGACGCCCGTCAGTCCGCTCTGATAGCCATACTCCAGCCGCTCTTTCTCCATGCCGATGCCCGAACGCCCCGACCTCAGGGCCTCCGTCACCTGCTCCTTGTCCGTTCCCAGGCACGACCATATGCCCATGCCCGTCACAACCACTCTTCTGCTATTCATCATCATAAAGTATTATTAACTCCATCTCCCCTCCTTTGAGGGGCCGGGGAGGCTGTCTTCACATGCCCCCGTCTACTTCGATCACTTGCCCCGTTACATACGCGGCCTCGTCGCCGACGAGAAAGTCAACCACCGCAGCCACCTCCTCGGGCCTACCGAAGCGGCCGGCCGGAATCAGCGTCTTTATCTGCTGCCCGTCAAGGTCGGCCGTCATGTCCGTCAGGATAAACCCCGGGGCCACCGCGTTCACCGTCACCTTGCGCGCCGCCACCTCCTTGGCCAGCGCCTTCGTAGCCCCGATCAGCGCCGCCCGGGCTGCCGAATAGTTCGTCTGGCCGGCCATGCCGCGAAGCCCCGACAACGACGTGATGTTGACGATGCGTCCGTGCCGCCGCGTCAGCATGTCCTTCAGCAGCCGCCGCGTCACATAGAAGAAGCCGTTCAGTGTCGTGTCCGTCACCTCATGCCACTCCTCGTTCTGCATGAACACCATCAGGTTGTCGCGCCGCACACCTGCATTGTTCACCAAAACCGAGATATAATCCTCGGGATGCCGCGTCACCCAGTCGGCCAGAGCTGCCTCGATGGCCTCGGGACGCGCGACGTCGAACGGCAACAGCTCGGCCCGTCCGCCCGCCGACTCAATGGCCTGCAGCGTCTCGCGCGCAGCCTCTTCGTTCGATTTGTAGTTGATGACAACCGTATATCCCCGTGCGGCCAACCGCAGGGCGACGGCCCGTCCGATGCCACGTGAGCCACCTGTTACAAGTGCATATTCCATTGTTTACTCGATTTTTATATAACTCTTCGTGCCATGCACATCCCATTTCCGGTGCACAGCCATTTGCGTTGCAAAAGTACGACATTTATTCATCACGGCCAAGGAAATCGCAGAAAAGGGCGACCAAAACGGCACTTCCTTTCGTCCGATAGATACGGGACAACGCCCCACATCGCAACAGCCTATACATTCCCAAATACCGGGACGGTGTGTTTCTCGGTCTGGAACCGAGCGTTCCTCCTATTGGAACTGTGAGTTCCATATACTGAAACTGTGCGTTCCATATACTGGAACTGTGTGTTCCAAAGCATGGAACTTTCTTGGAACACAACTTCACTCGTACGCATAACGGTCGATATAGCCGTCGAAGTCCCGTTTCGCGGTGTAACCATAGGCACGGAAGATGTCGAAGATATCATTTTGCTGCTCGGGCGTGAGCGTGAGTACGCCGTTCATGTAGCGGTAGTAAGTTGTCCGACTGCCGAGATATTCTTGTATTTCGCGGCGTATCGGCGTGTCGTCCACGCGTTTCACGTCGAGGAAGAGTTTGCTGAAGCCCCACGCCGAGCGTATGATGCGCTTTTCCACGAACAGCCTGCACTTGCCTTTTTGCAAGGCTGCGGGGTAGACGGCGGGGCCTTCCGCCCTGTCGGTCGGTATGTGACGGCCGGCGAAATGCCGCATGCAGGTGTCGTGCATCGGGCAGGCGTCGTTGAAACAGAACGCCCATGTAGGCGGGAAGGATTTGAAATCGAAAGGAAACGTGTCGGTTGTCATATTTTGATGATACGTTGTTTGAAGCGGATATAATTCAGCAATGCCTTTAATTTATACTTGAATGGAATGTCGAGTTGCATCATTTCGAGGTAGCACCGGCAGGTGGCCTTGGGACTGTTGTGCCTGATTTCGACGATCTTCGAGGTGAGGCCGCCGTCCAGATAGTCGCGCAGATAGACGACTTGGCCGAACACCTTGAGCTTGTACTTGCGGGCGATGCGGCTCCACACCAGCGCTTCGGGCACGAACCGCTCGCCGGGGTATTCGGGGAACGGAAACTCGCGCAGGACCGAGGTCTTGTAGATTTCGCACATGTCGCCCGTCACGCCGTATCTGTAGCGCAGGTCGATAGACGTGCACCGCGCTTCTATGCGGGGCCTGCCGATCACGCTGCCGTCGCGATGGGCCATATAGCCGCAAAGGCCGCCCAGCTCTTCCCTGTTCGTGGTATCGTTCCATTGGTTGGCAATGATGGCTAAGGCGTCGGCGGGGAGTTCGTCGTCGGAGTCGAGTATCAGCGTCAGTTCCCCGTGCGCGACCTTCACGCCTGCGTTGATTGCCGTGTGCTTTCCGCCGTTCTCCTTTCTGATGTAGCGAATGGGGAAGTCGGCTACGGGTAGGGCTGTGCATGTGGCTTCCGTGTCGTCCGTCGAGCCGTCGTCTATCACCAGCCACTCGAAGTCGCGACAGTGTTGCCGGCAGAGGCTCCGATAGATTTGAGGGAGGAAGCGCGCCCTGTTGAAAGTGGGCGTCAGGATTGTTATCAACATAGTGACAAGGTTGTTATTTTAGTTTGTGCCGTCGAAAGCTTCCATCGTGGCAGATCCTTCGTGGGAGATGCCCTCGCGCTTCAACACGCTGCGGAGCGTCAGCCAGACGACTTTGCAGTCTGTCAGGAACGAGACATGGTCGACATACCACACGTCGTAGGCGAACTTCTCACGCCATGTGAGTGCATTGCGGCCGTGGCACTGCGCCCAGCCCGATATACCGGGGCGCACTTCGTGACGGCGGGCCTGTTCGGGGGAATAAAGCGGCAGATAGCGCACGAGCAGAGGGCGGGGGCCGATGAGACTCATGTCGCCCTTGAGCACGTTGACGAACTGTAGGAGCTCGTCAATGGAGGAGGAACGAACGAAACGCCCCACGGGAGTGAGGCGTTTTTCATCGGGCAACAGGTTGCCGTCGGCGTCTCTCGCATCGGTCATCGTCTTGAACTTGACGACTCGGAATATCTTTCCGTCCTTCCCCGGCCGCTCCTGCAGGAAGAACACGCCAGCCCGCTTGTTCGCGACATAGAGCAGGAGGCTGACCAAAAGCAGGAAGGGGCTCAGGCATAGGAGTGCCATAAAAGATATGATGATATCCAACAGGCGTTTGATGAAACCACGATAGAGCATAGTTTATTTGTTTAATGATTGATACATCTTCGCCAACTCGCGCCACACATCGCGCTGCTCGAACTTCGCCCTAATGCGCTCGCGGGCATTGAGGCCCATGCGGCGACCTTCGTCGGGGTGCTCCAGCATCCACTTCATCGTATGATAGAGGGCTTCGGCATCACGTGGCCGGATTATCTTACCGTTTAATCCGTCCTCGATGATTTCGTTGCAACCGTTGATATCAGTCACGATGCTCGGCAGTTCCATGCTTCCGGCCTGCATGGGGACGTTGGGAAAGCCCTCGCGATAGCTTGGGAAGACCAAACAGTCGGCTTGCGACAGATAGGGGCGCACGTCTTGTTGCCAGCCGACGAACTCCACCTGCGCTGAATGTATCAGGAATTCTTTATCGGCCTCATCCACCGGGTCGCCGTCTTCAAAGGAACCCACGAGCAACAAGCGTGCGTCGGGAAGTCGCCTCATGGCAGAGACGAGTTCGCGAATGCCCTTGTCGCGCACGATGCGGCCGATGAAGACAAAGGTGTAAGCGTCGTGTGGTGTGTGTGTCGCCGTCTTAAAGAAGTCAGTGTCTATTCCGTTGATGTTCCCGTTATGGATAACGCGTAACGGTTTGCCTGTGATATGGTCTGCCTGCAGGCAATGTAGAACGCCATTGCCTTCGGGAATAACTTTCGTGGCACACAGACAGGTGATACGCTCCATGGTTTTCAAGACAAAGCGCAACAGACCGGACGCTCCCTGATAGCGCAAGCCGGTAACGGTATAGATACGGTGAGGAACACCGGCCAGTTTGCCGGCAATCATCGCCAGTAAGCTGCCTTTCGGGGTATTAGCGTGCAGGATATCGGGACGCTCTTTGCGGAACAAACGGTATAGCGCACACAAGGATTTCACATCGTCGCGCAGTGCTATCTCGCGCTGCATGGGAACGTTTATCGTGCGAATACCTTCGCGCCGGCTAACCTCTTCCAGTACACCCGTATCAGAAGCGACACCGACCACTTCGAAGATTTGGTTCAGATATTGCAACTGCCCTTTCAAAAGATTGAGCAAAGAAATATCGACCGTGGTCAACCTGATAATCTTTAGTTTATGATGCTGCATACTTGAGATAGCTTTTGCACACGGTATCGAGGTTGGAATTCTTTAGCGACGTCCATGTCCTGTCGATGGATATTCCGCCCGTCATCAAGCAGGCAAACGGTCGTCCAGCCTCTTTCGTTGGCCGTAACGAAGTCTTTTGTAACGTTGTCGCCAATGTAATAATACGCACAATTAGGATATTTTACTTCAAAGAACCTGTATACTTGCGGAGCAGGCTTACCGTAACCGAATGCTTCGGAAACAAGAATATCTTCCTGCTGTATGAAAGCGGTCAGTCCCAAGGCTTGGATTTTGTTCCATTGTGTCAGCGTTCTTCCATCAGTAATCAGGCCGAGACGAGCCTTTTCCTTCAGTGTATTCAGGCATTCTTCGGCATCGTTGTCCAAGTATATGTCCGGAATGTGACTGCGATAAATCTGCAAGAGTTCGGATATGCTGTAACCAATAGAATATTTTGCCGTCAGCTTTTCAAAGGCATTCTCTCCGTGCTGCAGCCAGTTCAGCAACTCGTCTTGCGCCCCTTCTATTCCTATTGCAGAGGCAATCGCATGAAATCCCGACTTTACAAAGTCAATCTCTTTGTAAAGCGTGTCATCCAAATCAAAGACAATGACCTTATTTTTCGTAGACAATGACATCTTTGTCATACCTCAACATCAAGGTTTTATCAATCCAATCTTCCGAATAAGCAATCGTTTCACCCAACAAATACTCGCGAATGATGTATTCAGCATAATTGGCTTTGGCATAATAGGTCAAAGGATAACCACCTCCGAACCGCGGATTGATTTCGATACCCAAGACTTCGCCGTCTGCTTCTCGGTAAAACAATTGAATGCACATCGTGCCGATAGCCCCGGGAATCGTAGCCATTCTTTCATATAAATAAGGTACTATCGCATTCTTGCGCGTAATTCCTTTGTTGATTTCGCCAGCACGGATCTTGATCCGCTCACGCGGAACGATGCACTTCAACCGATAATCCTTACCATAATAAAGGTCTACGGTGAACTCTTTGTATACTTTCGGGTCCACATATTGCATGAACAACAGCTTCGGGTCGTTCATAATCTCTTCCGTCATTTCCTCTTGTGAACGGATAACGTGCAGGTTTGTACTCAGCGAACCATCGTAAGGCTTGGCAAACAAGGGGAAAACAGGGTGAAACTTATCTATGGGCTTCGGATAGGCAATATTCATCTTGTCAAACAGTTCCATTGTGTTGCGCTTGTCACGACAAGCCTTTATAAAGGCTTCATCAGAGACAATAACATCTATTCCGGCCTCTTTGAAACGCCTTTTATTCCTTGCCAACACCATCAGTTCGGTATCTATCGTCGGAATAACTATCCTTATTCCGTTCTTTTCACAAATCTCCAACAAAGTATCTATATATTCGGGAGCCGTACAACGACACACTTTAAAACACTTTTCCGAGACATATCCCGCTGGAGAGAGCCGAGGATTCATATCTGTTGTATAAACCTTACCGTCCAAACGTAACTCCTTTAGCGTGTTCTTAAAGATTTCCACCAATGTAACACGCTGGCCGGCAGAAGTAATTAGTATATTATTCATTCTCATTTAGTGCGTTTTATGTTGTGGGTTGTTTACTGTCAAAACTGTTTTGATAGACCTTCTCATACGCATTCATCATTTTATTGATGTCAAATGCTAAGGCCCGTTCATAGCAACGCCGGGCTATCTGATCGGAATACGTAGCTTCCTGCTCCAAGTGCATGATTTCTCTTGCTAAAGCTCCGGCGTCTTCATGGGGAAATAGGATACCGTAGCCTTCAGTCACCTCTTTTAGTCCATTCACATTGCTGGCGATGAAAGGTCTGCCTGCACTCATACCTTCAACATTGCTAAGACTTAAACCTTCCCAATGAGAGGACATCACAATCATATCTGCTGCCTTGAGCACTTGAGGAACATCTGTCCGCAGGCCTAAAAAGCGGATATTCTTTTCTACGCTCAACGAAACGGCCAACTGCCTGACACTATCGAGTCGCTCTCCCGTACCGGCAAACCAAACCTCAAACTTACTTTTATCTAACAAAGTCATGGCTTTGACCAATGTGTCTTGGTCTTTCTGCTTGCGAAAAGCAGCCACCATCAAGATTGCCTTTCGCCCTTGTTTCAGCTCAATCAAGTCAGAAGCAGGTCGTGCCTGATGGATTGTTTCCACATCAACTCCATTATTGATGGTCGTCATGCGATGATACACTGCCGTCTTTTGATTGAGCCAATCCCCTCCCATGTATTCCCTTAGTTTGTCTTCTGCAACCTTACTGATACAAATAATATGGTCGTAGCGACGATACATCCAACTTTCAATGAAGCGATACCATTTCCATTGACGCTTACGGTTAGAAGTGTTATGCTCCGTTGTCACGAGTTTCACATGGTTTGTCAAACCAGCTATGGCCACAAAGAGCTGAGGAGAGGAGTTATGCGTATGGACAATATCATACCTACGCATCAGTTTCGCCAACTTGAAAACATAGCATGGCTGATAATATCCCGTTCCCAACTTATAAATCTTCGCCTCCAGGACATTACTTCGCAACTGCTTCATCAAAGGAGTCTCCTTGCCATTGAACACACAGACATCAACCTCGTGGCCCATTCGGCGGAGTCTGTTCGCAAGATTAACGACAATAACCTCTGCCCCACCCTGTTCCAAAGACGTTATGACTTGTAATATCTTCATTTATTCGCTATCCTTTTCCTGTTTACACCCAAACAATGCCGCAATATACGTACCACACGTTGCGTGTTTACCTCAACTCCCTGCTTGTTCAAATGATACACCGTATTATACAGCAGACTATCGGGATAAGCAAGGCTATCGGGGCGCGCCGCATAGGTGAAACCGGCGGTCTTCATTCGCTCAATAATCAACGTAATCTGCTTGCGGTTGAGCGTAACATTCGCCCTACTCGTAACAGGCGGTAGCCATATCACCTGCACGCCATGATGCTGTAAGCGGCGAACCTGATTGAACAGATGCCGGGCATAGCCTGCGTTGAACTTTCCCGACACCGTATAAGCACCCGTATTGTTGATGTTCGGGGGCAACGAACGGTGGGAAACCTCATCACCTAACCTATTAAAGCCACTCATCTTGTATTCAAACACGTTACCTTCCTTGCGAAATGAATGCAACAACTTATAATAAAGGCCTTTCACACTAATTTGTAAAGTGGTCTTGAAAAAGCCTGTCACGACAACATTCCACTGCTTGAGGTTCAACAAAGAGGGAGCAAAATCAGACAAATAAGGCAAGTAGCCGGCCGTTTCGGGGTTCCCATAGGTCACATCACCATAGAAATGGTCATATTCCGGCATCAATATCAAAACATCTCCACACTTGAAATAGCTTTCATAACGGTCCATCGTGTAACGCAATCCCATGCCGGCAAGCAGCCCGGCATTGATGACGGGCAGTCCGATGCTGTCGGAAATCGTCTGAGAGTCGATACCGAAAGCGACATTGCTCCCTCCGATGAACACCACCTTGGGCGAAGGTGTCTGTCGGATTAAGTTCCCTTTCACCGTAAATTCATTGTTGTAGTGGTCGGTTGCCAAGAAAGAAGCATTCAACCAAACCAACAATCCAAAGGCACATGAGAAGAATACCGCGAATGAAAGTATGTTGCCGAAGAGTGTTTTCATTGCCTAAGCCCTAAAAGTTCTGATAGATAAACTGTCCATCGCCCGAATGAAAATAAAAGAAAATGGCAAACAACAACACGACATATACCGACCAACGATACAATCTGGGCTTTCCTTGCACGAAAAGCAGGCCAAAGTCACGGCTATGCCCGGCCCATTCCATGCAGACAAACATCAAGAGAAGCAGGAAAAACACAGGGGCCATCGTAATGGATACGAAGCCGAAGCTGACAGGACGGCCCACATTGACCACAAGACAGCGCAGAATGTCGAAAGCTTGGGCAAGAGAATCGGAACGAAAGAATATCCAACAAAGCGTAATTCCGCCAAATACCAACAACATGTGGCCTATATTGACGGCATTCAACTGTAAAGGAGTACTCTTCCAACGGGCTTTACTACCAGCATTCAGCAACAACGGAATGAACAATACGCCGCACAGAAAGCCCCAAACAACGAAAGTCCAGTTGGCTCCGTGCCAAAGTCCGCAGAGCGTAAAGACAATAAGCGTGTTGAAAATCGTGCGACGTGTGCCCTTACGGTTGCCTCCCAAAGGGATATACAAGTACTCCGTGAACCACGATGTCAGCGAGATATGCCAGCCTCGCCAGAACTCTGACACCGTACGGCTGAAATATGGGAAGCTAAAGTTGCGCATCATGCGAATACCAAAAAGCTTACCCGTACCGATAGCAATGTCAGAATAGCCCGAAAAATCCGTATAAATCTGTATCGAATAGGCTATCGCACCCACCAATATAACAAGCGAATTCTGCTGATCGTAGCTACTCCACACTGCTCCTACAATGACATTCAGGTTGTCGGCTATCACTAATTTCTTGAAATAGCCGTAGAGCATCTGCCGTAAGCCCTCTGTGAAGAGGCCTGAGTCGAAGATACCGATAGATGACAACTGTGGTATGAAGTTCCGGGCGCGGTCTATCGGTCCTGCCACCAAATGGGGAAAGAAACCGACATAGACCGAAAAGTCGAGCAATGTCGGCGTTTTCGTGATCGTTTTCCTATAACAATCAATCACATAACTGACCGACATGAAAAGATAGAAGCTGAGTCCAATCGGCAGCAACAACCGAAATGTAGGCCCCTGTTGCCCGAACACAGAGGCAAAACTGCCGGCAAAGAATGTCAGATACTTGAAAATGAAGAGAAGAACGATGCACACTGCCACATAACCTATCACAATCGGTTTGCCACGTCGCGGGCGTTCTTCCTCGAACTTCAAGAGATACGCCCCACATACGTATGCACTGACCGTGGCCAACAACAGAAACACAGGGAAACGCCAATCGAGCAAGCCATAGAAACCATAGCTTGCCACCAACAATATGACCTTCCGTAGCGTCTGCCACCTTGAGGGAAAGCTCCAAAACAGGGCGCAAAGCCCTACGAGACACACCAAAAACAATAAAGATTCGAACTGCATCTCTTAAACTAAACAAATATTTTCTTCTTCTACGTGGCTCATATCATTCACGGCCGAAACAAGATGATGACACAATGTTGTCTTCTCCGAATACCGAACTGATTGCCAATGTGTTACAATATCAGTCTTTTTACCGTGTAACATCAGCCATTTTACCTCGCAATATGGGGCATTTTGTACGCCAATATGGGCCATATTGCGCGCCAAGAAAGGCGGGATTGTTTTCCATATTGAGAATTGTATCTTGAGCAAGCAATCATAAAGCGACAGTCCCAACTTATGTCTTGGATGCAAAGCGGCCTATGAGAAGACTTGAAAGTCGTCTTCTTATCCCATCCAACAAGACAGCAAGGGCAAAGATACCTATCATCAGCGTAACGAAAGCGGCTGTAAAAGTCAAACGATGTTCCGACTGATACAAATCAAATACCCATCTTCCGTAATAATCATGCAAGACCAAAGGGTGTACATGCAGCAGATAGACCGCCAAACTGCCCTTGGCGATATGGTTTATCAAATTACTTTCAAACTTCAACTGACGGAAGAATAGGAACAATGCCACGGTCTGCAAGATGACCAAAGGGTTGGTATAGGTGAACAAACGACCGGCAACGGGAATGTTCCACCATGTCAATAGTGAGGCAAGAAGCATTTGTCCAAAGGCAATCAACAGATATAAAGCCAACCAAACATATTTATTCGTATGCTGTATGATAGGCATGAAATGCCGAACATAATGGGCCAGCAGATAAAAACCGATAAACGAAAAACACGAATAACCGCCGGCAATCCATGAAACGCCATTGATGCTGAGCCAACCATACAACGTCTGGAAGCAATAGAATGCAATCAACACCCAACGCAACGACTTTTCGGTGGTATGCTCAAGAAAAGTATTGAGCACGGGAGCAAAAATCATCAGCCCTATATAGGCCTTGACAAACCAATAATCATCTGCATGCAGGCACAACAAAGTCGAAGCGGCATCCCAATGAAGATATTTCTCGGGGGCAATCGCCAGCAATACCGCATAAACAAGGACCGCAAAGAATAGCGTTTGAAAGCAAAGCTCCAGCAATTTCCGCGTGTTCACCCGTATACCAAACCAACCTGAGATGAAAACAAAGACGTCTACGCAGACAACCGACAAGGATTCGATCCCAAAACCGATGACACTGTCAACGGGATAGTCGTGAATTCGCTCATAACTGAAGCCTATGGTACCCGGGAAAACATGATACAGCATCACCATCACCATGGCGGTGATTCGTAATAGTTCTATATTCGATAGACGACGCTGTGGCTTAGCCCCGCCATTATCTATAGAGTTTGTCCCTGTCGTACTTGTAATCATATTCATATTCATCAAAGGTTCTGTCCGGAACCCGATGCCCATTGGTTAGAAATGTCTTATAAGGATACAGAATCTGATAGCCGCCTTCACCCCATCCACGAAGGATACGGAAATAAAGGAAGAAGCTCAACAAGATAAGAAAGGCATGATAGCTCATAAAAGTATTCATACGCATGGTAAAACCTTGTCCTGTCTGAGACGTGTAAACAGCTATATTGCTTAACGTTGCAACTACACCTATCGCATAATACCAACTCAAGCGGCCTCCATTTTCAGAGCGAATGAACAGTAACAAGATAGCGCAGAAGAGCAAACTTACGTTTAACAATACATTGTCTTTTTTGGTATCAGGCACCACCTCGTAATTCTGAAGAATAATATAAGCAAAAAAGGCAGCCTCTACGAAATAGCCGAAGCGAATACCTCCGTCACTACCGGTCAAAATATCGATACGTTCGGTGTCGAACGCATCGCCATATGAATCATAAAGGAAAGAGGAAACACCTAAAATCCCCAAAAACAGACATACGGAAAGAATGACCAGCACGGAATTAATCGTATATCTTTTGGGTGGGATAAAGTAGATGGGGAATAAAACCAAGGCAGAATTGTGCATGGAAAAAGCTATCAATATGATCAATGCAAACTTCCAGAAACTCCTGTCGTAGATATATCTAATGCCCAACCACGCTATGCTGATTCCCAACATCTGTCTAAGATAAGTGAATGTAAAGAAGAACATGATTCCCATAAAGACAATGAGAGCCAATATATTGTTTTTTGCATATTGACGAATAGAGATATACAACAGAACGTAAATAATTACCGTGAGAATCAGAATAAAAATATATCGGTTATTCGTGAGAAAAGAAATTAAGACATTCAACCATCCGAACCCCTTTTCACCGGGCCACTGTCGGAAAATCCCACACTCGTGCAAATAATCCGGTGAAACAGTCATACTGACATCAGCCACTTGGTCAAAAAACTCTGCATAGATATAACGGTCATATCCGCCAAGCATGTCCGAAAGCCCCACAAACAAGGCCACGCACATGACGATAGCAAAGAACCACTTATCGCTACAGCCCCCGATGCGGGCCGTGAGTAGATAGATGCCAACGAGTATAGTAAAAACGAATATATATAAAAACATATCCTACTTCAAATCTTTTCTGAATATATCATGAAAATAACTTTTCTGCAATATCCGAAGCGTTATGATATTGTCGAACCCTTTCCATTCCTGAACGAGCCATTTTCTCATACCGCTCCGGTTGATTGGCAATGTCTTTCAGTATACCAATTAATTCCTTGGCCTCCTGATAAATGATGCAAGATGTACCATTCTCGACAGCAATATTCTCCAAAGCACCGGGCGTTCCAATTTCCAATAGTCCATTAGCAATTGCATCCAACACTTTACCCTTCGTTCCCGTTCCCACACTGATCGGCGTTATCTGAATGTCATGTTGCTGTAATTCCGCAATATAATCAGGTGCAAACACAATATGACGAACCTCAAAACCTGCTTGTTGCAGCCTTTCAGCAATCAGCTCCCAGCCTTTTCCCAAGAAAGTCCATTGGAAATGTTCTTGTAAGAATTGTTTATCTGTCCTACTATCTGTTTTTAAAATGGTAATGAAAAGGTCTTCTACTGCTTCTGCCATATAGAAATCATTTCGCCCGGCTACCAACAACTTGATCTTTGGCTGGTGGAACTGGATGTGCTTATCACGATAGTCATACAGCGGATGATGCAGGAATAAGACCTCAGCTCTTGGTTGCATCGTATGGAAAAATTGAGTATCCTCTCTTCCTACAAAATGATAAAGTGTTCCTTGCACCAACATATTGCGTTCCATAGCCAAATACTGATAATAAGCAAAAGCCGATTTCATCACATGGAAAAGAGATTTCACTGCAAAACGTTTGCTTAATAGCCGATGATAAAACAGCGATTCACAGTCGGGCATCGTCACGATACACCTGCAATCTTGGAAGAATTTGGCCAACCAGGCAGTCTCTTCTCCATAAATCCACACGACATCAGGACGGCTTTTCCTAATACGTTGTACAACAGTTGTGGGTAAATAATGATAGTAAGTCAAGGGATAACGTAGAAAAACACGTAACGAAAGCAAGTGAAGTGCCATTATTATCCGAATCCACCATGGCCTTTTCAACACGTTAACTCTAACACGTAACTTATCTTCTATCTTCTTTATCTCTTCAGTCTCAATTGCATTAATATTAAAAGAATAGACTTCAAAATCCACATCATTCTTTTGATACCCCTCTATCAGATGATAAGGAAGTGCAGAAGCCGCCCTTACATTATTATAGGTAGGAGTGGATAAACTTATCAATATAATCTTTCTTTTAATTTTATTCATGCTTGAAGCACCGTTTTATAACTATCGTACCCTCTTATCAATGTCTATGAGGACATTATTCTGTTTAAACATCTTATCCGACCTAATAAATTCGGCTTTCTTTTCCTTCAAACACATAAGTAAGCTCACGAGGACGGTCGTTTATTTTCTTAGCTGGGATTCCTCCGACTACTGTATAAGGAGCTACATCATGTGTCACAACACTTCCTGCTGCAACAACAGCTCCCTCACCAATGGTGATACCCGGGAGCAAAATAGCATTGGGACCAATCCATACACGATCACCTATTGTTACTTTCTTTTTGATACCGGTATTGCAACTAAAATCAGCTGCACGATGATCATGCTGTTCTGTATATACGGATACATTCGCTGAGAAATTCACATATCGCCCAATCTCTATTCCATTGCGTGCATCAAGTAACATATTATAACCGCCTATAGAACCTTTCCCAACCTTTAACCAATGGGAACACCATATCTCTGTACCGTATCTGAAAACAACGTGAGACCCACAAGTGGCACCAAGACCTTGATACAGCCATTTCCGCAAATGACATGATGGGAGTTTCCCAATATGTACAACGCAAAACTTTTCCCAACCTGACCGTGTGAAATGTGCAATTGCTCTGTATGGGAGTGCTAAGAATGAAAGTCTTTTTTGTTCGGGATGCTTCCAAACATAGACTGCCAACACTTGCCAAGGATAAACAAAACCTATTGAGAGCCAAGGTAAACAGAAAAGTAGGAGGATTATAAAAGAAACTGTCATCATAATCGAATCGTTTTATTCACTACTTCAGGCAAATAAAATCACCTTAACACTCGATTAATAAATAAATGCGTAAAAATATATTTCTTCAACTGCGAAAAATGAATGTGAAAAGGAAGAACTCCTTTTTCTTTCAACGTTTCAATAAATGGTTGTAGTACTTTTGCCTTTTCAAATTCTCTACGCTGTTTCCATACCGAATACAATATTCCAAAGATAATTTGCTCTACACGTTTTTCTATATAGACAGCTAAAACAGGTTTCTTTAGCTTTAACTCTAAAGCCAATTGTTTCAAAGAATCACTCACTGCTAATGCATCCTGCAATTTTCCAATAATCACTTTAGGATCATTCTTATTTTTCTGTGTAACAGATTCTATATTCACATGATAAATATAAGGAGTTTTATTGATAAATTCGGCTCTATTTGAATATGCCATTACCTTATAACAGAGTTCAACATCCTCCCCTACACGTTTAGTTTGGAATGATAGATGATTATCGGATATAAGAGTAAACCTCACGATAGAAGACGACATTGCCCTTGCCTTAAATCCTTTTTTATAATATTCTTCTCCGGTAAGAATCATATTATATGGCATACCAAATTGATCTAAAATCAAAGAGCGTCCATCATCATATGAAAGTAGTTCATTGAAAGTCAACATATCCAGATTATGGGCAGAGACTTCATTCAAAAGATAAGAAAGACAATTTTGCTCAATCTCATCATCTGCATCTAGGAACCAAACATATTCTCCTCGGGCAAAAGTCATTCCATGATTGCGAGCTATACTCTGGCCTTGATTTTCCTGATGGATATACTGCAAATTCTCATGTAGCATCTTCCAATTCATTACCTTCTCGTAACCATCATCTGTAGAGCCGTCATCAATAACGATAACCTCATACTGTATTTCATCTATATCTTGGTGATAACATGAACTTAGACAGCGCTCTATATATTTCCCTGCATTATACATCGGAATAATAATGCTAAGCAAATATCTCTTTCCATTTTCATTAAACATATTTTGTTTTTATACAATATTTATGGCCATGTTTAAAAATTCTTCAATATGAAAGAGACTTATTCAGAAGAAAAATCATCTCTTTGGTCTTTTTGTTTTCTTTTGGCATTTTCCTTGCCATTCAAATACATAGCACATTAGATACTTTCAAAAAAGAAAAACTACTTAATAAAAAAAAACAACCTTTAGACCTTTTATACTTGATTTTGTTTTTTATACAAATTCATCAAATGAAAATAAACCTTCCAATACGTTTAACCACTCGTACAAACGATAATTTCAAAGCTTTTAATAAATATATATAGAAATAAGATTTTTTTCCATAATATCTAAAAAGAATTCTCCATGCATTTTCAATATCATATCCACCCTTTAATCCTTTCTTTTTCTTCTTCTTTTGTAATTGCCTACGTAATATTAACAATTCTCCAATATAAAAACTAATAAACCGCTTATATGTGTCTTCTTTGACAAAATCTAAACAAAATCGTGTTATATCCCCTCTATTAACAAAACGCTCCCATAATGTAAATTGGTTTTGCACAAATACTTTAAAAAAATTGTATCCACCATTATCATCTACAAGATGAACATCTAACATCTTCCTATCTATAACAATATTTTGTGTATATGAAGTTGCAGAGGTCAAGAAAAAAGGAACCTGCATCAAATAAGAATGAATCATTTCTTCATTTATGTTAACCTTACTAACAATCTCTGATTGAAAAATATTAGCACTAATAAATGTAATCCAATATGAAACTTTCATTAAATATTCGTTTACATCATGATATATTTTGTAGCCAATCTCATTTGTCGGAGATGTCGAAAGATGCACCAATCCATAATCTCCTTGCTGGAGAATATTCAATAAATAGCAAATTGCCCCCTCACTCACAGGATCATCATCTCCAAGGAGCCACACATATTTCCCTGTAGCTGATTGAAAACACTTCAAGAAATTTCCATCAGGGCCTAAATTCTTTTCATTACAGTGATATTCAATATGGACTTCCTGCCTGGCAAAACGCTGTACAACCTCTTGTGTATTATCAGTTGATGCATTGTCCGAAATAAACAAGGAGACAAGATTCCTATTATCAAGTTCATTAATCTGACCAATAATTCTTTTCAGCGTAACTTCCAATATCTTTGCCCTATTATACGTAGGAATGCAAATACTCAATAAAAATTTATTCTCCATGCCACTCTTTCTTTTTCGTTTTAAAAATCCATATCCCCCAAGGAAACATCAAACATTGTATAGCAAAATAGCCACCTACAATTCCATAAAGACCATATAGCTTACCTAAACCGAAAGTAGACAAAGTCGTCAGGACACCATTACAAATGGAATTAAACAGCCATGGCTCCTTTTTGTGACAGCGTAAATAAGTAGCCCATGCACTGACAAAAACACCGAGAATGATGGTTACCGATAACAAAGTTGTTGGTAAAAAACTCAAAAAGCGATGTGCAATTATATTTCCTCGAAAGGCAAGGCTTGTTAGATTCAAGAACAAAAGAAAAACAAAAAAAGCACCTAAAAGTGCAAAACAAACTAACAACATCTGCTTGACAGTTCTGTTGAACATACTATCAAGTGATACATAGTCTTTCTGGGCTATTAGTTTTGACATTGATGGAATTTTCGTAGTAATCCAACTCAAAGAAAAACCCGTAATTGAATTCAACGCATTCAAAGTCATCCCCATTTGTCCTGCAACAACAGGACCATCTGTAGCGAATAATACAGGATTGAATAATTGGAAAATAAAATAACCACTAATCCAACTAATTGCAATCTTCCACTGATATGGAAAAATCTCCTTCATATAGGATATACGCTCCGTAATTTTTGTCTTCCATAAGTTTACGAGAAGTGCCCAAAGGAAAGAGCGCTTCACATAAACAAACCAAATCAAAACGGATAGCAGTGTACTGATTCCAACGACATACAGCCTAAAACTCAGGAATAATCCCAACCAAGTTGAAGCTGGTATAATTATCTGCTGCCAAAAACTAATCCTGCTCATTTCTGCTACATATCCAAGTCCTTCTATAAAGGAATTAAAAGGAGCCTGAAAAAGTTTGATAGCCGATCCTGCACAGATAAGTAACCATGGAATATGCCATGACACTTCTGGGTGTCCCTTACTATACTTAGTGAAGAAAACGAAACCCACAACCAACAATGAGATGAAAAAGAGGATTGCAATCATTGAATACCACTTTACACAAAAATGAAGCAAATAGGCCAACCTCGACTTGTGTCCTTCGTTGCCGGAAATCTGTCCACACGTTATGTAAAGGAAAGAGTCTTCATGTGCTACATATTGAGTAATGATATTCGTCAAACCCAACTCAAAAAAAATTTGTATGGCAACAATACTGCCAAAAGTGAAATAGAAACCCTGCTCAACACCTGTAAGGAAAGCTGAAAAGATAAAAATGCTACCAACGCTCACCAAAGCTTGGACGACACGTGCTCCAGAAGAATAAGCAATAGACTTATCTATACCAAGCTTTGTAGTAATAGTTAACAACTTTCCTTTCATTTTCTAAATAACTAATTATAGAAAAAATAACAAGGTTAAGATTTAAAAAGAATCTTCTCCCTTTCACTTTCTGGCAAAAAAGGAAGAGGATTCTCAATTGGCTGATTATATTCCAACTTTGGACAAACTGTTGTCAGACCTTCTATAAAATATTCAACAATATCTGAATTCTCAACAATACCCTTAAATCGAGAATTATCTTGAAGGTCATCTGACTGTATTCGTGCATATCTTAGACCATAAGCTTTAGCCATATATTCTAAATTAGGTACAACATAGCCTCCATCACGTGTGGTCCCAACCATACGATTTTCAAAATATAAATGTTGAAATTGTGTTATCATCCCTAAAGACGTATTATTCATGACCATGATCTTAATGGGTAAATGATATTGAGCTATAACACCAAGTGACTGTGATGACATATGAAAACCACCATCTCCACAAATACAATAGGTTCTATGAGTGGCATCTGCAAAATTCAACCCTATTGCTGCAGGCATAGAATATCCCATGGGAGCCAATCCACCACTTGTGATAAATTTCATTCCTTTTTTTAAATTTATCGTTTGTGCTGCCCACATCTGGTTTTGCCCAACATCTGTAGTGACAATGTCTCCCTCTTTCATAATTTGGTTGAGAGCCTGTATAAATCGATAAGGAGCCTTATTCTCCACAAAGCGATCAATCTCTCTGTTTTGATTATACTGCTCTTTTATACGAACAACATAATCTAACCATTTCAGAGATGGATGGAACGAAATATGATTAGATTTTATTATTTTTAGGAAGTCAGCAACAGTCATTCTGACATGTAACTGATTTTCGATACGATGATGCATTAACTCATTTTTATCAATATCAACATGAATGATATGTCCTTCCTTAAGAAAAGAATCTATCATTGCACCAGTTTGACGTGTGTCTAACCTTGATCCTAACACCAGCAAGAGATCTGCCTGGGAAATCGTGATATTGGCACAACGATTTCCATAGCTACCGACCATACCTATATAATATTCATAGGTTTCGTCCATTGCTCCTCTTCCCATGAGTGAAGTTACAACAGGTATTTGATTTGCTAAAAAAAAATTGTTAAGAAGTTGAGATGTTTCTTTTGTTTGACAACCCCCTCCGAGAAGAACTATAGGAGATTTCGCTTTCTCTATCACATTCCATAATGCCTCCAATCCTACATCATCAGAATTGTTCTTGCAACTTCTCGCATCATATCCTCTCAACTTTTCGGGAACAACATCTGTACGCTGTACATCCATCGTAATATCAAGAAGAACAGGGCCCTTTCTCCCCTCTTTTGCAATGTACACAGCTTTTTCTAGTTCGTATCTTAAATTCTGTGCATCATCAACGAGAACTGCATATTTCGTTATCGGCTTAACAATATTTACAACATTTGTTTCCTGAAATCCTTGTTGTCGAATAGGCTTATCATACTTATATTCATAGGAATTAACCTGTCCTGTAATGTAAAGAACAGGAACAGAATCAAAATATGCATCAGCAATACCTGTAATCATATTAGTTGCTCCTGGACCACTTGTGGAAATTGCACACCCAATCCCATCACTTCCAATAGCATATCCTTCTGCAGCCATAGAAGCTGTTTGCTCATGATAAGTCTGGATAAACTGAATTCCTTGACATTTATCTAATGAATCCGCAAGATGAGTTATCATTCCACCCATATATCCAAAAACCGTACCTATTCCTTGATCACGAAGAAAAGTTGCTATATAATCAGATGATTTCATTTATAGTTTTAGCTAAGGAATATTTTTCTACTTATTTATGGGAAAAAGAAGCTATTGTTCTTGTAAATCCTTCGTAAATTGTTATAACTGGCTTATACCCCAAATCTACTGTTTTATCCATATTAGGAATAGAAACAGATAATGGCGATTTCATTTTTCCTGTTCTCATATCTTCCATATTTATATCATAACACTACTTTAAGTTTTTTTCTGGGTATAAACCTATCAATTGATTAGCTAAATCACGTATAGTTATGGCGTTACTATCATTTCCTATATTATAAGCTTCGCCATCAATACTATCCAAAAGTACTTTGAAAAGTTCTATAGTTGCATCAGAAATATAACAAAATGCCCTAATTGCAGTTCCATCACTCCGCAGAACAATATCTTTATCCTCTAATATACTGAAAACAAGGTCTGTAAATACACGTCCATCGTCCTTTAACAGCCCTGGCCCGTAAGTATGAAATGGGCGAACCATTTTTGCATGTGTTCCATACTGATAGTTCCAACACGTACAAAGATTCTCTCACATCCGTTTGCTTTCTCCATAACAGGAGCGAACTTTTAGAGGATCTATAAACCCATAATCCGTTTCAGAACTTAGTTTCGTTTTATTAATAATTCCGTAAACTTCACCCGAACTGAAATATAAATAAGATTCACAATGGTGTTCGTGTGCAAGTTTCAACGTATTTGTAGTTCCAAAAAGATTAGCATCAATTGTGCCAACAGGATCTGTTCCATAATACTTGGGACTTGCTTGACTTGCAGCATGGATAATGAAGTCTATATGTTCTTTACAGGAAATTTGCTCTGCTACATCTTGTACCAAAAAAGTCAAATGATTATCAGTTAGATAATCAGCGAACTTAGTTCTTGCCTTATTGATATTTCCGCACTACAGCAATAACTTTTACATCAAAATTATACTTTTCATTAAGATATAATAAAGTAAAAACCATATATGCGGGCAGCATTCCATTGGCACCTGTTATAAGTATCTTTTTATGATTAAATCTTGACCAATCTACTATTGTGCTAGAACATATAAGTTCAAGATCTTCTCTTAAGATATGATTCATCTGATGAAATTATTGATTTGCTCTATACAAAGATTATGAATATTCTTCTTAGTATATTTTTTATACCACTCTGCAGTCAGTTTACAACACTCCTCAATACCTGTTCTTGGCTCCCACCCAAGTTTAAATTTAGCTTTACTGATATCTAACATCAGAAGATTGGCTTCATGAGGAGCTTGAACATTAGAAACATCTTTCAATTTCCCAGTCCCATAATGAGAAACTATTTTAGAAGCAACCTCCCATACAGAGCAAATACTATCTGATTTCGGCCCGAAGTTCCAACCCTCGCAATACTCTGTCGGTTCTTCCTGCATTCTACTCGCAAGAAGGAGATAACCACTTAAAGGCTCCAAAACATGTTGCCAAGGGCGAATAGCCTTAGGAGAACGAATTTCCACCGTTCTGTTTGCCTCCAATGAACGAATACAATCCGGAACAATACGATCCTTTGACCAATCTCCCCCCCCAATCACATTACCGGCTCTTGCACTAGCTATTGCTATATGATGCTTGATACCATAGTCCTTTGGATTGAAGAAACTACGTCTCCAACTCTGGATTGCTATTTCAGCAGCTCCTTTGCTTGAGGAGTAAGGATCGTAACCTCCAAAAGGTTCGTTTTCACGATAGCCCCATATCTGCTCTTTATTCTCGTAACATTTGTCAGTTGTTATCATGACAACTATTCGCACACTATCCGTAGTGCGGGCAGCTTCCATAATGTTGATACTTCCCATGACATTGGTTTGATAGGTCTCAACAGGTATTTCGTAACTGAGACGAACCAAAGGTTGAGCTGCAAGATGGAAGACTATCTCCGGACGATATTCTGTAAAAATATCTTTCATGGCTTTCAAATCACGAATATCAGCTCGTATATCTGCTTTTATACGATTGCCTATCCCTGAAAGCACAAAGTTATCCTTCTCAGAGTATGGTTCAAGTCCTACACCGACGACCTCAGCGCCCAACTCATGAAGCCAAATGCTAAGCCAACTTCCTTTGAAGCCCGTATGCCCTGTAACGAGTACACGCTTGCCGTTAAAAGCCCCATTAAATATATCTACATTCATACTATAGTTCTTTCGGTACCTCTCGTTCCCACCTTTTCCATGGTGCTTTTCCCGTGGAAAGAAGCTTATCAAGTTCTATCTTCTCACGCATACTGTCCATACATTGCCAATAACCTCGATGAATATAAGACATCAACTGCCGTTCTGTAGCTAATGTCTCTAAAGGTTCTTTCTCAAATACCGAATTATCTCCTTCTATATAATTAAGAACCTCCGGATTGAGCACCATATAGCCGGCATTTATCGGAGTTCCATCTAAGATATTCTTTTCCCGAAATCTTCTCACAGCATTATCACCACCGATATCAAGGACACCCTTAGACTGGTCTTGCTTAACAGCTGTCAGTGTGGCAATCTTACCATGTGATAAATGAAACTCCAAGAGTTTATTGATATCAACATCACAGACACCATCCCCATAGGTCATAAAGAAAGGTTCTCCGTCCAAATACTTTTGAACACGCTTGATACGTCCTCCCGTCATAGTATTATAACCAGTATCTACGACTGTTACCTTCCATGGTTCTATATTTGTATGATGAAGCGTTAGCTCTTCTTTCCCATTTGTATAATCAAAAGTTATATCACTATTATGTATAAAATAATTCGCAAACCATTCTTTTATATACTCTTGCTTATAACCGGCACAAATAATAAATTCATGATGTCCATAATAGCTATATTCTTTCATGATATGCCAAAGTATTGGCATCCCTCCAATCTCAATCATCGGTTTGGGACGGTATTGGCTTTCCTCACTAATACGAGTTCCAAAGCCACCAGCTAAGAGTACAACTTTCATAATCTATGTTTCTCCGTAAGTACCTAATTTATTTCCCAGCAATAAAAGACTTAATTGTGTCAACCATATACTGTAGTTTCTCTTTGGTCATGCCCGGATAAACACCAAGCCAAAAGCTATTAGTCATAATCTTATCCGTAACGGGAAGTTCACCTATTACCCGATAATCCTTATCCTTCTCATATTGGTCAAAAGCCGGATGCTTGAGAAGATTACCCGCAAAGAGATTACGAGTCTGAATTCTGTGTTCTTCCAAATATTCAGTCAGCTCATTGCGTGTGAAACCAGCATCATCTTTAACCGTAATAAAGAAGCCAAACCACGACGGTCTACTATTCTTTTGTGGTTCAGGAAGAAGAAGGCCCTTGATATCCTTCAATTCCTCATGGAGAAAAGTAAAGTTTTCTCGGCGACGCTTAATGATAAAATCTAATTTTTCAAGCTGAGCACAACCAATGGCCGCCTGTAAGTCTGTTGCCTTGAGGTTATATCCCATACGACTATAAACATACTTATGGTCATAACCAATGGGAAGATTTCCAAATTTACCATTGAAACGCTTTCCACAAGTATTGTCTACTCCACCGACACACCAGCAGTCACGCCCCCAATCACGGTAACTGTTAACAAGCTTATGAAGCAAAGCATTGTTCGTATAGACAGCACCTCCTTCTCCCATCGTCATATGATGAGGAGGATAGAAACTACTCGTACCAATATCACCAATAGTCCCCGTCTTCTTCCATTCTCCGTCAATAAAGTATTCTGAACCTAAGGCATCACAATTATCTTCTACGAGCCATAAATTATGCTTACGACAGAAATCCAAGACAGCTTGCAGATTGAAAGGATTACCCAAGGAATGTGCCACCATGACAGCTTTTACCTTATCACTATAAGCCGACTCCAATTGAGTTGTATCAATATTGCTTTCGGCAATATCCATATCGACGAAAACAGGAACGGCACCATATTGCAAAATGGAAGAAACTGTTGTCGGGAAACCTGCAGCAACCGTTATAACCTCGTCACCTCGCTTGATTTGTCGCTCACCCAATTCCGAAGCCGTAAGTGCAGAGAATGCCAACAAGTTTGCAGAAGACCCTGAATTACAAAGACTGCAATGCTTAACACCCAACCATGCCGCAAAATGTTTCTCAAACCGATGCGCCCAAGGGCCTGCTGTAAGCCAAAAATCAAGAGAAGCATCAACCAAATTCACCATCTCGGCGTCGTCAAAATAGCGTCCACCATAATTGACTCTTGTCTTGCCCGGAACAAACGCCGCCCCTTCTGCATGCACCTCTTTATAATACTCTTTCGTAAGCTCTAATATCTTAGCCTTCAAATATTCTTTTTTTTCCACCATTCTTTGTTTTATTTTATCTTTCTGTTATCAATAACCATCATCCGAATACGACACCTCGTTATCACATCAAATCAATGATATGTTCATATATCCTTCATATTTCCTTTCAGAATAAAAAGATTGAGATACAAAACGCCCCTCCTCCATCATCAACCATTCAGGAGAAATCACGCTACTTATGTGCCATCCGCATAGAGTTAAGATGATATAACACGCAGGAGCATCAACGATGTTTCGTAAACATAAGCCGTGGTTGAGTTGAACACTCTATAAATATTTTGCAAAGGTAACTATTTTCCGTATAAAAAGCAAATTTATCCATAGAAATATCAATCCCGTAAAGACACCGAAACATGAAGATTTTCCTGCTACACAGCAAATCCGATGCGCAAATATTTGTATATGTCGTGGAAAATTGCGAATATTGCAACCGAAAAGCAAGCAAGAAGCCGCTTGCTGAACTAAGAATATTATCAACAGCACAGTATATCAGGAACATGGAAGAGATAGAATATCATCATCGGCTGCCGATTCAGCTCAGATTTACAGATGCCGATCAGTTCGGGCACATCAACAACACGGCCTATTTTCAATATTATGACACGGCGAAAATCGACTATGTACGCACCGTTTGCAACATTCCTAACGGGAATTATGCTATTTTTGCCGTGCATGTCGAGGCCGATTTCCTCTCACAGGTGCATAATACCGACCGCGTGGAAGTTCAAACTGCCATCTCAGAGATAGGAACCAAGAGTTTCACACTCCATCAACGGCTTGTGGATAGCGACACAAAAGAAGTGAAATGTATCGGAAAAACCATCATGGTAGCATTCGACCTTGCACGGAATATCTCTATTCCCATGCTGCCGGAGTGGGTGGATGCCATCTGTAAATATGAAGGACGAGACGTGCGGAGGAAAGAAAAAGCCGACCTTTCCTGCCATTCTTGAACGGAAGCACAGGACGTACGCTCTCACGTTCATACAAACTGACAGTCAAAGCCTTACACCTTGCCATTCAATCTCACCCATTTCGCCGTGCAATTTCAGTCATTTTGCCGCACAATATGGCTAAGATTACACGGTAAAATGGGTGAAACTAAAAGACAGAATTTATCAATATGAAAAATGAACTTGAGAATAGCGGCCTATTTGTTATCCCATTCTATGATGCCACCCCGCAGATTAATCACCTTGAAGCCCATGCCCGCAAGAATGCCGGCAGCCGTCAGACTGCGCTTACCCGACCGACAATACACGTAGGCCGGCTTTGATGCATCGAGCATAGCACTTGCCTTGTCCTTGAAGTCGGGCTGCATCACGTCGATGTTGACGGCATACAGGATATGATGGTCGGCATATTCCTCGGCCGTACGCACGTCAACCAGCTGCACACTGTCTTTTGTGACGGCGCGTTCAAAGGCAGCTGCATCGACAGTCGTGATGTTTTCATTCCGGGCACAAGCCGCCAATGTTGCACCGAACAGCGCACTAAAAATCATTTTCAGTTTATTCATTCCGTTGTTTTTATTGATAAAGCGCGTCAAAGGTAAACAAAAAAGGGGAATAGGGCAAAGAAAATAAACATGATTTCCATGTTTTTCGGACGAAAACCAACCGTGTCTGCGATGCATGAACGCTCATAACAGGTGTCCAACATTGGACGTATTGATTTATTTTGCATGATTCTCTTCCGCTTTACCAATATCTTTAAGCCCCTTTTTTGGCATTCTACCGGCTTTCATCAGCCGTATAGACCGCCACACGCTTTCTTTAAGCCGGCAGACTGATTAAAAGACAAGCTCAAATCTATCGGCAATGAATGATAAACACCTACTTAACAGGCCATCACCAAGCTATGTTTTTCAGCATATACGGATTATTTTTAAGGCAATAATTTCTTTCATTTGACAAAAGTTAGTACCTTTGGCAAACTAAAAGACCACATCATGAAAAAAATAACAGCAGAAAACTTCGATGAAGTTTATGTCGATAAGATTGAATTAGCCGAGATAGATAAATTCGTTTGCAATGAAATGAGCCGACAAATCCATCGCTACATCAAAGGAATGTCTGGTTCGAAGACCATCATGCTGCGGTTCGAGGAGTCGCTTTCCAAGCTCAGTGTCCCCGAAAAGGAGAAAGCCATCGCCCGATATATTGACCTTAACCGCAAAGCCATCAGCGGACTCGATTGGAAGATGGTGATTGTCAGGGCTGCGGCCAACTATTGTGATACCTATAGCTATTGGCATCAGATGATTAATAGCCCGCGGAAGATAGTTGCCTACCTGCAACGCATCAAGAAGAAATATATCCGTTTCCATAAAATATTCGAGGAAAACGGGAAGTTCGGCATCAAAGACCACGAAGGAAATATTCTCATTCATCCACTTTATGACTTTCTTCGCACGCCTTATGTCTATGTTGACGACCTCTGTATGATGCCCGTTATCGCCGAGAAAAACGGGAAAATGGGGCTTATCCTGCCCGACGGGAAGGACACAGTGATTGCCGAATTCGTTTATGACGACATGCAATTGCGTGCCGAACCACCTTATTTCGAGGGTATACAGGGCAAAAAGCATACACTCATCGACCGTTACGGGATGAAACGGTAAAACAAAAGAGATGGAAACCCATGGCTTCCATCTCTTTTTCTTTATAAGAAAACCGTATTATTCGCTCATAAGTGCTTTGCGGGCTTCCTCAAATCCACGAGGACAGTTGCCGATAAAGCACATGTTGACCAAGCAATTGGCCAAGATTTCCACGTCGGTGAGGTCTACGCCTCGCTCTCGGGAGACCTCTTTGCCCAGAAGAACCTCCCAATTGCCTTTGAAGTTGGCATCTTCGGCACCCATATACTGTTCTTCGCCCTTGCCTTTAATGATTTTATAGCGAATGCTTTTGTTCGAAGCCACGGGCTTCATATTGAACATCATCTCATAGGCCGTCTTTAAAGGCTCGCGGTATTTGGCCGTTCCCGGAAACATTTCATTGATGACCGGCATGATTTCGTCGAACTCGTAGGCCTGCAAAAGCTGATAAAGTTTCATGTCTTGTCAGAATTTAGCCATCTTGATAGCGACGATAGCACACTCATCGCCCTTATTCCCGAGCCTTCCGCCGCTTCTGTCTTGCGCTTGTTGTAGGTCATTGGTCGTCAGTAAGCCATAGATAACGGGTATTTCCTGCGTGGCATTCAGACGTGCGATACCCTCGGTAACACCCTGACAGATATAGTCGAAGTGTGGGGTCTCGCCACGAATGACGCTTCCCAAGATGATGACGGCATCGTAACCGCCATGCAACACCATTTGATGTGCACCGTAAATCAGCTCAAAACTGCCCGGAACCGTCTTCACATGAATGTTCTCAGGCAGCGTCCCATGCTTCTTCAATGTAGAGACGGCACCGTCGAGCAAGGCTCCCGTAATCTCCGGATTCCACTCAGCTACCACGATGCCGAAGTACATATTGCTCGCATCGGGCACCGCTTTAGGGTCGTAATCCGACAAATGATGTAGTTCCGTAGCCATTATCTTGAAGCTCTTTCGATGTATTTATCAATCTCTTGGCTCTGTACAAGTGCCGCATTGACATACTTTTTCTTGATGTCCTGATAGATTTTCAGTGCATCATCTTTCTTGCCTTGGCTCTCTAAAAGGATTGCGGCCTGCAGGCGGAAAGTAGGAGAAAGCGAGTTATTGACGCCGTCTCGGCCCTCACTGTCGGCCATATCGGCAGCCTTCTTCAGGTTATCGATGGCCTTGTCGAGCTGCTTGACGTGCGCATAGGCATTGCCCAAAGCGGCAACGGCGGCAGGACTGACCATGGCATCGTCTGAAGGAGAATACTCGTCCAGATACTTCACGGCATCGTTCCACTTGTTCATGTTAGCATAGCAGAGGCCGGCATAGAGGTTGGCCAGATTGGCTGCATCGGTACTTCCATAATTATTGATGACATTCAACAAGCCCGTGTAGCCTGCACCGTCACCGTTGAGTGCCTTATCGAACTGCTCGGCATTGAAATATTGCTGTCCCTTTGCGAGTTCCGTGCTTGCCTTTTCCTCACGTGGCGCAGACACGTAGGCCTTATAAAGGAAGAACCCCGTGACGATGACGATGACTGCCACGACAGCGATGATGATAGTCTGTTTGTACTTCTCGATGAAAGCTTCTGACTTGATGAGCGTCTCGTTGTCGAGCACGCCCTGTTCGTTTTTGTTTGCCATTGTTTATTCTGTTGTTTTTATTTTATTTCCCCACTCGTTGTGTTTCTCCACCCGAAAAGCGGGCCGGATAGAACGTCGCAAAATTACGTAAATAATCTCACATGGTGAAATTTATTCTTTCTTTTTTTCGTTTTTCGGACGTAAACCGGTAACTTTGCAGCCAAGATTATGATACTGAACAGACTCTCAATCCTCAACTACAAGAATATCCGCGAGGCAACGATTGCCTTGTCGCCGAAGCTAAATTGCTTCATCGGGAGCAATGGCGTGGGCAAGACCAACGTGCTCGATGCCGTGTACTACCTATCGTTCTGTCGCAGTGCATTCAACCCCATCGATGCGCAAGTGATTACACATGAGCAGGACTTCTTCGTGCTCGAAGGTAATTATATCACCGATGCCGGCGAGGAAGAAAACATCTATTGCGGCATGAAACGCGGCACGAAGAAGCACTTCAAGCGCAACCAAAAGGAGTATCGCCGCCTGTCGCGACACATCGGACTGATACCGCTGGTGTTTGTCTCGCCCTCCGACTCCGCCCTTATTGAGGGAGCGAGCGACGAGCGCAGGCGACTCCTTGACCTTGTCATCTCGCAATACGACCATGCCTACATCGAAGCTCTTGCGGCCTATAACAAAGCCTTGCAGCAGCGCAATGCCCTCTTGAAACAGGACGACGAGCCAGACACAGCCCTCATGGATATTTGGGAGGAGCAGATGGCCGTGAACGGAGAGACCATCTACCAGAAACGCGATGCCTTCATAGCTCAACTCGTCCCGGTGTTCCAAGACATCTACGACCGCATCTCTAACAAACACGAGACCGTTTCGCTCGACTATGTATCGCACGGCCGACGCGGTCCGCTGCTTGATACCATCCGACGCGACCGCCACAAGGACCGCGCTGTAGGCTACTCCCTCCACGGCATCCACCGCGACGACCTCGAGATGCTGCTCGGCGGCTACCCGATGAAGCGCGAGGGCAGTCAGGGACAGCATAAGACCTTTGCCTTGGCCCTGAAGCTGGCGCAATTCGAGTTTCTGCGTCGCACGTCCGACAGTACACCCTTGCTGCTCTTGGACGATATTTTCGACAAACTCGATGCCGACCGCGTGGAACAAATCGTGCAACTCGTGGGCGGAGAGAGTTTCGGACAAATCTTCATCACCGACACCAACCGCGACCATCTCGACCGTATCCTTGCCGGCGGCGACTTCGACTACCGGCTTTTCGCGGTCGACGGGGGCGAAATAGAGCGAAAAGACTGATGTTCAAGCGCGACGTGAAATCCTTGGCCGAGGTCCTACAAACCGTGCTCCGCAAGGAAGGACTCGAGACGCCGCTCCGGCAGAAGCGGCTCGTCGCGTCGTGGGACACAGTGGTGGGCCCATCGATTGCCCGCTACACGGGCGACAAGTTCATCAAGAACCAGACGCTCTTCGTCAAAATCCTCAACCCCGCCTTGCGACAAGACCTCAGCATGATGCGCACGCGGCTCGTGCAACGGCTCAACGCGCAAGTCGGTGCCTACGTCATCAGCGACATCAAGTTCTATTGAGAAGTAAAAAACATGCAACGTAAAATTAATTGTAATAAAGATGAAAACAAAAATGCGATCAAAACGTAATCTAAAAGTGATGGCGAGCCTGCTGCTGGCCCTCACCCCAACGGCGACATTCGCCCAGTTCAACCGCACGACCTACTTCATGGAAGGCGTGCAGCTCAGACAGCAACTCAATCCCGCCCTGATGCCGTCGCGCGGATACATCGGCATTCCCTTCATGGGAGCGATGAATGCGGGGATAAGTTCCAATTCCATCTCGTCGGATTATCTGGCAGACATCGTTGACAACAGCAGTTCAGCAGATTATTTCACCAGCGACAAGTTCATCAACCAGCTGAAACACGACAACCGCCTCAACATTTCGGTAGCCAACGACTTGCTTTCGGCGGGTTGGTATGCCGACAAAGGCTTCTGGAACGTAAACCTCAGCGTGAGGGTCGACGCGGATGCCAACATCAAGCGCGACGTGTTCGAGTTCATACGTGCTTCGCGAGGTCTGAGCGACCAGTCGTGGGCCAACGCCAACCTGCACACCGACGGCTTCCGGGCCAAGGTGAGCTCCTATATGGAAGCGGGCGTGGGCTACGCAAGACCATTCGGCGAACGCCTCGTGCTCGGTGCGAAAGTCAAGTTGCTCTTCGGTATTGCCGACATCGACGCCAAAGTCGAAGACGTGACCATGAAAACCAACCTGAGCGGCATCGCGCCCAACCAAGACTGGTCAACCATCACCGACGAGCAACTGAAACGGGTGAAGGGCAAGGCCGTCATCAGATCGCGGGCATCGCTGCGAGGCTCCATGACAGGCCTGTCGCTCGCCACCGACCGCAACAATTACGTCGACGGCATTGAGCGCAGCGGCAGCATAGGCTTCGCAGGCTACGGCATCGGCGCAGACTTCGGAGCAACCTACAAGCTCGGTCACGACGTCACGCTGTCGGCGGCCCTGCTCGACTTGGGCTTCATCTCGTGGGGCAAGAGCAACACGGTCAGCAGTTCGTCCGACGTTGAACGCGTCTACGACTTCGACGGCGTGCACGCCGGAGAGCATCGCGAAGACTTCCGAAAGACGATGAAAAGCGGTGAGATATTCAACTCCGACCTCTGGAATCTGAAAGGGCAAGAAAGCAAAACGCGCACCACGTCGCTGCGCACCACCATGGTACTGGGCGCACAATACAAGCTGCTCGACGACAAACTCACGCTCGGCGCACTTTCGACCACGCGCTTGGGCGAGGTGAACACGCAAGCCGAACTCACGCTTGCCGGCAATTACAGCTTCAACCGCCACATCGGCGTCGCCCTCAGCTACTCAATGCTCCAAAGCCAAGGCAAGGGGCTCGGGATCGGACTGAAGCTCGGGCCGGTCACGCTGGCCACCGACTACATGTATTTCGGCAAAGACTCGCGCACCGTCAGCGCACTCGTCGGCATCAGTATTCCCATAGGAAGCCGTCACGAAAGCAGCCTCTGACACCCCATTCCACCCCATCGACCTTTATTCCGAGCCGCATCTGATTTCCGTCAGATGCGGCTCTCTTTTTAATCAGACATAGCTCTCATTTAATTCCGACGCGGCACGGAATAATTTCCGACGCGGCACGAAATTGATTCCGACGCGGCACGGAATTTCATGAGAGGGGGATGTCACAATCGCGAGACCCGGGTCTCGCGAGCGCGGGAGGGGGATGTCACAATCGCGAGACCCGGGTCTCGCGAGCATGAGAGGGGGATGTCGCGGCAAGGCGGTCTGCATGGGGCACGAAAAAGGGCCGTTCCGGCGGTCGAGCAGAAGCGTGTCGAATACCGGAGCGGCCCGTAACGAAGGGGGCTTTGCGTCAGTTCTGCAGGTCGTGTATCAGCCGTGCGGCCTTGTCGCGGTCGCTGTCGAAGGTGAACGCCTGATAGATGTCGTAGGCGTTCTGCGGGTCTACGATTTGGCGCGCCATGAAACGGAGGGCCTTCAACTTGGCGTCACTGAAAGAGAAGAGTTGTAGCAGTCGGGCACATTGCCGGCAGGTGAAAAGGCTGCGCAGACTGGCCACTTCGACCAGCGCGAGCTTGTTGTCGTCGAAGTTCGCCTTTGTGATGCTGTTGCTGACAATGGCAAACTCTTCCTCGCTCAGGCAGCCGGCGTAGAAACCGGGGGCGGGGCGGCGGAAACCGTCGTCGGGCACGAGGATATCGGCGTTGCGGTTGTCGCCGCGCGGAATGATGGTCTCCTGATAGTTGACCACCCGGTCGCGCGCATCGAATTCCACGCGGATATGAATGTCGTAGTTGTCTATCAGCCGGCCCTTGATATATTCCCAGCGCGTGCCCGCTTGGTCGAAGCTCGCAGCCTTCGGTTTGCCGAGAATGTCCGTCACTTGTTGCTTTGTCATGCCGCGCTCCACGGTACGTCTGCTTGCGGCGGTAGCGTTAAGGCTGAACACGGTAAGCAGCAGCGTGAGCAGCAGCATCTGAAATCTTTCTTTTTGTTTCATCGTCATATTGTTTTTGGTTGGTTGCAAAAGGATTATCCGCAGAGCACTTCGTCCATGGCGACGTCGGTCGGTCCGACGGGCACGGCCTCCGTCATCTGGAAACCGAAGCAGAGGCCGAGCTTGTAGGCCTGTGGAACCTGCCGCAGGAAGCGGTCGTAATAGCCGCGGCCACGGCCCAGTCGGTTGCCTTTGCCATCGAAAGCCACGCCGGGCACGATGACGAGCTCGATGGCTTGCAGGTCGGCGAAAGCCGCTCCCACGGGCTCCATGATGTGGAAAGCGTGGCTTTCGCGAAGCCGCTGCGGACCTTCGTAACGTCTGATTTCGAGATCGTCGCCCAAGGTCACGGGCAAGAGGACGGTCTTTCCCTGCTGATATAGCCGGTCGATAAGGTCGTGGGTGTCCACTTCGTCGGGCATGGAATGATAGAGCAGAATAGTACGGGCTTTTCCGACGCGGGGGTGGTCGAGCACTTTCCGCACGATGGCGAGCGACTGTTCGCGCAGCCCGTCGGCGGTGAACCGGCACTTGCGCGCCTTGATTTCCTGTCGCAGTTCGCTTTTAAGCATAGGCCGTCAGATTGCGTTGCAGATGGAACTGAGGACAGCCCTGCACCGTTGCCACCTTTCCTCTGGCCGGTTTGGGCTGCGGCTTCTTGGGGAAGGCTGCATGGTTCCGGAACACGCGGAGAGCTGTTGAGATGACGGGGTCGTCTTGGTTGATATATTCGTTCCACGCCTCCTCGTCGAGCATGTTGTAGATGATGCGACTGTTGATGTAACGATTGAGCAGTTTGTGGCTCTTCCGTATCATCAGGTTGCGCCGCTTCAGGCCGTGGCTGTCGGCGTAGTTGGCGAAACGCTCCACCATGTTCTGCTTGGCCAGATAGTCGCTGAGCTGCATCATCTCCTTGAAGTTGTTGAGCTTGATGCGGTTGTCGTCGGTGTAGGTGAAGGCGAACTGCAGAATCAGTCCGCTCATGGCCGCCTGCTTGTAGTAGGAAGTGATGTTCGTCGTGTCTTCGGGCACGAAGATGTCGGGCGTGATGCCACCGCCGCCGTAGACCACGCGCCCGATACTGGTGTGATAGGCGGGGCCGGTGTGCTTGATGCTGTCTTGCGAGAAGAACTCGCCGTGCTGATAGCGCGACATGAGGTCTTGCTGGTATTCGGGGTCTTCGCCGTTGGTGTAGGGTTTCTGTATGCATCGTCCCGAAGGCGTGTAGTATCGGGCGATGGTCAGGCGGACCATGCTTCCGTCGGGGAATCCGATCTGTTGCTGGACGAGTCCCTTGCCGAACGAGCGGCGCCCGATGACCGTCGCGCGATCGTTGTCCTGCATGGCGCCGGCAAAGATTTCTGAGGCGGAAGCCGAGCCCTCGTTGATGAGCACGATGAGCGGAATGTTTTGGTAACTGCCGCGTCCGTCTGACCGATAATCCTGCCGCGGACTCTTGCGTCCCTGCGTGTAAACAATGAGCTTGTTGTTCGGCAGGAACTCGTTGGCCATCTGCACGGCACTGTTCAGATAGCCTCCCGCGTTGTCACGAAGGTCGATGACAAGGTTGCTGAACCGCTCCTGAGAGAGTTTGGCCAGCGCGATGAGCAATTCGGGATAAGTAGTCTCACCGAAACTCTTGATGCGGATATAACCGGTGTCATCGTCGAGCATATAGGTAGCCGAGATACTCTTTGTGGGTATCTCGCCGCGTGTCACGGTGAAATACTTCACGACTTTATGTCCATAACGCATCACGCCGATTTTCACTTTCGTGTCTTTCGGACCTTTCAATCGGTGCTGCGCTTCCTCATTCGTAACGACCTTGCCGACGAAAGGCTTCCCGTCAACGCTTACGATCTTGTCACCAGCCAATATTCCGGCACGTTCGGCAGGCCCGTTCTTGATGACGTTCTGCACATGAATGGTGTCCTGCCGGATTGTGAACTCGATGCCGACACCCGAGAACGAACCGCGCAAATCATCGTTGGTGGCCTGCACGTCTTTTGCATTGATGTAGACCGAGTGGGGGTCGAGCTCTGCCAATATCTGCGGAATGGCCTTATCGACAAGGGAATCGATGTTCACCTTGTCAACGTATTGGTCGTCGATGATATGCAACAGATTGTTGAGCCGGTTGCTTCCCGAGTTGATGATGTTGAGTCGGTTGCCAGAGAAATGATTGGCATAAAAGGTTCCGATAAAGATGCCCACGATGACACAAACAGCCATGATGAGCGGCATCCAACGGTTATTTTTCTTCTGCTCCATAATTATTGTCCTGTTTCATATAAATCACTTCTATTCCCGCTTTACGCAACAGGTCGATACCGTCTTCCAAACGATATTTCTCCCCATAGACCACACGCCTGATACCTGCTTGGATAATAAGCTTGGCACATTCTATACAAGGCGATGCTGTCACGTAGAGCGTACTGCCGTCGCTATTATTGTTGCTGCGTGCCAATTTTGTTATCGCGTTTGCTTCGGCATGCAACACGTAGGGGAAGGTGGCGTTGGCCTCATCTTCGCAAATGTTGTCGAAGCCGCTCGGGGTACCATTGTAGCCGTCGCTGATAATCGTTTTATCTTTTACGACCAACGCACCGACTTGCCTGCGCTTGCAATAGGAGTTCTCCGCCCATATCTTTGACATGCGGAGATAGCGATGGTCCAGCTTTTTCTGTTTCTCTTCAACGGTCATATCGTTATCATGTTTTATTTATCTCAAATCGGTCATTGGGACGTTTGCCACGGTGTGGTAAGTCTGCCGTCGTTTGCTTTGGTGTTTGCTCGGCCTTAGCCTTTAACATTTGTTTTGACGGGACATTTGCTCAACCTTAGCATTTAACATCTGTTTTGACGGGACGTTTGCTCAACCTTAGCATTTAACATCTGTTTTGACGGGACGTTTGCTCAATCTTAGCATTTAACATTTGTTTTGACGGGACGTTTGCTCAACCTTAGCATTTAACATCTGTTTTACCTTGGCGTTTGCTGAAGCTCGGCAAGGCTCCCGCCATTTGTCGCGACGTATTCCGTTCCGCTCCAACAATGCGTCTATGGTTGGCTCTTGCCCTCGGAAGCGTTTATAGAGCGTCATCGGATGCTCCGTTCCGCCTTTGGAAAGAATATTGTCTCTGAAACTTTGTGCGGTCTTCCGGTCGAAGATACCCTGCTTCTTGAATACGCTGAAGGCGTCGGCGTCCAATACTTCGGCCCATTTATAGCTATAGTAGCCGGCAGCATATCCCCCTGCCATGATGTGGCTGAACTGCACGGTCATGCAAGTATCGGGCAATTGTTCAAGAAGGATAGCCTTCTTCCACGCCTTCTTCTCAAACGGAATGATGGCCTCGTCGAATGGCTCTTTTTGCGTATAGTAAGCCATATCAAGCAGTCCGAAACTCACTTGTCGCATACAGGCATAGGCCGCCATGAAGTTACGGCTCTTGACAATACGCATTATTAGTTCGTCGGGGATTGGTTCTCCCGTTTGATAATGGAAAGCGAAAGTGCGCAGAAATGCCCTCTCTACCGCGTAGTTCTCCATGAACTGTGACGGGAGTTCTACGAAATCCCACCACACATTGGTGCCACTCAGACTTTCGAAACGTGTATTGGCAAACATGCCATGGAGCGAATGCCCAAACTCATGCAGGAAGGTTTCCACCTCGCTCAAGGTAAGCAAAGCAGGCTTGTCTGCTGTGGGTTTGGTAAAGTTCATCACCAAACTGACGTGGGGACGGCTGTTGCGCCCCTTTTGATCTATCCACTGTCCTTTGAACTCCGTCATCCAAGCCCCTCCTTGCTTGCCCTTGCGAGGGTAGAAGTCCGCATAGAGCACCGCAAGAAAACTTCCGTCTTCGTCATAGACTTCGTAGGCCTTTACGTCGGGGTGATACACCGGTATTTCCGCATTGGGCTTGAAGCTGATACCATAGAGTTTGGTGGCCAGCCCAAACACACCCTTGATGACATTTGAAAGTTCGAAATACGGTCGGAGCATTTCGGCATCAAGGTCATACTTCTCTATTTGAAGCTTATGCGAATAATAACTGAAGTCCCACGGCATCATATTGAAATCTTCTCCTTCGAGCTTTCGGGCAAGAGCCTCTACCTCTTTCACCTCGTTGACAGCTGTTGGTTTATAGGCATCGATAAGTTCATTCAACAGTTGATAAACGTGGTCTACATTGCCGGCCATACGATGCTTCAACACGTAATCAGCATAAGTCTCAAAACCTAAAAGCTGTGCTATCTCGCGGCGTAGATTGACAAGTCGCTTGCAAATATCAAGATTGTTTTCACTATTGTCATGCGTACATTCCGTGTTGCGAGCCATGTACATCTGCTTACGCAGTTCGCGTTGTGTAGAATAGGTCATAAAAGGATTGAAACTTGGAAAGTCAAGCGTAAAAATCCAACCTTCCTTTTCTCTCTCCCTTGCAGTTTGCGCTGCGGAATTCTTTGCCGTTTCAGGCAGACCATCGAGCAGCTGTTCATCGGTGATATGTAATTCGTAAGCCTTTGTCTCTTTCAAAAGATTTTGCGAGAACTGTAAAGCCAACATACTTGCTTCTTCTGTGAGCTTACGTAACCGTTCCTTGCCCGCCGTATCTAATAGTGCACCGTTTCTGACAAAGCCGTCGTAACTCTTTTCCAGCAGCATCTGCTCTTCGGGAGTCAGTTCACGATGGTGTTCATACACATATTTAACACGTTCAAAAAGTTGCTTGTTCAGACTGACATCATTGGAATGCTTTGTAAGAATAGGGCTCAGCTTTTGGGCAAGTGTATCAAGCTCGTCGTTTGTCTCTGCACTGAGCATGCACGAAAAGACATTTGACACACGATCGAGCAAATCATAATAATGTTCTCCCTTCTCCAAGTCAACACGTGCAATCGTGTTCTCAAAAGTTGCTTCTTCCGGATCGTTAACTATTTTATCTATCTCTTCATCATCACGACGGATACCTTCCAAAAAGGCCTCTTCATAATCTGCAGTCTGTATCTTGTCAAAGGGTACGGTATAATGCGGTGTACCATAGTCTTCGTAGAAAGGGTTACTTCTTTTCTTCTCTATATTTTCAGTCATACTTGATATTGTTATTTATTGTTGGATATATTGTAGTGCCGCCTCTAATCTCTCTATGTCGATATAGTTACGCCTGAGAGCCACGACACCATTTTCTTCAAGATGGTTCAAGGCCTTGGATATGTCTAAGCGACTGTCGTTAAGTTCCAAGGCCAATTGCCTCATCTTGATTTTGACAGTCTTTTTCCCTGCCGGACGCAGACAACGATCTGCAATGAAACGTATAACCCTCCCTTCGAGACTTTCCGGATATCGTCTGAGGAGCATTCGTTCATTCTTTTGGGCATAAGTGGAAAGCATATTCAGGAGATTAATCCTGAAAATCATATACGCATCACTGAGTCGCATGACTTCATCCTTTTCCACGCAAAGGACATTACAAACCGTCAGTGTTTTGAACGTCTTTGTAAAACGCTGTGTCAATCCAAACAGACGCTCAGGTTGTAATAACTCCGGTGCTATAAGTTCTTCTTTGATTTGATAACCATGACTAGCTGAAGTCGTAATGATCTCTATCTGCCCATTTAGAAGAAAATGCAGTCTGTTGCAAATATCGTTCTCGCTCACGATGTCCTTGCCAGCTTCAATCTTATGAAAGCCGAACTTCGTATGGGCAACGACCTCCTCCAAGTCTGCTTTGCCCAGTCCTTGGAACAAAGGCAGACCTAACAGTTTCGTATAAAGTTGTAGGTCGTTTCCCATTTCTCTTTATTTTTCCACTTTCTTCTTTAAAGAAGATGAATACCAAACATTCATCTTCCCATCTTTGTCTGCATAGATAAAGTATGCCATCAGTTCAGGATGTTGTGCTAATACAGCCTTAGCTCTCTCAACACCCAGCACCATGAAGGCTGTAGCGTAACCATCGGCTTCTGCACAGCTGTTAGCCAATACAGTCGAGGATAGCAGACTATGCTGCACGGGATACCCTGTACGTGGGTCAATGGTATGGGCAAACTTCTTTCCTTTTTTATAATAGAAGTTTCGATAATTACCACTGGTTGCCATGGCTTTATCCGTCACGTTCAAAACCGTCTGGAGTTCTTGGTTGGTATTGAGACTGTCATCACTCGGTTTTGTTACACCAATCTTCCATGGCAAGCGCTTTTCGCTTAATCCACTGGTAACAATCTCCCCGCCAATCTCTATCATGTAGTTTTTAATGTCATGGCGACGCATCACCTTAGCTACCATATCACTCCCATAACCCTTAGCTATCGCACTGAAATCGAGCATGAGATTCTTATGGTTGGTAGAGACTATTGTCTTCTTCCCCACATTATTTATATTAATATAATGCATACCTATCAGTTTGCGAAGACTGTCTACTTGTTGTGGCGTGGGCATCTGTTGATGCTTGAAACCAAATCCCCATGCATTGACCAAAGGAGCCACAGTAATATCAAAAGCACCGCCAGTTTCTTTATTGATTGTTTGCGAAAGTGTGAGCACTTCCATGAACATTCTGTCGGCTTCTATTCTCTTGCCCCGATTAAAAGCCGAAACGGTCGATTGCTTATTGAACATTGAGAACGTGGCATCAACTTTATTCAACTCGGCAACAATCTCTTCGTTCAAGTCCTTGTCATACTGATAGGTCGCATGATAGACCGTTCCAAAGATAAAACCTTCATTATGCTGATAAGGCATATCCCGTTGCTGTTTGATAACAAAGACCGTCCCTATGATCAGAAAGACAAGGAAAGCGGCCTTGATGTATGTCTTCTTTCCTTTTCTCATAATTCCACTATCAAATTATATTCGCCTCCAAGTCGGCTATTACCATTTCTGCCATAGCCGGGAACAAACCACGGTTCACCGATTTCATCATGGCTATGATAGAGACGCCGCTTGTAACGCACACTCCAACCCATTCTCAACGGTCCCCAAATCTTGGCGTCAATGGAGAACGCAAACTCCAACCAATGATAACCGGCTTTCTGACGATGGGCAGCAATATCTATCTTATCCCCCCATATCGGATCTGTAATGTCACGACCGTCCACATCGTATTTGAAAGAAGTGTAGGCATATCTCAATCCACCATAGATACGATAGATATCATGCTTGTTCTTGCTCAGGTTCCAATCCATACCTATTCTTCCGTAGGGTGTATTCGTCTTGTATGCCATCTTCGTGGAAATATCCTTGGCATCAGCTTTCCCATAGCCCAATTCAATAATTGGGAACCATTTGTCTTTCAAGTTTACCCGCAATGCTGCCTGATATTGTCCATAATCACCAAAGACCAACTGTGCCGGCCCTACCACGTCTGTCGACACGGCGACTCCTCGGAACAAAGGCACCGTGTCTCGTTCGGCAACGACCATCTTCTTCTTTTGCTGTGCTCCAACAGACAGTGGCAACACGAGCAGCAGACTAATTACCAGTGTTCTTGAAATAGATGAGGAATGTGCTCTTTGTAACATTGTTTGTCACATTTGGATGATTGATAATTACAGAATCAATTGCATGTCGGGTGCAGTTCACGTCAGTTATACGATGAAAGAAGACAGGGTTACAATCTACCGACTCGAAATGCGGCTCATTGGTCTTCGACACTTTCAACGTGTCTTTGCTTACCTGCGAGCCACTCTTTATCTCAATATAAAAGGTGTCAATAGGCCGCCGGTAGCTCATCGGAAGTTCAAAGCTGTCCGTCTTCTCGGCCTTGTTGATAATGACCGAGTCGTTTCCATCGCCCAAATCGGCTGCTATTGTCAATGTCTTATTGAGTGTCTTCACCTCGCCCGCCAATTTATATTTGGCATAGACGCGATTATTGAGTGGGCAGTCTATCGTAGAGCAACCCAAGACAATAAGAACCATTGCCAACAGGCCTGTAAAATACGTTTTTTTCATTCTGTATAAAAGAGAAACATTAAATCTTCTTTTCTATTTGATAATCGTTTCGGTTCGGGCTCTGTCGGCTGATCAAATCCCCAAGGAAGCCGGCCAAGAAGAACTGACTGCCAAGGAGCATCGTCGTTAAGGCGATGAAGAAATAAGGCGAGTCGGTGATGAGCCGCTGCGGGATATGGTTGAGCAAAGCATAGGCCTTGTCTGCACCGATACAGATAACGGCGACGAAGCCGATGAAGAACATCACGCTACCCAGAAAACCGAACACGTGCATCGGCTTCTTACCGAAATTGCTCAGGAACCACAGTGTAATCAAGTCAAGATAACCATTGAAGAAGCGGTTCAGTCCGAACTTGCTCTTGCCATATTTGCGCGACTGATGGTGCACGACCTTCTCTCCGATCTTGTCGAAGCCCGCATTCTTTGCCAGATAAGGGATATAGCGATGCATCTCGCCATACACTTCGATGTTCTTCACAACGGCCTTCTTGTAGGCTTTCAGTCCGCAGTTGAAGTCGTGCAGGTTGTGAATACCGCTGATCTTGCGTGCCGTAGCATTGAAAAGCTTGGTAGGCAACGTCTTCGACAAGGGGTCGTAGCGCTTTTGCTTGTATCCCGAGACCAAATCGTAACCCTCCTCCATAATCATGCGATACAATTCGGGTATCTCGTCGGGAGAGTCCTGCAAATCGGCATCCATCGTGATGACGACATCGCCTTCGGCCTCGGCAAACCCACAATAAAGTGCAGGGCTCTTGCCATAATTACGGCGAAACTTGATGCCCCTCACGTTCGGGTCTTTCTTCACCAAGTCTTCAATCACGTCCCACGAGCGGTCGGTGCTGCCGTCGTTCATGAAGACAATCTCATAACTAAACTTATGCTCCTCCATCACACGCTTGATCCACGCGTGCAGTTCGGGCAGGGATTCTTCCTCGTTATACAGAGGTATGACAACTGTTATATCCATGATTCCAAAATAAATCAACGTTTGAGTTTTGCGAAGGCGGCAATGAAGACCGAGCATACCCAGCCCACCAGCGTGCCATAAACAGCAAATGCGAAAGCTATCTCCAACGGTTTAAGCTCCGACAGCAGGCCAAGCGCAGCCGTGAGTTCTTCGGTGCTGATGCCGCTCCGGTTATACAGAGGCGTCAATTGGATAACCATCGTATTAATGATTCCCAAGAACCTGCCATTGTCGATGAAACGAAAATAAACGAACAAGGCCACACCGAACAGGAGCGAGGCATAGAAGAACGTGTAAATGCAATAGACCAGCGCCTTGCGATAGCTCATCACGCCCTCGAGCGCATAGTTGCGGAACCGAATCATCCGCCACGCCACAAAGAACGGGGTGGAAAGCATGAGCATTCCGCCGACATCTGACGAAGGCGCATAAACAACCGTGGCAAAGGTGACAATCCACAACATGCTCAAGAACACGCCGTCTTGTCTTGCAAATGCCTTCGTCTGCGTAATGGCATTAAAATCTATCATCAACCGAAATTTATGTTTATAAACAATGCAAAGGTAACGTTTTTCCACCATATACTTACATCTCGCCTTTACTTTTTGCCTTATTTTACTTTTTTCTACGATGCCAAACCACGGCACAGCCCCGCGGCACGACGGCATGATTACCGCCCACGACACGACCATTCTCTGCCACACGGCCCGACCTCACAGTTTTCGGGTTTTCATACCCAACTGCTGGGCAGCGTCGTACCCAGCTGTTGGGTAGGTCGGCACCCAGCTGCTGGGTAGACGATGACATATTCGCTGGGTAGGCTCATACCCAGCAGCTGGGTAGAACGACGCCCAGCAGCTGAGTGCAAAACATGCCATTCGCAGGGGAGAAAATACAAGCCACCGGACGAATAGGCGAGGACTTATTTTGCCGTGCTGACATTATTTTATTACCTTTGCAGCCGATAAAATGCAGTTATGATATATCCCGATAATTTCGAAACAAAGACAGGGTTCGCCGAAATCCGGACCATGCTGCGCGACTTGTGCCTTTCGCCATTGGGGCAGACCGAGGCCGACGGCATGTGCTTCTCGAGCGATATTGAAGCCGTGAACGAGCTTCATGCACAGACCAACGAACTGCGCCTGCTGCTGGAAGCGAACCCCGACTTCCCGCTGAACAATATTTTCGACGCACGCGAGAGCGTGAGCCGTGCACGCATTGCCAACACCCATTTGGAGGAGAGCGAGTTCTTCGACCTGCGCCGCAGTCTCGACACCGTCCACAAGATAGTAGGCCTGCTCCACCCCGACGACCCGGCACAGATGGCAGGCAGGGCACTGTTCCGGCTGTCGGACGGTATTGCCGTCTTTCCCGGCTTGGTGCAACGCATCGACCAAGTGATAGACAAGTACGGCCACATGCGCGACACAGCTTCGCCCGAGCTACTGCGGCTGCGACGCGAACTGGCACGCGCCGAAGGCTCCGTCTCCCGCATACTTCATGGCATTCTTCGGGCCGCACAGACCGAAGGGCTGGTCGAGAAAGACGTTGCTCCGGCAGTGCGCGACGGGCGGCTCGTCATTCCGATTGCACCGGGACTGAAGCGGCGCATCAACGGCATCGTGCACGACGAGAGTGCGACCGGGCACACCGTTTTCGTCGAACCTACGGAAGTGGTTGAGGCGAACAATCATATTCGTGAACTTGAAAACGAAGAACGGCAGGAGGTCATTCGCATTCTAACGGCCCTTACACAGCATGTGCGGCCGAATGTGGCAGAGATACTCGACTCGCTGCACTTCCTCGGCATCATCGATTTCATTCAAGCCAAGGTGCGCCTGGGCAAAAGGCTGCGTGCCGTCTCGCCCGTTGTGAAAGCCTCGCCCTGTATTGACTGGATTGAAGCTCGCCATCCTTTACTCGAACTGCAACTGACGGCCCGTGGCAACAAGATTATCCCGCTGGGCATCACGCTCACCGACGAGAAGCGCATCTTGGTGATATCGGGGCCTAATGCCGGTGGCAAATCCGTATGTCTGAAGACGGTGGCCCTGCTGCAATACATGCTGCAATGCGGTCTGCCCATTCCCGTCAGCGAGCGTTCCTCCTGTGGCTTGTTCAACGATTTGATGCTTGACATCGGCGACGAGCAGAGCCTCGAGAACGACCTGTCCACTTATTCTTCCCATTTGCTCAATATGAAGCATATGATGCGACAGGCCACAGACCGCACGTTGATTCTCATCGACGAATTCGGCACAGGTACCGAACCACAAATAGGAGGTGCCATCGCCGAAAGCGTGTTGGATAAGTTCTGCAGCAAGGGAGTATGGGGCGTCATCACCACCCACTACCAAAACCTGAAACACTTTGCCGACACGCACGCCGAGGTGGCCAACGGTGCGATGCTCTACGACCGCCACGAGATGCGTGCGCTCTTCCAACTGGCCATCGGCAGGCCCGGCAGTTCGTTTGCCATTGAGATTGCACGGAAGATAGGCTTGCCCGAAGACGTCATTGCCGAAGCCTCGGAAATCGTGGGCAGCGACTATATCCAAAGCGACAAATACTTGCAGGACATCGTACGCGACAAACGCTATTGGGAAGGCAAACGTCAATCCATTCACCAACGTGAGAAGGAACTGGAGAAGACCATCGCCCGATACGAAGAGGAAATACAAGACCTACGGCAGCAACGGCGCGCGATTGTCGCCAAAGCCAAAGCCGATGCCGAGGAATTGCTTCGCGAGAGCAACCGCCGCATAGAGAACGTCATTCGCGAGATTCGCGAACAGCAAGCCGAGAAAGAGGCCACGAAGCGAATACGCGAAGAACTGCGCAGCTTCAAACAGACCGTGAAAGAAGAGCAAACCGTCGCCCATAAAGCCCATGGACTGATGAGCGACGATGATTTCGAGAAGAAGCTGGCGCAGATACAGCAACGCAAGCAACGGAAGGAGAAGCGCAAGCAGGAAAAGGCTGCACAGCAGGCTGCCGTCACGCCCCGCCTGTCCACCGAGAAGATGGCTGTCGGCGACACCGTGCGTATCCGAGGCCTGAAGTCCACGGGTACCATCGAGGCCATCGACGGCGATATGTGCACAGTCATCTTTGGCGACATGCGCTCAAAGATGCGGTTGAACCGCTTGGAAACCGCTGTTCCTTCTTCGCCCAACGCCAACCCAATAGAAACGGCTTACCAAGTGAGCCGTGCCACACGCGACACCATCGACGACCACAAGAAGAACTTCCGACAAGACCTCGACGTACGCGGCATGCGCGGCGACGAAGCACTCACGGCCGTGCAACATTTCATCGACGATGCCATCCTTGTGGGCATAAGTCGCGTGCGCATTCTGCATGGCAAGGGCAACGGCATTCTACGCACGCTCATTCGGCAATACCTCTCGACGGTACCCAACGTCGTGCACTATGCCGATGAGCACGTGCAGTTCGGTGGTGCGGGAATAACCATCGTAGATTTCTAAAAGACGTTAAAAGCACAGAGATAACCTAACATTCTCTTTGCCTTTACAAATAAAATCCCTACTTTTGCACCGCTTTCAAAAGCAAACATGGGCAAGTCCCTTACGGTCAGCTCCCTCGGAATCCCCCAGGACGGGAACGTAGCAAGGGTACTTGGTTGTAGCGACGCGATAAGGACCGCTTGCCCACCCCGCCTCTTTAGCTCAGTTGGCCAGAGCACGTGATTTGTAATCTCGGGGTCGTTGGTTCGAATCCGACAAGAGGCTCAAGAAAAACTTCACCCCAACTCTTCTAAAAGGAGGAAGTAGGAAAATACAAATAAATCACCTTGCGAATACATTATTTGCAAAGCATGCCTTTATCTTTTTACTCTTTATTTTATTGCCCACAAGCTTGTGCTCCTTTCTTTCTGAAGGGCTGAGGTAGGTGCTTGGGAGGCTTTTACTCCCTATCTTCGGTACTGCCTGTATCCAACTGTGTATCTTTTGTTATCGTGATTTTTCCCGTTCTCGACAGCTTCATCAGCAACGGAACATACTCGTCGCTCATCTTGTCCGGCGAACCGACACTGGCAGCAAACAATAGATTATCGCCCTCGGCACGGTCGAGAACAGTCCCCACAAGGGCACCGTCTGCATAAGCCTTGTCGATATAAGGCCTGAAATCGGCCTTTGTGAACGTGCGGCTGAAGAACGCGCTACCGTCAGAACGCAGCACACGGATTGTGATACGGTTGTCATAATACTTTGTATCACCATCGACAATTACAGGTAATGAGGCGTCGGCCGAGCGCGTCATCTCAACAGTATAGGCTGCGCCAAGCCACTTGACCTTACGACTCTGCTTATAGTTGCCCGTCTTTTGGATTTGCCGATGGACAACTATCATCGGCCTTTTCGTGATGATATCACCCGTGTTCTTCTTGTCTTTGCACCCGGTAAAGGCCGATACAACAATTACGGCCACCATAAAACAGAAATATCTTTTCATCGTTTTCATCGTTTATGTCATGCAAAAATAATAAAAACGAGCCAGATAGCAAAGGAAAACACGAGTTTTCGTCTCTTCAAGAAGCAATGACAACACAACGAAAGTAGCAGAAAAACAATGCAGAATAACTTTTTTTATTACCTTTGCAGCATTCTAACAACGCTATTTATGAAAAGAATAGGTTTGCTTTACATGGTTCTGCTCCTCGTTTTTGGCCTATCCGGCTGCAAAGGGAAGCGTGAAGAACAGACGCAAAAGGCCTTTGACACCATCCCAATGCTTGTCAATGAGATTCAAAAGTGCTCGCGCCTCTACACCGTGGAATATAAAATTCATAAGATTATCACCCATGATGACCGGAAAACCATCAAGGGATCGCTCTTCAATAAAGCTTTCAGTCTCGACATTCCGATGAGTAAACGCATGGTTGCCATACCCATGGATGCCACCATAAAAGGATATATCGATTTCGGTTCTTTCAGCAGTAAGAACGTCAAACGAACGGGAAACAAAATCGAAATCACCCTACCTGACCCTCGAATCACAATGACCGCAACGAAAATCGACCACAACCACGTGAAGCAATTCGTGAACTTCATGCGCTCGGACTTTACTGATACCGAGCTTTCCGACTTCGAACGGCAAGGCAGAGCACAGATTATACATGATATTTCGCAGACGGATATCTTGGAAAATGCCCGACTTGGTGCCGCAAAAGTTCTCATTCCCCTACTCCGACAAGCCGGATATAACGAGAAAGACATCACAATCAGTTTCAGAAACAACCTGCAATCCGGAGATATCCCTACGCTGATTGACAAAACAAACGAACATGGAAAGTAACAAACGATGCTCTTTTTTGCGCTCCATCATCAACAAATTGTCGCTCAAGGGCGCGCTGATGCTCGGCTCCGTCATACTGCTTTTGGTCGTCGTAAGCCTCATTCTCCGTTGGATAGGCAAAAGCAATAGCCTATACATTGAGGAGAACAAGCGCATCGACCTCACGCCCACGCTCATCAAATCCATTGAGGAAATCGGTGAATGGGAGTTCCTTCAACTTACCGACGAGGAACTTGTAGACACCATTAAACATGGTTTTTTCGGCGACAGTAGGCTGGTTCGCATCTATTATGGTACGCTTAGGCTGGGCTTCAACCTGCACGAAGCCGAACCGGGTTGGCTCAAACAGGACAAAGACACGCTGCGCCTGATGCTCCCTCCCATTCGTTTACTTGACAAAGATTTTATAGATGAGGCGCGAACGAAAGCTTTTTACGAGAGCGGGAGTTGGACCGAAGCCGACAAACAAGCCCTTTACGACCGTGCTTACAAGCTCATGATGCAACGTTGCATCACGCCGGCCAACATTCAAACGGCCCGCCGTAATGCCTGTCTACAAATGGAAAGCATGATGAGGAGCATGGGGTTCGGTGCCGTAAAGGCCACTTTCGCACAACCGGAGAGATAAGACTATCTTGCCGTTATGCCGCTTTCGGTGGCTAATGTTTCTCGGAACTCTCCCTGATTTTCAGTATCATCGGTACGATTTCCTTGTAAATATGCTGGTCGCCTTTGATATGACGCAACAGCAGTTCGCAGCTTTTGCGCCCTTGTTCGTTGGCTTGATCCATGATGGCAGTGAGCTTTGGCGTGACGAAAGCAGCAGAATCGCCATCGGTAAAGCCAATGATAGCGACGTCATTGGGTATAGATAGGCCGCAAGTCTTGATGGCATCGAAGGCAGCATACGTGAGAATATCGTTGAAAGCAAGGATTGCATCGGGCCGTTTCTCGCTTTGAAGCAGCCGAACCGTGGCATTTCGTGCCTCATCGAAGTCAATTCTTCCGCACCACACCAGTTCTCTGTCGATGGGCAAATGATGTTCGCGCAGTGCTTCAAGGTAACCGTGCTTCCGTCGCTTTACCATATCAAGATGATTTGGGCCGCCAATGAAGGCAATGCGGCGCGAACCCGCCCCGATAAGATGGGAAGTGGCCTCTTGTGCGGCCTCGTCACCGTTGGCAACCACCTGCGAAAACATGTCGGGCAGACAGGTCCGGGCAAAGAAAACCACAGGGATGCCCATGTCATGCAGCTGAAGATAATGCCCATAGTCCACGGTATCCTGCGCAAGACAGGCGATGATGCCGTCCACATGCATGGAGATGAAATTCTCAACGGCCTTTTCTTCCCGCTCATGGCTCTCGTGGCTGTTGCTGCTGATGACCGAATAACCGAAGCATGAAGCATAATCTTCAATGCCATCAAGCACAGAAGCATAGTAATGGGTGACGAGATTGGGAACGATAACGCCTATCACTCGTGGCGTTTTCTTGCGCAGACTCTGTGCAAAAGGATTGGGACGGTAGTTCAATCGCTTGGCCAATACCTTCACTTTCGCCTTCATTTCCTCACCCACCTCATGGCTGTTGCGCAGGGCACGAGACACTGTTGCGATGCTCACACCCAGTTCTTCGGCCAAATCTTTCAAAGAAGTTCTACGTTGCTTCATTCAAAAATAAACACAATCAAAAGTTACTTGCAAACTTATTCTCAGCTTACAAAATTACAAATTTAGCGCAAAAACGCAAACGTTTACGTAGATTTTTATACTAAAACACTAACATCATGGAACAAAAACACTATATTTGCGAAATAAATATGTTACACTAAAAGATTGTTGATAATCAAATTAGTTGAAAAAACTCTTAGGGTTGGTATTGTCGCGAGACAATCTCAACCCATTTTTTAGCCAAGATGGAGCCGTAGGGACGCACGGTTCGTTCATCTACGCAAAGTGAAATAAAAGTAAATGCACACGATTGGTTGGGCGGACGCACGAGCCGTGCGTCCCTACATGCATTCAATCGGCTCGCCCTCCCCTCCATCTTACACATTAATCCGGCTTATGCGGGAATGTAGGGACGCACGGTTCGTGCGTCCGCTCAAGGTGAATGGTAAGCAAATACACGCGGTTATTGGAACGGACGCACGAGCCGTGCGTCCCTACATGCATTCGAGCAGCTCGCCTCCTCCTCCATTTTGCACGTCAATCCGGCTTATGCGGGCATGTAGGGACGCACGGTTCGTGCGTCCGCTCCATGTGAATGAAATCGCAAATGCACAGGCCGTGCGTCCCCACATAATTTGATTTGATAATCAACGACTTGCCCCTTGCATTTTAATCTCACCCATTTTACCGTTCAATCTCAGCCATTTTACCGCCTAATATGGCCCATTTTACCGCGCAATATGGGTGATATTGAAAACCGAAATAACTGGTATTATCCCTCAATGGGTATTTAATGGGGAGAGAATGAATGGTACGTAACGAACAAACCCCACCGGGGTTTCGTTGTTTACAGGGCAGGGTTGCCGAACGTAGTGAGGTAACCCTGTCTACGAAATGCACAAGAAAGCAACGCCAAAAGATGTGAAGCCCACCCCTTCCCTCCCAAAGGGAGGGTGAATAAGCCTACAAACAGTTGGAGGAGGCTTCAAACGCAACACCGATGGCGTTGCGTTTGCATCGCTCGCCCCATGACAGTGTTGGCGTTATACGCCAACACTGCCCTCTAAAAGACGAAACCGCGATGTGGTTTTCATTTGGTTTATCAATAAAATCAGTACATAGGACAAGTATAAACTATGAAACCGCGATACGGTTTTTGGGTTGCATGCTGCTTATTCTTCCCTTTTCTGTTCTTACAATGCCTACAAACAGGTGCGACGGGACCGACATACGAACCCTATATCCCCCGGATTGAACCCAAACATCAAATATAATATTCGGCGGAATCAATCAATCCGGCTCGCAAGGCATACTTCGTTACCTCGTGAACGTTGTTGACACCGAGCTTTCGGAAGATGTTCTTGCGATGCGTGTTCACCGTGTGGAAACTCGAAATACGCTTTTCGGCTATCTCACGCGTGGTCATTCCGAGGGCAATATCCTTCAAAATCTCGCCCTCGGTGCGTGTCAGTCTGACGTGTTCCGGCTCGGATTGCGCAGGAACGAGCAGCATTTCGGTCATTCGTTGACAGATGAAACGTCGACAATGAATGGCATAATCGAGGGCTTCTCTTATCTCTCTGAGACCGCTTTCCTTGAGCAGAATGCTGAAACGCGGCGAACTTGCAATGAGAAGTCGCACGAAATCGAGACTCAAATCCTCGCTGAAAAGCAGCCAACGCGTTGCAACAAAGCGCTCACAGAGTATCATCAGTTCGGCCGCGTCATTGATATCGAACAGCGTGTAGTCCAAAACAACCACGCGATTACAGTCTTTCTGCAATGCAAGGAGCAGTTCGGCCTTATCCTCAATGCACTTGAACGTGACCCCATCAAAGCTTTCGAGGACATACATCAGGCCTGCCCGCGTGATGTCTTGCTTGTCGGCTAAGAGTATTTCCATGTTTTTTCCTTTCCGATACAAAAGTAAATAAAATTATGATAAGGCGGAAAAAGAAACCCAAAAAGTTGCTCATCGGCCGTTAAAAGGCCCGATTATCAACGCTTACCGACCATCAGAAAGTCATGCGGAGCATAAAACGAATGCCGTTTTTCTTTGCTGTTGGCAACGAAGTGTAGTTGCATCGGTGCACAAACTCCACATGAACGATTTTGAATATGTTGTGAATGCCGGCCACCCATTCCACATATGGGCGCTTCGGATCCATCACATAGCTTCCTTCAGGGAATGCCCACAGCTGCGTATCTCCTGCATTTACGGGCAGCATAGGGTTGTTTTTGTCGGTCAACTTGCCCCAAAGTGTCTTCACACCAATGTACTCTCGCCACTTCAACTTCTTCAACAAGGGAATGCGATTGAATATTTTCCCGTTCAAATCCCAGCTCATATCGAGGCTTGCATAGCGGTCGTTGAGGAACTCCATGTTGTTGATCATGTTGAAAGTCTCCTTCTGTACGATGTAACTCAGGTTGGCTGCGGGCATAATGAGCAGTGGATAAGGCACCTTATCCCATTGTGCACCAGCCTTAAGACGGGCATCTATCTTGCCCCAAGAGTTCATCCAGAAACGCTTGTATATGCCAATTTCGGTGAGATTATAGCGATAATCGCCTCCAAAGAGCCTCATTCCGGTCGTATGTTCAAGGCTGAATACGGGCGCATCAAGGTTCACCGGAATGCGACGTTGCTTGGTATTGATGTACGTTCTGCCCGGAGCAAGTTGGAATTTCAGGCTCAATTCGGTTGTCCGCAAGTAGCTCACGGGGAACGACAAGGCTCCCGCCGCCTCGTTTTTTTCGGTCTTCAAGGCCAGTATTGAGCGTAGTCCCCACTCCGATTCCCACTCGAAAGCCAGTTGTTGTCGGTTATAAAACATCATTTTATCAACCTTTGCCCACTTGAAAGCTGTGAAGACATTATCCTTATCCGTGTGCATGAACTTGTCAGAAGGCGACATGATGTCATACGTAGACGTGAACGTCAGCGTGCGTTTCGGGAACTCCCGCGGCAGATACTCCTTGCGGTTGAACGAATAGGTCAGCTCTCCTTTGTAATAATTGCGGTGACTTCGCCAGCCATGCGCATAGTAACCGGCAAGGAACCAATGCTTGTCAAGGTTGGCTGTTGACTGTGCACTGACGCGTGTTCGCAGGCCATCGATGAAGTTAGACGTCAACATTGTGTTGACAGGTCCTATATCTACCTTGCTGGGATGGTTCAGATTGCCCGTCTCAACGAAGTTTTCTATCAAGGCTTTTGCCCCGAATATGACGTATTTGAAGCCGTTGAGCTGCTCTATTCTGTGTATGAATGCGTCCATCTCGCTTTCACTTTTGGTGAGTCCCACAGTGCGATAGCGATTCCAAAAGGCCTCATCACGCATCATGGAATTGGCTTCCCGGCGTGTAGCGGCCTTGCCTTTAAAGAGTTGTTTGGGCAATTCATCGAAAGCATAATCGCTCAATCGAGTCGTACGGACAACGAGTGCCTTCGACAAAAAGTTAGCAACTTTCAACTCAACCACCATATCATCGACGCTTAAAGCCCATTCGCCGTTCGGCAACTTGGTGTATTCCTGCGTCAGTTTCAGGTTCTCTACGAAGTTGACATCGCTTTGTTTGGGTATCGAAAGGTCGCAACGCTTCAAATGAAGCGTTGAGTCTGCGAGGATATAAAGGTCACCTCGAAACCCGAAATCCTGTTGATTGTTGGGCAAGAACTGCAGGTGATAGCAAAGATCACGGTCCACATAGACCGTGTCTTCAATGTAATAGCGATAGAAGGCTATGGCATCCTTACCGATAGGGCTGGTGAATGGGAACCGAAGAAGACGTACTTGGTCGTCGTAAAGGTCTACATCTGTAAAGACATCTTTCAGAACCGTGTTCAGAATATCGCCTGTTTCGAACAATTGGTTGATGCCCGTACTCTGCTGACCCATGATGATATCCTTCTCTGTCTTGGGGCTTTTACGATACAGGTGCTGCGTAACCGTCTCGTCAACCGACAGGGGAAGAATCAGTTTATGGTTGTAGGGACTGGTCTCGATTTGGTCGATGAGCCACTGTTTCTTGGCAAAAAAGCCGCTATCGATGTCCACCGGCTGAATGTCATTGACCGCCATTGTAATCTTCTGATACTTATTATACTGATAGAAGTCATGGTTATTGAGGTCTGTTTTCTTCTTAGCTGCAATCACACGGCGCATCAATTCGACCGCAGGATTGTCCTTTCGGCTGTACCGATTGCGCTTTGTCTTGACGGTAATGCCCTTCAATGTCCGCGTATCGGGCTTCAGTTTGACGTTGAGAAAGGCTGCCGAACCGGGCCGAATCGCGTAATCCTTGCTCTGATAGCCCACGGCACTGATGGTCAATAGCCAGCCATCGTGACGCTCAATAGAGAACTTTCCGCCTGCATCTCCACTCATTGCGATGTGATGTCCCTTGTAAGTTGCACTCGGATAGCGTATGGTATCGCCGGTCTGGGCATCGATTACGACACCACTTATCTGTGCCGTTGCCGACAAAGATACTGCCACGAGCAATAAAAAACCTGATATGTATCTCCTGAAACTCATAAACCTTTTTACCTATATTATAGTACTATTGATGAAAGCTGCGCAATATCCGTGATGATTCCATCGGGAATACGCTCGTCATATTGCCGGGTTGTCCACCCTTCTCCCTTGAACCAAACGGTCTTGCACCCTATTTTACGTGCCGGTTCTATATCTTTATAGAAGCTATCGCCAACGACAATGACCTCTTCGGGCAGCAATCTTAAGCGTTCAACTCCCAACTTATAAATCCTTGAATCGGGCTTTCTGATACCCACAATGGCACTTTCTACAACGTCACCAAACAGGTGATTGAGTCCGAATTCTTTCAAAACGACTTCCATGTTCCCATAAAAATTGCTCACAAGAACCATGGGATAACGCTCTGATAATCGCTCCAATACCTCGCGACTGTGCGTGGTCGTGGCGACAACTTGGGCGTAAACATCTTCCAAGATGGCCTGATGAAGCTGCTTGAATGTTGCTTCATCGGCATCCAAAATGCCCTGTTTACAGAGGTATTCTAACTCTAATCGCAACTTGATTTCAAGCGTTTTGCGAAACGTATAATCGTGCTTTATGATGGGCATACTGCCCAAAGTGCGCTCTCCATAGACGTAGGCTTCACGGAAATGTGACTCATCGACGGGCACTTGCTGACGCTCATAGGCATGCCAAAGCACCTTTCCCCAGTGCTGACCTGCGGTATCCAGCGTACCGCCATAGTCGAAAATATATCCTTTTATCATACGTTTTTGCTCTTTTAATGGGTGATACTGAACGGCGAAAACTATGCCAACTCCCGGCTTAATTCCTCACATAACTGCTCATGTGTGCGGTGCATGTGAACATACATGGCGCTCATGACGATGATTTCAAACAAGGGATAGAGCCAGGCATGGTCTGTCAAGCAAGCGATATAGCAGACTATGGCCCGCAAATTGAATGTAAGCAGGTTGGTATATTTCATCAATGGGCGCGAACCTTCAAGGAAACGAAGACGAGTCTCCTCTTTTTGACTTGCATTCCACTTCATAAAGAACCTCTGAAAAGCTGGCGTCCGCTTCTCCTGACTATGACAATACTTCGCATAATTCGTGTAGAAGAGGCGCTCCCAGAATGCTCCTTGCTTCGGAAGTGCCTTGAGTGTGTCTACTTGTTTCTGATAACTGTCGAGCTCACTGCCGTCTTTTCCCTTTAAAAAGAAGAGATGTATCTGCCGATAATAGTCGGCCAAGGAACTTTGGGGAGAGTGACAAAGGAAGCCGGCAACGCTGCAAAGAATCCAACTTCCAATGCCCCAAGCTACATCTGTGCAGGGTATTTGCTGATGATAAAGGCGCATGGCGATGGCAACATAAATGAAGAGGAACCACACATCGCCTGAAAAACCGTCGAGCATTCGGCCGATCAGCGTCTTCTTTCCCGTGAGTCGGGCCATCTGTCCGTCGGTAGAATCACAGAAGTTTGCCAGCATTAGCAAGCCCACGCCTATGAGATTGTGCGTCAAATCCGTATAGTAAAACATGCAACCTGCCCCAGCTCCGAGGAAGATTGACAGTATTGTGATGACGTTAGGGTGTATGTTTAGCTTGTTCCATAGCAGTGCAAACACCAGTCCTATGGGGCGGGTGAAGTGCACATCAAGCCATTCTTCTGTGTCATTTGACTTGAATGAGGCCTGTAACAACGCATTAAATCTGCTCATATTTCTTGTTTATTTTGTCCATTATCAGTTTACCAACGGCCCGGGCCGCCTCTTCCCGACAGCGAGAGAAGCTGGGCCAATCGTTGAAATCAATGAGATAAAAGGCCCCGGAGGCCGTGATGATGGCATCACCTCCATAGACCTCCACGCCCGTAAGCATGGAAACAGCCGCTGCCACTGCCTGCAATTGCGCTTCATCGAAGGCATAATGCTGTGCCTTACCATTCATTTTTTCGTCGCCGAACTTGGAGATGCCATCGTCGCCGGGGTAATAATACCTGAAAAAACCACCACGGACAGCGTAGAATTTCACCAAGTCGCCGGGCACATGTGCCTGAACCACCCAATCGGTTACGCCTCGCATGGCAAACGTGGCCTGCTGTTCAGCCAGATCCTTTCGGCTTTTACAATAAACAACGTCACCTTTACACTGTGCCGCCATGTCGGCCCTTTTCAGCCAATAGCCGTCGTCTCCGTCGGCAGGAGGAACGGGAATGCCCTGCGCTTGCAGTGCACGGCTAAGCCAACCTCGCTCACATCGGGCTACACCATAGGCCGAATTGACAACGATTTTCCCCTCATCTTCTTTCCTTTTCAGCAGCTCCAGCGTCTGCGGAAGCCGTGCCATTGACACGTAAACATCGGCATTTTCATCGGCCGTCAACTGCATTTCGGCTATCATTGCAGCTGCACCACCAAGGCAATCGACGCTCTCTTGCAACATCATTCTGTCTTTTTCTACCGAATTCGGCGAGAGCTTTTCGTCGCGTTTTACAGCTAATATCCTCATTGTATAAATGCTTCTGCTTTCCGAATATCGGCAGCATGGTCCACATCCATGACCTTTGAGAACCGGTAGGCCTTGAGTTTTCGCCCGTCACAGACAAGACCTCGCTGGAAATTCCGCATGCGGCTTTCGCCCCGTTCCATGCAATTTTGAAGCGTATCAAAGGCGCTTGAGGTCAAACCATAGATGCCTCCAGAGATGAATCTGCATCGGTTTCCGGGGTCGTCATCGTAGAATCCCGTCACATTCATGGCCTCATCGGTGCGCACATACAGCGGTTTTTCGTCGTCAACGAAATCGGTTACGCCCATCAATCCATCGAAACCGGCTGCCAACTGCGCCTTGAATGCGCGGACATAGTCGGCAAATTCGTCTTCTATAAAAATGGTATCGACCGTCGTCATGACGAAAGGTCCGGGCTCCATGACCTTACTTAATTCATAAAAACTGTGCATAGAACTCGGCGTAGTCTGCACGATGAAGTCCAAAGGAACAGGACTTCCCGCCATTCCCCCAGTTTTTATAGCCTGCAAATGCCGGCATACTTCTGACGTCAAAGCATTGCATATCACCGAAATCCGGTTGGCTTCATTGGCCATGAAAATACGAATCAGGCGGTCAATCAAATGTTCATGACAGACTTTCACCAAGGGTTTCGGTTCCCTAATCCCCTCTTGTGCCAGCCGAGAGCCTTCACCTGCCGCGATAATTGCATAATTCATACGTCCTATTTTATAGCACTTAGATGCTGCAAAATTACACATTATCTATCAAAAGCAGAAAACTTTTCACTTGTTTTTTGTTTTATCCCATGAAAATCCACTTCATAATGGTTTTTCAATACACTTTTTGAACAAAATGATTTCAATCCCATTACATTTCAATCTCAGCCATATTACGCGGTAAAATGGCTGAGATTACCGCGCAAAATAGCTGAGATTGCACGGCGAAATGGCCGGGATTGAAATGCAAGGTACAAGTCGTTGATTATCAATACGAATGCATGTAGGGACGCACATAAGCCAGATTAATGCGTAAAATAGAGGAGAGGGCGACCTGCTCGAATGCATGTAGGGACGCACGGCCCGTGCGTCCGCTCCAATAACCGCGTGTATTTGCTTGCCATTCACCTTGAACGGACGCACGAACCGTGCGTCCGCCCGCATTGCAGTTAACAAGTGGGCAGTAAACGGGTGGGCAGGTTGATTATTATACGGCATGAGGGGACGCACGAACCGTGCGTCCCCTCCAATAACCGCGTGTATTTGCTTGCCATTCACCTTGAATGGACGCACGAACCGTGCGTCCCTACATACTTGTCATGGCCGTATTGCGCTGGAATATGCCTTATTTCACGATATGTCTGTGCACCAATTCCGAAACAGTTTTGCCATCGGCAGCGTTCCATTTGGCCTTCACCGCTTTTATTGCACTGCCCATCAACTTCTGATCGATGCCGTTTGGATAGGTAGCAACGATGAAAGCGTCGATTTCTTCGGCTTTCGGTGCAGCCGGGAGCAAGGCTTCAAGAAGCTGATATTCTTTCTTCTCGTTCTCGGCAAGATCGGTTCGACCGGCATCGGCATAGACCTTTTCAGACTCTTTGCGCTCTTTCACCATCTTACGAATGATTTGTATCTCGGCAACATCGTCCAAAGGTTTGGCATCTTTAGCCGTGCTGAACTTCAAGAACTCACTCTTCAGCAGTCGATAAACGGCAGCTTTGTCTTTCTCTCCCGACTTCATTGAAGTCATAATCATCTTGTTGATTTCCTCGTTATACATTATATTATGTTTTAATTTGATGTGGAATTCATCGCTCACAAGCGCAAAGATAGGAAAAAATCGACAAACTTCACTATACAAAACCGCCAAGATTGCGGAAAAAGACTTATTTGATGTTCACGTTATACCGCTCTTGTGGCCGCTTATCGTCGTCATCCTTATAGCGAATCCAATGTTTACACGTGCCTTTCAGCTCGATATTGCCCGTTCCATCAACCATTGTTTTAACCGTTCCGCAGTCTTTCATGTGTGCACGAATGTCGCCTGTGCCGTCGATTTCCAGCTTTACGTTGGGCACTTTGACCATCGTGAGTTTGATATCTCCTGTTCCGTCGAGTGAAGCATTAACCGATAAAGCCTCCAAATAGCCCACCCGAAGGTCGCCTGTTCCATCGACCGAGCCTTTGAAATGGTCGCAGATAAGGCTGTCTATCTGTATATCGCCCACCCCATCGACAGAGGCTTCGAGCCTATCCGTATCAATCTTTTTGGCTTTGAAGTCAACTACGCCTTCAATATCTATCTTTACCAAATCAGGACCACTCACATAGACGTCCACTCCCCTGCGCTTGGTGAACGGGAATGCCCTTTTCATGCCTTTATCCATTGTGATGTGAAGCTCTTCGCCTATGAAACTCACACGCATTCGCTCTACTTCACTCTTCGGTCCGACTAAACGAATGCTCAAAGAATCGGACTGTGTATAGACAATGCTGCCAACCATGTCGGCCTCAATCTCTGAGAAATACTTCGCATTGAGCAGACGTGTGACGCTCGGACCACTTGATCGGCCTGTCAAGGCACGCACATCACTACTATTAACATGGCAGGCAGAAAGAGAAATAAAGCCAAAAACCGAGAGTAAAAATAAAGAAAAACGTTTCATAAATATATCATTTTTTAGTTGTTATGCTGTTTAGACGTTGATATTGTAGGAAAAGTTGCAATGTAAGACAATATGAAAGAAAAGCTATAAAAGCGAAGGATATGCAGAAAAAGACGTATCTTTGCACGACAAATGACCGATAAAACGATATGGAAACGATTGTAACTACCGTCACCAAAGAGCTTCAAGCGCGCTCTTCTGCCGAGAAACGTGAGATATTTCCTCGCTTTTTCAAGACCGGAAAAGGTGAATATGGCGAAGGAGACAAGTTCCTTGGCGTCACAGTTCCCCATGTCAGAGCCGTGGCAAAGCAGCGTAAAGACCTCACTTTGCAGGAAATCAAACCGCTAATGGAGTCGGAATGGCACGAAGTAAGGCTCTGTGCACTGCTGATGATGGTGGAAAAGAGTCGGAAAGCCGATGAGAAACTGCGCAAACAGCTCTTTGATTGCTACCTTTCAATGACTGAACACATCAACAACTGGGACCTTGTAGACCTTTCCTGCCCTACCCTTGTCGGCGAATATCTGCTGGACCAGTCGCACGAAAGGCTTTATCGCCTCGCTCAAAGCAAGCTCTTGTGGGACAATCGCATCGCCATCGTTTCTACCATTGCCTTTATCCGCAAAGGACAACTTGAAGACACGTATGCCCTCTGTGATATAATGATGCAACATCCCCATGATTTGATGCACAAAGCATGCGGTTGGATGCTACGCGAGGCAGGAAAGCGCAATCCACAACGCCTTTATGACTACGTAGACAGGCATCGGCAGGGCATGCCACGCACCATGCTTCGCTATGCTATTGAGAAGTTCGCACCCGAAGAACGGGCAAGTCTGATGAAACGATAGGAACATTTGCGGAAGAAATATGCTGTCTTTTTCACGATTGCAGCCTAAAAAGTTCGGTTTAAGCTTTTAACTTCTTCGGTTTTTTATTACCTTTGCAGCACTATCATATTGAGACAACTAAAGAGATGAGCAATTTCAACCTGACTCATGTCCTGACACAAACCGTTAATGAACTATCAGAGACTTCTTCATTAAAGGGATTGTGCCACAATCATCGTGACGGATATCCGTTACCTTCGGGCAGAGCGCTCGAAGAAATCATTGATTTATCACGTGCTATCATCTTTCCGGGCTATTACGGAAAGTCAACCGTCAACACAAAAACTATCAAATACCATATCGGTGTCAATGTGGAACGCCTGCAAAAAATGCTGTTCGAGCAGATATTGGCCGGTCTTTGCTTCGTCGATATGTGCGAAGAACCCGACTATGATAAGTTCGTCATGCGTCGGGAACAGGCCGAAACGCTATCCATTAAACTGATTGCAAGGTTGCCAATTATACGTAAATTGCTGGCAACCGATGTCGAAGCGGCCTACAATGGAGACCCTGCGGCCGACAGTTTTGCCGAAATCATTTCGTGTTATCCTGTCATTAAGGCCCTCAGCAACTACCGTATTGCCCATGAACTCTATGAGATGCAGGTGCCATTGATACCAAGAATGATGACTGAAATGGCCCATTCAGAGACCGGTATAGACATTCATCCGGGTGCCAAAATCGGTGAATATTTCACGATAGATCATGGAACTGGCGTCGTCATTGGGGCCACTTGTGTCATCGGAAAGCACGTGAAACTCTATCAAGGTGTAACGCTTGGAGCCAAGAGTTTCCCTCTTGATAAGGACGGAAATCCCATAAAAGGCATCCCACGACACCCCATTTTAGAAGACAATGTCGTTGTTTATTCCAACGCAACCATATTGGGTCGCATCACTATTGGGAAGAGTTGTGTCATCGGAGCAAACACTTGGGTGATGGAAGACATGCGTCCCAAGACGAAGAAATACAAGAAAATAAAAAGAGATACATTAGACATTCAATACAATAATGGAACAGGAATTTGAACTCATCGCCAAGACTTTCATGGGACTTGAGCCCGTTTTGGCTCAGGAGCTCACCCAAATGGGTGCCAACAATGTACAGATAGGACGCCGTATGGTATCGTTTACGGGTAACAAAGAGACAATGTACCGTGCCAATTTCCAACTGCATACGGCCATAAGAATACTCAAACCGATTGCCCATTTCAAAGCCCGTTCGGCCGAAGATATGTACGATGAGGTGAAGAAAATAGACTGGAGCCAATATATAATGAAAGGAAAAACGTTCAGTGTTGACTCGGTTGTCTACTCAGAAGAGTTCAGAAACTCGCGCTTTGTCACCTATAAAGTGAAGGATGCTATTGTAGACCAGTTCCGCGAAACAACTGGAACAAGGCCGAACATCAGCGTAAGTAACCCCGATATTCGGCTGAATATACATATCGCAGAGGATAAGGCTACATTGAGTTTAGACTCAAGTGGCGAGAGTCTTCACCGCAGAGGATACCGTCAAGAAAGCGTGGAAGCACCGCTGAACGAGGTACTTGCCGCCGGAATGATACTGATGAGTGGTTGGAAAGGCGATACGGATTTCATCGATCCGATGTGTGGTTCGGGCACAATTCTCATCGAAGCGGCCCTCATTGCACGCAATATCAGTCCGGGAGTATTCAGGAAAGCATTTGCATTTGAGAAGTGGCCAGACTTCGATCAAGGCCTCTTTGACGAGATTTACAACGATGATTCGCAGGAAAAAGCGTTCGAACATCATATCTATGGCTATGATGTTGACATGAAAGCCGTCAACACTGCACGACTGAATGTAAAGGCGGCAGGGCTCACACAACTAATAACAGTGGAGCAAAAGGACTTCAAGGACTTCACAAAACCGACCGAAAAGAGTCTCATTATCATGAATCCTCCCTATGGAGAACGCATATCTACGCCTAATCTCTTAGCCACTTATAAAATGATTGGCGAGCGTCTGAAGCACGAATTCGGCGGAAATGAAGCATGGATTTTAAGCTATCGGGAAGAATGTTTCGACCAGATTGGCTTGAAACCAAGCCTCAAGATACCTGTCTATAACGGTAGTTTGGAATGCGAATTCCGCAAATATTCACTCTTTGAAGGCAAGATGAAGGCATTCCGTGCAGAGGGAGGTATCGTGAAAACTGCCGAGGATAAGCGGGAAATGGCACAGAAACACCGCTTCAAAAAGAACCGCGAATTCAAGAAACGTCTTGAAGAAGAGAGCAATAATGAGGCGGGAGACATACGCAGTTTCACGTTCCATAAGCACGAACTTGAAAGTTTTGAGGATCGCAAGCGTAATCCAAGAAGGCGTGATGACCGCAATGAGCGGAGCGAACAGCGTGGAAAACGTGACAATCGTTTTGGAAGTCGTGATAAAAGAAAGGGTGGAAAGTGCTTTGACAAAGGTATGAAGCGGAGCAACTTTAACCAAGAAAGAAGTCATTTTGACGAAGAGGACTAAACAATGAGAACATTCTTCATATCGATATTGACTATGGTTGCAGCATTGACAGGTCATGCACAGGAGTTAAAGTCCTTGACTTTAGAGGACTTGAACTTTGGAGGTACGAACTATCACAACATGGTTCCCAAGACACGTTACACCACTTGGTGGGGCGATGAGCTTGTGCATCTTGACACAGAAGACTGCTTTGTCGTCAATAAAACAACAGCAAAGGAACGCAAACTGTTCACGCTTTCCGAACTGAACAAGTGGAGTGGCATGACGCTTCGGCATCTTTACGACATCAGTTTTCCGGAAACAAGAAAACCACTTGTATGGCTCAACGACGGAAAACAATGCATGTTGTTCAATTGGAAGCATAAAAAAGTACTTTGGAAAGGCGATGTCAGTATAGCAAAAGGGGCTGAAGTACAAGACTTCAATACCGTTTCCAAGGCTTTGGCATATGTGAAAGACCATCAATTACATGTGGTTGATGCGCATGGAAACGACCATCAGGTGACCACAGATGGCAGCCGTGAGCTTGTTTATGGACAGAGTGTGCACCGCAACGAGTTCGGTATTACGGGGGGACTCTTTTGGAGTAACGACGGAACTCGATTGGCTTTCTATCGTATGGACCAAAATATGGTGAGCGATTATCCGCAGGTTAACATTCCCGAATTGGATTGGAAGCCTGCCAAAGGGGAAAGCCGTATCGCGACATTTGAACCGGACAAATACCCTATGGCAGGCGAAACGAGTCACAAGGTAACTGTAGGCATCTACGACCTTACTACGGGAAAGATTACCTATCTTGCTACCGGAGACCCTACCGACCGCTATTTCACGAACGTCAGTTGGGGCCCTGACAACCAAACGCTCTACATGTTTGAACTCAACCGCGACCAAAACGAATGCCGATTGATGAGCTATGACACCACAACCGGCAAGCCGATGGCCGAGATTTACCGCGAAACCGATGCCAAATATGTAGAACCTCTGCACCCCATAACCTTTCTTCCATGGGATAAAAGCAAGTTTGTGCTCTGGAGCCAACGTGACGGTTACATGCATCTCTACTTATATAATAAGGTGGGAGAAGTCCGTCAGCTCACAAAAGGACCATGGATGGTGATGAAGCTCTTGGGCTTTGATGCCAAACATAAGCGTATCTTCATCGAAAGCAACACGTGTAACCCTATTCAAAAGAATATTTTCGCCGTCGATACCGAGACAAGTAAACAGACATTGCTCGATGTTAACGGTCAAGGATGGCATACAGGAAGCTTGAGTGAAAGCGGACTTTACCTCGTTGATAACTATCAAACGCCCGACATTCCTCGCAACATTGCCATCGTGAATACCAAGAACGGAAAGGCTATAAGCTATTTCAAAGCACCCAATCCCTGGCAAGGTTACACCGTTCCCGGCTATGAATGCGGCACTATCAAGGCCGCAGACGGAACTACCGACCTTTATTATCGCATGGTAAAGCCGCTGAATTTCGATCCAAATAAGAAATATCCCACGATTATTTACGTCTATGGAGGTCCTCATGCCCACAATGTTGACGCGCGATGGCACTATTGTAGCCGCGGTTGGGAGGCCTTTATGGCAGAGAAAGGCTATCTACTTTTCATCTTAGATAACCGGGGAAGCGAGCACAGGGGCAAGGATTTTGAACAAGTAACGTTCCGTCGTTTGGGCGAAGAAGAGATGAAAGACCAGATGGAAGGCGTGAAGTTCCTCAAGTCATTGCCCTACGTTGATGCAGACAAATTGGGCATTCATGGTTGGAGTTTCGGCGGTTTTATGACCATAAACCTGATGACTACCTATCCCGATGTGTTCAAAGTGGGTGTTGCCGGCGGCCCCGTTGTCGATTGGAAATGGTACGAAGTGATGTATGGCGAGCGTTATATGGACACCCCACAAGCCAATCCGGAAGGTTATGCGACTTGCAGTCTGTTGCCAAAAGCCAAGAACTTGAAAGGAAGATTAGAGATTATCATCGGTCTCAACGACCCCGTTGTCGTGCCACAACATGCTTTTTCATTCCTGAAAGCCTGCATTGCTGCCGGCACTCAACCCGACTTCTTCGTCTATCCTGGCGAACCTCATAACATGAGAGGACATCAAAGCGTGCATCTACACGAGCGGATTAGCCAATATTTCTTTGATTATTTAAAATAAATCACTATAATGAGACTGTTATTGTTAGGTGGAGGCGGCCGTGAACATGCCTTAGCTTGGAAGATTGCACAAAGTAAAAAGTGCGACAAACTCTTTATTGCTCCGGGCAATGCTGGCACAGTTGACTGTGGAGAAAACGTCAATATCCAAGCTAACGACTTTGAAAGTCTGAAGCAGTTTGCCGTAGAAAACAATATCAATATGGTTGTAGTCGGTCCCGAAGACCCATTGGTCAAGGGCATATACGACAGCTTTAAGCAAGACGAACGCACGAAAGATATCCCCGTAATCGGCCCCTCCAAGGCCGGTGCCGTACTTGAAGGAAGCAAGGATTTCGCTAAAGGTTTCATGCAACGTCACGGCATTCCGACCGCCAAATATAAGACCTTTGACGGCACAACACTTGAAGAAGGTCTGCGTTTCCTTGAGACTTTGCAGCCTCCCTACGTGCTGAAAGCCGACGGACTTTGTGCCGGTAAGGGCGTATTGATACTTCCCACGCTCGGAGAAGCCCAAAAAGAACTGCGTGAAATGCTTGGCGGCATGTTCGGAAATGCCAGTGCACAGGTTGTGATTGAAGAGTTTTTGAGTGGTATTGAATGCAGTGTTTTCATACTAACCGACGGAAAGAGCTATAAGATTTTGCCTGAAGCTAAAGACTATAAACGCATCGGTGAGCACGACACGGGGCTCAACACAGGTGGCATGGGCAGCGTCTCACCGGTTCCATTTGCCACAAAAGAGTGGATGAAAAAGGTGGAAGAACGCATCATCCGCCCCACCGTTGAAGGCCTTGCTAACGAGGGAATAGACTACAAAGGCTTTATTTTCTTTGGTTTGATCAACGTAAACGGCGAACCAATGGTTATTGAATACAACTGTCGTATGGGCGACCCGGAGACCGAAAGTGTGATGCTTCGCCTGAAAAGCGACATCGTTGACCTCTTCGAAGGCATAGCCCATGGCGACCTTGATAAGCGGGATATCGTGTTCGATGAGCGTGCTGCAGTCTGCGTAATGCTTGTAAGCGGAGGCTATCCCGAGGCCTATCAGAAAGGTTATCCTATTAAAGGCATCGACAAAGTGGAAGGAAGCATCGTCTTCCATAGCGGAACTTCCTACAAAGACGGGCATGTCGTGACCAACGGTGGGCGCGTCATTGCCGTTTCATCTTATGGAAAAGACAAGGAAGAAGCATTGCAGAAGAGTTTTAAAGAAGCACAGAAAATCACGTTCACCGACAAGTATTTCAGAAGAGATATAGGGCAGGACCTTTAAATGACAAAGAAAAGAAGACAGGAAAGAATAGCAATTAGCAGGTTCACGCTGCCGTTGACAGTCCTTTATGGAGTCGTTGTAGCATTGCTTGCCGGGCCCTTTCAGCATGGATTATGGGTTCAGACAGTTACCCTTTTTGTAGCAACCGAGATGATGGTTATACTCTGTAACCGCCATTCGCTCATCAGAGTGTATAGCCGAATGGTGCCCATTGTCTACCTTTTCTTGTCAGCCATGCTTTGTTTTCGCTCCACTACTGTTGCCAATACCGTCGTCGGGCTGTGCTTTATCGCCTTCTATATGTTCTTCTTTGAAGCCTATCAGGACCGAAAGGCTGCCGGCTTCGTGTTCTATGCATTTGTAATGATTGGCATTGCCAGTGTTTTTTTTGTTCAAATCCTCTATTTGGTTCCTGTTCTATGGGTCATTATGATTACCTATATTCTGGCTTTCAGCCTGCGTACATTCGTAGCTTCCATTCTCGGACTATTGTTTCCCTACTGGTTTGTGATAGGTTATGATGCCTATACAAACCAGCTTCCCGACCTACTCTCCCACTTCTTGAAACTAACAGACATCGGTAATGTCTGCCATTATCAATACACCGAGCATCAAGCCGTAGGCTTTGTCTTCATCGGTCTCATTGGTTTGACGGGCATTATTCACTTCTTACGCAACAGCTATCAGGACAAAATAAAGACCCGTATGCTTTATGGTTGCTTCGTCACGATGCAGGTTGCTACGATGATTTTCATCATTCTGCAACCTCAACACTACCCTTTTCTCATTCATATTCTGATTATTTCCACCGCAGCACTATTGGGACATTTCCTTGCATTGACCCACACTTGGCTCACCAATGTTGCTTTTCACGTGCTCATCGCCCTCGTGTTGCTGCTCACAGCTTATAACTTATGGATACCATCATTGATTTTCTGATCGATTGGGGCTATTGGGGTATGTTCGTTTCGGCCTTCTTTGCAGGCAGTTTCTTCCCTTTCAGCAGCGAAGCCGTCATGCTGGGCCTACTGGCAGCAGGCCTTAAGCCGTGGCCTTTGATAGTTTATGCCACTATCGGGAACGTAATGGGAGGCCTTTTCAATTATGCTATCGGGCGACAAGGGCGTATGGACTGGATAGAAAAGTATCTTCGCGTCAAGCCCGAAAGCCTTTCCAGAGCCCAACGCTTCATGGGTGGGCATGGAGCATGGATGGGATTCTTTGCATTCCTGCCCATCATCGGAAGCGGGATCACGATTGCCTTGGGTCTGATGCGCTCAAATCTAATCATTTCTACCATAAGTATCACCGCAGGAAAGCTGATGCGCTATATCATTCTGGCTCTGTCCGTAACGTCATTGACCGCTTGTAGCCCCTCAACAAGCAACAATACAGGTCAGAAGATAACCGTCACCATAGAGCCATTGCGCTATTTCACCGAACAGATTGCAGGCGAAAAGTTCACGGTAATGACCATGGTTCCGAGCGGAGCCAACCCCGAAACCTACGAACCCACACCCAAACAGATGGTCGATCTCAGCGAAAGTGTGCTCTACATGAAGGTCGGTGCCATCGGTTTCGAACGCACTTGGACCGACAAACTCAAGGCCAATGCACCGCAGACCCGCTTCGTTGACACCTCAGAAGGCATCAAACCGACACTGACCGGCAATGGTATTGCCGACCCACACACGTGGATGAGTTGTAGGAACGCTAAGACGATTGCCATCAACATATGCGATGCGCTCAAACAAAGCGATGCCAAAGACAGCACATACTTCAAACAAAACCTGAAAACGCTGCTCGAAAGAATCGATCGCACGGACAAAGCGGTCGCAACCCGCTTGAAACAGAAGTCAAAAGCATTCCTTATCTATCATCCTATCCTCACTTACTTCGCCCGCGACTATCATCTTATGCAGATTCCTATTGAAGAAGAGGGACGGGAACCAAGTGCCAACCAACTTCAAAACGTCATCCGGGTGGCCAAGCAACAGAAAGTAAAGACGCTTTTTGTGCAAAAAGAGTTTGCAAACCGCAACATTGACATCGTTTCCGCAGACATCGGCGTCCCCAAAACCACAATCAATCCCCTTGACTATCATTGGGACCGCCAAATGATAACCATAGCCAACGCACTGAAATGAGCCTTCCTATCATACAAATCAAGCATGTCACGGCCACTTATCCCGAGAAAACGGCCTTGAAAAACGTATCGCTGACGGTCTACGATGACGATTATCTCGGCATTATAGGCCCGAACGGAGGTGGCAAGACCACGCTTCTTAAAATCATTCTCGGCCTATTGAAACCTGCAGAAGGAAGCATTCAGTTCTTCAAAAACGGTCGTCCCGCAAACCATATCCGCATGGGTTACCTGCCTCAATACACCGATATCGACAGGCATTTTCCCATTTCTGTCCACGATGTCGTGCTTTCCGGGCTGAAGAAAAAACGCTTTTCCCGTTATAACAAAAGCCAAAACGAACAGGTAAGGCAAACGATAGAGCAAATGGAACTCGCCGACCTGCAACACGAAGCCATTGGAACGCTGAGCGGCGGGCAGCTGCAACGCGTGCTATTGGCACGTGCCATCGTGCAGAAACCCGACGTGCTTATCCTCGACGAGCCCAATACTTACATCGATAAACGCTTTCAAGAGCAGATGTATGAGATGCTTAACGACCTCAACAAGCAGTGCGCCATCGTCATGGTGAGCCATGATATCACCGAAATACTGAACAATGTCAAGCATATCGCCTGCGTGAACGAGAGCCTGCATTATCATGATAGCACCGACTTGCCGAAAGAGAAGCTGGAAGAGCATTTCCTGCACATCTGAATGCGCAGGAGAAGTGATGTAGGGACGCACGGTTCGTACGTCCGCTCAAGTGGGTTCGAAAGCGTATATGCAGGATTGTTTAAGCAAACGCACGGCTCGTGCGCCCCTACATGCTCCCCAATACTTTTAAATATTATCTATATTGATTACCAACGACTTACGCCTTGCATTCGAATCTCAACCACTTTGCGCTGCAATCTCAGCCATTTCGTCGCGCAATATAGCTGATATTGCGTTGTAATATGGCCCATTTCAGCGCGCAAAATAAGTCATATTAGAAAGCGAAATGCAAGCTGTTGATTTCCAATCAAATAGCTATAGGGACGCACGGCTCGTGCGTCCACTCAAACAACCGTGTGCATTTGCTTTTCATTTCACCGTGAGCGGACGCACGAACCGTACGTCCCTACAGCTCCATCTCGGCCCTATTGCGTATTTAATGGCTGAAACAGCATCGCATGGACGTAAGAATTGAGGTTCTTCCATGAGCATCTTCCTTGAAACCAAGGATTATTTCGGTTTTTTATCTCAACCGGCTTATAATTGAAAAAAAATATCTAACTTTGCAAAGTATTTCATTGAAGGTTGCAAATCATCAATCATTAAATATTTATTTCTATGAACGGAAAAGGATTATTGGCGGGTAAGACCGCACTGGTTACAGGAGCTGCGCGCGGTATTGGCAAAGCTATCGCGTTGAAATTTGCTTCTGAAGGTGCAAACATTGCGTTTACAGACCTTCTCATCGACGAGGAACACGGCGGTTTGGCTACCGAACGAGAGATTGCCGCACTTGGTGTTAAGGTCAAAGGTTATGCAAGTAATGCCGCAGACTTCGCACAATCGGAAGAAGTTGTCAAGCAAGTGAAAGAGGAATTCGGCTCAGTTGACATCCTTGTCAACAATGCCGGCATCACTAAGGACGGCCTTATGCTCCGCATGACCGAGCAACAATGGGACGCAGTCATCGCCGTAAACCTGAAGAGTGCCTTCAATTTTATCCACGCATGTGTGCCGGTTATGATGCGTCAGCATGGCGGTTCCATCATCAATATGGCTTCGGTTGTCGGTGTTCATGGCAATGCTGGCCAGTCTAACTACGCGGCTTCGAAGGCCGGATTGATTGCCTTGGCCAAGAGTATCGGTCAGGAAATGGGGCCGAAGGGCATTCGTGCCAACGCTATCGCGCCCGGTTTCATCGACACGGCAATGACACAAGCGTTGCCAGAAAACGTGCGTAAGGAGTGGATCAGCAAGATTCCGCTTCGCCGGGGCGGTACGGTTGACGACATTGCCAACACAGCTGTCTACTTGGCTTCTGACCTTTCGAGCTATGTTTCAGGCCAAGTGATTCAGGTCGACGGTGGAATGAACATGTAAGACCTTGCGATTTATCATGCATCATTCATCATGTCGTTTGGCAAGATGAATGATGCTTGTTTTTTATATCAGCCCGATGAAAGTAATCTATGAAGACAATCATCTGATTATTGTCTACAAAAGCAGTGGCGAAATCGTCCAAGGTGACAAGACAGGTGACGAACCTCTGTCTGAAACGGTCAGGAACTACCTTAAAGAAAAGTATCAAAAACCGGGCAATGTGTACCTCGGAGTGGTGCATCGGCTTGACCGTCCGGTGGCGGGATTGGTCGTTTTTGCCAAGACTTCTAAAGCTTTGACACGGCTGAACAAGATGTTTCGCGACGGAGAGGTGCACAAAACGTATTGGGCCGTCACGAAGAACTGTCCCGAAAAGCCCGAGGGAACTTTGACGGATTGGCTGGTCAGGAACGAGAAACAGAACAAAAGTTATGCCTACAACCATGAAGTTCCCCACGCAAAGAAAGCGATACTCCACTACCGTCTACTGGCCAGTTCCGACAATTACCACCTTCTTGAAGTGCATCTTCTGACGGGTCGCCACCATCAGATACGCTGTCAGTTGGCCAATATGGGCTGTCCCATCAAGGGAGATTTGAAATACGGCGCTCCACGGAGCAATCCCGACGGCAGTATCTCCCTACTTTCCCGCCACATGGAATTTATTCATCCCGTTTCAAAAGCACACATCAACATCTTATCTCCACTTCCCGACGACCGCTTATGGGCGGCTTTGGCAGAAAGTATTGCCTCTCTTGATGGTGGGAACAGTGCTGCTGAATGAGTATTTTGTCCGATTCCGACCGCGAAAAGGGCCACGTGCGTTGACTTTACCGGCAGTTTTACCATCAACAAAGTAGCCAACAGCGTACCCATATGGCATTTTTTTCTTCGAAACTTGCATAATTCGTTTTTTTGTTTTACTTTCGCAAAACAAAAATATCAATAGGAAACGGAGACAAATTCCATAGAAATGCGCGAAAAACTGCGTATATGACGAAGAAAATCAAGTGGGCCTGCGCTGTTGTGGCCGCGCCTTTCATACTCTTTGCCGCCTTGGCTTTGCTGTTTTATTTCCCACCTTTTCAGAATTGGGCAGTAAAACAAGTAGCCTTATACGCCTCCGATAAAACGGGAATGCAGATTTCCGTGGCACATGTCAACCTTGAATTCCCCTTAGATTTGGGCATAGAGGGCGTTAAAGTCATTCAACCGAACGACTCCCTCCCGCAAGTGAGAGACACGGTGGCTGATGTTCGAAAGCTCATTGCCGATGTTCGGCTGTGGCCTTTGCTGCATCAGCAGGTCGAGATTGACGAGTTGGCTATTGAAGACATGCGACTCAACACGGCCAACTTTGTTCATGAAGCACGCGTGAAAGGCCACATCGGCCGGCTTGATCTGCAGGCCCATGGCATTGACTTGGCCGCACAGACATTGAAAGTGGACGTGGCTCATTTGAAAGATGCCGTGCTCAGCGTTGCAATGAGCGACACTGTGCCGAAAGATACGACCAAAAGTGAGAACCATTGGAAGATAGAAGTGGGCAAAGTGAGCGTAATGCGCACGGCACTTACGGTGGATTTGCCCGGAGACACACTTCGATTGAAGGCCTATTTAGGTGAGACAGTTGTCGAAGAAGGGCGGTTCGACCTTTTCAAAGCAAGCTACGAAGTGAAAAAGTTCGACCTGACAGGAGGGTGTTTTCAATACGACAACCTGCTGAAAGCCCGCACGAAAGGGCTCGACCCGAACCATGTAGCGCTCTCGGAAGTGGCCGTGGGTATCGATTCTCTGGGTTACGTATCGGAAAAACTGTCTCTTCGTTTGCGACGGTTGGCCTTCAAGGAGCAAAGTGGGCTACAGTTGACTGCATTGAAAGGTGTAGTCGAGATGGATACGACCCGTCTTCGCCTGCCAGACCTTTATCTCAAGACACCACATTCAGCACTTCAGGCCCGAGTAGACCTACCTTTCGACGCTTTCGCAGCGCAACGGCCGGGAATATTCCGTGTATGGCTGAATGCGACATTGGGAAAGCAAGACCTTTTGCCGTTCATGGCGACCCTTCCTCCTGCCTTTCGCCGGCAATGGCCCACGTGGGGACTGACTGTCAGCGGGCTTTTGCGAGGCAACCTGCAACGACTTCGCTTCACTAACTTAGCGGTCTCACTGCCTACGGTGGGTTCTTTATATGCCAACGGCTTCCTTTCCCATTTGGATAAGCCAGCCCGTTTAGAGGGCGATGTGACCCTTTATGCCCGTACTTCTTATATAGGGTTTGCCACAACAATGCTTCCCCGGCAACAGCAAAAGGCTTTCAATATTCCCGCAGGCATCAGTGTTGATGGCCGACTACGCTTCTCTTCGGCGTATTATGCTGGCGATGTGACCGTCAGACAAGGGCAAGGAAGCGCTTTTGTTCAGGCCCGTCTCGATGCCAAACGCATGACCTATCAGGCAAAGTTGTTGGCCCGGCGTTTCCCTATCGGGAACTTTGTACCCCGGCAAAAGCTATATCCTTTCACAGGGAACATCGAACTCTATGGAACGGGGACTGATTTAATGTCGCCCCACAGCCGAATCAAGGCCAAAGCCCGCATCGACCGTTTCCGATATGCGCAATATGATCTTTCAGGAGTCACGGCCGAGGCCACGCTGTCAAAGGGAACAGCCAATGCTTTCATTCACGGTGAGAGTCCGTTGCTGAAAGGAAGCATCAGTCTTGCAGCCTTGTTGGGCCATCATATGTTTAAGGGTACGGTGGCTTGCGACCTAAAACAGGCCGATCTTTATCGGTTGCACCTTGTTGACAAGCCCTTGATGACATCGCTATGTGCCCATCTGGACATTGCTTCAGACTTCAAACAATTCCACAAGGTTCAGGGACATATCGGCGAAGTCACCATCGAAGAGAACCAAAGACGCTATCGTCCGAACGATATGTTCATCGATGTGCTGGCAAGACGAGACACAACATACGCCGCATTCAGCAGCGGTGATTTCCAACTTCACTTTGCTGGCTCGGGTAACTATGAACGGTTGCTCGATGAAAGCCAGATATTCGTGGACGAATTGCAACGACAATTGAAGAGACGCACCATCGATCAGCCACGGCTTCGCCATCGGTTACCCGATGCACACGTGTTCCTTCGGAGCGGAAAAGACAACATCTTCGTCAGGTTTCTCCAGCAGTATGGCTGCCAATTCGCCCGTGCTGACATCGATATGCATTCATCAAGACAGTCGGGATTAAACGGTTCGATGCTTATAGACTCACTTGTCGTCGACAGTGTCCTGCTCGACACGGTGAAATTCCGCATTCATTCAGCCGAAGAACGAGGCATATACCGGGCCGAGGTCATCAATAACAAGAAGAATCCGCATTACGTATTCCGTGCAATTGCCGACGGACAGCTCAACGAACATGGCTCTTCACTTCGAGCACGGCTCTACGATGAGAGCAACAGATTGGGCATTGACGTCTCGTTGCTTGCTGCAATGGAAGACCAAGGCCTCCGCCTGAGTGTCTCATCCCCACGTCCCATCTTGGGCTACAAGGCCTTTTCCGTGAACGATAGCAACTATGTCTATCTCGGAGATGACCGTCGGCTCTCGGCCAATCTCGAACTGAAGGCCTCTGACGGCATGGGCGTTCAAGTCTATACCAATGATGCTAACCATGAAGCCTTGCAAGACATGACGGTGTCGCTCCATCGGTTCAGACTGCAAGATATCCTTTCCGTGCTTCCTTACATGCCGGCCATATCGGGCGAACTGAATGGAGACTATCACCTGATACAGACCTATGACGCACTTTCTGTGTCTTCCGACATGTCTATTCGCAACTTTGTTTATGAGCATTGTCCCATGGGTAATATCGGAACAGAGTTTGTTTACATGCCAAAACAAGACGGAACGCACGCCGTAGACGGTGTACTGACGCAGAACGGCAAGGAGATTGCAACGGTAAATGGCTCTTATCGTTCGGGAGGAAGCGGACAACTTGATGTTCAACTTGACCTCGAACGCCTGCCGATGGAGCTTGCAAACGGGTTCATTCCCAAGCAAGTGATAGGCTTCAAAGGCTATGCTGAGGGTAATCTTGAGGTGAAAGGAACGCCAAGTCGCCCACGAGTAAACGGTGAAGTCTACTTGGATTCAGCCTATTTAGTGAGCATTCCGTACGGTGTGGAGATGAGATTCGACAACGATCCCGTGACAATCAAAGACAGCAAACTGCTTTTTGAGAACTTCCAGATGTATGCTCACAACGATAGTCCATTGATGGTGGCCGGTGTTTTCGACTTTAGCGACTTGGATAGAATGAGGATGGACGTGCAAATGAGGGCACGTAACTTCCTCATTATCGATGCGAAAGAGAGCTCACGTTCTGAGGCTTTCGGCAAAGCCTTCGTGAACTTCTATGCACAAATGAAAGGAAGAGTTGACAATCTTACGATGCGAGGGAAGCTCGATATACTCGGTTCGACCGATATGACATACATTCTGCGCGACTCTCCCATTACGACGGACAACCAATTGGACGACCTTGTGAAGTTCACCGACTTCAAAGACGAGACAACACAAGTGATAAACCGACCGCCGCTGACCGGTTTCAACATGGACCTCTCAATGAGTATTAATGAAAGTGCCCACATCCTTTGCGCGCTGAACAGTGATAAGTCGAACTATGTGGACCTCATCGGTGGGGGAAACTTGCGCATGCAATACAATATGGTGGACAACTTGCGTCTCAATGGTCGCTATACACTCAGCAACGGAGAGATGAAATACGCACTTCCCGTAATACCGCTCAAGACCTTCAGCATTCATGATGGAAGCTATATAAGGTTCAATGGCGACCCAATGAACCCTGGACTGAACATCACGGCCACGGAAAAGATCAAGGCAGCTGTCTCTTCGAACGGCGGAACCGGCCGCAGTGTGGATTTCGATTGCGGTGTAAAAATCAGCAAAACCCTTAAGAATATGGGGCTGGAATTCATCATCGATGCACCCGAAGACATGGAAGTGAGCAACCAACTCAACACTATGGGCAAGGAAGCACGAGGAAAAGTGGCCGTAACGATGCTTACAACGGGAATGTATCTAACGGATGGTAATACGAGTTCTTTCTCCATGAACTCTGCTTTGAGCGCCTTCTTGCAGAGCCAAATCAACAGTATTGCCGGCAATGCCCTGCGAACACTCGACCTAAGCTTTGGAATGGACAACACAACGGACGCTGGTGGAAACCAACATACGGACTATTCGTTCAAGTTTGCCAAGCGACTTTGGAACAATAAACTGCGCATCATCGTCGGCGGAAAACTGTCAACGGGCCCCGATGTGGCCAATCAGAATGAATCTTTCTTTAGCAACGTCTCCTTCGAATACCGTTTGAACGAGGCTTCCACGCAGTATTTGCGACTCTTCTACAACCGAGACAGCTACGATTGGCTTGAAGGTGACATGGGACTGTATGGCGGAGGCTTTATCTGGCGGCGTAAATTGCAACATTTCCAAGACCTTTTCAGATTCAAAGAAGCCAAGGATGAAATACCGCCGGCTCCGGTTAAGCCGAGCAAGACGCCCACAATCAAGAATGAACGCAATGAAAAAAAATAGATTTCTCTTGGTTTTATCGGTGGCGGGACTGCTAATCGCCTGCTCGACCACCGATAATGTGCCTGAAGGTGACCAATTATATGTCGGTCTGACAAAGATCGAGTATAAGAATTACGACCATAATAGCCATTTTTATGCGACACAAGACGAGCTGGAAGCAGCTTTGGCATGTGCCCCGAACGGGGCTCTGCTGGGCAGTTCTTATTATCGTACGCCCTTTCCTTACGGGCTTTGGGTGTGGAACGCCTTCTCAACTTCGCACGGACACATAGGAAAATGGCTGACAAAATCGTTCGGGAAGGCTCCCGTTTTGATGAGTTGGGTCAATCCAGAACTACGTGCTTCGGTGGCACAATCCGTATTGAAGTCTCACGGTTACTTCCATGGAAAGGTCGACTTCGAGGCTATTACGCAGCGAAACCCCAAGAAAGCGAAGATAGCCTACACCATTAATATGGGCCATCTCTTTACTTTCGACAGCATTTCTTATGTCCGGTTCCCCGACGACGCTGACAGTCTGTTGCAAGCAAGCAGAAAAGAGGCGAAGATCAAGCGTGGTGACGCCTTCGATGTGGCGATGCTCGACGCGGAACGCCAGAGAGTGAGCAACCTTTTCCGCAATAATGGCTATTATTATTATCAACCGGGCTACGCTTCTTATTTGGCTGACACGCTTCTTGTGCCGGGAAAGGTGCAACTCAAGTTCCAATTAGCCGACTCCATTCCTACAAAAGCGTTACGAAAGTGGTACATCGGCAATGTTGAACTACAACTCCGCAAACAGTTCTCCGACACATTGCAAGACTCTATCCACTTGCGTCGCCTCACAGTATACTTCAATGGGAAGCATTCTCCTGTCCGTCCGGGCGTTATTCTGCGCGACTTGAAACTGCGTCCACGCCAACTTTTCAGCTATGATGACTATATCGAGTCTTCAAACCGAATTACAGGCAACGGCCTTTTCAGCTTGGTTGACTTTCAGTTTACACCGCGTGACGCGTCACCGAGCTGCGATACGCTCGATTTGAAGCTGAACTGTGTGTTCGACAAGCCTTATGATGTTTACTTCGAGACCAACTATACCGGGCGTACCAGCGGCCGTATGGGTCCGGGAGTCGTGGTTGGCTTCACCAAACGCAATGCTTTTCATGGCGGAGAGAAGCTGGATATCAACCTGAAAGGCTCTTATGAGTGGCAAACGGGGCATGCCGCAAGTGGCCGAGGCGACAATATTCATTCCTATGAATATGGAGGTGACGCCTCGTTGGAGTTTCCTCACCTGCTACTTCCCATCATGCAGCGGCGCCGTTTCTTTATTACGCCGACTACACTCCTGAAAGCATCTACGAGTGTCATCAACCGTGCGGGCTATTTCAAGCGACATATCGTGTCGGGCGAGCTGTCCTACACCTTTCAAACCTCTGAAACTTCGATGCATCAGTACACTCCGCTCACGTTAGAGTATGAATATATGTCATCACATTCGGCCAAGTTCGATGCTTTGATGGCTAAAAGTCCTTATCTTCAAGTGTCGATGAAAGACCAATTCATTCCCAAGATGCGCTACAGTTACATCTATACCAGTCCCAAATCTTACCGCAACCCCATCTGGTGGCAGACAACCGTGAGCGAAGCGGCCAACATCTTGTCGCTCGGTTATGTGCTTGGCGGACGGCAATGGAACGAGAAAGACAAGACGATGTTCAAGAACCCGTATGCGCAATACGCCAAGATTGAGACCGAATTCCGCAAGACATGGAGGCTCGCCAATAAGTCACAGCTCGTCGGACACATTAACCTTGGTGCCATTTGGGCCTACGGAAACTCTACAATGGCGCCTTGGAGCGAGCAATTCTACGTGGGAGGAGCCAACAGTATTCGCGCTTTCACGGTGCGCAGCGTGGGTCCCGGTGCCTATTATCCAACGGCTGCGACCACATCTTACCTTGATCAGACGGGAGACATCAAGTTTTTGGCCAACATCGAATACCGTCCAAGACTGTTGGGTAACCTATATGGCGCGCTGTTTCTTGATGCCGGCAACGTGTGGACCATGAAAGAGACTTCCGACCGACCGGGAAGCAAGTTCAAACTCCGCAACATGGCACGCGAAATGGCCGTAGGCACCGGCCTTGGCCTGCGTTATGACCTCGATTTCTTCGTCATTCGCATCGATTGGGGCGTTGGTTTGCACCTGCCTTACAAGTCTGGACTCTACAATCTGCCCAATTTCAAGGACAGCCACAGCCTGCATTTCGCCATAGGAATGCCGTTCTGAAAAGCTTTTTGGCAGAAGAAAAAGGCTATTCTGTTGGCTGAATTCACGGAAATTTGGTATATTTGCAATTCAAATAACACATAAAACATATTCTATGAAACCTACATTATTACTTTTGGCTGCCGGAATGGGTAGCCGTTACGGCGGACTCAAGCAACTCGACGGCTTAGGTCCCAACGGAGAAACCATCATGGACTACTCCATTTATGATGCCATTCAGGCCGGATTCGGCAAGATTGTCTTTGTAATCCGAAAGGATTTCGAGGCCGAATTCCGCGAGAAAATCCTGTCAAAATACGAAGGTCATATCCCGGCCGAGCTGGTTTTCCAAGGAATCGATGCTCTTCCGGAAGGCTATAACGTTCCCGTGGGACGCGAAAAGCCTTGGGGAACGAACCACGCCGTGTTGATGGCGAAGGATGTCATTAAAGAACCGTTCTGTGTCATCAACTGTGACGATTTCTACAACCGGGATTGCTTCAAAGTCATTGGCAAGTTCCTCAGCGATTTGCCCGAAGGCAGCCGCAACCGCTATGCCATGGTGGGCTTCCGCGTAGGGAATACGCTCAGTGACAACGGCACTGTAGCCCGCGGTATCTGCTCGAAAGATGCCGAAGGCAACCTGACTGACGTTGTAGAACGCACCGAAATCGAGCGTCACGACGGCACGGTTCAGTATAAAGACGAGCAAGGCAAGTGGGTAAGCGTGGCCGACAGCACGCCCGTTTCCATGAACGTATGGGGCTTCACGCCCGACTATTTCGACTATAGTGAGGCCTATTTCAAGGAATTTCTTGCCGATCCGAAGAACATGACCAACCTAAAGGCCGAGTTCTTTATCCCATTGATGGTCAATAAACTCATTGGTGAGAAGACGGCCACCGTGAAAGTGCTCGACACCACCAGTAAATGGTTCGGCGTTACCTATGCGGCCGACCGTCAAAGTGTGGTAGATAAAATTCAAACGCTCATCAACGACGGCGTCTACCCGGCCAAACTGTTCTGAACGACGGCTATGATAGATATATAGGGACGCACGGTTCGCGCGTCCGCTCAAGGTGAATGGCAAGCAAATGCATACGGTTGTTGGAGCGGACGCACGGGCTTTGCGTCCCTATATGCCGTATAACAATCAACTTGTTCACCCGTTTACTTGTCAATTGTCAACTGCAATGTGAGTGGACGTACGAGTCGTGCGTCCCTACATACATTCGAATAAACCGGAAGGTTATTCAAATTGATAATCAACGACTTACACCTTGCGTTCCAATCTCAGCCATTTTGCATGCTAATCTCAGCCATTTTGCGTGGTAATCTCACCCATATTGCGCGGCAAAATGGATGAGATTGAAACGCAATAGGATTGAAATCATCACGCAATCTCCATTTCTCTCATCGTTTTTTACTATCTTTGCACCCATTATGCAATTGGAAATCATCAACGAAAGCGAAGTCACCATCTTGAAAGAGACTATTCGCAATGCCGAGAATATCATCATCGTGGGCCATAAAAGTCCTGACGGCGACGCCTTGGGTGCCTGCTTGGCGTGGGCCGAATACTTGCGCCGGCAGGGCAAGTCGCCGCGGATTGTCGTGCCCGATGCCTTTCCCGACTTCCTAAGATGGCTGCCGGGCATCGAACAAGTGATGCGTTATGACAAGCATACCGACGAGGTAAAGGCTCTCTGTTTGCATGCCGATCTAATCTTTTGTCTGGACTTTAACGAGACAAACCGGCTCGAAGAGTTGCAAGAACCCATTGATATTGCACCCGCAAAACGCGTGATGATCGACCATCATCTCAATCCTTCTATCGCCGGAATCCTGTCGGTTTCGCACCCAGAAGCCAGCAGTACGTGCGAATTGGTGTTCAGAATCATCTGCCAATTGAGCGGATTTGAGCAGATAGATCAGAAGATTGCGGCCCCTATTTACTGCGGAATGATGACCGATACGGGGGGGTTTACGTATAATTCGACACGGCCCGAGATTTATACCATCATTGGAATGCTTCTCACAACCGGCATCGATAAGGACAAGATTTACCGCAATGTGTACAACAACTACAGTCAGTGGGCCATTCGATTAAGGGGCTATCTGATGAGCGAATGCCTCAAAGTGTATGACGAACTGCATGCCGCTTACTTCACAGTGAGCCGTCGAGACATGAAAAAATTCCATTTCGTACGGGGCGATTTGGAGGGACTTGTCAACGAACCGCTACGCATCAAGGGGCAGAAACTGTCGGTTTCGCTCCGTGAAGACGACCGCCATGACGACCTTGTGCTCGTCAGTCTGCGCTCGGTTGACGACTTTCCATGTAACGAAATGGCTGCCGAATTCTTCAACGGGGGCGGACATCTCAATGCCAGCGGGGGCAAATTGCATTGCAGTCTGGACGAAGCCGAACGCGTGATGCAGCGTGCCTTGCTGAAATATGCAGACTTGTTGAAAACTTAAAAAATGGGAAATATCACAAAAAACAGTATGGAAACCTTACGATCCGTAGGGAAATTCGTATCTTTGTCTCATCATCTTATAATGCAAATCAATCACTGAAAATATTGAAAATGAAGAAAACATCATTCTTGCTTCTTGCTCTGACGGGTCTTCTGTTGCTCGTCTCATGTCGCGATTCGGAGACTTATGCAGAGAAAAAGAAGAGAGAACGCGCGGTCATCAACCAGTATATAGCCGACAAAAAAGTGAACGTCATCAGCGAGGAGCAGTTTCTTTCGCAGGACACGACCACGGATTTGTCTAAAAACCAATTTGTGCTTTTCAACAGTTCGGGCGTCTATATGCAGATTGTCCGCCGCGGAACGGGCAAAGTTCTTGGACCTAACGAGACAGCTACCGTGCTGTTGAAATATACGGAGGTGAACATGATGACAGACTCCGTGATTTCTTCAAACAATATCATGCGCTATTCGGCCTTGGTTGACGTGATGAAGGTCAAAATGATATCCGGTTCGCCTTTTGCACAGTTCGAATCGGGTGTCTTTATGAGTACTTATCGCACGCCAAAGGTGCCAAACGGCCTGCTGGCACCACTTACCTATATCCGATTAGGCAAATTAAGCGCGGAAGGAGTGGCCAAAGTGCGGCTGATTGTACCGTCCGCGCAGGGAACGGCAGTGGCTTCGGGTGCCGTTTACCCTTGTCTTTACGAGCTTACTTACCAACGAGGACGATAAAAAACCACAAGATATGACTTTAATAAAATCTATTTCCGGCATCCGCGGCACTATCGGCGGACGGTCCGGCGACACATTGAACCCGCTTGACATCGTAAAATTCACATCGGCTTACGCGACTTTCATTCGTCGCAGCAAGCAGTCTGACAGCAATACGATTGTCGTGGGACGCGATGCCCGCATATCCGGGGAGATGGTAAAGAACATTGTGTGCGGCACTTTGATGGGCATGGGCTATGATGTGGTCAACATCGGACTCGCAACCACGCCGACAACCGAGCTGGCCGTCAGGATGAAGCAGGCTGCAGGCGGCATCATCATCACCGCAAGTCACAATCCGCGCCAGTGGAATGCCCTGAAACTGCTGAACAATGAAGGTGAATTCCTCACAAAGGACAACGGTAACGAGGTGCTTTCCATTGCTGAAAAGGAAGATTTCACCTTTGCCGATGTGGACCATTTGGGCAAATATACAGAGGAAAACTTCGACCAACGCCACATAGACAGTGTGCTGGCACTGAAATTAGTCGATGTAGAAGCCATCAGGAAAGCGCATTTCAAGGTGGCTGTTGATGCGATTAACTCGGTCGGAGGCATCATTCTTCCCCAATTGTTGAAGGCTTTGGGCGTGGAATATACCTTCTTGAACGGTGAAGCCACAGGCGATTTTGCTCATAATCCGGAGCCGTTGGAGAAGAATTTGGGCGGAATTATGGCCGAAATCGGTAAGGGTGGCTACGATCTTGGCATCGTTGTGGATCCCGATGTTGACCGTTTGGCCTTCATTTGTGAAGACGGTAAGATGTTCGGCGAGGAGTATACGCTTGTCTCGGTGGCCGATTATGTGTTGAGCCATACGCCGGGAAACACGGTATCTAACCTGAGTTCAACACGTGCTTTGCGCGACATCACCGAGAAACATGGCGGCGTTTACACTGCTGCGGCCGTGGGCGAAGTGAACGTAACGACGAAGATGAAGGCCGTGAATGCCGTCATCGGCGGCGAAGGAAACGGTGGAGTGATTTATCCCGAAAGCCATTATGGACGCGATGCCTTGGTGGGTATTGCCTTGTTCTTGTCGAGTTTGGCACGGAAAGGCTGCAAAGTGAGCGAGCTTCGTGCTACATTCCCGACCTATTTCATCGCCAAGAACCGTATCGATTTGACACCTTCGACCGACGTGGATGCCATTTTAATAAAGGTGAAAGCACTTTATGGAAAGGACAAAGACGTGCAGGTGACCGATATAGATGGCGTGAAACTCGACTTTCCCGACAGGTGGGTGCATCTTCGTAAGAGCAATACCGAGCCGATTATCCGCGTCTATAGTGAGGCCTCTACAATGGAAGAAGCCGACGCTTTAGGTAAGAAACTCATGCAGGTAGTCTATGATATGCAGTAAGAAAGTTCTTTAACGATAACTATAAAAGGCGAACAGACCTTGTGAATGCAGGAAATGCGTTCATAAGGTCTGTTTCTTTTCGACTTATGTGAATAGGAACGTGCCGATTTTCTCGGCTATCCAAACCAGCAACCACAGCATGGCGAAGATGCAAGCAATCAACAGAAAGAAGATAATAGCAGCCTGAACGGCTTTCCGGTTGACCTCGTGAACGATATTCGCATCGTCGTTCACAAAACCATCTATCAGTCTGAAGTTCTTCTTGTTGGCCTTATGAAAGAAGTCTATCAGGTCTCCGACGTAGAAAGGGAGCAGTCCCAACAGAATGTCACGCAACATATTATTGAGCAAAGCCAGCGTCAAAGGAATAGAACGGAGCTTGAACAGCCCGAAATATACATGCACCATAGAAAACAATCCGGCTATCATGTCGCCGAAACCTCCGGGCACAAGACCGATAAGACCATCAAGACAGTAGTCGTCGGTAAGCCTCGTAACCTGCTTCATACGGTTATACAGCCTACTGTTTCTCAGCTTTTCCTTAGTTTGCTTGGTCATTGCTTGCGATAATACCGTCTTCTTCGGCCAATTCCTTATAGATATCGTCCAGAGAATTGAATAAAACATTCAAGTTGTTTTCTGTTCCACAAGCTTCTTTGAACAGGGCCATCAGGTCTTCGGAACTTGATTTGAAGGGCCCATCGTTCAGCAATAGTTGGATATTCAGCAACAATAAGCGATAGACGGTGACTTGATTGAAGGTGGACTTCTTGGTCTTTGACGCCTTTATCCCGGCAGCATAGGCCTTCAATAGCACCCTAACCATGATGCAAACCGCCATGGGTTCGTCGACGACAGACAGCTGAACACCACGCGAATATGCCTCAAAATGCTCTGGAATAGTCGTGAACCTGCCTTGCAAAAGCATGTTGAAATTGCGTTTATATTCGGTCACCATGGCCTCGTAGAGCCTGTCCGTTTTACAGGCAAACCGCAGATATTCGGTCATATCCGGCTGTTTGTTCTGAAACGTTTCTTGCAGTTTGGTCTGCATTTTTCCGTCATCTGCGTAGTTAAGACGGGCCAAAGCGGGGAATAAAATATCAAGAAAATGCGAACTGATTTCCTCGTAATGCTTCAACATAGCCTGCTTGATATGCCGCGGATCATTCTTCGTTTCAAAGTTGTTTTCTGTAATCAGACTGTCGATAATGCCGTTGGCAAAAGCCTCAAAAAAGCCTCTTACCAAGGCTGCCATAGCTTTGTAACTATTTACTTTCTTGCTCATTGTTTTTCATTTTAAGTGGTAAAGGTAGCTGTTTTTCCTGTGAATGCCAAGCCACGGCCTGAATATTTCGCATCAGTCCTGCATATTTTGCCCTTTTAACAGCACTGCCTTTGAATAGCTTGCGATATTCTTCTTCGGTCAGATTTTCCCATTGTTGCTTCGTCATCTCAAGGAGTTCAGCCTTCGGTTGCAGCTCGGGAATATCATTAGGTGTAGCAAATCGGTTCCACGGACAAGCCTTTAAGCATCGGTCACAGCCATAGATTGTGTTACCCATTTCTACGATAATGTCTTTCGAAAGGGCGCTCTTGTTCTCAATCGTTTGGTAAGAAAGGCATCTGGCCGCATTCATTTCGTGACCTTCAGTGATGGCTTTTGTCGGACAAGCCTCAATACATCGCCGGCAATTTCCGCATCGGTTTTCCATCGGACTGTCGTAAACCAATTCCTCATCAACGATAAGTTCGCCCAAGAAGAACATGCTTCCGGCGTGCGGAATAATGAGTTGATGGTTCTTTCCCGTCCATCCCAAACCGGCTTTCTCGGCCCAATAGCGTTCCAATACCGGCCCCGTATCAGCAAAAATGCGGCATTTCCGTTTGGCATTTTGGCTGAAGAGTGCGTCCTCATAGCCGAACTTTGCAGCCAACTGGCGCAGCTTTTCTTTCATGATGTCATGGTAGTCGAGGCCTATGGCATAGGCCGCGAGTTGGTATTCACTGTCAGGAAAGGTGGTATGTGGCGCATAGTTCAAGGCAACACAGATGATACTCCGGACCCCGGTCATCAACAATCGCGGGTCAAGTCGTTTGTCCGTGTGATTAGCCATATAGTCCATATTGGCATGGTTCCCCTTTTTCAGCCACTGTTTCACATGATCTGCCGTCGCTTTCTCCACGGGAGCAGCTTCTGCAATGCCGCAAGCAAAAAAGCCGAGGCGCAGTGCTTCGGCTTTAATTTCGTTCGTGAGATCTTGCTTATTCAAAGGTCTTGAATTCATATCCTTGTTCCTTCAGCCACTCAATCGACCTTGACAAAGCCGTCTTCAGCTTGTCGATACTCTTCAAAGAGTCATGAAAAGTGATGATAGAGCCGTTTCTTGTGTATCGTTTTACATTGGAAACAACGTCCTCGGCAGTTAACCATTTGGAGTAATCGCGCGTAACGAGGTCCCACATGATAATCTTATACTTCCTTTTTATCCACCAATAAACCGACAAACGCATCCAACCATGCGGCGGACGGAACAGATGTGAATGAATCAATTCGTTGGCCTTGTGCGTGTTGATGACGTAGGTGATGGTCCAATGTTTGAAAGACCCGATGTGATTGAAAGTGTGATTGCCCACTTGATGCCCCTCTTCAATGATTTGATTATAGAGGTCGTGGTATCTCAACACGTTCTCACCGACCATGAAGAACGTTGCCTTGACGTCGTATTTCCGTAGCGTTTCGAGGATGAAAGGGGTCGACTCGGGAATCGGACCATCGTCGAACGTTAGGTAAACTGCATGTTCGTTCTTGTCCATTCGCCAAGTCGCACCGGGATAAATCCAGCGCAACCATTTTGCCGGCTGCTCTATAAACATCCTCTTTCGTCCGCTTTAACGTCTACTCATGGCTCGGAAGCACCCCACCCTTACCGCGATACATCTTATATAAGGCTTGGAACTGATGCCCTGTACGCTCTCCGAGCTTCGGATCTATCACTCCTGCCACCTTATTACACTCCTGCATGATGGACATTTCACGCAAACAATCGCTCATGGATTGCGAGAATCGGTTGCCATCAAGGCTCAGATACCAATTCATGTACTGCGTGGAGTTCTTCCAAACATCATTGAACAAGGCCTTGGCCTTGGCCTTCTGGCCGAGTATGGCATAGCATTCTGCAAGGTCAAGACTGCCGCTTACATAGTTATTGGGCACGTTGTAAGCCGGGATAACCTTTGTACATTTGTCCAAAACAGCCAAAGCTTGCTTATCTTTATGCTCCATAATGAGCTGCTTGGCCAGTTGGGCAAAGAGACGACGATGTGTGTAACACATGCGCATCACAGTTTCATCGATATACAATCCCTTGGTCTGCAGGCCGCCAAACTTGTAACGTGTCATCAGATTACGATAGGTTTTGGCCGTGTCGAAGGTTGTCATTCCCTTGACAACCTTGCCGTCTATGTTAGTCGTAAACGGCGTAATGCGGTTTGCCAAGCCCTCTTGAATGAAGTTGTTCCCAAGATTCATGTAGTTTTCTTCACCCACAGTGAGGGCCACATAGATAGGACGTGTCCAGTTACATTGCGCAATCATCTCGAGCATCATCAGGTCGTTCTTGTAGAGTGCGCTCTTTCCGGCAAGCGAAATCACCATCTTTTCGGGAATGGAATCAGACTCCATCAACATACCGCTACGTTTCACGGCCTGTTTATCTATCGTTACGTAGACCGTATCGGTAGGAATAAAGTGCATATCGGCGTCTTTTGAACGCACCCAATACTTCATGATGTTCTTCAATTCAAACGGATCGTCGCCGAACTGCGCCTTAGCCTGTGCCGGATTCTCCTTATAGAACTGCAGAATCTGCTTCTTGGCCTCGGGCTGCACGGTGATATAATCATTCGTTCCCGAGCAGAAATCAAGACGAGGCCAGCTGATTGGCACTGCAGGAGAGTTGTAGGCAGGCCGCTTCATTTGGTCGATATACCAGTCGGTAGCCAGATAACTCAGGTTGCAAACACGGGCATCGGTCCTGACACCCTCTACCTCTTGGTTATACCAAAGCGGGAACGTGTCGTTGTCACCATTGGTGAAGATAATAGGATTGCCTTTGTCCTGAAGCGTCATCAGATAGTTCTGGCCGAAATCGCGGCAAGTGTATCTGCCGCTACGGTCATGGTCGTCCCAAGTCTGGCTGGCCATCTGAATGGGAATCAGCAATGCAAGGACCGAAACCACGGCTGCCAAAACTGTTTCGCTGACACGCAGCCGCTTCTTGAGCAAATCATAGATGGCAGCCACGCCGATACCGCACCAAATGGCAAAGGCATAGAACGAGCCGGCATAGGCATAGTCGCGTTCACGCGGCTGCATCGGGGTTTGATTGAGGTAGATAACGATAGCCAAACCCGTCATAAAGAACAGGAAGAAGACCACCCAGAACTGCCGAATGCCCCGCTGTCCACGCCAAGCCTGCCAGAACAAACCGATGAGTCCGAGCAAAAGTGGCAGACAATAGAACACGTTGTGGCCTTTATTGTTCTGCAAATCGTCGGGCAATTTGCTCTGATCGCCCAATCGTGCATTGTCGATAAACGGAATTCCCGTAATCCAATTGCCATGTTCCAGCTCACCATTGCCCTGAATATCGTTCTGTCTGCCGGCGAAATTCCACATGAAGTAACGCCAATACATGAAGTTACATTGATAGGAAAGGAAGAAACGAATGTTCTCCACCTGTGTCGGGACCTTCACCGTCATGGGTTCTCCGCAACGATCATACGAAACATTCGTGCCATCGACACCGCCCATCCAGTCTTCATAGGCCTGTGCATGCGCCTGATCGTACATGCGTGGGAAGAGCATGTTCTGTGCATAGCGGTACTTGTTCTTGTGGCTCACCACGAAATAGGAGTCTTTTTCCCCGGCGTTCGCCTTCTCTTTACGAGCGTAGATGGGTGCGCCTTCGCTCATTTCGGGCTTGCACATGTTGCCTTCAACCTGTAACGCTATCTGAGAAGTGTAGGCCTGGCCATAGCCCAAAGGGCGGTCTCCATACTGATCGCGGCTCAAATAACTACCCAAAGTAAAGATATCCTCCGGCGAGTTCTGGTCCATGGGCGGATTGGCCGTTGAACGAATAACGATAAGCGCGTAGCTTGAATAGCCAATCATCAGCATCAACAGGCAAAGCAAGGTCGTGTTCTTGATGCGCGACGTGACATAGCTCACTTTCTTCTTGTCAACCGTGTGCTTATAGTTCAAGGCAAACCAGAGTATGGCCAGGATAACGATGCCGATAAGCACGGCCGACCAGCCATAACCATAGAACGGAATACCGAGCATGGCTACCGAAGCCACGAAAGAAATGTTGCTTCGCTTCTCGCTCTTGTCGGTATAGCTTTCATAGATGGCCCAAAGCACGGTGGCAACAAGCAGCAGGATATAGATGATTTCGCCCGTATTGAATGGACAACCCAACACATTGACAAAGAAAAGTTCGAACCAACCGCCTACAGTTATGATGCCCGGAACGACTCCATAGAGCACGGCTGTCACGATAGCAAACGAAACAAGCAGCGCAATGAGCGAACCTTTGAGTTCGATATGGGGGAACTTGCGATAGCAAAACACCAAAACGATGGCCGGAATACAAAGCAGATTGAGCAAGTGCACGCCGATACTGAGGCCCGTCATATAGGCAATCAGCACCAACCAACGGTCACTGTGCGGCTCGTCGGCATGGTCTTCCCACTTCAAAATGAGCCAAAACACGATGGCTGTAAAGGCAGATGAATAGGCATAAACCTCGCCTTCGACAGCCGAAAACCAGAAGGTGTCGCTGAATGTATAGATGAGTGCGCCCACAAGACCGGCTCCCTCGATGACAATGAGCTTGGCCGTTGTGAGCCCGTTCCAATCTTTAAGGATAAGCTTACGCGTCAGGTTCGTCACCGTCCAAAAGAGGAACATGATGGTTGTTGCGCTCAACAGTGCGCTCATCATGTTGACCATGCGTGCCACGTCCGCCGGATTGCTCGCAAACTGTGAGAAAAGATTGGCCGTAAGCATGAAGAACGGTGCCCCAGGAGGGTGTCCAATTTCAAGTTTATAGCCTGTGGTGATAAACTCAGGACAGTCCCAAAAGCTGGCTGTCGGCTCAATCGTAGAACAATAAACAAAGGCGGCTATCAGAAAAGCGAGCCAACCCAGCACGTTGTCTACTAACTTGTACTGTTTCATTTATTAGAATAATGATTTATTTCGAAATAGTGATGCAAAGGTAATATAAATAATTAAAAGATGCTCCACCACATGGATAGAATGTGCACATATTTCATTTTTTTAAGCGCTTTGCCTGCTATCGGCCAGCTGACCAACCGACACGTCGCGTAATCTCAGCCATATTGCGCTCCAATCTCAGTCATATTGCCACGCAATATGGCTGTAATTAGCGCCTAATATGGCTGGGATTGCTTCGCAATATGGCTGGGATCGGACTGTAACAAGGCTGAAGGTGCCTTGCCTCTGACCAGGACTGATTTCACTTAGCCTTGTCCGCCGGTGCATCGTGCTGGCCACAAAACAAAAAAAGAGCCCAGAAGACATTGCTGTCCTCGGGGCTCCAAGTAAAAGAAGGCGGCTACCTACTCTCCCGCATTGCATTGCAGTACCATCGGCGCAGGCGGGCTTAACTTCTCTGTTCGGAATGGGAAGAGGTGGGACCCCGCCGCAATAACCACCTGATGTCTCTTTGGCAGTCGACTGGGTCACGGTTGATGCGTTGACAAGCTGTTTGTCTTGTC
>NZ_JH594510.1:0-2362 GCF_000243015.1 Segatella maculosa OT 289
GGGCTTTAATTCCCGTGCTGCCCAATTCCCCCTTCCTCTTTTTTCTTCTTCTTCTTTTTCTCCTCACCTTTCCATTCTTCCCACTCAATCGGCGTGTCGGTCAGGCCACGGGTAGCTACACGGCTGCCACCGCCGCGCTCGTAATGGGTCTCGGGATTGAAGCGCACGCGCACGCCGACGATTTGGTTGGCCGACACCTTTTCGGCTGCGTCCACGCCACCCTTGGCCGACACGGCCGTGAAGTAGAACGAGCCGATGCCGTCGAGCTTTACCGAGCGGCCCTGCGACATGTAGTCGGCCATCACCGGGCCGAGCGAGGTGAGCACTGCGGCCACGTCGGCCGGACTGACGGTCGACTCAGCGGCCAGTCGCTTGGCAACCTGCGCCGTCGTCACCGGACTGCCCACCAGTACCGATTGCGGGTACCACTTTTTGTTGATTTTTTTCAACATCTTCTTAAAAAATGCCATACGCAAAAATGTTAGTTGTCGGAATGCCGACTCCGAGGGCGTTTTGACAAGTATAGGACTTGTAGTCGACAAGTATAGGACTTGTGCCCCACAAGTATAGGACTTGTCATCGACAGGTATAGGACTTGTCATCGTGTCCTCCCATCTCCGTACTCATGCCCCTATATTTCTTGTCAAAACTTTTCATTGTTTTTATTCCGACGGGTTAATAATTATATTGATTAAAAAATAAATATTTCCGAGTTTAATTGTCCTTTACCAATCAATTTCGAAACGGATTACTCAAACGCCTTCGCTGGAAGCCCCAACATACGCATTGAAGGATTGACTTTTACAGTTCCATTAGAAAAATATAATCCATATGTAAGGCCGTAATCAATACCATTTGATGGCCAGTAATGACCAGCTATACCAAAGTTGTTTAGTTTGCCTTTATAGTAGAAACCCAATGATGGCAAAAAGAAGTAGTCTGTAATATTAGGAACTGGAGTATGTTTGGGTACAAGGTCACTTGGCAGAGTACCTTGTATTCGATAATCTGTTGTTCGCCAATCCGTGGGGCTTACTTTAGGATATCCAGTTTTCATTTGCTGCTCAGTGATTCCCTCATCAGCCATTATTTTAGTCTTTTTCTTCAGCCAAATGCCTGTAGCATTCGCTTGTTTTAAATGTCCGTTTTCCGCATAAACAACATTATGTGATTCCCAGTGTGCATCACCTTTATAGGCATACCAAAACATTTCGTTGGCATTGGGTAGTGTTTTGAAAAGATCATTTCTTTGTGCAGTAGGCTGAAAGTTCTCATTGCACCAGCGCTGTTGTGGGTCAGAACTATTTTGTGGATAGTGTACGCCTGGAAGAGGGCCCGGGCTTGGATCATTAGTTATAGGCTGCTCGTTCTCATAACCATACCAATAGTCATGGATTGCATCCCACATATAGTATTTGTAGTCTTTGGGATTAAGGCTGTTTCCGGCATTAGGTATAAGGTTGGCCGTAACGTCATATATCTTTCCTTTGTCAAGAGTAATTCCTGTTCTGATATCTGTGACGACAGTCTCAATGTTTGTTGTCGGGTCTTTGATGGTGTACTCTATCTTGAAGTCGTATTTGTCGGGGGGAACAACGAGATAGATCGCGTTCGCCGCTTGGTTCTCGGTTGTAGAGAGCGGAAAATCAGGAAGAGTTATCTCAATAGACCTACGAATTGTCGGAGTGCCGATATAATCAATGTCGTCACCATTAAAGCTATGGAAGCCAGGAAAGAAACTTGCCTTGCTGGTGGCTTGGTTCGCTGTGACCTTGATACCTTTCAGCTGGATATTGGGGGCAAGAGCGGCATTCGTACATCGGGGTAGAAAACACAAATAGGAAGACTTGTGGGAGAGCGTGAAGTTAAACTTATCGGGGTTGCCCGTGTTGTGTGCCACGCCCGAACCACAGTCGCCCCATTCTCCTGCCTTGCTAAAGTCGTTAGCTATTGTGCGACTCTGATTTTGTGGAAAATAGACAAGGTTCGCAGGGGCATAACTTAAAAAGTTTCCTGCTGTGGTGTAACGCACTTCGCAGCCGTCGGCATAGTCTGCCTTGCTGCCGGGCAGGGTGAACTCTGCGCTGGCTCCGCCGTCGTGCAGTGTTGTGCCCGTGCTCTTTGCCCAAGTGCCGTCTTGTTTCTTCACCCAAATGTAGTCGTCGCTTGTCCAATAGGCTTCGGCTCCGTTGCCGGGTGTGTGCTTGATGTCTGTGCGTGTCTTCGCACCGGCAAACTCGTCTTCATCTATAAACCGACGCTTTGCCGAAATCTTTGTGTCATTGGTCGCGAAGACTACGCTGCCTTTCGGTGCTTCGGTTCCGTTCTCTTTCTTTTTGTCTTGCGCAATGTCTTCATTGGC
>NZ_JH594510.1:2726-90705 GCF_000243015.1 Segatella maculosa OT 289
GTGTGTGTGTGTGTGTGTGTGTTAGCAAATTATTTGGATTAACCAAATAATAAGCGTTAAAAGATGCAGAGAAATCAAAGTTTCTTTGCATCGGCGTTACACCTTTTATATATATGCGATATGTCACACTGTTTTGTTTCACGGCGACAAAGGTAAGACAAAATTTCGAAACAGGCAAGGAATATTCAAATATTTATTTGTAAATTTGCACGCAAAATAGAAACAAAACGATAGCTATAATGGAACTTGCAAGTAAGTATGACCCACAAGCCGTGGAGTCGAAATGGTATGAATACTGGCTCAACAATAAACTCTTCAGTAGTAAACCCGATGGCCGCGAACCTTATACGGTGGTCATTCCGCCGCCAAACGTAACGGGTGTGCTACACATGGGCCACATGCTGAACAATACGATTCAGGATATTCTCGTTCGCCGCGCCCGTATGGAAGGCAAAAATACCTGCTGGGTGCCGGGAACCGACCATGCAAGTATCGCCACAGAGGCTAAAGTGGTGGGCAAGTTGGCCGAACAAGGCATCAAAAAGACCGACCTCGGCCGCGATGAGTTCCTGAAACACGCTTGGGACTGGACGCACGAACACGGTGGCATCATATTGAAGCAACTCCGCAGGCTGGGTTGTTCATGTGATTGGGACCGCACTGCGTTCACCATGGACGAGATACGGAGCAAAGGTGTCATCAAAGTGTTCTGTGATCTCTATGAGAAAGGACTCATCTATCGCGGTGTGCGTATGGTAAACTGGGACCCTCAGGCACAGACGGCACTCTCTGATGAAGAAGTGGTTTATAAAGAAGAGCATTCTAAGCTCTATTATCTGAAGTATCGTGTTGTGGAAACCGACTGCAAGCAAGTGGAAGAAGGCAACATCATGCACAAGGACGACAAAGGATTTTATGCAGTCGTGGCAACCACACGTCCGGAAACCATCATGGGCGACACGGCCATGTGCATCAATCCCGAAGATGTGAAGAACACATGGCTCAAAGGTAAGCATGTCATCGTGCCACTTGTAGGCCGCGAAATTCCTGTCATTGAAGACGACTACGTGGATATACAGTTTGGTACAGGCTGTCTGAAAGTGACACCGGCACACGATATCAACGACCATGCCCTCGGTCTGAAGCACAGTTTACAGACCATTGACATCTTCAATGATAACGGCACCATCAGTGAGGCTGCCGGAATATATGTCGGACAGGACCGTATGACGGTGCGCAAGCAGATTGCCAAGGACTTGGAGACAGCCGGATTGATGGAGAGGACGGAAGACTATGACAATAAGGTGGGCTTCTCTGAGCGTACCAACGTACCTATTGAGCCGAAACTCTCTACACAATGGTTCCTCAGAATGCAGCATTTCGCTGATATAGCACTCGACCCTGTGATGACTGACGAGATTGAATTCTATCCTAAGAAATATAAGAACACTTATCGTCATTGGTTAGAGAATATCAAGGATTGGTGCATCTCGCGACAGTTGTGGTGGGGACATCGTATCCCGGCCTATTACTTCACGGTTGATGGTAAGCGTGACTTTGTTGTAGCCGAAACCATGGAGCAGGCTTTAGTCAAGGCTAAGGAGAAAGATGCCAAGCTGACCGCTAAAGACTTAGAGCAGGAAAGCGACTGTCTCGACACGTGGTTCTCTTCGTGGCTGTGGCCTATCTCCGTGTTCGATGGCGTAAACCATCCGAATAACGATGAAATCAATTACTATTATCCGACGTCCGACCTCGTGACGGGACCTGATATTATCTTCTTTTGGGTAGCTCGCATGATTATGGCTGGCTACGAGTACCGTAAGACCTATCCGTTCAAGCATGTCTATTTCACGGGGATTGTTCGCGACAAGTTAGGCCGTAAGATGAGCAAAAGCCTTGGAAACTCTCCCGACCCGCTCATGCTCATTGATAAATATGGTGCTGATGGCGTGCGTATGGGAATGATGCTCAGTGCACCGGCAGGCAATGATATTCTCTTTGATGAAACGCTTTGTGAACAAGGTCGTAACTTCAATAACAAGATTTGGAATGCCTTCCGGTTAGTGAAGGGCTGGCAGGCTGCCGAGATCGAACAACCTACATGCAATAAGCTGGCTGTAGAATGGTTCAATGGCAAACTCAAGGAAACAAATGAAGATTTGCAGGAGCAGTTCAAGCAGTATCGCATATCAGAAGCACTGATGACGGTTTATAAACTGTTCTGGGACGAATTCTCAAGCTGGTACTTGGAAATGGTCAAACCGGCCTACGTCAACGGTGAAGCACAGCCTATCGACCGGAAGACCTATGACGCAACGATTGGCTTCTTCGACAATCTGCTCAAAATGCTGCACCCCTTCATGCCATTCATTACCGAGGAACTGTGGCAACACATCACAGAACGCAAAGCAGGCGAGAGCATCATGAAGGCAACGTTGCAGCTTGACGCCCCAACGGCAGAAGAGTTACGGTGCATCGAAGCAGTGGAAACCGTCAAGCAGATTGTCGGTGGCGTGCGCATGATACGTAATCAAAAGAACATTGCGCCCAAAGAGCAGCTTTCCCTTTTGGCTATTGGCGAAAACAAAATGGCAGCTTACAACAGCATCATCATGAAGATGGCCAACCTCAAAGCCTTTGATGTTGCGACAGATAAGGGCAGCGATGTCAGCAGCTTCATGGTCGGCACCGACGAATATGCTGTGCCGGTGGGCGACCTCATCGACGTAGCTTCCGAAATAGCAAAAGCAGAGAAAGAACTGCAACACTTGGAAGGCTTCCTTGCAGGTATTCGCAAGAAACTCGGCAACGAGAACTTCGTAGCACATGCCCCCGAGGCCGTCATTGCCCGCGAACGTAAGAAAGAGAGTGACTCCGTTGAGAAGATTGCCGCCTTGAAGCAAACCATCGGAGAGTTGAAGAAGAAAAAGATATGACAATGAACGAACATTCAATAAAATGGAAACGAGCTATGGAGTGCATCGCTTGTGCTTTTGCATTCATGTTCACGCTCGCTTCATGTCATGACGACCCGCCCGTTCCCATCGACACCTATGAACCAACCACGCAGACGCTGTTCGTTTATATGCCATGGACTGGTTCGGCGGCTTCCTCAAGCGGTGCCTTAACCGAATACTTCGACAAGAACATTGACAGCATGCGCCGGGCCATTAACGTGGGGAAAGGTGTAAAAGGTACGGATATTATCGTGTTCAAAGCCAACAATCAAAGTCAAAGTGTCATCTTCCGCATGAAGTATAACACGACACGGCAACGCTGCGAGTTCGACACCCTGAAGGCAAATGCAGGATACGTTTCCGTCTCTGAGGCCAATCTCGAGAGCCTGCTGAACCTTATCACTTCCTACAGCAACACCGGCAAGTACCGTTTGCTCATCGGCAGCCATGGAAGCGGCTGGACACTGAAAGGAAGCGATGCCACAATGCCGCGAGATGTCAGCCGGTCTTTTGGTGGGTCGGGGCAGCAATATCAATATGACATCAGCGAACTGAAAGAAGCGATAGCCCGTTCGGCCATGAAGAAAGTGGAATATATCTGTTTCGACGATTGCTACATGGCCAACGTAGAGACAGCCTATGCATTAAAAGACGTGACGGATTACCTTATTGCCTCGACGAGCGAAGTCATGGCAGACGGAATGCCTTATCAATTGGTCTTTGGCCACATGACAGGGCAGACTGATTACCGGAAATGGCTTGATGGTTTCTATCAGTATTACATGAAGACCAGTTATCCCTACGGAGCTTTTTCGGCCATTCGCTGCGGGAAATACATTGAGAACATGGCTGCTGCGATGCGGGCTATCAATCAAACCTACACGTTCAACACGGCGAAGCTGAATGCCGTGCAATATCTCGACGGCTACGACAACCATGTATTCTTCGACTTAGGCGCTTATGTCGAACAGCTCGGCGTCCTCCCCCCATTGCTTAAGGGCTTCAATGACGCCCTACAGGAACTGGTAGTCCACAAGGTTTCCACACCTTATATATATACCATCTTCAGCAATGCGTATAGGCCGGGAGACACGAAGTATCCGCACAACACGTTCAAGGTAGACAAATTCTGCGGCGTCACCATCAGCGACCCCACGCGAAACGCTACGGTGTTTGATGCCAAACAGCAGACGGCTTGGTGGAAAGCCACCCATTAAGCCCATGTTTCAGGCACACCGCGCAGCATGCTTCTGCACCCTGCGAACACGTCCTTTTACACCCAGCTGCTGGGTAGCGTTGTACCCAGCGAATATATCCTCCCCTACCCAGCTGCTGGGTAGGAGCCAACCCAGCTGCTGGGTACGACGACACCCAACCGCTGGGTAGAATGCAACCTGTTCGCTGGGTTGAAAAATGCCTGTAAAAGGGGGATGGAAAGAGAGGATTTTAATGGTCTTTGGTTCTATATTAAGAAAGGATTAGACGCAAAGGCTTTCCACATAGCAGGCGGCCATTTCGGCACAACGCTCACCATCGATGCCTGCGGAAACGATGCCACCGGCATAGCCCGCACCCTCGCCACAGGGGAACAGCCCCTGAAGGCGAACATGTTGAAGGGTCTCTCGGTCTCTGATGATTCGCACGGGACTCGACGTCCTCGACTCGGTTGCTATCATCACAGCCTCGTTTGTCAGGAAACCATGTGCCTGCTTTCCAAAAGTTTTAAAACCTTCCTGCAAACGTTGGCTCACAAAGTCGGGCAACCAGAAGTGAAGCGGACTACTGATGAGTCCCGGTGCATAGGAACTCTTGGGAAGATCGTAGCTCAAGCGGCTGTTCACGAAGTCGGCCATTCGCTGTGCAGGGGCCGTCTGCTTCATATTCCCCTGCTGCCAACACGTTTTCTCCAGCTGCTCTTGGAAGCGCATCACGCTCAAGGCATCTTCCTGCCCGCCCGTCATCTTCACGCAGTCCTCGGGATGCACCTCAACGACCATGCCGCTGTTGCTCCATGCTGTGCCGCGGTTGCTCGGACTCATACCGTTGACCACGATTTGCGCTTTGCCGGTGGCAGCGGGAATAACAAAGCCACCCGGACACATGCAGAAACTGTACACGCCACGGCCGTTCACCTGCGTAACGAAAGCATATTCTGCGGCCGGGAGATATGCTCCGCGGCCGTTCTTGTTGTGATATTGTATCTGGTCAATCAACGCACTGGGGTGTTCCAACCGCACACCTACGGCAATACCCTTGGCTTCGATTTCAATCTGCGCTTCGTTCAAATAGCGGTAGACGTCGCGTGCACTGTGCCCCGTGGCCAATATCACCGGACCACGAAACTCCGACACCTTGTTTGTTTCCAAATCAACCGCTTCGACGCCTTTAACCTCATTGCCTTGGATAAGCAGACGGGTCATCTTTGTCAGGAAGTGCACCTCGCCGCCACACCGGAGAATCGTGTTGCGCATGTTCTCGATGACGCGCGGAAGCTTGTCGGTGCCGATATGCGGGTGGGCATCGGCCAAGATCGAAGTTGATGCACCGTGTTGGCAGAAGACATTCAGGATTTTATCAACGTTTCCCCGCTTCTTGCTCCGGGTGTATAATTTGCCATCACTGTAAGCACCTGCACCGCCCTCGCCAAAGCTGTAGTTGCTGCCTTCGTCCACCTTCTGCATCTTGGCAATCAATGCCAAGTCTTTCTTGCGCTCGCGTACGTTCTTCCCTCGCTCAAGCACAATCGGGCGCAACCCTTTTTCTATCAGCTTGAGGGCAGCAAAAAGGCCGGCCGGCCCCTCCCCCACGACGACGACCGGCCTTCCGTTTTCCACATGAGGGTATTCCGTGCTGACATATTGCTCGTCCTGCGGGAACTCATTGATGTACGCCCGCACTTTCAGATTGACGAATATCTGTCGCTGTCGGGCATCAATACTCTTTCTCAACACCCTTATCTGGTTGATTGTCCGAACGTCAAGGCTCTTGTCCTTGGCAATATAAAGCTTTATGTTTTCTTCCGTATAAGCTACTTGAGGCACCACACGGATTTGGTATTCCTGTATCATGTTGCAAAGTTACCCAAAAATGATGATAAGGAGAAAAATATCTATGGTTTTGTTGGTAAGAATGATAAAACTTTGTATTTTTGCACCTAAATTCGTTTAAACCGTAAGTACGACGACATTATTTCATTATTGTTTGCTACTTTTTGTATGGTCGGCAAAGAAGCGTGATTCGTGTTATAAGTATTTTGGTCCAACGGATTCAATAGCGAAAAGCCACTGTTGTCAAGTGGTCGCACAAACATAAAAACCAAATAAATGAAAGTATTGAAATTCGGCGGAACGTCTGTTGGTTCCGTAAAAAGCATTCTCAGCTTAAAGAAGATTGTAGAGAAAGAGGCAAAGAACGAGACTGTTATCGTTGTTGTCAGTGCCCTCGGAGGCATCACCGACAAACTCATCGCCACATCTCATTTAGCACTCAAACATGATGATAATTGGAAGGTCGAATTCAACGCAATGGTCGACCGTCATCACAAGATGATAGATACCATTATCACCGACACTAAGAAACGCGAAGATTTATTCAACACGGTTGATGCGCTTTTCGAACAACTGAAGAGTATTTATTTCGGTGTTTATCTTATTCATGATTTAAGCGAGAAGACCGAAAATGCCATTGTCAGCTATGGCGAACAACTTTCAAGCGTCATCGTGGCTGCTCTTATCAAAGGAGCGAAATGGTTTGATAGCCGTGATTTCATCAAGACAGAGCGAAAGCACAATAAAAACACATTAGACGGCGAGCTGACAAGCAAACTCGTAAAAAAGACATTCAACGACCTTCCTCATATATCACTCGTACCGGGCTTCATCAGCAGGGATAGGGATACAGATGAGACGACGAACCTCGGACGTGGCGGAAGTGATTATACGGCTGCCATCATCGCAGCAGCACTCAATGCAGACGTACTTGAGATATGGACAGATGTAGATGGTTTTATGACGGCAGACCCACGGGTCATCAAGACCGCCTATACCATTAATGAGCTGAGTTATATTGAGGCGATGGAGCTTTGCAATTTCGGAGCAAAGGTTATCTATCCTCCAACCATATACCCGGTGTGCGTGAAGAATATCCCTATCAAGGTTAAAAACACCTTTAATCCGGATAGCCCCGGAACCATCATCAAGAACAAGATAGAAGATGACCAGAAACCAATTAAGGGTATCAGCTCTATCAACGGTACTGCACTCATCACGGTGACCGGCCTGTCGATGGTCGGTGTTATTGGTGTGAATCGTCGTATCTTTACAGCTCTTGCAGCTGAAGGTATCAGTGTTTTCATGGTTTCGCAAGCCTCTTCAGAGAACTCAACGAGTATCGGTGTCAGAGAGGAAGATGCCAATGAAGCTGTCAACGTATTGAACGAAGAGTTCTCTGCCGAGATAGCAGACGGCGCCATGTTCCCAATGCACACAGAAAAAGGATTGTCCACCGTAGCCATTGTGGGTGAGAACATGAAGCATACGGCTGGTATAGCAGGGAAACTCTTTGGAACCTTGGGGCGGAGTGGTGTCAGTATCATTGCTTGTGCGCAAGGGGCCAGCGAAACAAACATATCCTTTGTTGTCAAGAGCGAACTGCTGCGTAAGTCGCTTAATGTGCTTCATGATTCCTTCTTCCTTTCAGAATACAAAGTGCTTAATCTCTTTGTTTGTGGCGTTGGAACTGTGGGGGGAAAACTAATTGAGCAAATTCGCAACCAATATGAAGAATTAAAGGAACGCAACCAACTTAAACTAAACGTTGTCGGGATTGCAAGTTCAAAGAATGCCATCTTCAATCGTGACGGGCTCGACTTGACAAACTATCATGACACACTGAAAACGTCTGAACCGAGCACACCTGAGAAACTGCGCGATAAGATTATCGAAATGAATATCTTCAACAGTGTCTTTGTAGACTGCACGGCAAGCAAAGACATTGCGGCTCTTTATCAAAGCCTTCTTGAAAACAATATCAGTGTGATAACGGCCAATAAGATTGCTGCAAGCGGAGAATATGACAAATATGCGAAGCTCAAGAAGACCGCTCTTCGCCGCGGTGTGAAATTCAGATTCGAGACCAACGTCGGCGCAGGTCTTCCGATTATAGGCACGATCAACGACCTTCGGAATTCAGGTGACAAGATTCTGAAAATAGAAGCCGTATTGAGCGGAACTCTCAATTTCATCTTCAACGAAATAAGTTCGGACGTTCCATTCTCCGAAGCTGTGCGCCGTGCAAAAGAACAAGGATACAGCGAACCCGACCCACGCATCGACCTAAGCGGAACCGATGTTGTCCGCAAATTGGTTATCCTTGCCCGTGAGGCCGGCTATCGGGTAGAACAAACCGATGTCGAGAAGCACCTCTTTGTTCCTCACACCTATTTTGAAGGAAGCGTAGAAGACTTTTGGAAACATCTGCCTGAACTGGATGCCGATTTTGAAAGTAAACGGAAAGTGTTGGAGAAAGATGAGAAACGATGGCGCTTTGTAGCGACCCTCGATGGAGACAATACCTCGGTGGAACTCAAGTCCATTGACCGCAACCACCCTTTCTATAATCTTGAGGGAAGCAACAACATCGTATTGCTCACGACCGAACGCTACAAGGAATACCCCATGCAAATACAAGGCTATGGTGCCGGAGCAAGTGTAACGGCAGCAGGAGTCTTTGCCAATATCATGTCTATTGCAAACATTTAATCGACTATGAAGCATATCATTATCTTAGGTGATGGCATGGCAGACCATGCTGTAGAACGACTGGGTGGAAAGACACTCCTGCAATATGCCGACACCCCCTATATGAATCTTTTGGCCAAACAGGGAAAGAACGGCCGACTGAATACCATTCCCGACGGATTTCTCCCCGGTTCGGAAGTAGCCAACACGGCCATTCTCGGTTATGATCTCAACAAGGTCTATGAAGGGCGCGGCCCTTTAGAGGCGGCTTCCATCGGATATGAGATGCAACCCGACGACATGGCTATCCGATGCAATATCGTCGAACTTAGCAATGGTCTCATCAAAAATCATCACGGAGGTCATCTGACCACCGAAGAAGGCGATGTACTTATTAAGTATTTGGACAAAGAGTTGGGAAACGATCGGGTGAAGTTCATCACTGGCATACAATACCGCCATCTGCTCGTTATAAAGGGAGGCAACAAGCACATCGTATGTGCTCCCCCCCATGACCATCCTAATGAAGCATGGGAACCGCTGCTCGTGAGACCCGAAGAAGGATATACAGAGACCGACGACAGACGAATGAGTCCGCAAGCCACAGCCGATCTCATCAACACCTTGATCCGAAAGAGTCAAGTGCTGTTGGCCGACCATCCTTTCAACCAAGGAAGGGCTGAAAAGGCAAACAGTATCTGGCCTTGGAGTGGAGGCTATCGGCCTTCCATGAAGACGCTGATGCAGCTTTATCCCGATATCAAAAGTGGAAGTGTTATCTCGGCTGTTGACCTGATACGCGGCATTGGCCATTACGCCGGACTCGAAGTCATAAAGGTGAAAGGAGCCACGGGCTTGGCAGACACCAACTATGAGGGAAAGGCCGAAGCAGCCCTCAATGCACTGCGCAAACAAGACTTCGTTTTCCTGCATATCGAAGCAAGCGACGAGGCTGGACATGACGGTGATTTAGACCTAAAGTTAGAAACCATACGCTATCTTGACACACGCATTGTAAAGCCCATCTACGAAACGGTGAGCCAATGGGACGAGCCTGTTTGCATTGCCTTGCTTCCCGACCATCCCACGCCCGTAGAACGACGCATCCACGTCAAGGAGCCAGTGCCGTTCTCAATATGGCATCGTGGTATCCAGCCCGATGAAGTAAAGACCTACGACGAGGTGAGCTGTGTAAATGGTGAATACGGTCTGCTTTCACTCAACCAATTTATGGAAACTTTCATGAACATCAAATGAGCCAATGAACTATTACAGCACAAACCACAAAGCCCCGACGGCAACGCTCGAAGAAGCTGTCATCAAAGGGCTTGCCCCTGACCGCGGGCTCTATATGCCGGAAGAAATCAAGCTCCTGCCGGCATCTTTCTTCAATCATATCGATACGCTCAGCTTTCAAGAGATTGCCTTTGAAGTGGCAACGTGCTTCTTTGGCAACGATATTGAAGCAGCCGACTTAAAGAATATTGTCTGCGACACGCTGTCTTTTGATATTCCCATCGTCAACATCGAGAATAACATCTATTCATTAGAACTCTTCCACGGTCCTACGCTTGCCTTCAAAGACGTAGGTGCACGCTTTATGGCTCGACTGCTCAGGCATTTCATTCGAAAAGAGAGCCGTGGGCAAGTTAACGTGCTTGTGGCGACAAGCGGCGACACCGGCTCAGCCGTGGCAAACGGTTTTCTCGGCGTCGACGGCATTCATGTCTACGTGCTCTATCCAAAAGGTAAAGTGAGCCCGATACAAGAAAGCCAGTTCACCACCTTGGGCCGGAACATTACAGCACTGGAAGTAGACGGTGTGTTTGATGACTGCCAAGCCTTAGTCAAGCAGGCTTTCATGGACGAGGAACTCAACCGCCAAATGCGCCTCACTTCGGCCAACAGCATCAATGTGGCGCGTTTCCTGCCACAGGCCTTTTATTACTTTTATGCCTATGCCCAACTCAAAAGACAAGGAAGGGCAGGCAACGTTGTCGTATGCGTTCCTAGCGGTAACTTCGGTAACCTTTGCGCTGGTCTTTTTGCTCACAGAATGGGACTTCCTGTCAAGCGGTTCATCGCGGCCAACAATGCCAATGATGTCTTTTATCAATATCTCAAAACCGGAACATACACACCGCAATCAAGCAAACAAACCTTGGCCAACGCTATGGACGTAGGTGCCCCTTCGAACTTTGCCCGCATTGCAGCCCTCTTCAACGGTAATCATGGGGCCATCAAGGCCGTCATCGGCGGAGCGACTTATTCCGACGCCATGATTCGCGAGAGCATGAAAGGTTGCTACACTGCCACGGGCTATATCCTCGACCCTCACGGTGCTTGCGGTTATCGCGCACTGAAGGAGCAACTGCAACCCGGAGAGACAGGTATCTTTCTCGAAACGGCTCACCCTGCCAAGTTCAAAGAGACGGTTGACGACGCACTGCACATCAATCTGCCTATCCCCGACAGGCTGGTAGCTTTCATGCAGAACGAAAAACAAAGCGTTCCGATGCGCAACGACTTCCATGTATTCAAGCAGTTTTTGTTGAGCAGATAGCGCGCGGCAGGCGCATTTCGACAAAACTTGAAATGCAATGAAAATAATTCACAATATAAGTGCCATAAAATTGTCTGCGCACACTTTAAAAATTCTCTTATAAGAGAAATTAAATTGTCTGCGCAGACAATTTTAAAAGAGTGAACACCTAATCTTTACGCTAAAAGCACCTTGATTATCAATAAGTTATAGAGACTAAATTTTCTATTTTTCAGAATATGAAAAGAGAAATATTACGTTAAAATAATTTTACAATATTCCCATAAAAAGCCTACCATTCCGATGAAAATTCCTCACCGTGACAAGCCAAAGATTTCTTTTAACGGGATATTATTCTATATATGGCACTCCCTATTATAAATCCCATAATTGCTGTAAAAATAAAATTAAAAGAAGTCGGTTCCGGATGGTATCCTGTATTAGATGATATTTCAAAAAATAAGTTCTCTAATTTTGTTAATTCATTTTTACCAATATCATGCTCACATTTATTGCCTATAATAATAGGAGTTATTATAGTGTAGTTTACAACAAATAAAGCCAATGTAGAAGTCATTAGAGACACTAAAAAACAAATACCTTTTTCATACACATGTCTCTAAATCAAAAAGGATTATTTAATTTCACGATATCCATTTTCCCATCTTTTTGTGTCGGAATAGTATGTCTTATTATAATCTATCGACATCATAAACGAAACAGTATAACTCGTATCATTTCTTATATCATAATAAAATGCATTTGAGTTCTCTTCTTCTATAATACCTATCTCGTTTAACTCTTTCGGTAAACGATGATTTTGCTTTCTGAAAAATTCTATTCTTCCTATGATAATCTCTCCTCTTTGCGTTAAGTCTTTTTCCCTTTTATCTTTTATAAAGAAGAATAAAAGCACACTTAGTATGATAACACCAACTATTATATGTATCTTTTTTACTTCCATCTACCTTTCTCCAAATCTATTAAATCTATTGTTACGCTTATTGCATGGTGTATAAACCATCTACTATAAACATCATGTTATTTCTTTTTCTGAACACTCATCCTCCAATCCTCTATTGTGATTATAGAATCTGTCATTGTATCATAGAAAAAGACACTACCATTTTTCGGTGAAACATAAAAATTATAAATCGGTTCAAATCGATATGAAGTGGAAAAGCCCACTTGAATCCAAAAATAGGGAGTAGTCTTATCAGGGGATTGCATCTGTACAATTGCTTTTCTTCCTTTCGTCTTGCGATGGTGTTCTAATTCTACCACTTCTTTTAATTTGCCAACTACATTCATAGCCTCATCTACTCCCAAACTATCTACTGCGATAGAAACAGAACTACACTCCCTTTTATAGTGTGTGTGTTTCCCATGGCAAGCAAATAATATACAAAATACACCTATAGAAACGAATATGAACTTTTTCATTATACTGAGTACATTTGAATGTCAACGCTTTAAGGCTAAGGCTATTTTCTTTGGAATGCCGCAAAACAGCACGGCAAGATTTTCTTTGCGCGACAAAGCAAAGAAGCTAAGATAATGTTTTAGTTTCAAACTTATTGTCTCTACATAGTAGGCAAGACCCGATCGAACCCCGTTCTTACGACCATACATGCCGAAGTTCCCACGTCTAAAAACCACTTTCATGATGCTCGCCGTATAAGAACGCGCCCGCCTGGTAAGTTTGAAAGGATATTCGGCGGCAGGCAGGCCTAGAACGTCTACACAAATCGCCCCGAACGCATTGAAACCATCAAGATGATCCAGTTTTTTGAGCCAATCGGCCAAACGTGCTTTCTCTTCGGGGCGGGCAAACACTTCGCGATATCTGTGCAACAGTACGGCCATATCGCAAATCTGCCGCAGTCCGATACCGAGTTCCATGAAATGATGATAGAGATGAAGAAAAGTGAAAATCAGATTCTCGACGGGAGGCAACGTCGGTACAGCGGTCTGCCCAACCGTAATCGTGTAGGGTGCGCTCTTTCTTATCATTTCGTCAAAATGATGTTGCACCGATGAAGATGCAAATTTAAGCAGGCGGAAATGTAATTCAAAGGGAATACCTTTGTATTCGAATGTCACATGTTGCTCATTATCGCCCTCCTCGCCCTCATGAAAAGTGACGTTCCATGCCTGTCGGATTACTGTTCGGGCCCTGTCGAAATGCTCACTGTCGCAATAAAAGTCGATGTCACCCGGTTGTCTCGAAAGCGGTTGAGGGTAGAATTGGGCCAATAATTGACCTTTCACCACGAGGAATTTAATGGAGTTAGCCTGCAACAGCGCGCAAAGTTCCTCCAAAGCGCGATTTACCTTGAGATTACTGTTCCGGATTTCCTGCTGCGAGACAAAGGTCTGTATTGCGTCTGGTTTGGGAAGACGAACCTGATAATGTTCGTCCGTCAATGCTTGCGCCAATAGTCCAACGACAGTTTGCCGCTTAGCTTGCATCATCACCCCATGAAAATCCGTTGCAGACATCACCCCATCCTCCGGGAGATTGCCCCAAAGGGAGGCACGAAGCATTTTCAAAAGGATTTGTTCGTTTGTCATGGCATCGGCCAAATAGTAATACTTATTCCCGATGACCGTCGGCAGTGGGAACATCTAATGAAGAAAATACGGAGTTCTTCGATATGAATTCGGGAACAATCTCCTTCATCTGCCTAACAATCTCCATTTCATCATAGGTTTTGCTCTCTTCAATCAACGCGTCTATAGCCTGACTAACCTTGGCAAAATCATACTCTTTAACCTTTGCAATCCTTATCTTTTCATGGAAACTGGGCAAAGTGTTCTCCGTGTTGCTCAGCACTTCTTCGTAAAGTTTCTCACCCGGGCGCAAACCGGTATAAACAATCTTCACATCCTTCGCACCACTCAGCTGTATCATGCGATGCGCCAAATCCGCAATCTTTACGGGCTCTCCCATGTCGAACACAAATATTTCACCGCCTTTCCCATGCGTTCCAGCCTCAAGAACCAGTTTACACGCCTCAGGAATCAGCATGAAGAAGCGGATTATCTTCGGATCGGTCACCGTAACGGGTCCACCAGCCTTTATTTGTTTCTCAAATAACGGTATCACAGAACCGGTCGAACCCAATACGTTGCCGAAGCGAGTCGTGACAAACTGCGTAGGAATCTCTCCCTTACTGCCGTTTGCCTCATATTCCTTCACAAGCTTTGCATTCAAAGCTTGCGTATAGATTTCACAAATGCGCTTGGAACATCCCATCACATTCGTAGGATTGACGGCTTTATCCGTGCTAATCATCACAAACTTCTTTACACCGTACTTCACACTCAAGTCTGCAACGACCTTTGTACCGTAAATGTTGTTCTGAATGCTTTCACTCGGATTCTCTTCCATCATCGGAACATGCTTATAAGCTGCCGCATGAAAAACATAATCAGGTCGGAATTCACTGAAAAGTCGTTCCATTCGTGCCTGATTAGAAATACTCATCAAGACGACATTGCATCTCACGTTTGGGAACTTATTTTTCATTAACAGCTTCATATCATGTTGTGGGGTCTCCGCTTGGTCGATGAGCATCATGGCTTCGGGGGCAAACGTCGCTATCTGTCGTACCATCTCACTACCAATACTGCCTGCAGAACCTGTAATCAGAATTTTCTTGCCCTTGAGCATGGCTCCCACAGACTCCAAATCTACGTTGATTTCATTACGCGGCAACAGGTCGTTGATGCTGACAGACTGTAGGTCGTTGACGTTCATTCCTTTTTTCCACTCCTTGGTTTCGGGCAACATCATAATTTTCACCCCGGAATCAATCAACAAATCCTGTAAAAAGGAATCCTTTCTGAAGCGTTGGTTCTGCAACGGAGAGACCAATACCGTCGAAATACCTTCCTTTACAATCACATCACGCAAACTCTCATCGCCTCTATAGACACGTTCTCCCATAAGCAAATGAGACTTGTAGGCCTTATCATGACTTATGAAACCTTTCAACAAGAAGCGTGAAGGCTTCTCGCTACGAATGTTCTTGGCCAAAGCCACACCTCCGTCTCTGATACCATATATCAAGGTCTTTGCCGCACCCTCATTGGCAAACGAAGCATCATAAACCGACTTGATGACAATCCGTGCTGCCCACATGACTAATGTAGCCAGCAGATACATACCAACAAGTTGGCGCCCCCTGAACGGAACGAACACGCCAAAGCTATAGACAGCATAGTGCAACACCTCGGCTATGAGCAGCGAGAATGCCATGGCATAGCCCACACGGCGCAAATCTATGAAACTGGAATAGCGAATAATACCTGAATAAGTGTGGAAAATTTTGAAACCGATAAGATTGAAACAGATATAGAACAATATTGTCTTGCTCAATATCAAGATGTTACCAGTCGTGACGGCACTACGATAGAAAAGCCAATAGACAAGGATTCCTGACAGATAACAAATCAGGATGTCCATAAATAATATGGCCCAATAAGGCAACGACTTCTTATTAAAATACCAATTACCCAACTTTTGAAAAAACGTCATACGAATTCTTTGTTTAGCTTATTAATAAACAGCTTCCTTTATCGTGCAGATTACTTTGGCAACATCGTCGTCTGTGACCATTGGCCCGCTTGGCAGACAAAGCCCACAATGGAACAATTCCTCGCTCACACCATTGACATAGGCCGATGCATCGTGATAGACAGGTTGCTTATGCATTGGTTTCCACAATGGTCTACTCTCTATGCCAGCCTTATCCAAATAGATGCGCATGGCTTCCACATTATTGTTCGGTTCACAATCCGTATGAACGGTCGAAGCCTGATGCACTACGCCCGCAGCACCGCCTACGGCACCCTTCACAACTGCCTTATATACATCTTCCTGCCCTTTCACTTTCAAATCAGATGCAAGCGTTATCGTGTTTAACCAGAAGTTGCTTTCCGTGCGAGAATCGGGATTATCATGAAATTCGATGCCGTCAAAATCCTTAAAAGCTTCGCGATAAAGCTGGGCAATGTGTCGGTGATGGCTGATATGAGCGTCAAGCACTGTCATCTGTCCGCGGCCAATTCCTGCACAAATATTACTCATACGGTAGTTATAACCTACTTCCGTGTGCTGGTAATACGGATAGGATTCGCGTGCCTGCGTTGCAAAATACATCACGCGATTGTAGCTTTCTCCGTCAGGACATATCAAAGCACCGCCGCCAGAAGTCGTAATCATCTTATTACCATTGAAACTCAGCACACCATAACGGCCAAATGTACCGACAACCCTGCCGTCATAGCGCGAACCAAAGCCCTCGGCTGCATCTTCAATGACGGGGATGTCATAACGATTGGCTATGGCCATGATCTCATCTATCCTTGCCGGCATGCCATAAAGGTAGACGGGAATGATTGCTTTGGGTTTATGTCCGGTCTTTGCAATCCTGTCCTTGATGGCTTCTTCCAGCAATTCAGGAGACATATTCCACGTGTCGCGTTCTGAATCAACAAACACGGGCTTAGCTCCCAAATAAGTGACTGGGTGAGAAGAGGCACAAAACGTAAACGACTGCACGATTACCTCGTCACCGGCCTTGACACCGCAAGCCACCAAAGCTAAATGTACGGCAGCTGTTCCTGAAGACAAGGCGACAACATGCTTTTGCTGACCCACAAACGCTTCCAAATCTTTCTCAAAACCCGTCACATTTGGTCCAAGAGGAACAACCCAATTCGTATCAAAAGCCTCTTGAACATACTTCATTTCCGCCCCACTCATGTGGGCCAAGCACAATAAAATCCGTTTTTCTGCCATGTCTTTTTATATCTTTATCAAAACAAATACACCATAATCTGTAAGTCGTCACACTGCGAACTTAGGACACCTCGGTTTGAAGACCAACAAAGATGAAACTTCAAAAGGAGGAACCAGCAAAGGCGAAACACCCCTCACACCACCGAAAACCAAGCGCAACGCCACTAACCAAAGTCGCATTAATTCTGCACCAACCATTTCCGCAATAGAATCATATTGGGAAATCGCAGCCATTTTTTCAAATATCCTAAACACCATGAGAACAAAAACTCACATATAATTATACAAAGGTAGACTATTTTAATGAGAAATACAAATTTATGAATATTTTTCTTAAAACAAAATATAACAAGCTGAAAATCAAACGCATGTGTCCAGCAATGTAATCTCAGCCATTTTACGAGCTCATATCAGCCATTTCGTACGGTAATATGGCCCATTTTGCATGCTAATATGGCTGATATTAGGTCGCAATCTGGCTGATATCACCGAACGTTCTCGATTGATAAGCGAAACAGCCTTGAGAACCTATCCATTTAAAAACAGCAGACGGGCTAAAAGAATGGCCCAGACATATCGGCAACTAATGACAGCCACCTCCTTATCTGCCTGCATTTACCCGCGAAACGAACGTCTTGAGCAGGACGATATCTTTCACTGCCGGAGCCACTTCGAACCGTTTATTGACGTTAATGCCGACACATTTCAAATGATTGAACATGCGCAGGCTGTCCACATCATCGGGACCGATATCTCCGCCCAGCAAGAAAGGGGTCTCGCCATGATAAGCCTGCAAAAGAGACCCGCCAAATTGGCTCTCTTTATCTTTAGTTTTCTCGCATCGCATGTCAAACAACAATAAGTCAGCATGCTCTTCATAGGCCTTACATTGCTCAAAATCAGTGACAGAAGAGACCTTAATACGCTTGATTATCTTAATTCCCGCACGGATATCGGGGTCAACTGTCCGCCGAAGATTGTCTATCATCAGCGGACTCTCCTCTCCTTGCAACTGCACATAATCAAGTTCGTAGTTATAAATGCGCGTAATGATGTTCTGCGGCATGTCATCTGCAAAGACTCCCACGCGCTTTATACGACGGAACTCTGGTTGCCCGGCAGCCTTTCCGGCCTGCTTCCGATAACGGTCCATGCTATAGTCAGGAATGATTCCGGCCAAACTGGATATCATTTGCACATAGCGTGGAGAGTCAGGACGGAAGTCAAAGCCCATCATATCAATGTCCAAGGCTTCCAGCTGGCGTATGTTTTCAGCGTCACGCATACCGCATACTTTAATCAGAAAAGGCTTTTTCGCTTTCATGTTTCGTCGTGTTTCAGTTGACTTCTATCGTTTTCATTCCTTGGTACGCACGGAAATACTGTCACCCAAGACCGTGATTGCCTGCATATTACTGATAGGCAGCAATGACAAACCGCTGTTCTTTTTCATTATTAACTGCGTCTCTTCCTCAAAGGGGAAACTATTAAAATGCACAACGGGATAGAAATCAACGATGCCAAGACCTGTGAAATCAACGAAATTCGACGTGTTTGAGAGATGATCGTCCATATCTTTGGCATATTCGATATTGGGAGAGAAAATCATTGCGCCTGCAGATTCCCCGATGCAAGGCTTGCCTTTCTCTACTTGTTCAACTATAAGTTTATCGGTTCCCGTCCTCCTTAGCTCTTGCATTAGGAAGAAAGTGTTTCCTCCGGAGATATAGATGCAATCGCAATTTTGCAAGACTTGAGCCACTTTTTCCATATCACAACGCGTTATCTCTAAGTCTTCCACCATCATTTCAAGGGCTTTGAGTGCCTCTCTCCCATCTTCCACATACTGACGGTATTCCTCATGAATGCTTGCAGTAGGAATAAAAGCAACCGTCTTCCCCCTTAACGAAACCATGAAATCAGGTAAAAGAGATGCAACATCCGAAAAAGAGGAACACAAAAAAAGTTTCTTCATTACTGTATCTTGTTTTAGAAAATCGACTTGTCCCCGCTTATTCCCCATGACACAAACTGTATGAGTGAGTGAAAAAGCGAATGCCATAAACAGATAAATCCGTAGTTTACACTTCATGTCGACCCTATATTGAAAGGACAAAGATAGGGCTTTTTTTATAAACCGAGGCAAACCACGTCGCAAAATAGACAGAAAACATATACAATATAAAGAAACATGCAACGTTTATAAGGTAAAAACAACCATAAACAGAATGCCTATGAAGTATTTTACACCTAAAGAAGTACGCCCATCTGAAAAGACTTTGAAGATGATTCGGCAAATAGCTTACACCTATCGGGCTATAAAAATGAATGGAAAAAACGAGGCGTTGTGTCTGAATTAATCTCTAAAACAGCGACAGATGAAAACAATAATATCGCCATCGTTGTTGGCTGCCGACTTTCTGAACTTGAAAGACGAAATCGAAATGATTAACAACAGCGAGGCGGATTGGTTGCATTTAGACGTTATGGACGGCGTTTTCGTTCCTAACATCTCGTTTGGCTTCCCCATACTCGAAGCGGTCAGCAAGGTTTGTACGAAGCCTTTAGACGCGCATTTCATGATTGTTCACCCCGAACGCTATATTGAACAGACGGCCCGATTGGGTACCATGATGATGAATGTACATTATGAAGCCTGCACACACCTGCACCGAACGATCCAAGAAATCCATGCTGCGGGCATGAAAGCGGGCGTAACGTTGAATCCCGCAACGCCCGTTTGTGTGCTCGAAGACATCATTCGTGATGTAGATATGGTGCTGTTGATGAGTGTGAATCCCGGATTTGGCGGGCAGAAATTCATTGAGAACACCATTCGGAAAGTAGAACGGTTACGCAAAATGATCAGTGAAGCCGAGACACATACGCTCATTGAGGTAGACGGAGGCGTGCAGGCAGAGACCGCACCACGATTGGTGAAGGCCGGAGTGGACGTTTTGGTCAGCGGTAGCTATGTATTCAAGAGCACCGACCCCTGCTCTACCATTCAAGCATTAAAGAAACTTTAAGTCAGCTGCAAGGTGATATGATGCTCTTTTGCCATTCTGCGAAGGTTCAGAATGGCATAACGCATACGTCCAAGGCTTGTATTGATACTTACATTGGTCATATCGGCAATCTCTTTGAACGAAAGTTGCTGATAGAAACGCATATATACAACCTCGCGTTGAGAAGCCGGCAACAAATTCATCATCTTTCTGACATCTCTGAGCACTTGGGTATTGACATACTTGCTTTCGATATCAAGTGATAGAAGACTCTCTTCGCCGATGTTTGACAAATCATTATCAGAAGAAGTATCAATGATCTTTTGTACCTTCTGACTGCGATAAAGGTCCATAATGATATTATGGGCTATGCGCACAAGCCATGCACCAAACTTACCACTCGGTGAATATCTTCCTTGTTGCAGTCGCGTTATTACTTTAACAAAAGTCTCTTGAAAGACATCGTCAGCAACCTCGCGATTACGAACCACGAAAAGAATATAAGAAAACAACTTGGATTGATTACGCGATAACAGTTCGTCAAACGCCCGATTATTACCGTTGGCATAGCTCATGGCCAACGCTTCATCAGTCATTACACTCAAATCTTCCATTCTTTATAAAATATTTAATTCGAAGTAAAACTGTTTCTATAGGCGTTCTTTATTATTATGGTGAATATTTTCTTTAATTATAGATAACATGAACAAGCATGATAAAGTCGATTCTCAACTTGCTGCATGCAGTCTATCCTACTGCAAAGATAAGAGTAAATTCTCTTACAACCAAATTTTTTGGACAAAAAAGAGGTTGGAGCAGGAAGCTTCCAACCTCGAGAGTGATTTAGAAAAGCTCTAAATCATCAAAAAATATGTGACAAATATATACCTTATAAATGAAAAAAGCAAATTTCTTTAAGGAAAAATCATTTTTTTAACATTTCACACACAACATATCGACTCTATTCGGCTATCAGTCGCAATGAGAATTCCATACGGAAATGAGACTATTACACTGTAGAAGAAAGTGTTTATAAAGCTATCGAAACATCTGTTATTCATAAAGAAACAATATAAATCCAGAAGGAAGAAAACTAACAAAAGGAAAATCGATAGAAGATTTTGTGTCGTTTGCAATAAATATTTTCAATTAAAATTGCAAACTATCAAATATTTTATTACTTTTGCCCCTGTGAAACTATACTAATCTAACAAATCAGAAATTTATGTCTATTAATTTAAATCGATTTCGAATTGTGCTTATTGGCTTTCTATTACTACTTGTAGGAGACCTTTCTGCACAGACAATCAAAGGAACCGTCAAAGATAGTTCCGGAGAACCTGTCATCGGAGCTACGGTGATGGAACAAGGAATGCAAGGTAACGGAGTTGTCACCGACCTTGATGGGAACTTTACGTTAAACCTTAAAGGAAACGGCAAAAAGATAACGGTATCATACATCGGTATGAAGACGCAGACCATTGATGCCGCAGGTAAGAGCATGCTTCATGTAACTCTTGAAGATGCCGCCACCAGTTTGAACGACGTTATTGTCATTGGCTATGGTTCGGTAAAGCGTAAAGACATCACAGGTTCTGTTGCAACAGTCAGCAATGAGGCCCTTGCCGCTGTTCCCGTAGCATCGGCTTCCGAGGCACTGACAGGTAAGTTGGCCGGTGTGCAAGTCAGCACTTCCGAAGGTTCTCCCGATGCCACAGTGAGAATCCGCGTACGAGGTGGTGGTTCCATCACGCAGAGTAATGACCCGTTATTCATTGTAGACGGTTTTCCAGTTGATGACATCAGCAATATTCCGGCTACAGACATTGATGACATTACGGTTTTGAAAGATGCTTCTTCAACGGCTATCTATGGTAGCCGCGGTGCGAACGGTGTAATTCTTGTTACAACAAAAAGCGGTAAGGTAGGTAAAGTGAATGTAAGCTACAACACATATTATAGCTGGAAGAAAATCGCAAAGAAGATGAATGTGCTTTCTCCGGGTGACTATGCCAAGTGGCAATATGAACTTGCACTGCTGAAAAATAATAACGATCCTAATAAAATAAGTTCCTATACTGACTATTTCGGCAACTATCAGGACCTGGACTTATATAATAATGTGAAAGGTAACGATTGGCAGGATATGACATACGGCCGTACAGGTCATACCTACAACCACAACTTGAGCGTTACAGGTGGAACGGATAATGTCAAGTATTCTTTCAGCTATGCACACATCTATGACAAAGCTATCATGGTTGGATCAAGTTTCAAACGCGACAACTTCAGCCTGAAACTAAACACAAAACCTTCAAAGACAACGACATTCGACCTGCAGGCCCGCTTTAGCGATACTGATGTGCGAGGTGGAGGGGCAAATGATTCCAAGGGAGTCTACAACACTGATAAGCGTTTGAAAGATGCCGTCATCTATCCGGTAATTCCTTTAAAAGGACTCGACGAAGCCAACACATCATTTGATGATAGCGACATGAACATCTATGACCCGATTACCTCTGCTGCCGACAATGACAGAAAGAAGCAAAACAAGAACCTGAATATTGCTGGTGCGTTTGGTTGGGAAGTATACAAGAACCTTACATTGAAAACCGAATTTGGTTATGATTATTATACGATGTATGACCAACGCTTCTTTGGATTGACTTCTTATCAAGCCAGAAATTATGCAGACCAAGCTTTTGCCAACCATCCGTTGATTAGCCTCGACAATGACGTCCGTGAAACTTTTCGTAACACGAATACAATCAACTATGATTTCAAGAATATCATAAAAAACAAGAATCATAGTTTGAATATGTTGCTGGGACATGAATATCTCATCACGAAAGAGCATGACAACCTCAATCAGGTTGTGGGCTTCCCAACTTCTTATGATGCAGATACTGCATGGAGACTGTCATCACAAGGAACTGCCTCGGGTACAAGTGATTTCTACAATCCCGATGATAAGTTGCTTTCTTTCTTCACTCGTGCGAACTACTCGTATAAAGATAAATATCTTGCCAGTTTCACATTCCGTGCTGATGCATCGTCTAAATTCTCGAAAAATAACCGATGGGGCTATTTCCCCTCCGCAGCTTTGGCTTGGCGTGTCACAAGCGAGAAGTTTATGGAAGGTACAAAGAACTGGATAGATGATTTGAAATTACGTTTCAGTTTGGGTACTGCCGGTAACAATAATATTCTATCCGGACAGCTCATTCAAGAGTATATGCCCTATGATGCAACTTCATCTCAACGTACATGGGTAAATGGGTTCTCAAATCCATTGAGACCATCCAGCTATATGGCTAACCCTAATTTGAAATGGGAAACTACAATTACACGTAACATCGGTGTAGACTGGACGCTTCTCCGCGGTAAACTGAACGGAAGTTTTGAATTCTATAAGAATACGACAAAAGACTTGTTAATAGCTTTCCCTGTTTCAGGTACAGGTTATGAGGCGCAATACCGCAACTTGGGTAAGACACAGAACCAAGGTTTTGAAGCAACATTTACATGGCATGTTATAGACAAAAAGAACTGGGGCATTGATCTAAGTGGAAATATCAACTTCAACAAGAGTAAAATCAAACAACTTGGAATCAACAACTTCTATCAAGAGACGCATTGGGCATCAAGTGAGATTGATCCCGAATACATCGTTGCTGTCGGAGGTCATGTTGGAGAAATTGTTGGCTACCAGAATGCTGGTCGATATGAGGTTTCTGACTTCACCGGCTATAATGCTGCAACAGATACGTGGACACTGAAAGATGGGGTTGACGATGCGACGGCCGTAATAGGAAAGGTTCGTCCAGGATCTTTAAAGCTCAAAGATCAAGACGGCGATCATAAAATCACAGCCAACGATAAAACCAAAATCGGTGATGTAGCTCCCGACTGTTATGGTGGCTTCAATATCAATGCTCGTGCTTACGGATTTGATTTAGGCGCTCAGTTCAATTATTCAATCGGCAATCAGGAATACAATGCTAATAAGATTGAATACACCACAACCGGTAAATACATCTATCGTAACATGATTGATGCAATGGCAGACGGTAAGCGGTGGACCAACCTCGACCCAAAAACAGGTCTCTTGAGCAATGACCCTGTACGCCTTGCCCAACTCAACGAAAATACTACCATGTGGTCTCCTTATATGGGCAAGATGGTGTTGACGGACTGGGCTATCGAAGATGCCTCTTTCCTTCGTCTCAGCACTTTAACCTTGGGCTACACGCTTCCAAAGGAATTGACACGCCGTGTCGGTATTAATAGTCTTCGACTTTATTGCACTGGATATAACCTCTTCACCTTAACTGGCTATTCGGGTTTCGATCCCGAGTCGGACACCGTCAAGAAGACTGCACTGACACCTGGCGTTGACTATTCGGCATATCCGAAGAGTCGTTCATTTGTTATTGGTTTGAACCTAAACTTCTAAATTGAATATTATTATGAAAAAATATATAAACGACACATTACTATCGGTTATAATTGCAGGAGTAACACTAAGCTCCTGTGATGTGGATGCGCCCACGAAGTCTTCGCTTGATGAATCCACAACCTTTTCGACCTACTCTTTGGCGGAAGCCGAACTCATGTCGGTCAACGTTTCCTTCGGAGAGACAAACTCCTACCGAGGGCGTTTCCTTCCCTATTACGGGCTGAACAGCGATGTCGAGGTGGGAAGTGGAACACAACCTTCCAAAGCCAACGCCAATAACGAGAAACAAGCACTCTGGAACTACGATACTTCGGCAAACAACCCGCAGATGAATACAGACAACAATGCCTATGGCAAGTTCTACGAAGGTATTGAGCGGGCAAACCTCGCCATCGAAGGCTTAAGGAAATACGGAAACGTTAAGAACAACCCCGATATGGCTCAGCTTTTAGGAGAGGCACTAACGTTAAGGGCCGTCATCTACACTGACCTCACAAAGGCATGGGGAGATGTTCCGGCACGCTTCAAGCCCAACAATAACGACAATATTTATCTGCCGCGTACCAACCGTGATTCCATCTACAAGGTGCTCCTGTCAGATCTCAAAGAGGCCAGCAACTACTGTTACTGGCCCAATCAAAACGCCATCACGAAGACAACGGAACGCGTCAGCAAGAGCTTCGTTAAGGCCCTACGTGCGCGCATTGCCCTTTACGCCGGAGGATACGGACTGCGGGGCGACGGTTATCGCCTTTCCAAAGACCCCGAACTGGCACCGGAGAAGATGTACAGGATTGTCAAAGACGAATGTGAAGCCATCATCGACGCCAAGCGTAACGAACTCGGCTCGTTCAAGGAGAACTTCATCAAACTCTGTGAAGACAATGTGACTGCCGGCGGTGAAAGTCTTTGGGAGATACCGTTCTCGGACGGGCGCGGGCGTGTTCTCTATACCTTAGGTGTGAAGCATAACAGCAAAGACCAATACACGGGACAGGCCCAAGGCGGTGTCAATGGTCCGACACCGACCCTCTACTATGCCTACGATCCCGAAGATGCGCGCCGAGATATCACCTGTGTTCCATACGATTGGAGCAAAGATCTCGATAGCAAGGGAAACGCTTACGTACAGCTAAGGGCTGTCAACAAGTGGTGCTTCGGAAAACTGCGCTACGAATGGATGAAACGAAAGGTCACCTCCACCAACGATGATGGCATCAATTGGCAGTACATGCGCCTTGCCGATGTTTACCTTATGGCAGCAGAGGCCGAGAACGCCCTTGGTAACACTTCCAAAGCATGGACCTACATGGAACCTGTGCTCGCGCGGGTGCTCCCCGCAAGCAAGGTCGCTGCCCTCAAGACCAAATACACGGCAAGCCGCCAAGCCTTCTTCGATGGCATCGTCGAGCAAAGGGCATTGGAGTTTGCAGGCGAATCGCTGCGCAAGGCCGACTTGATTCGTTGGGGCATCATCGATAGCAAAATGAAGGAAGAAACGGAGAAACTTGCGGCCCTTGCCAACAGAACAGGACAATACGCTGGCCTGCCCGACAAGGTCTATATCAACGGAACGACGGATGCCACAAACATCAAAATCTATGGACTTGACAAGGGGGAGGACGACGACACCGTAATTAAACGACTGAAGGCCGAGGGTTGGACCTCGAAGAACTGGTTCGTTGACAGCAAGACGGGCCTCAACATACTCACCGATGACTATATCGGCGGACTATATGCTGTGAAGCCCAGCACTCACTGTCTCTGGCCCATTTGGCAGACCTTCATCGACAAAAGCAACGGGCTGTTGAATAACAACGGCAATTACGGACAATCATCTAACTAACGAATAAGAACAAACATGAAAACAAATTATATCGCCGCAACTTGCATGCTGGGCCTCACTATAGGCCTTGCATCATGCGGGAACCCCATGGAAGAAATCCATGATATCATTTTCGAGAGAAACTTCTCGCCTATAGGACTCGAAGTAAAGAATATTGGGGAAAACGGTGCCACGCTGACTTGGACGGCAACCACTGGTGCCAAGGCCTACCAAGTGGAGGTCTATGCCGACGACAGTCTCGACTTCAAGGGAAAGCCAGTCATCACAACAAAGGTGAACGACCCTGCGCTCGCCTTGAAAAGCCTTGTCTACGACACCAGATATTCAGCCCGTGTGATGGTACTCGATGCAACCGACGCCGCCCGAAACTCCAAGTGGACAGGCGTTTACTTCCGTACCGCCGCACAACAGATTCTCACGGCTTTCTCTCTTGAGGACACGGGCGACAAAGACGTAATTGCCCATTGGCCCGCAACAGAAGAAGCCGACCAAATCGTCGTCTTCAACAAGAACAGCGGAAAGAAAGCAACGGAATATACCCTCACTGCCGACGACAAAAACAACGGACGAGCACGCGTCACCGGTCTGCAACCCGAAACGGAATATACCCTCAAACTCTATAAGAACGGTAAAGAGCGAGGCTCGAAGACCTTCAAGACTATTGCCGACTTGTCGGGAGCCACTATTGTCCGCTCCACCGATAACTTCAGCGAGATGCTCGAGAAAGCAACGCAAGGACAGGTCTTCGCCCTCTACAACGGCACCTACAAAATCAGTGCAGGTGCAGGAAACGAAGGCGCGGGGGCTGCGGTCGTCAACAAGAGTATCACCATCAAGGGCATCTATCCAACAGCAAAGCCGAAGATACAAGGACGCTTCCAGCTGGAAGAGGGAGCCGGACTGACAATGAAGAATGTTATCGTAGACGGTACAACTAACGCCACGAACGACCAGTTCTTTAACTATAAGACCGCCACAACTTATGCACCACTCGACATTAACAACTGCGAGTTCTACGGTGCGCAAACCGGCGGAACCGTCCTTAAAGGCTTCTGCTATATCAACGTCGCAGCTACCGTCGAAGCCGTCACCATCAGAAACTCCTCCATACATGACGTGGTGTGCGATGGAGGCGACCTCTTCGACTGCCGTAAGGGTTACATTAAAACACTTACCATCGACAATAACATCATCTACAACTGTGCCACAGAACGTGACTTCATCCGCTATGATGATGCGGCCAAAAGCTTCTCTAACCCCGTGCCCCAAATTTCTTTAACAAATAACACCATCGACCATTGTATGAACGGAGCCCCGGGAAAGCGCATCCTCTACGTGCGCTTCAATGGAAAGAAAGGCGGACAGCAAATCAAAGTGGCAGGCAACATCTTCAGCAACACGCAAGCCGTTTATACTAATCAGGCCACGACCTCTGCACCGCAATACGCCAACAACTACTACTATAACTGCAACAACGCGAGCCTTTTCGCGCCCTCAGACCCCGCCAATAAGTTCTTTTGGAATGGCGACACATCGGGCAGGAACGGAAGCAACCCACAGTATAAGGACCCCACTAAGGGCGACTATACCGTTGGCAACGAAAGCGTGGCTGCCTTGAAAGTTGGAGCAATACGATGACAGAAAGGGAGCTCCCCCACCCTCTCTAAAGGAGGGGAGCCCTGAAATTCCCCAAACACCCACTCCGTCCCTCAAATAACACTCGTCCTACCCCTCCCAAGGGGAGGGAAGCTTGAGGTGAGTCTTTCCTTTGAGCCGGAGGAGGTTCTAATATCATTCCTAAGGAAAAATAAAATTTACTGAGCCGACATTTAGTCCATACTTCAACGGTATTAGGTCCGATACTACAAAAAAGGCCGATTGGCGAGAACCAATCGGCCTGAATTTAATTCTTGTCCGATGTCTATGCACAGGTGTAACCCCTACCATTTAACAAGGCCTCACCGTAGTCATTCATTGAATGCTTGTAGGCCCGAACTATCATCATTACGATTTTCTTAATTGTCATAGTTATCCTTTCCATTTTCTTTTTATTTTTCTAAAATGTTTAATGCGTACTTGTTCGCTTGTTATCCTAATTACGTCTGCAAAGTTAACTCGGTTTTTTCGTTCGAGCAAGGATTTCGTGTGAGAAAATGGCTTGTCACTGCAATTTCTTGACAAAAGTCAATACAGACACCTGTTGCAGAATGGCCGCCCGGCATGAGGCGAGACTTATCTAATTAGTCGGCCTTTAGAAAGGAGTTATTCCTAAACATTCAAGACAGAAGCCCAATTTTTAATGGGTGGTAGCAAGAGTTGACCTCCATGTTAGAAGTGGACGTTCTTGCCCCGAACTGCCGCTATAAGATGAACAGCCCCTGTACAGGCATGAGCCCCCCGGCCCCGAGCATCAGGGACAGCATACACGAACGTCCCAAGGAGGCTGACGGCAGGGCAGTTCGGAGATTGGGAGATGGACTTGATTCTCGACAAGGACAGCCATACCATCCTCACGATGGTAGAGCGCAGCTCGGGATAAAAGAACCCACCCGATAGCGCTACGGCATCGAACGACAGTTTCTTTTTACATTTTTTATCATCGCCCACGGACAGCCCCGGTGGGGCATTTAACTTTCCTTTTGGTTTAGCGTTTGCCCATGTTGAGTATTTAACTTTCCTTTTGGTTTAGCGTTTGCCCATGTTGAGTATTTAACTTTCCTTTTGGTTTGACATTTACTCAAGCCGAGCATTTAACTTTCCTTTTGGTTTGACGTTTGCTCCAGCCGGGCATTTAACTTTCCTTTCGGTTTAACGTTTGCCCCAGCGGGGCATCTAACACCTATTATGTTTTGACGTTTGCAAGAAAAACTTTCCCTTTACATTTTTTATCTTCTTCCATGGAAGACGAACTTTCTCTTTACATTTTACTATCTTCCGAGCCGTCGGACGGGCTTTCTTTTTTTGTTTTCCGTTAATCCGATGCTTCAGAGACGCAGTTTTTTCCTGTTTTTTTCCATGGGGCTCATATCGAACGCACATAGGGTAGAGCGCAGCACAAACTTCCTCATCATGAAAAAGCGCAAGTCATGCCGCCGGCCAAGACCGCGTGGAGACTGCTCATGCCCTGCATGCGAGAGCATCGCAAGACAACGAAAGCGGATTTGCCGATTGATTGCACGCAGGTTGACACTGGATAGTTGTTTCACGGACGCGCGCGGTTCATGACAGAAAGGAGCTGTCGAGTATTACACTTGTCGGTTAAGTCTTTAGGCGACTACTTAAGTATCGGACTTACTTCCATGTAATTTCCATCATTGGGAGCCGGAGTTATACCGATGAGATGGCATAGGAGAGTATAGACATTGACATTCCGGAAATGAGGATAGTCGATATGCTTGAAGCTCGGTCCTATCGCCCGAAATACAGCTTGCATGTCGCTATATGTGGGGTCATAGCCGTGCATTCCGCCTCTATTCACGGTTCCATCGGTCACCAACCAGCCCTCTTGTGGGTCGACAATGACATCTCCTATGTTTTCATGTGTGCCATAATGAAGATAAGCGGGCACGTCCTGCTTCTTCCACACGCGCTGATGCTGGAGGTCTTTGAGCGCATTGTAGACGGAATCGACGTAGCCTTTCTTGCAGTAAATCTGTGCCGGAAGGTTACCTTCGATGCGTTCATACCATTTGGGGTTGAGGTATTTTTTGCATTCAATTTTCCGTTCCGGGCTTACCAATGTCATTCCATGGTCGGAAACGATGATGAGGTTCACGCTGTCTTTGCGCGGCCCCTGCTGTATGTTTTGCCATAGTTCGGAAAGTTGTGCGTCCATGTTTCGCAGTGCATTCTTCGTCTGCGGGTCTTGTGGACCGTAGTTGTGGCCTTGGTGATCAGGCTCTTCAAAGTAAATCATGATGAGCTCGGGCGCGCTCGCTCCATTGATGGCTTGCGAGGCCAATGTGATACGTTCGCTCACCGTCAGATGGTGCTTGTTGTAGTTGAACCAAACATCGGGATATTGATTCTTTATCTTGACATCGCTTCCCGGCCAATGATACGTGAATACTCGTTTGCCTTGTTTCTTGGCAGTAACCCATATGGGCTCCCCTCCATAGAATCTGCTATCAACCTTTGTCTTAGGATTGCCAAGAGAAAAGACAACTCCATCTTTTCTATTAATAAAAGAGTTTGCGATGATGCCATGATGATCGGGATAGAGGCCTGTTGCTAACGTATAATGATTAGGAAATGTTTTTGAGGGATAGGAGGGGATTAATCCTGATTTGACGCCTTTCTCTGCCATGTAGTTCAAGAAAGGTGTGTCATACCATTCCGGATAATCCCAGCGACAACCATCAAGAGAGACAATTATGGTATAAAACTCTTTATGGGCCGATGTTGATGTTGTAAAGATAAGAGCAATAATGGCAATAATGATTTTCTTCATATTTTGGTTATATCAAGTTATTTACTTCGACAAAGTTACCAAATTTTTATAAAAAATAATGTCCAAAAACTTGATAAATTAATTTTTTATATCTATATTTGCGACATAAAGGAGGATAACTATTTAATTATTTCTATGTATGGCAAAGTATAATATTACCGAAAAGCGGGAAAAAGAAGCAGCTTACCAAACCTTGATAAGTCCGGGATTAATGGACGATTTGAAAGAGAAAATTCTTGATATTATTTTGATACAGAAAAAATATAAGGATAAGGATTATTCCGCAAAAAAACTTGCCGATGATTTGAGTACAAATACGCGTTATATTTCGGCAGTTGTAAATGTAAGGTTTCATATGAATTATACTTCATTTGTCAATAAATACCGTATAGAAGAAGCCATGACTCTGCTCGTGGACAAACGTTATAAGGATTTGAATATGGAAGATATTTCAGATATGGTGGGATTTTCTAATCGTCAGTCGTTTTATGCTTCTTTCTTTAGATTAAATGGTTGTACACCCCGTGACTACAAGCTTCGTCATTGTCAACAATATCCTTTACAACTGGAGATGCCAAAAAGACGTGGAAGGAAACTTGGTGTAAAAAATAAATTATCGATACTTAGTGTTGAATGATTCTAATTTTTATATTTCGAAGTCCACAGCAAGGTGATTGTCCTCTTGTTGTGGGCTTTGATTTTGTATGAATAATATGAAGTATATAGACGAAAAGTTTGCAGACATTCAAATTCTTAGATATAAACTTGTTGGATTTGAAGAATTGTCTCTTCGACAAAAGATTTATATTTATTATTTGTCTAAAGCGGTCTTGTCGGGTAGAGATATCACATTTGATCAATTTGGTAAATATAATCTGAGAATACGCAAGGTGTTTGAATGTATCTATCTTAATTATGATGGCAACCGTGATAATCAAGATTTCAGAGCGTTGGTTATTTATCTAAAACGTGTATGGTTTTCAAATGGTATCTATCATCATTATAATTGCGACAAGTTTACGCCTAAATTCAGCAAGAGTTTTTTTTGTGAGGCCTATGATGCCTTGCCGTATGAGCTGTTGGGATTAAGTTCTGATGATGCCAAGCAGGAATTACGGGCCGAACTCTTAAAGGTTATTTTTGATGAAGATTACTTACCAAAACGAGTAAATAAGACCGAGGGAGTTGATTTGATAAGAACATCGGCATGCAATTTCTACGAAGATGTTTCCCAAAAAGAAGTCGAACAGTTTTATGGGAGCCTTAAAGCAGATGGCGAAACGCGACCGGCATCTTATGGACTTAATTCTAAATTGATCAAAATCAACGGAGAAGTGAAAGAATTGGTCTATAAGGCTGATGGTTTGTATGGGGAAAAAATCTGCCAAATCATCCATTGGCTGAGTAAAGCCAAGCAATATGCTGAAAATAAACAGCAGGAAAAGATAATTTCCATGCTCATCAAATATTATCAAACGGGCGACTTGGCCTTGTTCGATGAATATTCTGTTGCATGGCTCAAAGAGCATGAAGGGCAGATTGATTTTATCAATGGATTTATAGAAGTATATGGAGACCCTTTAGGGCTCAAAGGTTCATGGGAAGGCATTGTAGAATATAAAGACGTCATTGCTACAAAGCGTACACAATTGATTAGTGAAAATGCCCAATGGTTTGAAGATCATTCTCCGATAGACGACAGATTCAAGAAGAAGACGGTGAGAGGTGTAACTGCAAATGTCGTTTGTGCAGCTATGCTTGGGGGAGATGAGTATCCCTCGACGGCAATAGGTATTAATCTTCCGAATGCTGATTGGATCAGAGCCGAGTATGGATCAAAAAGCGTTACCATCGGCAATCTTATAGACGTATACAACAAGGTCTCCCATGGCAGTGACTTTATGTCAGAATTCGTGATAGACAGTAAAACACGCCAACTCATTAATGAGTATGGAGCTATTTGCGATGTTCTCCATACGGATATGCATGAGTGTCTCGGACATGGAAGCGGGCAGTTATTAAAAGATACTGCCCCGGACGCTTTGAAAGCTTATGGTAACACCATTGAAGAAGCACGTGCAGATTTATTCGGACTCTATTATTTAGCTGATGATAAAATGTTAGCGTTAGGTTTACTGCCCAATAGAGAAGCTTATAAGAGTCAATATTATACTTATATGCTGAATGGATTGCTGACACAATCGGTACGAATAGAATTGGGCAAAAATATAGAGGAGGCACACATGAGAAACAGAGCCTTGATTGCAAATTGGGCACTTGACATGGACACGGAACATCAAATTGTTTCATTGGAAATTCATGATGGTAAACATGATGTGATGGTGAAAGATTACGAGCGACTCAGAAATATTTTTGCCCGTCAACTGGCCGAAATCCAGCGTATAAAAAGCGAGGGAGATTATGAAAAGGCACGAATGCTCGTTGAGAAATATGCCGTTCATATCGACTTCCAACTGCATCAAGAAATCCACAAACGCTATGAGAAGTTGGGAATTGCACCCTATAAAGGATTTCTGAATCCATGGATGAAGCCGAAATATGATGCTGCCGGCAATATTGTCGATATAGAATTGGATTATACCGAAAGTTATACGCATCAGATGATGCGTTATTCAGGCGAATATTAACCCTCCGGAACGGTCATCGCCCTTGCGCCCGCGGGCGAAAGCATCAAACGGAAAGAAAAGTGGGTTGCGCCCCGGGGCGAAAGCTTCAAACGTAAACATGTGTTAACTGCGCAGGGTGCGCAAGCGTCAAACACAAAGAAATGTTAACTGCGCCGCCGGTGCAAACTTACCGGCGACCGATTTAGATAAAAAAAACAGAAGATATGGAATTGAAAGATAAACTGAAAGCAATCAAACAGAGTTTCAGACTTGAGATGAATGGCCCGGTTTCGCAGTCTATGCGCGCGAAAGGGGTAGATTATAAAATCAATTGGGGCATACCTTTGGTCAGTTTGAATGAGCAGGCTAAAGAATATGGAAAAGACTATGATTTGGCGATTGCTTTGTTTAAGGAGAACATACGTGAATGCAAGATTCTCGCGACGCTGATTATGCCTGCGGAAAGAATGGATGCAGAGTTGGCTGATGTGTGGTTAGAGCAGACCGAGATGCAAGAAATTGCCGAATTGCTGGCTATGAATCTATTTCAGTATGTCGATTACGCCTCTGTTTTAGCCTTTGAGTGTATTGCCTCAGATAAAATTCTATACCAGATTTGTGGTTATAGTTTACTAAGTCGCTTATTTGGAAAAGGTATGAAACCCAATGAACGAGGCATTAACGAATTTCTTGATCAGGCGGCCACGGCTTTGGTTTGTGACAACATGGGAGTCAAACATGCAGCAATAAATGCTGTTATGAACTTTATGGAACTGGGTCGTGAGTATGAACTGATAGCGCGTAAGGCATTGCACAATGTCATAGATTTTTAAATTAAAATAATGTTATTATATTTTCCAATCTGACGTAAAGTTGTTATTTTTGTACATCAAATTATTTCAATGGTGAAAGAGGACATACAAAGGGCTTACGAGATTTTGAATAGATGTTTGGAAACGGATCGTCATCGCAAGACTCCCGAACGCTATGCTGTATTGGAGGCGATATACAGCGTGGACGGTCATTTCACCATAGAAACATTGAATGATATTCTTGATAAAAAATGTTTCCGCGTAAGTAGGGCGACACTCTATAACTGTGTAAAATTATTTTCGAAATTAGGATTGGTTGTCAAACATCAGTTGTTAGGTTCCGTTGTGTACGAAGCCTCTTCTCTTGAACATGGGCACATTCAACAGATATGCAGGATATGTGGGAAGACTACTTACTTAAACTGTACGGAAATAGTGGATACAATTGATAAGATGAAACCCAAACGTTTTTGCAAAGATGATTTTATGCTCTATCTGTACGGGGTGTGCAATAGGTGTCAACCCAATTCAATGCGACAACATAAGGTTAAAAACAGTATAGGAATTAAAAAGCAATAATCTGTATAAAAGATGAACACAACAGGAAAAGTTGATGTCCTACTCGGATTACAGTGGGGCGATGAAGGAAAAGGAAAGATAGTTGACGTCTTAACGCCTGACTACGACGTGGTAGCACGCTTTCAAGGAGGACCGAATGCAGGACATACTTTAGAGTTTGAAAAACAGAAATATGTGCTTCGTTCAATTCCTTCCGGTATATTCCAAGGTGGGAAAGTGAATATAATTGGTAACGGTGTTGTGCTTGCTCCCGATTTGTTCATGTTGGAAGCAAAAGACTTGGAAAAGAGTGGGCACCCTTTGAAAGAACGTCTGTACATCTCAAAGAAAGCCCATCTCATAATGCCCACTCATCGTATTTTGGATCGGGCGTATGAATCTGATAAAGGAAAGGATAAAGTAGGAACTACGGGTAAGGGCATCGGACCAACTTATACGGATAAGGTTAGCAGAAACGGATTGAGAGTAGGAGATATTCTTGATGGTTTTGAAGAAAAATATGCTACTCACAAAAAGCGACATCTGAAGATGTTGGCTGCGCTTGGGTGGACTGATTTTGATGGTCTTGAAGAAGTCGAAAAGACTTGGAAGGAGGGCATCGACTATATGAAGCAGTTCAACTTCATTGATTCCGAACATGAAATCAATAATCTTCTACGCTCAGGAAAGAATATTCTTTGCGAAGGAGCGCAGGGAACGATGCTTGATGTGGATTTCGGTTCCTATCCTTTCGTCACATCATCCAATACCGTTTGTGCCGGAGCATGTACCGGTTTGGGTATTGGCCCAAACAAAATAGGAGAAGTCTATGGCATAATGAAAGCTTATTGCACACGTGTCGGTGCAGGTCCTTTCCCAACAGAACTTTTTGATGAGGTTGGAAAGACGATTAGACAGCGCGGACATGAATATGGAGCTGTAACCGGACGCGAACGTAGATGCGGTTGGATTGATTTGATTCAGTTGCGTTATTCAATAATGATCAACGGTGTAACTCAATTGATTCTGATGAAGAGTGACGTTCTTGATGACTTTGAAATCATCAAGGCTTGTGTAGGTTATAAATTGAAAGATGGAAGTCGCACAGAAGAATTGCCTTATGAACTTGAAGAAGTGGAACCTGTTTACAAAGAGTTTACCGGTTGGAAGACAGATATGACAAGGTTCACCGATAAATCACAATTCCCACAAGCCTTCAGAGATTATATCAGTTTCTTGGAAGAATTCCTTGAAACCCCTATCCGTATTGTATCGATAGGCCCTGATAGGGAACAAACAATCATTCTATAAATAATAGAGCATGGCACAAAAACCTTCCATTCCAAAGGGGACCCGTGATTTTGGGCCCGAAGAGATGGCAAAAAGAAATTATATTTTCAACACCATAAAAGACGTTTATGCCCTTTATGGGTTTCAACAGATTGAGACACCGGCAATGGAAACCTTACAGACCCTCATGGGAAAGTATGGTGAAGAAGGGGATAAATTGCTTTTCAAAATACTGAACTCAGGGGATTATCTTAGTAAAATTTCTGATGAAGAACTGCATGAACGCAACTCGCTTCACTTGGCCGCAAGCTTGTGTGAGAAGGGACTTCGCTATGATTTGACGGTTCCGTTTGCACGTTACGTGGTAATGCATCGTGACGAGCTTCAACTTCCTTTCAAACGCTATCAGATTCAGTCCGTATGGCGTGCAGACCGTCCGCAAAAAGGTCGTTATCGCGAGTTCTACCAGTGTGATGCTGATATCGTAGGGTCAGATTCACTGCTGAATGAGATAGAATTGATGCAAATTGTGGATACAGTTTTCACACAATTCGGAATAAAAGTTCAAATAAAAATCAACAATCGAAAGATATTGGCTGGCATTGCCGAGATTATTGGCGAGCCCGACAAGATTGTCGATATCACGGTTGCTATCGACAAACTCGACAAAATTGGTCTTGATCATGTGAATGCAGAACTCAAGGCCAACGGTATCAGCGACGAGGCAATCGAAAAACTTCAGCCAATTATCTCCTTAGAAGGCTCGAATGGGGCTAAACTCAATGTGATTGCCGGAGTTCTTCAAGGTTCGGAAACAGGGTTGAAAGGCATTGAAGAGATAAAGTTTATTCTCGATACGTTGCAATCTACCGGACTGAATAATGAAATACAACTTGATTTGACATTGGCACGCGGCTTGAATTATTATACGGGGGCCATATTCGAAGTCAAGGCACTTGACACATCGATAGGAAGTATAACCGGAGGTGGACGATATGACAATCTTACGGGCATTTTCGGTATGCCGGGGTTAAGCGGTGTCGGCATTTCCTTCGGGGCCGATCGCATCTATGATGTGCTGAACACCCTAAACCTTTATCCTAAAGAGGCCACGAATGCCACCCAAGTTCTCTTCATTAACTTTGGCGAAAAGGAAACCACCTATTGCCTTCCTTTCGTTTCACAGCTTCGTAAAGCCGGCATTCGTACAGAGCTATTCCCCGACAAGGCCAAGATGAAAAAGCAAATGGGATATGCAAACGCAAAGCATATTCCTTTCGTGGTGCTTGCCGGAGAAAATGAGATGAACGAAGGAAAACTGACGCTTAAAGATATGCAGACAGGCGAACAGACCTTGGTTACGATAGAAGAGCTGACAACCACGGTTCTAAAGTAAACCAATTCAACTGAGTATCGGCATTCTCGAGGTCCAATGGCTGTGCATATGAAACATTTTATCCCTTTTCTTTTCGCATTGGCAGCCTTATTTTTGGTTGCTTCCGAACGTCCTCGGCCTGTTATATATATTATAGGAGACTCAACGGCGGCCGATAAAAAGGACCCGCTGCATAATCCTGAACGAGGTTGGGGAATGATGTTGCAGGCCAACTTCACAGAAGACGTGATTGTGAGCAACCATGCAGTCAATGGGCGTTCAAGCAAGAGCTTTCTGGACGAAGGAAGATGGCAAAAGGTGCTTGAAACATTGAAGCCCGGCGACTATGTAATCATTCAATTCGGGCACAACGACTCAAAGCTTGACACCGCCCGGCATACGGTTCCGGGAGCGACTTTCGATGCCAACATAGAGCGATATGCTCGTGAGACGATGGCAAAAGGAGCAATCCCGATTTTGATGAGCCCTGTAGTCCGACGGAATTTCCATCAAGCGAAAAGCGAACTTATAGAAGATGAGGCCTTGCGCGACGTGCCCTATCATGACGAGACCGGCAATACAGACACATTGATTGACACGCATGGTGCCTACAGGCTGTCTGCACAGCGCGTAGCCCGGAAACTAAACGTCGTTTATATAGACGCAAACGCCATAACAACCAAGCTCGAACAGCAGTGTGGAGTTATCGGAAGCCGCAGCTTGCACGTGTGGCTGAAACCCGGTGAGAACAAAGATATACCGCAGGGAAGAAAAGACAACACACACTACAGCGTGTATGGCGCATCGATTGTGGCCGGCTTGCTGGCAGACGCCATCGGGCAGAAGATAAAGACCTTGAAGCCATTCGTCCGTCATTATGATGCCGTGGTCTCCACAACGGGGCGAGGCAACTTCTTCACGCTGCAAGAGGCACTCAAACATGCGCCCAAAAAGGGAAAATACAGCCTTCTCATTATGGATGGAACATGGCAGCAGCCCCCAAAGCAGCACGGATTGCATTTGAAAATCACGAAATACAAGCAGGCAACCTTATATCGGCCTACGATTATCAGCCACACCAACCATACCAACCTGTCACATCAGCCATTAAGTCCGCAGTGACTTTTTCTCTTTTCCGCAAGCCCTCAAATTCTCTTCCATATATAAATCCATTTTAATGTGTATGTTTCCAAGTTTACAACCGGACGGAAACGTATTTACAACCGTATGTCCCATGATTTACATCCGTATCTAATTGAATTATCTCCGTGGAGATAAATTCTTATCACCGTGGAGATAAATATTTATCTCCATGGAGATAAGTTCGTTTCTCCATGGAGATAATTCAATTAGATACGGATATAAATGATAAAAGATACGGATGTAAATACGTTTCTGTCCGGATATAAATCATAAGAGATACGGATTTAACCTTATTATCACTGCTTGAAAGTATCATTTCGGCAGAAAAGGTTAACAATTAATTTGAGACAGAAAAGCTTATGAGAAAGGAATTTACTTTTTCTGTCTCCAGTTTCGTGCGTTTCATGCGCGGTTCAGAATTCAAAGTGCGCAACTAAAGGTAAATGGTCGCTGAACCCATTAAGGTATTTCGCCCCTCGGAAGTTTCTTAGCGGTTGCACGCCACCGTATACCTCGTCATCGGTCAACAGAAAGGGAAAGTCGGCTACGATACAGCCTCTGAACCTTGACAGCAAAGGCGCACTGCAGAGCACATGGTCCAGACTCCCCCACTCTCCTTTATATTTATAGGTTGCTTTCGCCCCGTGCGTCCCCGTAGCCGAAGCAGAAATGTCGGTAAGCCCGCGCGTGACAAGATATTGCAAGCTCGCATCTTGCGTATAGTCATTGAAATCCCCGGCCACAAGAATATGCGGCTTTGAAGAACAACGCCGAACAGAGTCCACAGCGGCTTGCAATCGCCTTGCAACCACCATTCGATTGGGGCGCGTTGCAAGTTCGCCACCGCTCCTGCTGGGTGCATGCAACACGAACACATGGAGCGTGTCGCCCGTTATCACTCGCCCTGCGGCATAAAGAATGTCGCGTGTGGGCTTCATATCCTTGAGGGGCGTAACACGAATGGCATGCCATGAAAGCAACTGAAAAGTAAAAGGTGAATAGAGCAATGCCACATCAATGCCGCGCTCATCGGGCGAGTCGGTCATGATGTATTCATAACGTGCCTGACGCAATAGTGAACGCTTGGTAAGATCGTGCATAACCGAGTCATTCTCTACTTCGCAAAGCGCAACCATATCCGGCAATATCCATGCTTTTCCTTCTCCCCCGCAAGCAATAATCTCTTGTCCGATGTGGTTAAGCTTTTTCCAATAACGTCCCTTATTCCAATAATGGTAACTGTCAGGCAGAAACTCCATGTCGTGCTTGAGAGAATCGTGCCGGGTGTCGAAAAGGTTCTCGCAGTTCAGTTCCACGAAAGTGAAGATACCAAGCAACAGACAAAGTATATTCATAAAACGTTCAGCCTAATTCTTCTTTCAGATGACCGCGAATCCTCGCCAAGAAAGCCTTCATGGCTTCGGCATCTTTATGCTCGATGATGTCCATGAGCAGCTTCAGCTCTTCTCTGATTTTTGCAACCTGCCCGTTCGTATAAGGATTGAACAGTATTTCCTGCAAGAGATAGTCGTCTTCATTCAGCACGCCCTTGGCTATTTGCATATGACGCTTAAACGTCGTTCCCGGAGCGTCCTGATGTTTCATCACGGCAGCGAAGACAAACGTCGAGACGAACGGGATACTCAATGAATAGGCCACGGTTTCATCATGCTCTTGGAACGTATATTCATAGATATTGAGCCCTAAACGCCGGTAAAGGTCTTTGAAAAAGATGCGCCCCGTACGGTCGCCTTCACTGATGATGATGGCATTCTCTTCACTCAACTGATTTAGATTTGCAAAGGTGGGACCGAACATCGGATGACTGCTCACATAAGGGTGTCCGCTCTGTTCATAAAATGTTTTTAGTCCGGTCTTAACACTGGCTATATCACTGATGATGCAATCAGAAGAAAGGTAAGGCAATATCTCACAAAAAGCCGACAATGTGTTTTTTACAGTAACTGCATTAATAACCAATTCAGGCGTAAAACCCTTTACTTCTTCAAGCTTGGTAAAGCGTTGGCAGTTATAAGTGAACCGCATACGCTTGGGGTTTTTCTCGTAGACGGCCACCTCATGGTCGAAGCTGAGCAGGTCGATGAAAAAACTTCCCATCTTACCTGCTCCCATAATCAAAATCTTCATCTCTTTACTGATTTACGATTTCCAACTGCTGACGTACACTCTCCTCATGGATATGCTCAAACACTTGTGCCGCAAACTCCGGACTCATGCCACAGAGACTTGCCTGGGCACCGCGCTTCTCCAAAATTTCATTGTAGCGGCTTGCCTGAAGTACGGTCATGTTGTGTTCCTTCTTATATGTTCCTATCTCACGGCACACACGCATTCGTTTAGCCAAAAGGTCCATCAACAGGTTATCGATTTCATCTATCTGCGAACGCAGTTGGCGAAGCCCTTCTGTTGTGGTGTGCTCGTCTCGAACAATCAACAAACTCAGGATATAGTCCAGAATATCGGGCGTCACTTGCTGCTTGGCATCGCTCCAAGCCTCGTCAGGAGCGCAATGACTTTCAACAATCAGTCCGTCGAAGCCCAAATCCATCGCCTGCTGACACAAAGGAGCTATCAAGTCACGACGCCCGCCAATGTGACTCGGGTCGCAGATGATTGGCAGGTCAGGTATGCGTCGGTGCAGCTCGATAGGTATCTGCCACATCGGTAGGTTGCGGTAAATCTTCTTGTCATAGCTTGAGAAGCCGCGGTGAATGGCTCCCAACCGTTTGATGCCTGCCTGATTGATACGTTGCAAGGCGCCAATCCACAATTCTATATCCGGATTGACTGGGTTTTTAACAAGCACAGGGACATCTATACCTTTCAAACTGTCAGCCAATGCCTGCATGGCAAAAGGATTAGCACTGGTACGGGCTCCCACCCAAAGCACATCAATACCGTATTTCAATGCCAGTTCCACGTGCTCTGGCGTAGCCACCTCAGTAGCTGTCAACATACCGGTTTGTTCCTTCACTTCTTTCAACCACGGCAATGCTGCCTCTCCATTTCCTTCAAAGCCGCCCGGTTTCGTGCGTGGTTTCCATATTCCTGCACGGAAGATATGACAACCTTTGGCTGCCAATTCCTTTGCCGTGGTGAGTACTTGTTCTTCGGTCTCGGCCGAGCAAGGGCCTGCTATCACGCATGAAGGCCGTTCATTGTCGCTCGGTAAATTCAGGGGTTGTAGTTCGAGTTCCATCATCATATTTTTTAATTCTTAATGTATCTATACGCCAACTCGGGATAAGAGAAAAATGGTCCCGAGGCCTCGGACGACAGTTCATTTTTACATTTTTTATCTTCCGCCGTGGCGGGAGAATATTCCTTTTACATTTTTTATCTTCCTCCACGGCGGAAGAACATTCCTTTCACATTTTTTATCTTCCACCATGGCGGAAGAACGTTTCTTTTACGTTTTTTATCTTCCGTCGTGGCGGAAGAACGTCCTTTTTTTATTTTACTATTTTCCGCCACGGCGGACGGGCGTTTTTTTTTAATTTTACTATCTTCCGAGACCTCGGAAACGCAATTTTTTCTGTTTCTTCTCCATCAGACTCCTATTTTGAACTCACGTATTTATCACATCATTCCGCGTTCTTCACTCCACTTTCCTAATTCTTCTTAGGGCCTCTTCAAGCTTTTCTTCCTTGGCGCAAAGACTGATACGCACATAGCGTTTGCCGTTCTCGCCAAAGATAAAGCCGGGAGTAATGAAGACTCTGGCCTCATGGAGCACGCGCTCGGTGAGTTCTTCCACATCAATATAATACTCGGGAATACGTCCCCAAAGGAACATTCCGACCTGCTTTTGCCTGAACGTACAACCCAATGCGCGCATGATTTCCTCGGCAATCCCACGTCGGCGCTTGTACACTTCGATGTTATATTCGCGATGCCAAGCCTCATCATTGTCATTTAGTGCCTCGGCTGCGGCCAACTGTATGCCACGAAATGTGCCGCTGTCAATGTTGCTCTTTATTTTCAAAATCCAACTCATGAACTTGGGGTTCGAAACACACATACCCACACGCCAGCCCGGCATGTTATAGGCCTTACTCATTGAGTTGAGTTCTATGCAACAGTCTTTTGCACCCTCCACCTGCATGATAGAGCATTTCTTACCCTCGTTTAAAATAAAGGAATATGGGTTATCATTGACGACCACGAGGTCGTGTTCCTTGGCAAAAGCCACAAGTCGTACGTAGGTTTCCATGTCGGCAGCTGCCCCCGTTGGCATATTTGGATAGTTTGTCCACATGAGTTTAACCCCTGTCAAATCCATCTTCTCCAACATGTCAAAGTCGGGTTGCCAATCATTATCCTCACATAGGCTGTAGTTCACAACCTTTGCTCCAAGAATTTTGCTAAGACTTGTATAGGTGGGATAGCCGGGATCGGGCACCAAAACCTTGTCACCGGGATTCACAAAGGCCAATGTCACGTGTAGAATGCCCTCTTTGCTTCCGATAAGCGGAAGAATCTCTGTCTGCGGATTCAATGTCACTCCATACCAACGCTGATAGAAGCCGGCCATTGCCTTGCGCAGTTCGGGTGTGCCCATCGTGGGTTGATAGCCATGTGCATCGGGCATTCGCGCTACCTCACAGAGCTTTTCTATCGTCTGTTTCGATGGTGGAAGGTCAGGACTTCCAATGGCAAGACTGATAATGTCCTGCCCTTCGGCATTGAGTTTGGCAACTTCTTTCAACTTGCGACTGAAATAATATTCCTGTATCTCATTCACTCTGTCAGCAGCTTTCATATTCTCCAAGTATTTTTATGTTCTTTACAAGCGGCGTGATGGCATCAATGCCCTGCCGAAAGCGTTCCATATTTGAAAAGGTTACGTCGACATAGAACAGGTATTCCCACTCATGACCAACGATCGGAAGCGATTGTATTTTCGTCAGGTTGATGTCGTAAAAGCTCAAGATGGTGAGTACCTTGCTCAAACTTCCCTCTTCATGGGGCAGGCTGAATACGAGACTCGCCTTGTTATGCTTTCCTTCACAAGAGAAACGGGCAACCTCGTGCGGATTACACACCACAAGAAAACGCGTATAGTTATGTTTGTTGTCGTGAATATCCTCTTGCAACACTTTCATGCCATATAGTTTGGCCGCATAACTTGAGCAAATGGCTGCCCAGCCGTACTTCTTGTGCTTTGCAATATATGCAGCACTGCCGGCTGTGTCTTCCGCTTCCACGGCTTTTATATCAGGATGTTCGGAAAGAAAGTTGCGACATTGCGCCAATGCCACTGGATGAGAATGAACCTCGGAAATATCTGCCCAGTCTTCATCGGGCAAGCAGCAAACCGAATGCTTGATATGAAGTTTATACTCGCCCACGACAACCGAACCACTCTCGCGCAACAGCTCGTAATTATGGAGCAACGAACCGGCTATTGTGTTCTCAATAGCCACCACTCCCACTGCCGTCGGCTCCCTCTTAATGTGCTCAAACACCTGCTCGAAAGTGGAACAGCAAATCAATTCTACCTGCTCGCCTTCAAAATATTGGTGTGCCGCAATGTCATGAAACGACCCTTTCTCGCCTTGTATTGCTATTTTCTTCATCTTTTATCAATGAAAAACGGTCCTCACTCTATCAAGCGGGACCGTTTCGTATTTTTATTCTCTTGTTTTCATTCAAATCTTAAGTTGAAATTCACACGCAACTTCCCGCTCCACAAATCCTTGCAAAGTAAAAATAAAAGTAATAAAAGAATGCATATGACTTCATATTTTAATGTCTTTTTTGTATGATTTGTTGACACAAACCAATCTTTAAGTGCAAAAATATAACATTTATTTCATTCCACCAAACAATATGACACTCTTTTTAAAAAAGAATTGCAATCTTGTTTCAGCCTTATTGCAATTCAATCTCAGCCATTCTGCCACGCAATCTCAGCCATATTGCATGGTAAAGTGGCTGATTTTACGCTGTAAAAACAATGTTTTTACAAACTATTGTCCCAGACTCGTGTATTTTATGTAAATTTGCATGGAGCAATTAAATCTGACGACGATGAACGTAGAAAAAATAAAAGAGATGTTACGCCGGCACGACGGACTGTCCAACACGCTGGGAATGGAATTCATTTCGACTCCGGAGCCTGATACCTGCAAGGCCGTCATGAAAGTTGACGAACGCAACAAGCAAGCATTCGGCTTTCTGTCGGGCGGTGCCTCATTAGCCTTGGCCGAGAATTTGGCGGGTGTGGGGAGCATCGCCCTGTGTCCGGGAAAAATATGCGTGGGCATCAACGTCAGTGGCAGTCATGTCAAGGCTGTGCTCGAAGGAGACACCGTGACGGCTTGGGGGCGGCTGCAGTTCAAAGGGAATACCTTGCACGAGTGGCAAATAGATATAACAGACTCTTCCGGAGACTTGATCTCGACGGTGCATGTCACAAATTACATCATGAAATCCACAACTCCGAAAAGATGACCGTTATTGTTGCTTATCGGCTTCCGGAAGCGCAGAAATACCGGCTGATACGTTCAACCCACGAACCGTTGGTAATTCCTTCTTATGCCTCATTGAGCGGTCTTTCCGGGTTTGTCTTTGCCCCTTTTTCAGTTTCGGCTTCTGCCCCTCTGTTGGTGATTCCTGCTGACGATGTTCAAGAATGCTACTGTGAGAAGTGCAAAGCTGAGGCGGGGGCTGCCGGGATAGAAGTTGTTGCTTCTGATCGGGACAGTTATCATGAAGACTTCCGACGCTTTCGTGCAAATCTTCTTAGCGGACGGTTTCAGAAGATTGTGCTTTCGCGCCATATCGAGGTGGAGAGTAAGGAGGATTTGGATCCAATGCACTTGTTCAGCAGGGCCTGCACCTTGTATCCGCACCAGTTTGTGTGTCTGGTTTCGACGCCGAGGAGCGGCACTTGGCTGATGGCCACGCCCGAAGTGTTGATAGAAAGGAAGCCCGGAGAAAGTTTGTGGCATACGATGGCCTTGGCAGGAACGATGCGGAAAGCCGGTGCTTGGGAAGATAAGGACTGTCGGGAACAACAGTATGTGGCTGATTATATCGGCCGTAGTCTGTCTGTTTATGCTGAGGAAACCGTGAAGAGCGAGCCCTATACGCGTATGGCTGCCAATCTGTATCACCGGTGTACGGACTTTCATTTCTCATTGAAGCATGACGAAGAGGTTGGCCGTGTTCTTTCTGCCCTACATCCTACTCCAGCCGTGTGTGGTATTCCCAAACAGGCTGCGCTTGAGTTTATATTGAATAACGAGTCTCATGAGCGTAAGTATTATAGTGGCTTTTGTGGCCCGTTGAATATGGACGGAGCCACTCACCTTTATGTCTCACTGCGTTGCATGGAGATAATGGATAATGTTTGTCGCCTTTATGCTGGAGGCGGATTGCTGATAGACTCAGAAGAGAAAAGGGAATGGGAAGAAACCGAAATAAAACTAAATACGATGTTGAATGTTCTCAGATAAGGAAAATGTAAATGTATTGACAAGCCTTTTGGTCGTCTATGGCGTACGCCATGCAGTGGTCTGCCCGGGCAGTAGGAATGCGCCCATTGTGCATAATCTTGACGCGTGCGGAGATATTCGGTGCTATCCGGTGACCGATGAACGCAGTGCTGGTTTTTATGCTATGGGATTGTGCCAAGCTTTGTGCGAACCCATTGTGGTTTGCGTCACAAGCGGTACGGCCTTGTTGAACTTATGTCCTGCCGTTGCCGAGGCCTTCTATCAACATCTTCCGCTGGTCGTTGTGTCGGCTGACCGCCCAAATCGGTGGATAAATCAGCTGGATGGACAAACGCTTCCACAAGCGGGTGCCTTTGGGTCTTTTGTCAGATGCTCGGTGAGTTTACCCGAATCGTGTGACGAAGAAGAACATTGGTATTGCAATCGAATGCTAAACGAGGCAATGATAGCTTGTATGCAAGGAAGTCGTGGGCCGGTGCATATCAACGTTCCTATAGCGGAATCTCTTTATACATTCAATGTAAAACAATTGCCTAAGGAGCGTAAAATATGTTTCTTATCTGATTTGGATATTCGTCCCTCTTCTATTCAATATATAAAACCATTGAAGACTGCCCTGCAGACTGCCAGCAGACCATTGATCGTGATTGGACAGGCAAAGCCTTCGGCGATAGCTGCTTGTACTGTAGATTGGTTGGCTTCCCGAAAATATGTTGTCTTGCACGAAGCATTGAGTGTCGGCGAAAGAGAGGCATGTCTTGAGGAAACGATGCATTTGGTAGGTGGGAAGGAAAACTTCCTTCCTGATTTCATATTATATGTCGGCGATGTGTTGGTGAGTAAGCGCGTCAAGCAATTCCTACGTAGCGCAAAGCATGCGTCATGTTGGATTGTTAATCCCGAAGGCTGCGTGCATGATACCTTTAAGAACTTACAAGGTGTGGTTCAGGCCCGTCCCAATGATATTCTGATGTCCATCAATAGTGATGGAAATGAAGATTGGTTTAACCGTTGGGAAGCTGTAAGACAAAAAGCACTTGCGCATCGTTTGGATTTTCAGCCCGATTATTCAAATATGTTGGCAGTGAAGTTCTTGGAAGAACGCTTGGCGAAAGACGATACTATACCTATTGTTCACTATGCCAATAGCATATCGGTCAGGCTGGGGTGTATCTATGCATGGCACCATATCTATTGTAATCGGGGAGTTAATGGCATTGAAGGCTCGCTTTCCACAGCCGGAGGATATTCTTTGGCAACAAATGAACGGGTGTATTGTGTCATCGGGGATTTGAGTTTCTTCTATGATCAAAATGCTTTATGGAACCAAAATCTGAAGTCTAATCTCAGAATCTTGTTGTTGAATAATCATGGCGGGGAAATTTTTGGAAAGTTCGAAGGATTAAGACAGAGTAGTGTGCGTAACAAAATGGTAATGGCAAAGCATTCTGCTACAGCCGAAGGAATTTGTCAAGAGAACAATGTTCGATACTATTCGGCTGATGATCCGGTGTCGCTTGAAAAGCACATGGAGACTTTGACCAGCGAGCATTCAGATCGTCCGATCTTATTGGAAGTCTTTACCGATTGTGAAGAGGATTTGCGCATATATAAAGAATATTTTAATACATTATAATTATGGTACAGAGAGAATGGGAAACCATCAAAGGATTTGATTTTAAGGATATCTTGTTTGAAAGCTACAATCATATAGCTAAAATCACCATTAATCGTGAGCGTTATCGTAATGCTTTTACTCCTCTGACTACTTGGGAGATGAGCCAAGCTTTCAGTTATTGTCGGGAGTGTCAGGATATTCGGGTAGTTATCCTGACCGGAGCTGGCGACAAGGCTTTCTGTTCGGGTGGCGATATGCATGTGAAAGGACGTGGCGGATATATAGGAACTGATGGTGTTCCTCGTTTGAATATACTTGATGTGCAGATGCAGATACGGCGCCTGCCTAAGCCTGTCATCGCAATGGTTAACGGGTATGCTATCGGAGGCGGACATGTCCTTCATGTCATGTGCGATTTAACCATAGCCAGCGAGCATGCGGTTTTTGGGCAAACTGGTCCGAAAGTGGGTTCGTTCGATGCCGGTTTCGGTGCCAGCTATTTGGCGCGTATGGTGGGACAGAAGAAAGCTCGCGAAATATGGTTCCTCTGCAAACAATATAGCGCAAAGGAAGCTGAAGAGATGGGAATGGTCAACAAGGTTGTTCCTTTTGAGCAATTGGAAGATACTTGTGTGGAGTGGTGCGAAGTGATGATGGAACGCAGTCCGTTGGCATTAAGGATGATTAAGGCCGGGCTGAATGCCGAACTTGATGGACAAGCAGGTATTCAAGAACTTGCAGGCGACGCTACCATGCTTTATTATACGATGGACGAGGCACAAGAGGGTGGAAAGGCCTTTTTAGAGAAACGGAAGCCTGATTTCGAAAAGTTTCCTCAATTTCCATAATGATACATATTGATATAGACAGGCGCACGTTCCACTTCAAGATGCCCGCTGGAACCTCGCGTGGTATTTATACTACGCGCCAAAGTTATTTTCTCACAATACGAAATGATGCGTATCCCAAGGTGAAAGGGATAGGAGAGTGTGCGCCTTTACCCGATTTGTCGTGTGATGCCATACCCGAATATGACAATATCCTCCACCAACTGTGTAAGATAGTAGAGAACTTAGGGAAGATTCCTTATGAAATACTGCGGCCTTATCCAAGCATTCTTTTCGGGTTGGAGACGGCCTTTGCACAATTAAAAGTACAAGGACGTACGATGCTCTTTGATACTCCGTTTGGTAGAGGAGAAGAAGGTATACGCATTAATGGCTTGGTTTGGATGGGTAGCTTCGAAGAGATGTGCGGGCGGTTGGAAGAGAAACTCAAACAAGGCTTTCATTGCGTGAAATTAAAGATAGGAGCAATAGATTTTGAGAAAGAACTTGAACTGATAAAACATATTCGCCAATCTTTCGATAGAGAGAAAATCGAATTGCGTGTAGATGTCAATGGAGGATTTTCGCCGGACAATGCCATGAAACGAATAGAAGCATTGGCTAAATATGATATCCATTCTATAGAGCAACCTATCAAGCAGCATCAGTGGACGGCAATGGAGCACTTATGTCAAGTGTCTCCAATACCGATAGCTTTAGATGAAGAATTGATAGGCGTAAATGTGAGGAGCATGAAAGAGGCTTTGCTTGATCGGATACAGCCGCAATATATCGTCTTGAAACCAAGTCTTCATGGTGGTATGTTTGGATCGGAAGAATGGATCGGACTGGCGCAAGAACGTGGGATTGGAAGTTGGATAACAAGTGCTTTGGAAAGTAATATCGGGCTGAATGCCGTTGCTCATTTCTGTGCAAAGACCTATGGCCCGCATATATCGATGCCGCAAGGATTGGGAACGGGGCAACTCTTCACGGATAATATAGAGATGCCATTAGAAATCCGAGGCGATGAGTTGTGGACGGTCTCGGTGGAGAATGTATGATGACACTGGAAGCTTTTTTAGAGGAATGGAATAATCCTTCCGATACGATATTGGTACATAGCAGTGGAAGCACGGGTAAGCCCAAGCCTTTACTTGTTGAGAAAAGACGAATGCTGAATTCAGCGCGTATCACTTGTGACTTTCTTGGATTGACTTCCGGCGACATGGCCTTTCTTTGCATGCCCTTGGATTACATTGCCGGGAAGATGATGGTTGTGCGAAGCATCGAACGGCATTTGGATTTAGTGAGTGTTCCTCCTTCAGGACACCCTTTACGTGGGATTACAATTGATGTAAACAGGCGTTCATTGGCTGCCATGGTGCTTCCGCAAGTTTATAACAGTTTGCAAGTCCCGGAAGAAAAGGAGGCATTGCAGCATTTCAGTCATTTGATCATAGGAGGCGGTGCGATTGATACACATTTGGAAGAGGAACTGAAAGAATTCCCAAATCCTGTGTGGAGCACGTATGGCATGACCGAGACGCTTTCTCATATTGCGCTGCGCAGGCTGAACGGAGCTGAAGCTGGCAAATGGTATAAGCCGTTTGACAGTGTCAAAGTGGCATGCAACGAGGAGGGATGCCTTGTCATTGATGCTCCTTTGGTGCACGAGGGAAAACTTGTTACCAACGATATTGTGGAAATCAACGCAGCAGGACATTTCAAAATCAAAGGACGGAAAGACAATGTTATCAGTAGCGGAGGAATAAAAATACAGATAGAGGAAGTGGAAGCAGTTTTGAAGCCGCTGTTGGACAGACCTTTTATGATTACAAAACGGGCCGACAGGAAGTTTGGTGAGGCTGTCGTTCTTTTGACGGAACAAGAGAAACTGTCCGAAGTGAAATCAATCTGCAGGCAAACGCTCCCAAAATATTGGCAGCCGCGCCATTATCTTCATGTGAATCAAATACCACTTACCGAGACTGGAAAGCCGAACCGCGCCCGCGCTTTATCCCTCGCGGAAGAAATCTAACGCCTCTTTAATCTCTTCATTCGTGGCGGTCTGATTGATTTTCATGTTACCGACATCGCTTAGCAGCGTGAAATTGATATGGCCGCCCACATTCTTCTTGTCATGTGTCATCAATTCTATCAATTCCTCATAGTCATCGCATGTAACAGGAAGCGAACCATAGTTCTCGCGAATGAAACCAACCGTCTGTCTCATCTTGTTTGTCGGGAAACCTGTCTTTACGCAACTGAGATACAATTCGCATATCAGCCCGAAGGACACGGCATAGCCATGCAATATGGGGCTGCGTCTCAGCGACCAGCTCTCGAATGCGTGCCCGATGGTATGCCCAAGGTTCAGCGATTTTCGTAATCCTGTCTCCCGGGGGTCTTGGCTAACGAGGCGCTCCTTTACTTTAACCGAGGCGCCGACCATTCGTTGAAGCACTTTCAAATCGGGCTGCACCAAGTTGAACGTGATAAGTTCTGACCAAAGCTCTTCATTTGCGATAAGACCATGCTTCAACATTTCCGCATAGCCCGAACAAATATTCTCCTCGTCCAGCGTCTGCAGGAACCGGGTGTTGATAATAACGAAACGGCTATCGTTGAACACGCCAATCTCATTCTTTAATCCATTGAAGTTGATGCCGGTTTTTCCGCCCACGGAAGCGTCTACCATTGCCAGCAAAGTCGTGGGAATATTGATAAAATCAATTCCTCGTTTGAACGTAGAGGCCGCAAAACCACCAAGGTCTGTCACCATTCCGCCACCAAGGTTTATCATGCAAGAATGCCGAGTGCCCCCTCGGGCGCCCAGTTCCTGCCAGACATGCGACAATGCGGCAATATCTTTATGACTGTCCGTGGCCCGAATGGTAATCACTTTCGCGCCCTTCAGTTCTGAAAGACATGCTATAACGGGCCAACAGAGCCGCTGTGTGTGCTCGTCGGTAAGCACAAACACTTGGTCGTGTTCGCACGCTGCAATAGCGTTCGCAAGTTCTTTTTCAAAGTTTTCCGAGATGATGACTCGCTGTTCCATAGCCGATTTATTGCAAATGTTTATCATTTGTTTGCAAAGATAATGATTTGTATTTGAATAACCGTCTTTTCGGAGCGCGTTATTCTTTTTCGCTCCTCCCGTGAGTCACAAAATTTCTTCCCGTATAGAAATTTATTTCCTTGCGGGAGAAAATTTATCTCAATACGTAACTAATCATTGAAAATGAGGAAATATCGAAGTTGGTGTAAACTAACTGATAATGAGGAGGAAATACTATGATTTACACAATTCTGCTCTATTTGTAAAGGGTAAAAATATGCAGATTTAAGCAGAAGTTCAGTTACCAGAGTGTTACCTTGTTTTGATGTTGGTAACGATGGTGCAGCATTCGGTAACTGAAATATTTTCGCTCGTGTGGCTGTTGCTTTGGTCGGCAGTTTTCTGCGTACGTGAGGAACGCTTTAATTCGGGTAACTTTGCATAAGACAGGCTGCGCTCGTCCATTTGAGAGCAAGCTCTCATGGAACTCGCTTGCACTGTCTTTGCCCACAAATATTAAAGCGTATGAAAACAGAGAAGATGAAGGTGTTGCTCTACCTTAAAAAGAGCGGTTTGGACAAGTCGGGGAAGGCTCCGATTATGGGACGAATTACCATTGGGCGTTCCATTGCCCAGTTCAGTTGCAAGCTCTCCTGCAATCCCGATTTATGGAATCCCCGTGAGAGCAGGATGGACGGTAAGAGCCGTGAGGCGGTGGAGATTAACGGAAGGTTGGAGAACTTGTTGCTTTCCATTCAATCTACCTATCAGTCGCTAATTGCCAAAGGACAGCCATTTGATGCAACTGATGTAAAGGAACAGTTTCAAGGCTGTGTGCAGGCACGATGTATGCTCATCGAGAGATTGGAAATGCTCATCAAGGAGAAAGAAAGCCATATCGGTATAGACATCAAGAGGGACTCTATGTCCGCCTATCATTCCACTCGAAAACGGTTGCAGGAGTTTATACAGAAGAAGTATCATGTTTCGGATTGGGCTTTCTCGCAGCTTACAGAAAGCTTTATCTACGAATTGCAGGCGTTCTGTCTCGGTGAACTCGGTCATCAGCAAAGCACATTTTTCAGAGTTGCAGCAGATTTGAAGACCGTCTGTAGGCTGGCTTATCGTGAGGGACTGGCTGATACGCATCTGTTTGACAAAGTCCATATAGAACGGGGAGACAAGAAAGTACCCAAGGCACTTGACCAAGAAGCATTGGACAAGTTGAAGGCACTCCGCTTTGATGAATTGGAAAAAGAAATGGAAACTGCTCGTGATGTGTTTCTCTTCGCCTGTTATACCGGTGCAGCCTATTGTGATTTGATGGAGCTAAGCAAGAAGCATCTTGTTCGTGATGATAATGGTAGCCTTTGGTTAAAGTTCAACCGACAGAAGACGGGGGTGCTTTGTCGTATCAAGTTATTGCCGGAAGCTGTTCGGTTAATTGAGAAAATGTACAGCGATGAAAGGGAAACACTGCTGCCTTTCATAAAATATCCCACTTATCAGTCCTGTCTTAAAGCCTTGCGACTACGGGCAGGTATTTCTTTTCCCTTTACCTCGCACACTGCAAGACATACCTTTGCCACGCTTATCACCTTGGAGCAGGGCGTTCCTATTGAAACAGTCAGCAAGATGCTGGGACATACGAATGTAAGTATGACCGAACGTTATGCAAAGGTTACACCACAGAAACTCTTTGAGGAGTTTAACCGTTTCCTCTCTTTCACCGAAGATATGCATTTAACCATTTAACCAAGATTTTTTATGAGAAGTACATTCAAGATATTATTCTATATCAACAGACAGAAAATAAAAGCAGACGGCAAGACCGCTATTCTCTGCCGTATCACCATAGACGGAAAGAGTACCGCCATTACCACAGGCGAGCAGTGCAAATCCTCCGAGTGGAACAGCAAACAAGGACTGACAACCGACAAGAAGACCAATCAAAGAATCGGCGAGTTTAAGGAACTTGTAGAAAAGACCTATCAGGATATTCTGATAAAGGACGGAGTGGTAAGTGTGGAACTGCTTAAAAACCGTTTGCAGGGAATAGCCACCACACCAACAACGCTCCTTGCCATGAGCAAGGCAGAATTGCAATCCGTTAAAGAGTGCGTGGGCAAATCGAGTGCTGAGGGAACCTATCAGAATCTTCTCTATTCAGATAAGTTACTTACGGAGTTTGTAAAGGATAAGGGAATGACGGATATAGTCATAGCCACTATAACGGAAGACTTGTTTGAAAAATACCGTTTCTATCTGAAAAAACGAGGTTTGGCAACAGCAACCATGAATCGCTATCTTTGTTGGCTGAGTAGGCTGATGTATCGTGCGGTCAGCCAGAGGCTCATTCGTTACAATCCTTTTGAGAATGCCAAGTATGAGAAAACGGAACAGAAGATACGCTTTCTGCAAAAGAGCGATGTTGCCAAACTCATGGCATTGAGAGTAATGGATAAGGAAGCAGAACGGGCAAGACGAATGTTTATCTTTTCTTGTTTTACAGGTTTGGCTATTGCTGATATGGAACATTTGCAATTTGGGCACATTCAAACGGCAGCCGACGGACAGAAATATATCCGTAAAGAAAGGCAGAAGACAAAGGTGGAGTTTATTGTGCCCCTGCACCCGATAGCGGAGGCCATCATCAATCAATGTAAGGAAGAACAACCCAGCATGAAAGAAATGCAGACGGTGAAAGAAAAAGGTGACGACTTTATCTTTCACTGTGCTTGTAGCCGTAGCGTGATGAGTGCAAAGCTGAGCATCGTGGGCAAGGCTTGCGGTATCAGAGAGCGGTTGTCCTACCACATGGCAAGGCACACATTCGGTACGATGAGTTTAAGTGCAGGAATACCCATCGAAAGCATTGCCAAGATGATGGGGCATGCCTCTATATCCAGTACTCAAATCTACGCACAGGTGACAGACAATAAGATTTCGGAGGATATGGACAGGTTGATAAGGAAACATCAGACAAAGGAAACGAAGGAGGAAGCCGTATGAATGCCTATCACTATCAAACGAAAAGAGACCGCAGTTATTTCGAGTGGGGCGGCGATATGCAAATTATTCGTAAAGGCAAAGGCGAAATAGCAATGACAGAGAGTGAATTGGTAGATTTCTTCGGTGTAACATGGAGGAAACTCAATTATCGATTGCAACTGCTTCTGAAAACATATACCCTACATCCCGGTGAAAGAAATGCAGGGGAGGTGAAAGTATTCGTGAACGGACGGTTGCGAGGATATGCTCCGCTTTATCCGCTCACTATCATCATCGCTCTGTCTTATCAATTGGACAGCATGGAAGCCCACCTGTTTAGAAAACATGTATGTCAGAGATTACTGAAACCTACATCCATAATAACACCGATATTCTTAATAGGAAAGACGGATACCTGATGATTATATTTTCTTTTTCTTTCATTGATTATATCTTACTACATAACTACAATAAGGTATAATACGTTGAAAGAAAAAGGATTAAAGATTTTTATTGATATACGAATATTCTTTCATTTATTTACTACGCTACTACAAAAGAAAGATTTTTATTAAAACTGAATTGACAGTGTATAAAAACTAAAAGCACAACCATGAGAATTTATAGTTTATAACACATAAACTAAAAGAGCCGTATCAAACCCTATAATGAGTAACGATACAGCTCTTTTCCTTGTTTTGAGGAGGTTAAAGTTTCTAATCAAGAAGTTCGCATCCTTTCAGATGTTGAGTTTGTATCCAATATATTTTATGGCAACTATTTAAGTTCATGCAACATGTAGGGTGCTCCAGAAACCTTTACCTTCAATTTTTCATAGCTTCCATCATCCATGTGATAGACAGAGTAGCCCATGCCTTGGTCTGTTGACATGCCGAAGATGATATTATTGCCAGACTTGCAGATGGATGTGGCCCAGCCTACAGTTCCAGAAAAATTCATCTTCTTGCAAGTCTTATTGTATAGATTAATTTCAAAGGCTTGAAATGATTTGTCATGAACGTAGTCAGGTGGATTGCTTGCCGCTCCGGGAATGTTAAGGTATCCATAAACCTTTCCGTTTCCACCATACACTTTATTATAAGCATACGATGTTCTGTTCCCCTTTACTCCTTCTAAGTTTACGTCTGCAAGGGTGAAGCAATATGAGTTGTCAAAGTCTTGCTCCCCTTTCTTAATGCGCAAGAATCCTTCTTTGACCCCAGGCTGGTATCCAAACATAGCTACGCAATAGAAATAGATGTCACCCTTCTCGTCCACGAATGGGTCCCCAGCGGGGGTCATAGAGGAGGCCATTGTAGCACGAGGGTCACTAATCATTTTGATGGGCTTATCGGTCTTGGTATCTATTAAGGCTATATGTGCCCCCTTCTCGCATGAGTAGGCAGACTTTAATTGGCAGAGCGTCACGTATAAGATGCCGTCTCTGATGATGGAAGCACATGGTTCAGGATTATTGTCGCCAGCCAACTTTCCCAAGGAATAGCCAGATAAATCTATTTCTCCTGTTTTTGTCATGGAGGACGGATCTATAATCCACACCTTTCCTAATCCAAGACAAGAAACGTAGGCTTTCTTCTCGGATAAGAATGTGATGTATGTGGCCTTTGCACCACTTGGAAATAGCATGGTGTTTCCTTCTTGAACAAGGATTCCATCCTTAGGGATGTACTTGTAGAGGTGTTCTGTATCTGTCACATATATCTTATTTTTATACATGAATGTGAATGCCCCCTTCGGAAGCACCAATGCGTTGTCTGTATTGAGTGAACTAACACTCAAATCCTTGAACAGGCTAATATATGTGTTTTCTCCGATGTTTACGCTGTGTACAAATCCTACTTCAGATTTTGTAGAGGGAGGAAAGTCCGGAGAGTCCTTTCCGCATGAGGTGAGACCTACAAGAGATAGCAACACAAGGGCTGCGATTAAAAAATAATGTTTCATTTTATTTGTTTTTAAATTGGTAATATATTACAAACTCATTGCTCCGCCCGATGTTTTGTCGCGGAACAGATTAAAACGCAATTTTGTTTTAAAAGTGCGTCCTTGCAGTGGCATCTTGAATTCCATATAGTTCTCCTTGTCAAAGATGTTTTCAACTTCGAAACTCAATGAAATGTTATTGTGCCAAAAGGATTGTTGAAGGCCTATGGTAAACACATCGTTGGAGGGGATAATCCATTTTTTACGCTGGTCGGACAGTGTGCTCATTTGCCATCCCCAATCGAATTCTCCGACATGGGACACATCCATATAAATTCTAGATAGTTCATTTCGCCCCAGCAAATTTTCTGCATGATACTCCAAACCATAGTTAAAATAGAAAGACGGTATGTTGGGTACATGTTTATTATATGTGGGATTATCCGTCCCTTTTGCATCGTTTAACCATTTCTGCCGGTCTCGAATGTCCTGTAGTGTAAGATTGAAATATGTATAGATGTTTGGTGTCACGTCTACTTTCAAATCGGTATCAAATCCCATCGTGCTCGTCTTTCCCAAGTTTGTGTAGATGGAACGGATATCAGCGGGGAAAAGCCTTATCATATTCTGGATATACATGTAATAGAAGTTTGTTTCCCACTGCACGCGGGTAAGTCCCATCACATTTCTTGTATCTATGATGGTTCCAACGTTCAGGTTGTCTCCAATTTCAGGCAGTAAGTTCACTGATGGCTTGATGCTCATTCCGTTACCGAAAAGTTCTCCTGTATCCGGGAGTCTCACATTGTGTGAAAACGAGAACTTTCCCCTCACGCCTTTCCAAAACTCATAGCTCACTCCCTCACTAAATCCGTAGTACGTTTTGTTCACACTTGTTTGTTTGGGAGCTGATGCATCTTTCATTTGGGCTTTCGACAAGGCATCGCTTGTTCTAAAGATTTTTGACTTCAGATAGTAAATGCTTATCGTCAAGGAATTCTGAAAACGATGATTGGAAGAGGCATACAAATGACAGAGTCCGATATTGTTTGAAATCATTTTGCTGGGAAACGAGCTAGGATCGAACCCGAGATAGTCATTCATGCGTTCATCTTTAGGACGGTAGTCTGAAAGAGCAAGTTGATCATTTATGTTGAATGTATGTTGTCCAAATGTATATTTTAAATTAAATTTGTTTCGTAATTCAAATTGCCGGTTATTGGATTCATTAAGAAGATTATCTTCTGTTTCCCCCATTGCCTGAGTGATGGTTCCATCCCATTGTCTTCTTGTTGTTGTTGTGTCTATCAGGCTCGTTTGTATAATAGGAATAACAAGGGATGATTTCATTTCCAAACCTTTAAAGATGAAGTCGTCTTTTTCTATATGCAAAGTGGGCATTATATTAAAGCCTTTCATATAGGCATGCTGCGAATCAAAGTTAAGAGACTGTATACCTTTTTTATTTCTGTAGAAGGCGCATTCCAAATCCAGTTTATCGAAGTATAACTTTCTAAAACCAATGCCGACATGATAGAATTCTGCGTCATAATAGTCATTATTTCGTCTTACCTTTCTGTATTCTGAGACTGGCAGGTTTGTTTCGAATACTGGCCATGACATCGTGTAGTTGTTCTTGGATTTATTCTTAAAGAAAGCAACATTAAATAATATGCCAGACTTTGCAAAAAGCTTTTGAGCACTTGTAAGTGTCTTGGATGTTCCGAATGATGCCAATTCCTGCGTGAATCCTACTAAGTCGCATTCATCCTCACGTGTCACAATATTGATGGCTCCTCCTAATCCGTCGCCTCCATATTCTGCAGGCACAATACCCTTGTATACCTCTATATATTTGATCACATCTATTGGAATATCGTTGATGTCGAAAGAACCGTCAGGACTGTTGAGTGGAAAACCATTAATATATACGGCGACACGCTTACCTTCTAAACCATGTACAGATATGCGCGACGCACTTCCCAATCCGCCTGTCTTTCTTACTTTGATGCCAGACGTGCGTGTAAGAATTTCTTCTATACCGCTTGAACGTCCCCGCAGCTTGGATCCGTCCACTACGGTTACAGCCATAGGACTTTGCCGAATGCGGTTTATTTCCGCCTGCTGGGAAGATCCCCTCACTACAACTTCGTTAAGGATGTTCGCTGATGATTCTAAGAAAAAGTCTTTTGTGATATTGCCGTTTAACACAATGACTTGCCTTACTCGTTTATATCCAACAAATGAAACCTCAACAATACATGTTCCATTTGAGGGAATGTCAATTTGATAATTGCCTGTTTTGTCAGAAACTGTTTTCTGTTTTGTATTTTTGATTGATATGTATGCCCCAGATATGGGAAGTCCTGTTTCTTTATCTATGATTTTCCCACGTAATATATTTTGGGCAGACAAAACTGTTGTACACAAACACAGTATCGTTACGATGAATAATCTGTTCATAATTTTATGGATTAATGAGTTCTCGCCATCCTGCCGTATTATAGCGTATGTATTCAGATAAGACCTGTTTTGCTTCTTCCTTGCAGATTTCTGTGCTTGAGACAATCTCTCCGATGATCGTTACCCATGTGGAAGAGGAAATCCGAAAGAATAGTGATGAAATTCTTGTTTGTATTTGTGGATAGACTTTTTGCATTTGATCAATATATTCTTTACTTATTGCAACTTGTTCTTCGATAAAATTTTCACGGAAAAACTCTACAGAAGTACCTTTTGATTCAAAGAGTAATAACTTTAATTCTTGTTTATATAAGAAAATTATTTTAAGCGTTTCTCTTAGCAAATCTTTTTGATTTTGTATAGAGAAGTGAAGTTTATCTATTTTGTTATGTTCTATGCGATAGGAGGACATCCTTTCATCCAAGACTATAAGTAAAGGTCTAAGGACAGTATAAAAAATATCATCCTTTGTCTTAAAATAATTGTATATATTACCTAAGGCAACTCCCGATTTTGCAGAAATTGTTCGCATCGAAGTTTTTCTAAAACCATTTTTAATAAATTCATTGCGGGCAGCTGTGACAATTCTGTTTCTTATATCTTCTTTTAATATTTTCATTACTATTTTATTAACGGACATCGTTCAATTTTGTTCATAAAAAAAAGCGTACTGTTTAAAAACAGTACGCTCCTTTTATTGTTGCCTTTATGCGGCTGTGTGATATTTTTTATCATTAATTCAATTTTGGATACAAAGGTATGGGAAGAATTCTATACTGGCAATACTTATTAATAAGTATTTTTAATCGAATTATAATACTAAACTCAAATGGACTTAAAATAGTAATTCTCCTCCAACATCCTTTCCAAGTCCGAAGCCTTATAGAGTATCTTTCCTGCAAACTGCGTGTAGGGAATAATCTTCTTGTCTCGGTAGTCCTGCAAGGTGCGGGGACTGATATACAGCCGCTCGCACACTTCCTTACCCGTGAGGAAAAGCTCGCCTGCAAAGAGTGGCTTGTGCGTCTGCGCCACTTCCACTATTCGTTTACCTACACCTCTCAATGCCGAGACAACCAGCTGCATCTCGTCCGTTTCCATGTTCAAATCCCTTGCTGTTTCCATCATATCATTTTGTTTTTAGGTTTGTTCGACTTCGTAAGGAGCAATGTTTCCACATCCTCGCGCTTGTAATAGCACTTGTGCCCGATTTGCGTAAACGGCAGTACACCCGTATCACGATAATGCTGCAAGGTGCGCTTGCTGATGTTCAGCAGCCGGCACACATCACCGTTGTGCAGCCAGTCCGTATGCTTACTTTTCTCTCCGAATGCCTTGTGGCAGCATTCTGCAAGGCTCAAGATTTCATCTCGAAGCTTTGCCCAATTGGTTTCCGTAATGACGTAATAGTTCATAATCATATTTTGTTATTGTTTGTTGTTTCAGTTCTTTCCTGTTTCTGCTGGCAAAGGTAATGGCGTACGTACGCCTCTCAAAGCCGTGGGGAACAGCAGGGAAGTATCGGGAACAATCGGGAAAAGAGCAATCCGTTTCATCGGTTCACATTTGCGTTTTCCTGCCCCGTCTTTTTTCTTTCATTGCAAAGACAATCCAAGCGAGTGCAGAGGAAAGTTTACTTATCCTTTGCCGAGTGCAGCTTGTCTTATGCAAAATTAATATTGGATATTTCTTATTCCATCACTTTTCATTCAAGTGGCAGCTTGTTGCACTATAACAAGGACAAAAGAGACAGATTGATGTTCTTGCCACTGCACAAATGAGGTTAATAAGGTAATCAAAGCAAAAGAGCGCATCTGAGAGCAAACAACGACATCCGTATTTCTACTAACCTATCTTTCCTGTCATCCGTTTTTTGCTTAATGAGACGATAATGCTCTTCTTAGCTGCCTGTTTCCCTAAGAATTTTACAGCAGACAGATGCAACATTATGCAAGAAAGCTCTGAATGCTTGGAAATTACGCATTCTCACCCTAACTTCACTCTTGGAAACCAATTCAAGGAAATAATGAAAAAGAACGCAGATGCAGGCAATACAAACAGCAGAAGAAATCCTTATCGCAGAGGTAGCTCATCCAAGAACGCAGAGATAGAAAACTACCTCTCCACACACTATGAGTTCAGATACAACACGGTATTGGGCAGAACCGAATACCGAAGTAGGAACAGCGGCATATTTATAAAAGTCGGTCGTTATGAAATCAATACGCTCCGCAGGGAACTTGATAACGATGTGGGGATTATTACATCTCCTGACAACCTCTATTCCATCATTGAAAGCAGCTTCTCTCCCCGTATCAATCCCGTGCAGGAATATTTCAAAGCATTGCCACTGATTGATATAGGTGATAGCAGTAGCTGTGATGGTGAAAGTTTCAGGGATAGTAATGTGTCTTATCTTTCACTGAAAGCCATTCCCGAATTGGCAAGTTGCGTAGTCGTGCGCAACTCTGATAAGTGGTTACAATATCTCACCAAGTGGCTCGTGGCAGTGGTTGCCAACGCAATGGACGACCGTGAGTGCCGTAACCACACCTGTCTTGTGCTGACAGGCGAGCAGGGCAAGTTCAAGACAACATTTCTTGATTTGCTCTGTCCGCCGGCACTGCACGGTTACAGTTATACGGGAAAGATATATCCGCAGGAGAAGGACACACTTACCTATATCGGGCAGAATCTTATCGTAAACATTGACGACCAGCTCAAAGCCCTCAACAAACGGGACGAAAACGAACTGAAAAACCTCATTACCTGTCCGATGGTTAAATATCGCATGCCCTATGACAAATATGTGGAGGAACATCCTCACTTGGCGAGCTTCGTGGCATCGGTGAATGGCAACGACTTCCTTACAGACCCGACAGGCAGCAGACGTTTTTTGCCCTTTGAGGTCTTGTCCATTGACATAAAAAGAGCAAAGGCCATCTCAATGGATAGTGTCTATGCAGAAGCCAAAGCCTTGCTCAAATCAGGTTTTCGCTATTGGTTTGACGATGACGAGATAGCCGAACTGTATCGGGAGAGCGAGGACTTCCAAGTACAGACAGCAGAGATGGAACTCTTGTTGCGTTGTTTTGAGAAGCCAACGGAGGACGAAAACTATTTGTTAATGACCACTACGGAGATACTCACCTATTTGGGTATTTATACCCACCAGCCACTTCTTGCCAAACGTATGGGCGAAGCCTTGAAGAAAGCAGGATATATAAAGATGAGTAAGCGAAGAAACGGTGGGAATCCCATCTATGTCTACAAGATTAGAAAAATCTTGCCATGTCCACTCATTCAAACTTGTAGTAGCCAGATGTAGTAGAATGTGTAGTATCTCCATATACCACTATCTATTACTGATTATCAATTACTTATATTGAAATAGTATGTAGTAAGAAGAAAGATGAAAAAGTTTGGAAGGGGAAAAACTTCGGAAAAGAGAATTTCATTCAAACGGCATTCAAATATCATTCAAACCAACCATTATTATTCAAATAAGAATTATCCAACCATTTAAAGTTTATGACAATGAAAGAAGAAGATTTATCACTTATCAAGCGATACCCCATTGTGGCGTATCTTGAAAGGAAAGGCATCAATCCTATACGCAGGACACCTGCCTATGCCCTGTACTGTTCACCACTTCGTGAAGAAACACATCCGAGTTTCAAGGTGGACACAGAAAAGAACCTTTGGATAGACTATGCCGAAGGCAGGGGTGGAAGCATCATCGACCTCTGTATGCGATTGGAGGGCTGCACGCTCTCGGAAGCCATCCACCGTTTGGGGCAGACCACTTCCTTTGATATAGCGTGCAACAATGCCGAACCCTCAAAGGAGAAGGCATACAGCAGCAATGGCAGTATCAGACTACCAAAAGAGGAAATGGCAAACGGGGCGAGGAGACTGATAGAAGTATCAGACATCTTGCCGCCACATTTACAGGAGTACCTTGTAAATGAACGCTGCATCAACTTGGTAAAGGCATTGCCCTTTCTCAAATCTATTAGCTATGAGGTAAGAGGAAGAAGATACGAAGCCATTGGCTTTGCCAACCTCTCCGGCGGCTATGAACTTCGGAACGACAAGACGTTCAAAGGAACGGTAGCCCCAAAAGATATAACCCCGATATTTGAGAATAAGCCACAGCCCGTCTGTCTGTTCGAGGGCTTTATGGACTTTCTCTCTTTTCTTTCAATGAAAGGTGAAATAACCAATCAATGCCTTGTGATGAACTCTGTGAGCAATGTGGCCAGAAGTATTCACTACCTGAACGAGAGGAATATAACCTCCATTCGTGTTTTTCTTGATAATGACGATGCAGGACAGAGAGCAGTACAAGAGTTAATAAACGCAGGCTTTAAGGTAGAAGATATGGCTGTGTATTATAGAGACTTCAAAGACCTCAACGAATATCATATCAGCCGTGTTCGTGAGCAACAGAAAAAGTTGGAGAAAACACCCAAAACAAGCAATAAGGTAAAACAAGTCAAACTAAAAATACGATAGAGCAATGAAAAAGATGAAAGCAAGCAGAGAGGAGATAGACCAATCCATAAAAGAAGCGTTCAACATGAACAGACAGGAAAGTAATGAAAGAACAGAAAGGAAAAGTCTTACATACTACTTGGGAGATACAGAAGACGAGGTGGAAGAACAACCACAGGCAAAAGCGCCATCAAAGGAAACAGATTGCCGAGAAGTAATAGCTTCCGAGCCATCCGAACCTACACTGCACACAGAGGATGCAACCATTCAACGGCGCATCAGTGCCAAGATGAGACGGGGAACGCTCGAAGCCTACAAACAGGCGTTCCTTGTTCCGTCCAAATTGAACGACCGAAAGGCGGTTTATCTGAGCAGGGCGACACAAGAGCGTGCGGACTTCATCGTCCGCAGGTTGGGCGACAAGGGCAGCAACCTCTCAAGTTTCGTGGAGAACATCGTGCGCCTCCATCTGGAGGAGTACGGTGAGGACATAGAGAAATGGAGGAGGTTATAAACCGCAGGAGGGGGGGCGAGGGATGAATTTCAAAAGATTTATTTCCCGCTCTAATCCTACTATCGCATTAAAATATGATGTCATATTCTCGTAAATGAGACGTCATATTTGGGCAAATATGACATCATATTTTTAGCAAGCAGACATCTGAATGATGAGAACACCACGAACACAGTTAAACACAGAATGCACAGCATTCACTTTTCGGCTGCAAAACGCCTCGTGCGTAAATGGTCTTATCACTGACATTGCAAGACGTCAGTTTGTACCCACAAACTGCGCTTGCTCCCCTCGTTTAATTGTCGGGGAGATTAGACCGTAATCACTCCGTTCTCATCGGTCAGTGTTCAGGAATTAAGCAACAACAAATCATCTACAATGATTAACTTTCAAAGAAACTTATATGGACAGATATAATAGAAAGACTGCCAAGTGGCAGCAACGAGGTAAGGAAGAAGCGAGGATGAACAAGACGGAGTTCATCAAGGTAAGATGCACCTTAGAGGAAAAGCAGCGAATTAAATCAAAGGCAGAAAGCACAGGCCGGAAGTTCTCAGATTACTGCCGTGAGATACTCCTTAATGGTGAGGTAATTGCCGTTCCTAAGATGACGGACAATGAAAGGGAAGCCATTGCCATACTCCAGCATACGGGCAGGTTCTATGGGCAGATTTCCAACCTTGTCAAAGTGAAAGATGAGAGATGGGTACATATAACGAAGAACCTTTCCTTATGTGCAAAAGAAGCATTTAAGCGGTTCTACGACCCTCATTTTCGTGTGGACGATGAAATATATAAGGTCTTAAATATGTCGAGAGATGATAGGAAAATGTAAGGCGATAGCACACGGAAGCACGGCTTTGGACTATATTTTCAGAGAAGGAAAGCTTGGTAGTCGGCTTGCCTTCCACAATCTTTGCAGCAGGGAGCCGAAGACTATCTACGAGGAAATGAAAGTGGTCAGCAATTTCAACACACGTTGCAGAAACAAGTTCCTCCGCATCGAAATCGGTATAGCACCACAGGATGAGAAAAAGCTGTCCGTTTCTGAACTCATGCGGATAGCCCATCTGTTTGCCAAGCGAATGGGACTTGACAACCACCAATGGGTAGCGGTAACGCACAAGGACACCGATAATAGACACATTCACATCATTGCTAACCGCATCAGTCTGTACGGAGAGGTCTATGATACCACTTTTGTAAGCAACAGGGCAGCAAGAGTGGCGGAGGAAATAAGTCGCTCGAAAGGCTTGACTATCGCAAAGGAGGTCAAGGCGGAGAGGAAGCATCAGAAAGCAAAAGCCAATCCTACGAGAGAGCAAGCAAAGAAAGAAGTACAGCAAATCTGTTATGCCTTGTTGGATAAATATAAAGGCGGTGGCATATCAGGGCACTCCATGTTTCTCTACGAATTGAACAAGAACAACATTATCATAGAGCGCATGAAGAACAAACAGGGAAAAGTCTATGGTTTGAAGTTCTCCTACAACGGGCAATGTTTCAAGGCTTCCGAAATCGGCAGGGAGTTCGGATACCACTCTTTGCGGAAAAACTTTGAGATAGCCAATAAGGCCGAAACAAAGGAGACGATAACAAAAGCTCACACATTGGCACACGAGACTGCAAAAGATAAAACTCACTCAGACACAGGCTATCAACTTGTTCCTCCCAGCCGTTCATACATACCGCCTACAAAAACAAACGAAAGTTCATCTATTGCACAAGCCGTAGGAAATGTAGCAAGCACCGCCTTGAATGCTGTCGAAGAAATGATTTTGGGAGCAGGTGGACTTATTAATTCACAGACACACGGTGATGATTATGCAGAGATGGCTTGGCAACGAAAACTCAGAAACCAAGCCAAGAAAAAGAAGAAAAGAGGAAGAGGTATATAACCATTCTCCTCATTTTTCAATCTTTCCAAACAACAGATGACGCAAAAGAGTGAAAATCTTATCAAAAACGCTTGTTATTCAAAGCAAATGATTATCTTTGCAAATAGAATAACAAGCGTTCTTTGTTGATGCAGAAACCTGCGGTTAATGGCACTTCGCTCGTTTCCAAATCGTTACCTGTTTAGTTTGTATAGCAAGGTAACTTCTTTATTTTCAATTAGATACATTTTAGAAATCATCTTGCGCGGTGATTTGCCCTATTTTACACCATGATATGACGCAGATTATTGTCTCCTTTCAAAAGAACAATGGGGTAAGCTCCGTAACCTATTGACTTTCTTTCATTTATTTCACAATAAAATTTCATGTATATTCAGAAAGAAAGTGGGTTCTTTGGGCTTAATTTTCCATTGCTTTCATCGACCGACTAATTAAAACAGACACTTAGAATTGCATAACATAAGGAGATGATTTGGTTAAAGGGACGAGGCTATAAGCATAAAAAAGAGGCTGCAGGAATAATTCCTTGCAGCCTCTTTTCTTTTGAAGCAGATAATTTATTTAATGAACTTATGCGATGCAAGCATATTCTTTGGATCGAGGGCCTCGTCAAGTTCTTCTTTCGTTAGCAAGCCTTTTTCGAGTACAATGTCGTAAACGGAGCGGTTAGTCTCAAGGGCTTCCTTCGCAACCTTTGTGCTATTCTTGTATCCAATGTATGGATTGAGCGCGGTAACGATGCCGATTGAGTTCTTAACCATTTCGTAACAACGTTCTTTGTTGACTGTAATGCCGAGCACACATTCCTCAGTTAACGTGTCAATAGCATTGTGAAGCCACCACAAACTCTCGAAGAGACACTCGGTGATTACAGGCTCCATAACGTTTAATTCAAGTTGACCTGCCTCGGCAGCAAACGTTACTGTGGCGTCGTTTCCTATGACTTTGAAGCATACTTGATTAGTAACTTCAGGGATAACGGGATTGACTTTACCCGGCATAATCGATGAACCTGGGGCCTTAGGAGGCAGATTTATCTCGTTAAGACCACAGCGCGGACCAGATGCCATGAGGCGGAAGTCGTTGCAAATCTTAGAGAGTTTCACTGCCAAACGCTTCAAAGCACCACTGAAACTAACGTAAGCGCCTGTGTCAGGAGTAGCTTCTACGAGGTCGATTGCAGACACAAAAGGTTCTCCAGTGAGTTTACTTAGGTTGGCAGCACATAGCTTTGCAAAGCCCGGTACAGCGTTAAGACCTGTTCCAATGGCTGTACCGCCCATGTTAATCTCATGTAAGAGTTTGATGTTTCGTTCCAAGTTGAGAATCTCTTCCTCAAGATTGTTGGCATAAGCATTAAACTCTTGGCCCGCCGTCATAGGCACTGCATCCTGCAACTGGGTGCGTCCCATCTTCAAAACATCCTTGAACTCTTCGCCCTTATAACGCAAAGCGCTGATCAATCCCGTTAGACTGGCCACAAGACTCTTATTCATTCGGATGAGCGCAAGACGTATAGTAGTGGGATAAACATCATTAGTGCTCTGACCACAATTAACATGATCGTTAGGATAACAATACTGATATTCTCCCTTTTTGTGTCCCATTATCTCGAGAGCTCGGTTGGCTATCACCTCATTGGCATTCATATTAACCGATGTTCCGGCTCCACCTTGCATCATATCTATAGGGAAATCCTCGTGAAACTTACCGTCAATAATCTCTTGACAGGCTTGACTTATGGCACCAGATATCTCATCATTAATCACGCCTAAGCTGTGATTGGTTTGCACTGCAGCTAATTTCACGTAGGCAATTGCCACAACATAGTCGGGATAATCACGCATTTTCTTTCGTGAAATGTGGTAGTTGTTGATTCCACGCTGTGTTTGTACGCCATAATAAGCATTGATTGGCACTTTAAGTTCGCCCAAAAGATCGGACTCTACTCTAAATTTTTCTTCTGACATAGGTGTTGTTTTTGAAGTGTTTACTATGGAATGGAGTTATCTTTACTATCGAAAGGTGCTCCGATTCCGGTAAATAAATAAATTCTTTTGATTGCTAAGAAGTCGGCTCTTGCCGCAGTTTGTCACGCCTATCCTGCCCTTTCGCGAGGAAAAGTGAGGCATAGGGGCCGACAAGTTGATGGAGATGAAAGCCCCCATTATATATAAGGTATAGACGTTTTGCTTCGATTGACTCGTTACTCAGCGCTGATGCGCAGCACGATTCACGTTGAAAAGCACCCTTTTCTGTCGTGAGAAGGGATGACACCGATAACGCATTCGGCAGAGAAATCAACTGAGATGATGCCATATAAGCAATGATAACGTTTTATAGAAACAAACTTTTTGTCTCGTTCTTGAATACAAAGATAAATGAAAAATGTCATAACTTATTTACAAAATCCTGCATTGTTTTTGTAAAAAAGCAAACAAATCATCTTGTCTTTTCAAAGGAGTTATAGAGACGTTTCGGTTGTATGATGCACCGCATAGTGTTTTATTTCAGCATGCTGTAAGCCGAATGATAACCCACACTGCATCCAAAGGCAAAGACCATAAAGTTGGATTAAAAAACACAACAAGTGAAACGCGCTCATAATTCCTATGATTTTGTAGCGTAATCTGAGGCAAAACGCACGACGAAATGAGGCAGATTGCAAGATGATTAACCTCACTTTACATTATATAAAAATAGAGTTAAAGAAGCAATTAATTTCTATCTATTAAGTCTTTTTAATGATAGATTTACAGCAACCTACTTAAAAAATCTATAAATTTGTATTTAATTCTTGAATCATTAGTAAAAGATAATCGGATAACCCATTAGTTAGGTATGAAGAAAGAGATGCTGTTGATGGCTATCATCACGTTGATTGTAGTCACAGGATGCCGCAAAAACAAGGAAAACAGCGACCAAACGGTCTACGCAGTAACGTCTCCTTGGGTAACCAATACACAAGTTTCAAAGGACTATGTGGCCAATATTGAATCGCGAAAAAACATAGAAGTACGCGCGCAGCAAGAGGGAATTCTGCAGCAAGTCTATGTCACTGAAGGACAACAGGTGCGAGCCGGTCAGCCGCTTTTCCGCATTTCGATTGTTGGAGCGCAACAGAATGTGGCGCGGGCAAAGGCAGAAGCCGAGCAAGCACGCATTGAACTGCAAAACACAACAACACTAACGAGGGGGCAAATTGTTTCGCCCAACGCACAAAAGATGGCAAAAGCGAAGCTCAATGCAGCCTTAGCAGATTATAAATTGGCCCAGATTCAAGCACGATTATGCTTAATCAGCGCCCCATTTACAGGCGTTATAGGAAGTCTTCCGAAAAAGATTGGAAGCTTAGTACAGGGAGGCGACTTACTCACTACACTATCCGACAACTCGTCACTCAACGTATATTTCAATATCTCTGAACCCGAATATATAGACTATCAGCAACATTCTGCCGAACGAAATAAACTTCCTTTGACGCTGATTCTTGCCAATGGAAGCGCCTTTTCGGCTAAAGGCTACATCCAAAATATAGCTGGTGAGTTTGACAGTAGTTCTGGAAATATAGCTCTTCGCGCCCGCTTTGCCAATCCGAAAGGCTTGCTTCGCAATGGTGAAACAGGCACAGTGCGCATCAATATGCCTTTACACAACGTGTTGGTAATCCCACAACAGGCCACGTATGAAGAGGAAGACCGCCGCTATGTGTTTGTTGTTGATGGCGCAGGCTATGCACATTCACGCGAGATTAAAGTGGCATTTGAACAACCAGAGGTGTTTATTATCGCCGAAGGAGTAACTGCCAACGACAAGATTCTATTGAGTGGAGTGCAGAAAGTGCATGATGGTCAACACGTAAAGACGCGTTATTACACACCGAGTGAAGCCATGAAGCGTGTTCAACTGAATGCCGACTAAGGCTTTCAGGTGGCTTTTCATCACGCTTTACAACCGAGAAAAGTTCTCCAACCATATTATTTCATGACGAGAACAACCATTTATAAGAAGAAAAAAAGACGCTAATAAACAGTCAATATGTTTCAAAAGTTTATTCGAAGACCAGTACTTGCCATCGTTGTTTCATTGGTAATCGTCTTCATTGGCATTCTTTCGCTGTTCAATTTACCCATTACTCAGTTCCCATCTATATCCCCTCCAAAGGTTAATGTGGTAGCCGATTATCCGGGAGCCAACAATGAACTGATGATTAAGTCAGTGCTTATACCTCTTGAACAGGCACTGAATGGTGTGCCGGGAATGAAGTATATCGAGTCGGATGCAGGCAATGATGGCGAAGGAGAGATAAACATTGTCTTCAAACTTGGTACAGATCCAAACGTCGATGCTATCAATGTGCAAAACCGAGTGTCGGCAGCGACCAACAAACTACCGCCAGCTGTTGTGCGCGAAGGAGTGAAAATATCTCGTGAGGAGCCTAACATCCTCATGTATATCAACCTATATAGCGATGATCCTAAAGTCGATCAGAACTTCCTCTTCAATTATGCGGACATCAATATCTCCCCAGAACTCGCCCGCGTTGATGGCGTTGGAGATCTTGATATCCTTGGAACGAGGAGCTTTGCCATGCGTGTTTGGCTCAAGCCTGATAAGCTTACAGCCTATGGTTTGTCTGCAAGCGACATCACAGATGCCTTACAACAACAGAGCATTGAAGCCTCTCCAGGTAAGCTTGGGGAAAGTTCGGGCAAGCATGCACAAAGCTTTGAGTATGTGTTGAAGTATCCGGGACGTTATACAACGCCTGAAGAGTATAGCAATATTGTCGTGAAATCAACTCCTGATGGGCAATTTATTAGACTTAAAGATGTAGCAGATGTGAGCCTCGGGAGTGAGGTTTATGACATATATTCTACGTTGAATGGTCACCCGTCTGCAGCCATAACACTGAAACAAGCCTATGGATCGAACGCACGACAAGTTATTCAGAACGTCAAGAAAACTATGGCTCACCTTCAAAAAGACATGCCAAAGGGCATGCATTATGAGTTGAGTTACGACATCAGTAGATTCCTTGATGCCTCTATAGAAAAGGTAATTCACACGCTTTTTGAAGCCTTTATACTCGTTGGTTTTGTTGTATTCTTGTTCCTTGGAGACTGGCGTTCTGCCCTCATTCCATGCCTTGCAGTCCCTGTTTCGCTAATAGGTAGCTTCGCAGTCATGAATGCTTTCGGCATAACGCTTAACATGATATCGCTCTTTGCCTTAGTAATGGCGATTGGAATCGTGGTCGATGATGCCATTGTGGTAATCGAAGCGGTCAATGTGAAGATAGCCCAAGAAGGCTTAGAACCTTTGGAAGCCACGCAAAAGGCAATGAAAGAAATCAGTGGAGCCATAGTAGCCGTGACGTTGGTTATGGCATCTGTGTTCATTCCTGTAGCCTTTATGGGCGGTCCAGAAGGCATGTTTTATCGGCAGTTTTCAATCACAATAGCTTCTGGTATCGTGCTTTCGGGCTTCACAGCCCTAACACTTACGCCCTCGCTTTGTGCGCTAATATTGACTCGAGAGCGTGATAACCACATCAAAAAGACGTGGCTTAATCGTGTACTTGATAAGTTTAATGCGGGCTTTGACAAAGGAATCGGCGGCTATCGCAACGTGCTTCAACGCACTGTTTCGAGGAAGATTATAACGCTTCCACTGTTACTTTTGTTCTGCATCGGAGCCTTCTTTATCAACAATTCGTTACCTTCGGGCTTCATTCCTCAAGAAGATCAGGGTATGATTTACGCTGTAATTGAGACACCACCTGGTGCTACTATTGAGCGAACGAATAAGGTTGCACATCAACTTGCGAGTATAATTGCAAAGGAAGATGGCGTAGAAAGTGTGTCTTCTTTGGCTGGATATGAGATCCTTTCTGAAGGAACCAGCGCCAACTCCGGTTCGTGTTTGATTAATCTTAAGCCTTGGAAGGAACGCAGTCGGACGGCAAAAGAGATTATCAATGACCTTGAAAGTAAGTGCCAACAGATAACAGATGCCAACATAGAATTCTTCGAACCACCTTCTATTCCAGGCTATGGTGCGGCGTCAGGTTTCGAGCTTCGACTCCTCGATAAGACTGGAAGTAACGACTATCATGCTATGGAAAAGGTCAGCAAGAGCTTCGTTTCAGCTCTTAATAAGCGTCCAGAGATAGGCTCAGCCTTTACCTTTTACTCGGCCAGTTTCCCTCAATACATGCTTCGAGTAGATAATGATATCGCCGCACAAAAAGGCATTACGCTCGGTACAGCCATGGATAATCTCTCCACATTGATTGGTTCTGACTACGAGACGGGCTTCGTTCGATTTGGTAAGCCCTATAAAGTCATCGTGCAAGCCGACCCAAAATATCGTGCTTTTCCACAAGACTTGATGCAGTTAAATGTAAAGAACAACCAGGATGAAATGGTGCCTTATGCCGACTTTTTACACATGGAAAAGGTATATGGAATGAGTGAGATGACACGGCATAATCTATATAATTCTGCCGAAGTTACAGGCTCAGCAGCAGCTGGATACAGTAGTGGTCAGGCCATCAAAGCTATCGAAGAGGTGGCTGCTTCGACGCTACCTCACGGCTATGATTACGACTTTGCCGGCATCACTAAAGACGAAGTAGACCAAGGAAACCAAGCGTTGATCATCTTTATTGTATGTTTAACATTCGTCTATCTCATCCTTTCAGCACAATATGAGAACTTCCTTTTGCCACTTCCAATTATTACTTGTCTGCCCGCAGGCATCTGTGGAACGTTCATTTTCCTAAAACTCACGGGATTGGAAAACAACATCTACGCCCAAGTTGCTATGGTCATGCTGATTGGTTTGCTTGGAAAGAATGCCGTGTTAATGGTAGAATATGCCGTGCAACGCCACAACTTAGGCAAGAGTATACGTGCAGCAGCCATCGAAGGTGCGGCAGCTCGCTTCCGTCCTATCCTCATGACATCGTTCGCTTTCATAGCCGGCTTGCTGCCATTAGTATTTGCTCATGGTGCAGGGGCTATTGGAAACCGAACCATTGGCACGGCAGCTGCAGGTGGAATGCTATTCGGAACATGCTTCGGACTCATTCTCGTTCCGGGATTGTATTATATCTTTGGGCGCATGGCCGACCATGTAAAGATGGTTCGTTACCAACGAAACAAGCCATTGACTGAGGAGAAAGACAAACAATATAAACTTGAAAATGATGAAAAGAAATAATATTTTCCTTCTTATTCTGCTTGCCATCGGAGTGTCATCTTGCAAGACTCCCCAAGCGACGCAAGTCAATAGCCGCACACGTTTGCAGCTACCCACGCAATATAATGGTGATACGCTGACGGCGAAGACTACGCCTACGTCATGGAAAATGTTTTTCACCGACCCACAACTCACGGCACTTATCGACTCTGCTTTAGCCAATAATCAAGACTTAAAGATAACATTGCAGCAGATAGCTGTGGCAAAAAGCGGAATGATTGCAGCCAAAGGAGCCATGCTTCCATCGCTTTCCGTGGGGGCTGAAGTAGGAGTTAGCAAGGCCGGACGATACACAAGTGAGGGTGCTGGCAATGCTTCTACCGAGATGACTCCTGGAAAACTCATCCCCGATCCACTCATGAACTATCACCCTGGCTTTGCCTTTGACTGGGAACTCGACCTCTTTGGCAAGTTGAAATCAAGCAAAAAAGCGGCTGTCGAGCGTTATTTGGCAACCTTAGAAGGACAGAATGCCGTGCGCGCTTCATTGATTTCACAGGTCGCAAGCAATTATTATACCTTGTTGGCCTTAGATAACAAGCTCACACTTATACGCAAATATATCGATCTTCAGCGTCAGGCGGAGAAGATAGCTGAGATACAAAAGGAGGCCGATAGCGACACAGAACTGGCTGTTGAGAAGTTCAAAGCAGAGCTTGCAAAGGCGCGTTCGCAGGAGTTTGCATTGAAACAAGAGATTACTGAATGTGAAAATGCACTCAACTTACTGCTCGGTCGTTACCCAACGCCTATTCAACGAGATGCCAAACAGTTGTTGAATGAAGACGTGAAAACAATCGTTACAGGACTTCCTTCCAATCTCTTGAGCCACCGACCCGATATCCGTCAGGCTGAACATGAACTCGCTGCAGCTCATTGGGACGTTGAAACGGCGCGCAAAGCCTTCTTGCCTTCGGTAAACATTAGTGCCACTTTAGGACTTGAAGCCTTTAATCCTACCTACCTAACGCGTATGCCAAAGTCGCTCGCTTACAGTGTCGTGGGAGGACTAACTGCACCACTTATCAACCGAAAAGCTATCGAAGCTAACTTCCAACAGGCTGACGCCGCACAGCTACAAGCCTTATATGAATATGACAAAACACTGCTCACAGCCTATTCTGAGGTATGTACGCTACTGTCAAAGAACAAGAATCTCGCCGCCTATTATGCGTTAAAAGAGGAAGAAGTGAAGACTTTGGAACACTCGGTTGAGGTATCTCGTCAACTTTATATGAACGGACGAGCTACTTATCTCGATGTACTTGAGGCCGAACGCGACGCACTTGATGCCCAAATGGAACTGCTTGAAACTCGTCAACAGCAGCTTTCCTGTGTCGTAGACCTATATAGAAGTCTTGGAGAATAAGGCTCATCAAACTCAAAAGCAAGTGATTTTTTGAAATGATTTATTCGTAATCACGAAATTTTTCAGCGGAAAACATATTGTGATTTTGATTTAGGTATGCTTATAAACAAGAACCATCACATTATGTTTCTATATAAAACGCATTGAGAAATATACATATCAACACTATCGGTGTTGCGTTTTTTCTGCGTAATCCGCCATGAATCCCCTCGTTATAAGCGTAATAGACATTTCGAATAAATTTTCATTTAGGATAATAATAACTGCTTATCTTAAATGGGGAGTTGTTTAAGATTGTATAAAAGGGAGGAGGTGGGATTGGATAAAGGGAAAGCCCCTCGCAATGCGAGAGGCTGATGTGCGCCCGTAGGCGACGGGCGGCTTTTGTCTTGAATGGTCAACAGATAACCACGCCTAAATTCTTTCTGCAGCTCGGCGGATGCGGTCACTCAGATCGAAAAGTGAGCCACGGAGATGCTCTATCTCTTCCTCATTGAAACCGCCTGTGCCACCATTGCCGTCGATACCGTTTAATTTGTGGTAGAACCACGATGATGACTTGTGGAAGTATCTATTGGCAAAGTCCATCCACGACACGGACAAGTTGATGTCTGCCAAACGCTGCTTCATATCGCTGACTACTACCGGCTTTCTAATAACTGTTTCCATTGTTGTATTCCTTTCTTTTATTAAAGCTCCTCCCCTTTTAGGGAGAGGCGGTGTTTTGTTGTTAATAGGGTTGGCGAAGCATTGAGTAGAACTTCTCGATGATGATTTCCAGTAATCTGGGATAACCGTTAGGATAGGAACGGTTATAGTTTCTCATCTGCTCAATCAGGTCTCTTTCCTTGAGTGTAACCTTCATTGTTTCGGTTTCTTATTTCATATTCTGTTGTTTTATTAAGACAAGACAAAGATACTATAAAAAATCGTATTGCCTAAACGTTTACTATAAAAATTTGTAGTAAAGTTTGTTTTTTAACAATATTTTATTCGTACTGCTCGCTTTTTGTGCCTTTATTGGAAAAAATCATTGAAACTGTCCCCATGTAATCTTTGAAACTGACCCTATGTAGTTATTTTATAACTTTTGTTATTAGCGTTCATCTTTTCTGGCTTCTCAATCGTATCTTCTTTTGCCAGTTATTACTATTGTTTATTTTGCAAAAATAGATATAATGAGACCTCTGCAAAACTCCTCATATAATTTGTCTTTCTTAAATCTTTTTTGTACCTTTATGGTATGAAACAAAAGTTATCCTCTCCCAGTTTTGCTGACCTATTCCTTGGGCAAAGAAAGATCAAGCAGACATTCTTTTCACAAATAAACACAGTCATTGATTGGGCACCCATTCGTGCTATAATAGAAGTGGCTTATACAAAAGGTTATAAGTCTACTGGCCGGCCCAGCTATGACAGCCTTATTTTATTCAAGATTGAATTACTCCGTACCTGGTATGGTCTGAGTGACGGAGAAGTTGAAGATCAGGTTAACGACCGCCTGTCTTTTAGTCGCTTTGCAGGTCTTGGCATGGAAGATATCGTTCCTGATAGTACTACTGTATGCCGTTTTCGCAACATTCTTGTTGAAGCGGATTTGTATGATACGCTTCTTGCGGAGTTTAATCGGCAATTGGAAGCTAAAGGAATCATTGTAAAGCGTGGTGCCATTATTGATGCCAGCATTACGAATACTCCCCGTCGCCCCCGTGGAGGTAAGAGCTATGAGGTCGTTGAGGATAGAAAAGAGGATGAGAACATGGAGGCTTCGGAGAAAGCCATGCTCAAAGAAGTTGTCAAGCCTAACGTAGACACAGAAGCCCGTTGGGTAAAGAAGATGGGAAAGCTCCACTTCGGTTACAAGCGTCACACGATAACGGATGAAAACGGAATGGTGCTTGCCGAGGAAACGACAGCTGCCAATGAAAGTGATATGAAACACTTAGAAACACCCCTAAAGAAAGCTAAGCTACCACGGAAAGCACTTGTTTATGCCGATAAAGGATATGACTCGATGGAGAACAAAGAAACCCTCAGACGTATGAAACTTAAAAGTCGTATCATGCATAAGGGAATAAGAGGACATGAAATTACAGACAGGCAGCAGCGTATCAACGTTGCGATAAGTAAGATACGCTACAAAGTAGAACGTACCTTTGATTCCATGCATAGATGGTTTGGTGCAGGAATAGCAAGATACGTTGGACTTTCAAAAACACATGCGCAGCATATAATGGAGTCCATTGCCTACAACTTATACCGAACACCAGGGATTATGGTGTCAAATTGTATCAGATAAGGGGAAAATACACCGATAAAAGATTATTATCTACTCAAAAAGTAACCTCCAGCGGCATCTTTTGGTCAAAAATATTCATTCTTCTAAAAGTATATGGGAGAAAATTGAGAGGGTGTAGGTTTTGCAGAGGTCTCATATTTCCAATCTTATCAAGGTAAAGGATGATGCATGGGTACTGATTACCCAAAGTCTTTCTTATCTGGCAAGGGAGGCATTTAAGCGTTTCTTCAATCCCAAATACCACATTGAGGAAAGGGCAATTAAACTCTTAAATCTGATGGAGAATGATAGGAAAATGTAGAGCAATTGCACATGGCAGCAATGCGCTGGAATATATTTTTAGAGAGGGAAAACTCGGTAAAACACTTCTCTTTCATAATCTCTGTGGAACAACACCAAAGGAAATTTACGAGGAAATGAAGATAGTGAACGACTATAACACCCGGTGCAGAAACAAATTCCTCCGCATTGAAATCGGTATAGCACCGAAAGATGAACCAAGATTGAATTTAACCTCTGTCCGTAATCTTGCGTCAAACTTTGCAGGGCGCATGGGGCTTGCCGACCATCAATGGGTAGCGGTTACACACAAAGACACCGACAATATGCATATCCATATCATCGCCAATCGCATTAGTCTGTATGGCAACGTTTATGACACTACCTTTGTGAGCAACAAGGCAGCGAGGGTCGCAGAGGAACTTAGCCGTAAGTACGGCCTGACCATTGCAAAGGAAGTAAAGGCGGAAAGACAACACCAAAAAGCAAAGGCCAATCCTACGAGAGAACAGACCAAGCAACAAATACAGAAGATTTGCTATGCCCTACTTGAAAAATACAAAGGTACAGGCATCACAGGGCACTCCATGTTCCTCTACGACCTTAACAAGAGTGGTGTAATCATAGAACGTTTGAAGAATAAGCAGGGCAAAGTATATGGTTTGAAGTTCTCCTACTGTGGCCAGACATTCAAAGCTTCCGAAATCGGCAGGGAGTTCGGTTACCGTTCCTTACAGAAGAACTTCGAGATAAGCAAAAAGACTGAACCAAAGAAAACCATGACAATGGCAGATGAGCCGACAAAGAACAACGCTCAATCCGATACAGGTTATCAACTTGTTCCTCCCAGCCGCTCCCATATATCACCTGTCAACACAAATGAAAGTTCATCTATTGCACAAGCCGTAAGCAATGTGGCAAGTACTGCCATAAATGCAGCAGAAGAAATCATTTCCGGAGTAGGCGGGTTAATCAACCCACAGACACACGGTGATGATTATGCCGAGAGAGCATGGCAGCACAGGCTCAGATACCAAGCCAAGAAAAAGAAGAAAAGAGGAAGAGGACTATAGCAAACTTATCTTTTTTGCAATGATATTCTGAACTTGCATTTATGTTACCTACTTTAGGAATAATAGGCAAATGATTGTTAGATCTCTATTTTTTACTCTCATACAATCTCTTTTTGATTTTAGCGATGTTGCAAAAGTATTTACTCACCTCAAAAGGGTTTCCTGTAGAACTTTCATTTGAGTTTCTAACCATACAAACAGAACAGTAATCTTTCTGAAGACATGATTTGCATTCTTGAATATCTTTACGTCGTATAGAGCGCAGTTTTTTTATTTCCCCCGATTTAAGCCAAATATTCTTAAGTGTATCGTGGTTTAGATTTCCCACAATTCTGTCAGACCAGCCTACACAAGGGTAGACATTTCCTTGAGGACTAATGCAAATAGAAGAATTACAAACACTGCAAATATAATCGTCTGCAGATTTCTTTTTATTATCTGCGATTTCTTTTTCAAGATCTTCAATATAAGAAGAGTCATTAGTCATCTTATCTGCAATAAATTCGTATAGTTCCTCGTTTGATACTCGACAGTTCAAATTCTCCTTATCGTGATTGTATTTGGCAATGATGGAATAGTCGAATCCCAATGGAACTTTTTGCTTAAACGCCCACTGTTGGACGCTTTTATAGCTATCATAATTGGCATTCATAATAGGGCAACTTAATTGAACAGGGATGCCATTCTCTATTAACTTACGAACAGAAGTACAGGTTTTCCTCAGACTATTTTTATGCCGAGTAATCCCATCATGGACCTCTGGTCGCATTGAGTAAACGGAAGTCTGAACACTAAGCAAGGGATTATTTTTCATTTCCCTGATCATGTTCTCGTCAAGTAATGTGAGATTAGAAAGAACATTGACAGACATGTCGTACTCTCTACATCTCTTTATAAAATCAACAAAGTGTGGATGTAGCATTGGTTCTCCACCACTTATTGTAATGTGAAGCAATTTCATTTCTTGGGCTTGATCCAGAATACGATAAAAGAATTTATCATCCATCAATTCTGTTTTTAACTCATGAGGTATATAACAATGAATACATCTTTCATTACACTCACTTACAATCTCCACATGAATGCTAGTAGGAAAAGGAGATTCCCCAAACCGTTTACCCAAAAACTCTTGTGTTTCGATTAGTTCACATTCTTTCTTGTATGGATTTTGATCATTGATTCTATTTGTTCCCAAGCCATAGAGAATATTATTCTTGTTACATTCTTGTGGAGATTCGCCTTTAATCACAAATCCCTTCATGTTTAGCAAGTCAAGAAATTCAACGATGTCTTTCTGTAGATTATATCCTTCTTCAATTTCAAAAAGTAAGGCAACCCTATCCGTAATTTCATTAATAGAAAGGGGCTGTTTTTCGAGGCAAGATAGAATATCCGCACCTGTTTCTGAAACAATTTGATCACCAAGAATGAAATCAGTACCTGTGAAATTATATCCAAAATTTCGATTATCTGTTATATAACCAAAGTCTCCGTAATTACGGAAAAGTACAAGAGGATTAATTTTATAGTATGCCATAAAAATAGTTGAAAATATCTGATGGTGTCTTAAAGACACCATCAGATATGTAAATTTAGCGATGTCCTCCAGGTCCAGGAGGATTACAAGGTCTACCGCAAGGTCTGCTATTAGGACGACAATCTGCCATTTTAACAGAGCCTTGAGCCATTAGCATAGGTTTTTTGAATTTTTTCATACCTAATCAGTTTTAAGCCATAATGGCCAATTAATACTATGTCTTCTTGCGAAGACGTTAATAACACTTCTTATATCCTATACCTTGGAATAATAGGAATACATTTTTCTTGCAAAACTCATTCCAGATAGACATACAATTCACCGTTGTGTCAAAATGGCAGTATTGAGCAGTGTCTTCATAAGAAAGGACTATTATTTTTCTTAGCTTATGTTATTAACTACGGAGTACTGATATAGCTTTTACCGAAATGAATAAAGATTAATTTTGTTCTGAAAACACAAACTTGACGGGAGATATAAAATAGGATAAATCAAAAACAATATTTTTTACAAGCAAGACTATATTGCTATTCTTAGGTAAAAATAGGAATGAAAATTATTTCGAAATGGCAGTTGATATAAAAGAAAAAAAATGGAGAAAGTTTTGTCTTTCTTTGTGGATAATGTGCCTTTGAGTTGCAAAAATCGATTCTTTGAAAGAATATAACAAGAAAGAAAATAAAAACTCTGCAGGTTTTCCTGTCGTTGCCGATTCTTCTATCTTCTTATTTAAGTTTATCAAAATATAGCCATTTATAATTAGACTATGGTTAAAGCAATGAAAGATCTGCAGGGGGCAGGCAAATGTTTCACTGTGTATGATACATGCCGTTGTGGATAATGTTAGTTAGTCGTCACGTCAAAGACAAAACCAGCTTGCTTTCCTAATATATATATCGCCCACCCAGGAGACAGTATGGAGTCTTAGCCTTCATACTGTCTGCCCTTGATGCAAAGTTCTCCTTCTTCCAAAACAATGTTTTTCTTTCTGAGATTGCAGAGACTAGAGATTTCCAAACCTGAAAACAAGAGAAGACGAAGCGAAAGAGAGAAATCTTTATCAAAAACGCTTGTTATTCAAAGCAAATGATTATCTTTGCAAATAGAATAACAAGTGTTCTTTGTCAATGCAGAAACTTGCGACTAAAAGCAATTCGCTCGTTTCCAAATCGTTACCTATTTAGTCTACACAACAAGGTAACTTCTTTATTTTCAATTAAATATATTTTGAGAACTATTTAACCTTGTATATAAATTTATTTTCTCCCGTATGAAAAATTATTTCTTCCCGCAAGGAAATTTTTCTCAACTCTTTTTGCGATGAAATAGCTGTCATGTTGCGTGGTAAGCTGAACCTATTCCAACGCACAATGCGGTAGGAATGGAGGCACAAATAGCCGAGAGAGGGAAAATAAAAAGCCGAGACGGGGGAGATAGGGACGCATGGTTCGTGCGTCCGTTCAGCGCGGAACAATCAACTTGTTCACCCGTCTGCGCGTCAACTGTCAACAAAAACGTGGACAGATGCACGAGCCGTGCATCCCGCACCTGTTCGGGCGGTTGGCCACATCAGCCATCCTGCCTTTTTATTTCAGCTATATTGAACGGTAATCTCAGCCATTTCACGCGCCAATATGGGTGAGATTGGCGCGCAATATGGCTGGAATAATTTTCCGATTGAGAAAAGAGGCTAAAGAAGATTTCCCTTTTTGGGAAACACTACGGTTGGAACAAACTTTTTGGCTTCCTCGAATTCCATCAGAGCATAGGCGATGATAATGACGACATCGCCCACCTGTACCTTACGGGCCGCTGCACCATTCAGGCAAACACAGCCGGTTCCGCGGTCGCCCTTGATGATATAGGTATCAAAACGCTCGCCGTTGTTGTTGTTGACAATCTGAACCTTTTCGCCGGCAATCAGGTTTGCGGCGTCCATTAAATCTTCATCAATCGTAATACTCCCCATATAGTTCAGGTTTGCCTCTGTAACCGTAACGCAATGGAGCTTACTTTTCAAGACTTCAATCATCATCGTCTTTTGTTTTTTCTATCTTTATATCTGATATGGTCTATCAACCGAATGGGCGTCTTACCGCAATATACCGTGATGCACCCCACGATATACTCCGAACGCTCCCAGTTTTCGACGGGCAGCAGGCTGTCGCCGTCGACTATTTCAAAATATTCTACTTCAAGTTCCGGTATCGCATTGATACGCTCTACAACCATGTTGCGCGTCTCTTTTAAGGAATGCGTCTCGGCATAGCCTACACTTTCGCGCAATATTTGATAAATTGCAGGCGCAATGGCGCGCTCTTCCTTCGTCAACAAACTGTTGCGGCTGCTTTTGGCCAAGCCATCGGGGTCGCGGATAATCGGACATTCGACTATTCGCACATTGCTATTGATATATTTCGCAAGTTGCTTGACGACGGCAATCTGCTGCCAATCCTTCTCTCCGAAATAAGCGCTGTCCGGTCGGACAATATAAAACAAACGACTCACAACCTGACACACTCCGTTGAAATGGCCGGGACGGCGTTCCCCTTCCATGACCGTCGTCACGGGAGGAAACTCAAAATGGCGGGTGTCGGGACAGGGATATATATCCTTGACGGAAGGAGCAAATATGTAATCTGCGCCGCAGGCCTCGACCAAACGGCTATCGGCCTCAAGCGTCCTTGGGTAACGGTCGAAATCGCTTTGGTCATTAAACTGAGTCGGGTTCAAGAAAACAGAAACCACCGTTATATCATTTTCTCCGATACTCTTCGTTATCAAAGAGGCATGCCCCTCATGCAACGCTCCCATCGTTGGCACCAAACCAATCTTCTTGCCTTGTTTTCGCGCAAGGAAAAGCGCATTCTGCAAATCAACAATCTTATTAAAGACTTTCATTTTCTTTCTCCTATTGGCACTGCAAAATAACTATTTTTTTCTTAAATAAGGAAGAAGAATTATAAAAATGTTCGAATTAACAGCCAAATTCGTCGCTTTAGATTATTTTTCTCTCCTATTCGCTTTTTTTTTTATAACTTTGCACTATTCAAATCTGAAATATTGACATGGCAAAGAAAGTATTATTCATCAATCAAGAAATCACTCCGTACGTTCCTGAGACTGAAATGTCAATCATGGGGCGCGATTTACCTCAGAAAGCTCAGGAATGCGGACTTGAGATTCGCACTTTTATGCCTAAATGGGGGAATATCAACGAGCGTCGTGGCCAATTGCACGAAGTAATCAGGCTTTCGGGAATGAATCTTATCATTGATGATACGGATCACCCGCTTATCATCAAGGTGGCCTCAATACCGCAATCAAGAATACAGGTTTATTTCATTGACAATGATGACTATTTCACGAAGCGTCAGATGACTGCAGACGAAACTGGGAAAGAATATGCCGACAATGGTGAGCGGGCCATTTTCTTTGCTCGGGGCGTATTGGAAACGGTGAAAAAACTGAGATGGACACCGGACATCATTCATTGTCAAGGCTGGATGAGTTCGGTTGTGCCCTTTTATATTAAAACAGCTTATCATGATGAGCCCTCCTTTGCCAATACAAAAATCATTACTGCTCTCTTTTCAGAACAAATGAAAGGCGATTTGGGAAGTAAATTCAAGGAGATAATCGCTTTCAGAGAAGCCAAAAAGAGTCTCATGGCTGGTTATAACGATAAATTTGATTTCAAGGAATTGGGGAAATTAGCACTTGATTATAGTGACGGAGTCATTGAAGCCAGCCCTGATATACACAAAGACTTGTTGGCTTATGCGACGCAAAAGCATCTTCCGGTTCTTCAATATCCGGGTGAAGATTTTATGAGAGCGTATGCCGACTTCTATAAGGAGATAAGTCCCAACGTTGGGGAATAAGTATTAACGTATAATATTCATTTTGATGAAATTGAAACATATTGCAAGTTTCTTGCTTGCTTCCTTTGTTATAGTATCTTGTGATGACACAACAGATGGCATCGGAACGTCATTGACCGACAAATTCGACCAGTTGGAAATAACCACGGATACATTTAACGTCACTACTCAATCCATTTCAGCCAATGCAGTATTGTCTCGGAATACAAGTGGCTATGTAGGTAAGTTCAAAGACCCGGAAACCGGAACCGATATCACAGCCGACTTTATGACGCAATTCAGCGTTTTAGAGGATTTTAATTTCCCTGAATCGGGAAGTATCGTTTCCAAAGAGGCGGGAAAAATTTATGCAGACTCATGCGAAATCAGGCTGTTCCATGAAAACAATGTCGGCGACACTTTGGCCCCTATGCACCTTACCATGTATGAGTTAAATAAACCGATAGAAGACAATAAAGATTATTATACCTCATTCAACCCGATAACCGAAGGCTATGTAAGAAGTTCCGGCTTGACAATAGGCAAGACATACACTTTGGCCGACATACAAAGTTCCACCTCTAAGAAAGCTAACGAAGACCATAGTCCATGTATTCGCATACCGCTCAATCAGTCATATACGGATAAAGATGATAAGACTTACAAGAACTATGGCTCTTACGTTATGAATAAGTATTATGAAAGTCCCAGTAACTTCAAAAATTCTTATAAGTTCATTCATAATGTCATACCTGGCTTCTATTTCAAAGCAGATGGTGGATTGGGCTCCATAGCCAAGATATATAACTCTATTCTTTATGTCTACTTCCGCATGCAATACAAAGACTCCGTTTATAATCGGATCGCAACATTTGGAGGCACGCAGGAAGTAATGCAAACAACTCATATTACCAATGATGCCAATGCGCTCCGTCAATTGATAAACGATAACACCGGGACTTATCTGAAAACGCCGGCCGGTATATTTACACAAATGACGTTGCCTGTTGAGAACATTATCTCAGGACACGAAAAGGACAGCATCAACACTGCCAAGATAACGTTACAGCGAATCAATAATACAACAACAAGCACTTATCCACTTGAGGCTCCAAAGAAAATATTAATGATTCCAGCCGACAGTGTACAGACTTTCTTTCAGCATCATAACTTTACGAATTACAAGAACTCCTTTGTTGCCACTCTAAGCAATAATGGATACACATTCAACAATATAGGACCGATGATTCGTATGATGTATGCTACCAAACAGAGCGGCATGGCATCTGCAAATTGGAACAAAGTGGTCATCATTCCGGTGACAACAACGGATATGACTATTCAAACGGGTGGCTATTCTGCAAGCTATCCAACAGGTGTCTATAACGATATGTCTATTAGAAGCACAAAACTATCTGGTGGTAATGTTCCTGTAAAACTGACGGTGATATATACGAGATTCAAATAACAGATATTTTCCATGGCTGACAATTTTCTTGAACGTCAACGACAGAGCTATGAGGAGCGAAAGCAACAATGGCTGAAGAATAGGAAACATCTTACCAAACTGAGAAGAGAAATTCCCAAACGGCCAGAAGACGAAGCATTGTAAGCTAATAATATAGAAGCCGAGACAAATGTGAAGTCTCGGCTTTTTCAATGACTAAGATAGCATTCTTATGAAAAAAATCATTTCTTTCTTCTTTGTAGCAGCATTAAGCATACAAGCCTATGCGACCGAAAGAGCAATCAAACTTACGTTTATCGAGACAAGTGATGTCCATGGAAGTTTCTTCCCTTATGATTTCACAAACCGAAAACCACGCCCCGGCTCCATGGCACGAGTCAGCAGCTATGTAAAACAACTGCGCAAACAACACGGAGGTAATATCGTCCTCTTGGATAATGGTGATATCCTGCAAGGACAACCTACCAGCTATTTCTATAACTATGTGGCAACGAATGAAAGAAACATCGCAGCAGATGTCATCAACTATTTAGGTTATGATGCCGAGACAATAGGCAATCACGACATTGAACCGGGACATGCCGTCTACGATAAATGGATAAAGGAAGTAAAGTGTCCCGTCATCGCCTGCAACGTCATCAACAAGAAGACGGGAAAGCCCTACACGCATCCTTATGCCGTCGTGAAACGAAATGGCGTGAAGATCGTTGTTCTGGGCATGCTCACTCCAGCCATTCCCAATTGGCTTACCGAAAACATCTGGGAGGGACTTCAGTTTGAGGACATGGTTACGTCGGCAAGGAAATGGATAAAGATTATTAGGGAGAAAGAACAACCTGATGTAGTGATAGGACTATTTCATAGCGGACGCGAAGGCGGCATCAAAACCAAGGAATACGAAGAAGATGCAAGCATCGTTGTGGCAAAGCAGGTGCCGGGCTTCGATGTAGTCATGTTCGGGCACGACCACACACGATACAACCAAACTCTAAGAAACACTGCAGGCAAAGAAGTGCTATGCATCAATCCTGCCAATAATGCGATGACCGTTGCGCAGGCCGACATCAGTCTGACCTATAAGAACGGGAAACTTACCGACAAACAAGTGAAAGGAACGTTGGTCGATGTAACCGACATAGAAGTGGACGAAGACTATATGGCCCACTTCAAGCCACAGATGGCGAAGGTGAACAACTACGTAGACCGCATCATCGGGAACTTCCAAAACTCCATCTACACCCGCGACAGCTATTTCGGCTCATGCGTATTCACGGATTTCATTCTCAATCTGCAGTTGCAAATCACCAAAGCAGACATTGCCTTCAATGCCCCACTCCAATTCGATGCCTCCATCAAGGCCGGTCCGGTGAGAGTGGCCGACATGTTCAATCTCTACAGGTTCGAGAACCAGCTTTATGTCATGCGGCTCACGGGCGAAGAAATAAGAAAGCATTTGGAAATGAGCTACGACCTATGGGTAAACACCATGAAATCGCCCGACGACCATCTGCTCTTATTGGCTAACACACGCGACGACGCACAACGACTCGGCTTCAAGAACTTCACATTCAACTTCGACTCTGCTGCAGGTATCGACTACATTGTCGATGTCACCAAGCCCGACGGCCATAAGGTAAAAATCCTGCGCATGTCGAACGGACAGCCTTTCGATGAGCATAAATGGTACACCGTTGCCATCAATAGCTACCGTGGAAACGGCGGTGGAGAACTGCTCACCAAAGGTGCTGGCATTCCCAAAGACAGTCTTGCCGGAAGAATCATCTATAGAAGTCCGCGTGACCAGAGATATTACCTGATGCAGGAAATCGAGAAGATGGGGACCGTGGCCCCCAAGGCAAATAATAATTGGAGGTTCGTCCCGGAGAAGTGGACCGAGCCTGCAGCTAAGCGTGACAGTCTGCTGCTGTTCGGACACAAGCGCAATCCCAAAGAAGAGAAATGATGAAATGGCTTTGGTTCATATTCCACGAAGGAGACATCGTGCTGGAACGGCTTTCCGACGGGAGCTGTTCCATTCCCAAGGGCGAACAGCCACCGATTGCAACCACTGAACAGACACACATACTGAACGTTTCGCCCATGGACAACGGCGACGAGGTGAAGACCTTTATGACGGAAACGCTCCCCGCCGACCATGCACGATACGAGATGTGCAGCCTCAGAAACTGTTTCTACCGCCTGCCTTCCAATCTATATCTGAAAGCAGGAAAATGCCAAGAGCTCCTTTATTGGGACAGAAGCACCCGGTTCTGCGGAGTGTGCGGCGCTCCGATGACCATGAGCACGGACATCAGCAAGCGATGCACCTCTTGCGGCAAAGAGGCATGGCCCGCATTGGCTACCGCCGTCATCGTGCTCATTCACAAAGGCAATGAGGTGTTGCTCGTCCATGCCCGCAATTTCAAAGGTGATTTCCATGGACTCGTGGCCGGCTTCGTCGAAACGGGCGAGACGCTCGAGGAAGCGGTCCGACGCGAAGTAATGGAAGAAACCGGCATCAGCATCAAGAACCTCCGCTACTTCGGAAGCCAGCCATGGCCCTACCCCAGCGGTCTGATGGTCGGTTTCAATGCCGATTACGCCGGCGGCGACATTCGCCTGCAACGGGAAGAACTTTCTGCAGGGGCATGGTTCTCGAAAAACAACCTGCCTCGGCTTCCCGAACGAATGAGCATCGCACGAATGATGCTCGATGACTGGCTCGCAAAATAAAACTCTTTTCCCTTCCTATAAGGAAGCCTTGACCTTTCCTATAAGGAAGCCTCAAGGCTTCCTTATATCAATTCTCGGGTCTTCCTTATATCAATCCTTGACCTTTCCTTATATCAACCCTTGATCTTTCCTTATATCAATCCTCTGGCCTTCCTTATATCAATCCTTGACCTTT
>NZ_JH594511.1:0-13283 GCF_000243015.1 Segatella maculosa OT 289
TACGACTTCGTGCTCTTCAACAGCAAGGTCAGCCGCAGCGGCAACCTGCTCACCGTGACGCGGGCCAATGCCGGCGACGCACTCATCGGGCGCACCACGGGGAAAGTGATCCCAGCCTCGCCCTACAACCAATTGGTAACTTTCACCATGAAGCACGTCGCCGCCAAGGTGAAAGTGAAGCTCACGGGCTACATGCCTTTCTCGGGCATTGCCGCCACACTCGCTTCGGTGAACGCTACCGACGTACCTTCTACCTCGATTTATGATGCCTCAACGGGCACATGGTCGCTCGGTACGGGCGCAGCTACAAATGACGCACTCACTTACGGGGCGAGTCAGTTTCAAGCAATCCCCAATGTGGGACGTCTCAGCGTAGCAACTGCTACCGAAGATGCATTCTTCATGCCCTCCACAGATGTGTCGAAGCTGAAGCTTACTTTCACCGCCGGCACCATCTACAATCAAAATATGACGAACACGAGCTTGACCTTTGCCCCGAAAACACCGCTACAGTTAGACCAGAACGGCTCCTATGTGCTTAACATCAACCTGATGTATCGCTTCCTCTACCTCATGAGCGACGGAACCAGAGGGCTCATCGACAAGACCACCTTCGGCGGCGGAACGAAGACCCCCATTGCCGTGGTGGTGAGCCGGAGTAAACACTTGGCCGTGGCCTTGGAAGATGCAGGAGGAGGAACGAAATACCGATGGACGAGCCGGGCTTATGATCACCCAGGTGGCTATTACCGTTCAAACAAATCACACTATCTTCCTCGTGAATCCTTTAATTATACTCAAGCGTATACTATGGAAGGTGGCTATGCCGTCACATGGGATGCTGCTGCCAGTAGAGACAATACCAGCATCAAAGGCGACAGGACCGACTTTCCTGCTTTTTACGCTGCCGGGCACTACACGCCGACGCTGCCCACGGGCGTCAACCTGACGGGGAAGATGGTGGGCAAGAAGTGGTTTCTTCCCGCTCCCGGTGAATGGAGATACGTTTACACGGCCTTGGGATTCGGTGATCCCGCTCTACTGACTAAACCGGGCGCCCCTTGGAATGGCGCCTTGGCTAATAGTGCCTTTATACAGGTGGGGGGAAACCGTATAACTTTTTTTGACCTTCATCATTATTATTGGACAAGTTTGGAGACAGTGGAATCTGGCGGACTTTACTGCCTCTACGCCTCCGCTATACAATGTATAATCAATATGATTAAGTTAACATCTACTACAAAGAGCATTTATAGCGACATCTGCCTTGTCCGCCCGTTCATCATCTATGACGAATGAGAAAGGGGACGGCGTGCCGACAGGGAAAGGTGTACCGTACCGACCAAGATGGGTACGGTACACCTACGACAAGAGGTACGGCGTACCGATGGAGGTCGGTACGGCGTACCGATGATGGTCGGTACGGTACACCTATGGTAAAGGGTACGATACACCCATGAAAACGACTATTTTTTTATTCACTAAACATATTTATTAACTTAAAAGAAAGGAAACGATTATGATCGAGTTTGAAATCAAATCGAAGAAACAGACCGTGGGTCCGTTGAAAGGAAAAACAGTGTATTACGCCATGGCGAAGAACAAGAACTACATGACGCTCGACGCCGTGTGCCAACAAATCGTAGACGAGACGTCGCTCTCCTACGGCGACGTGATGAACGCGCTCATCACGCTGGGGCGCCTCGTGTGCCGCGGGCTGAAGATGGGCTTCAACGTCGACTTGGGCGACCTGGGCTCCTTCCGCGTCTACTTCCCCTCGAAGATGAGCGAGAAGGAAACCGACGTGACGGCCGCTTCGCTCAAGACCCCGAAGGTTGTGTTCACGCCGAAAGCTAAGATGCGCGAGGCCGCCAAGACGGCCGAGGTGAGCGTGAATAACCCGAAGCGGAAGGAAGAAAAGAAGAAGAAGAAAAAAGAGGAAGGGGGAATAGGGCAGCACGGGAATTGAGGAGCCCTGACACCCACCCCCGGCCCCTCCCGAAGGGAGGGGAGGAGAGCCTCCCCCCAGCCCCCTCCAAAGGAGGGGAGCCCGAGCTTGCGAGGAATTAGTTTGCACGCTGTTTGTGCTCCCCTCCTTCGGAGGGGCCGGGGGGAGGTTTCCGGGGGTTAGAGAAGGCTTCTTGGGGAGGGCGCACGACTTACCTGTATTTAGTCAAAATCAAAATTCACCTTATGATTAACTCGCTTGTCTGTGTCCCTCCCCGTTTTAGACACCCACCCCGGAAGCCTCTCCCAAAAGCCCACCCCCAACCCCTCCCTCGGGAGAGGTTAGGGGTGGGCTTCTCCCCCCTCCTTCGGAGGGGTTAGGGGTGGGCTTCTATTATTTCGACCCGATATAGAGGAAAATCATGCCGAGCAGGATGAGGGCCAGGTCGAGTGCTTTGGCGCGGAGGTTCTTCTCGTGAAAGAAGACGGCGCCAAAGAGGAAGCTCACGATGACGCTGCCACGCCGTATCATGCTCACAATGGAAATCATGGCGCCCGGCAGACTCAAGGCATAGAAATACACGAAGTCGGCCGAGCTTAGGAACAATGAAATCAGGACTACGGCCCAATCCCAATGGAAAGGCGTGGTGCGTCGGCGCGTGGGCCACCACAACAAAAGCAGCATGATGCCCATCATGGCCATCTGATAGATGTTGTACCAACTTTGGACGACCATGCGGTTCAGTCCTGCGCCGCCGTCTGCCGTGCCCGCCATGAGATACTTGTCATACAGCCCGCTCACGGCACCCAACAAGGCGGCCAACACAAGAAAATAGACCCATTTGTTGTGCTTGAAATCAATGCCTTCTCGCTTGCCGCTCTTGCTCAACAGCATGAATGAAACGACGGCAAGCGTGACGCCTGTCCATTGCCATATATTCAGTCTTTCGCCGAATACCAGCAGGGCACCGACAAGGACCATGACGGGGCGGGTGGCATTGATGGGGCCGACAATCGTCAACGGTAGATGCTTCATGGCAAAGTAGCCGAAAATCCAGCTTGACAGAACAATCAGGCTTTTCAGGAGAATGTATCGATGGACCAGCCAACCGCATTGCGGTACGTGGAACATACTGTCGGCTGAAAGATATCCGGCGGAAGACAAGATGATGAATGGCAGGAATATCAAAGAAGAAAACAGCGTGTTCAAGAACAAAACCGGTAGGACGGCGTTATTGGAAAGGGCTTTCTTCTTGAAAGAATCGTAAAACCCCAGCAGTGTCGCCGAGAGGAATGCTAAAAACAACCACATAGGCTCAATATTCAATGTCCTCGAGGAACAGCGCGTGGGGCGGCATGCTCTCGCCGGCGTGACTGCGGTTGCCTTCGTCGAGGATTCGTTCTAAATCGGTAAGGGAGATTTTATGGCGGCCCAAAAGAAACAGGGTGCCCACCGTTGCACGAACCATATTGCGCAGGAAGCGGTTGGCCGTAATTTCAAAATACCAAGAATGGCCGGAAGTCTGCACCCATTTGCATGCTCGGACGGCGCACAGCGTGGTCTTGTTGTCGGCACCGCTCTTGCAGAATGCTGCGAAATCCTCATGGTGCGTTATCCGTTCGGCTCCTTTTGCCATGAGCTCGTAGTCGAGCGCGTAGGGGGTCTCGTAGGAGTAGTGACGTAGAAAAGGGACCTTGCAGGTGTGGACGTAATATCGGTAAGTGCGCCATTTTGCCGAAAAGCGGGCGTGCATCGTTTCTTCTACGGCCACGACTTTATTGATACTGATATCAGATGGCAGAAGTCGGTTGAGCCGATAGGTCAGTTGTGGGCCGTCGATGGTCTCCGGATGGTCGAAATGCGCCACCATCAAGCGTGCATGTACACCAGTATCGGTCCGGCCTGCTCCGACGACCTCTGTTTTTCGACGCAGGATTTTTGACAGTGCGTCCTGAAGGACTTCTTGTACCGATATGCCGTTGGGCTGTATTTGCCAGCCATGATAGGCCGTGCCGTCGTAAGCGAAATAGATGAAATATCTCTGCATGTCTTACTCCTTCGCTCCTTCCAGCGATTTCTTGAAGAATTGACGGTGAAAGCGGCTCTCTGCCTTTATAATCTTCAACACCTTGCCGGCCGGAAGCACTTTCATGAACGCTTCATGGTAATGCTGTTGGAGTTCTTTCATCTTCAAATCGATTTCGTCTAAGCGTTTTATAGCCTTGCATGAGGCTTCGTCGTCGTTCGTATCCGTATGGCGATACATGCTTTTCTCCATGAAATATCCCCGCATCTTGCGGTGTAACTCTCGGTAGAGCGGGAAAAACCTGCCGGCTTCTGCCGGGCTTAATCCGGCAGCCGTTGATACATATTGTTCCATCGCTGCTTCGAAAGCAGCCGGATCGAACTTTGATGTTCTGTTGTTCGGAACGCCTGCTGCTGTTGGTAGCAATATCAAAAGCACGGAGAAAAGGGAAAAGAAAATCCGTCTCATCATCATCATGTGTTCAATGGTCTGCAACTGATGCATAAATATCTTCGTTGTCCATCATTGTGTAATCTGCAATCCGGTCAAATGTTCTGTCTTCAGCGTCATGGTGCTCCTTTAATACCGCCGCAGAATTGGCAATCGGCCTGTTCTCCTTGAAAAAAGAAACACAGAACAAAGCCACAAAGACGACAATACAGGCTGCAGTCGCAGCGCAATATATGTAGAAATTGTGTTTGGGAGCAGGAGAAAGGATTTTCTTCTCCTTCGGATCGGGTAGGGAATCCATCAACTGGCTCGTGAAATGCTCAAAATAGCCGTCTGGAACAGTGAATGGATTTTTCTTTCCGGATTTCGTTAGAAGTATTTCTTCATCTATTTCCATATCTCATATTTCTTTCTTTTTCCATATTCTGACGAAATTCACGTATGAGCGTTTAATCATGGCGCTTTAAATATGCAGAAATCTTCATCACCGCCAAATGATAGCTTGCCTTTAAGGCACCCTCGCTTGTGCGTAGGATTTGGCTGATTTCGCGATACTTCATCTCATCAAAATAGTGGAGATTGAATACAACTCGTTGAACCTCTGGCAATGTTGCAATGGCTTCCTGTAGAAGAGCCTGTACTTCGTCACCGTCAAAATACGCATCGGCAAGCAGCGTGCGTGACAGTGCACTATCATAAGGACCGGGAGAATTCTTTTTCGACCTCAGAAAATCCAGACTTTCATTGATGGCAATGCGATAAATCCACGTGGAGAGCTGAGACCTGTGCTGAAACCCGTCGATTTTATTCCATATGCTTATGAATGTGTTTTGTAATACGTCGTTTGCGTCTTCGTGATTGATAACGATATGGCGTATCTTCCAATAAAGTAACTCCCTATAATGCTTGACCAGCATTCCAAAAGCACGGCTTCTTTTCGCCTCGTTCTTCAGTTCTGCTAAGATTTCTTTTTCATTGTATTTCAAGACAACGCATTTAGGGAGGAATTCATAAACATTCTTATCGCATGATAAGAAGAGAGGGTAAAGCTTTTCTGTTCAGCGTAGCCCGCTTTATCTGGAAAATATCAATTCACATAAATCTTTCTGACCACTCTGCCTACCTTTACAATATAGCAACCCTTCGCTAAATTCAATTCGAAACGCTTATCGTTGTTGTCTATGCGGAGCGTCATGACGCAGATGCCTGTCACATCGTAAATGTAAAGTACCTTGCCGGAGGCTCCGGTGACACGCAGTGAGTGATGGTCGACAATGATTTCGGCTTCACGAGCTTCTTCCTTTTCTGCAATCCCGCTATTGCCGACGGCGTATGACGCTATGGGGGAGGCCATAAACGCGGTCATAAAGAACACGATATTGAGTAGAAAATTCGTCATAGGCAATTATATTACTACAAGTTTTCAATCATTCGGTTTACAAATATACATACTTTAATGTGAATTGAAGCATAATTAACAATCATTATTGTATGGAATTTGCCTTTCTTTTTAATCTGAATTACGATTTCATACGCTTTCAGACATCAAACACAAGCCCCTCATTTGTTAGCCAACTATTTTCGAATACTTGCTTTGCCTCATCAAGAATACATGTTTCATCTTCATAGCGTGCACTGAAATGTCCCAACAACAATTTCCCGACGTGAGCGTCGCGAGCCACGGTTGCCGCCTGACGTGCCGTCGAATGCCAATATAATCGCGCACGGGATAGATTGTCTTCCGCATAAGTGCTTTCATGATAAAGCGTATCAACGCCAGCCACAAGCTCATGGAGTGTAGGGATATAACGCGTGTCGCTGCAATACGCATAAGCTCTTGGCGGGTCGGCGGGGGTTGTAAGTCTTTCATTTGCAATTACGATACCTTCCGGGGTCGTCCAATCCATACCGTTTCGAATGTTGTTTAATTGGCAGAGGGGCACCTCGTAGCAATCTGTCATCTCTCGGTTGATATGTCTTGGTCGCGGTTTTTCCCTAAACAAAAATCCACATGTGGGAATACGGTGCTCAAGAGGAATGGTCTCGATGGTTAGACTTTGGTCTTCGTAAATAACATCATTTTTCAATGTGTCGACAGCGTGGAACTCGACCTTGAACTCCAATCCTTTGCAAAAGAAATCCAGCTGACCCTGCAAAATAGGTTCGAATGCTTCGGGAGCATATACATGAAGAGGAGCCGTGCGCCCCAGCATACCAAAGGTGCTGATCATTCCGATTAATCCGAAACAATGGTCACCATGCAGATGGGAAATGAACACGGCCCGCAACTTTGTGAACCGTATCTTGCTGCGTCGAAGTTGCATTTGCGTCCCTTCACCACAGTCGATCATAAAGAGTTTTTCCCTGATTTCAACAATTTGGGAAGACGCGTAATGATTGAGGGTCGGCAATGCAGACCCGCAACCAAGGATATGAATTCTGAATGGTCCCATATTGTTGCTTTACCAGCCTTTGGCAATCAGGGAAGTTTTTTTGCCAATGAATGCGCTTACTTCACTCTCTTATAGACGAAAATACCTTCTTTGTTTTCCAAATAAAGCGAGTCTGCTCCCAGATTATCAATCATGAAAGTGTCTTTGTTCAGCAATAACTTTCCATTACAAATCTTCCACACCGTCCACGGATTGGTCTCCGCCTTTACATTATTCTTTACCAGTCCTCCTTCCAATATTTCAAAGTTCTTATCAAGGCTGGTCCATTTTCCAAGCAAGGTTGTCAGGTTGACCACACGACGGGCAACTCGTTCGCCGTCTGCTTCATATCCGATGACAGCCAGACGGTCGCCGGAGAGCAAACCACCCAAGATGGTCGCTGCGTCGGGGCCATCGTCCATCACCGTATATTGAAGCGTGTCGCCCAAGTCGGTAATGAGTTCGATATGGTGCATCGAAGTATTTTCACCGCATACACCATACACGGTCGTATCAAGCTCCGCCACGTTTTCTAAACTATCGTTAGCTTCGGTTTTCGACGAGCCGGATTTCCTGTTACATGCAACGAAAAGCATTGCAACCACAAAAACAAACGTGATGTAAAACAACTTTTTCATACTTTATCTTTTATTCTTTTTCTAACTTTTTAGCTTCTTCCCATAGACTGTCCATCTCTTCTAATGACACGTTCTTCATGTCCTTATGCTGATTTCTAATCATTTGCTCCACATAATTAAAACGACGGATAAACTTCTGGTTGGTTCGTTCCAGCGCATTGTCCGGGTTCAGATGGTATAGGCGAGCCGCATTGATGACGCTGAAAAGGAAATCGCCCAATTCAGAGGTAGCTTTGTCCCTATCTGCATTCCTGAATTCAGCTTCCAATTCGCTCAGTTCTTCATGGACCTTGGCCCAGACGTCTTCTTTATGCTTCCAATCAAAGCCCACGTTCATGGCCTTGTCTTGAATGCGATAAGCCTTGATCAGCGAGGGGAGCGACTTTGGAACACCCGAGAGAATGGTCTCATTCCCGTCCTTTTCCTGCTGCTTACGCTGTTCCCATGTCGTTGAAACCTCTGCAGCCGTAGTTGGTTTGGGAGTATTCCCGATGCTTTTCTCTCCTTTGTAGACCACCTGTCCCTGTTCGTCGATCATCAGGTCGGGATTGCTGACCATCCAATCTCCGTTTGCATTCCAGTCGATGAAGTCGTGCCTGAACATCAATTTGTCGCTTTGCGCATTGCATACGTCGGCTATGTCAAAGTCTCCGTTCTCCTCTCCCAGCATGGCATAGAAAACAACATGCTCCATGACATCGCCCAGCTCCTTGCAGATTTCCTTGTGATTACCCTCCATCAGGGCATCACAAAGCTCGAACACCTCTTCTATCGTATAAGGGCGCAGGCTCTCATTCGTCTGTTTCCGGTCCCAAGGACATTCGCTTCTGAGCCGATCCTGTATGTCGAGCAGACGACCGAAGGCCTGCAATTTCTCTTCTCTTGTATGCTTTTGCTTTTTCATACCGCAAATGTAGATAAAAAATCCGACATAGAATGTCTCGCAGTTATAAAAAACAGAAAATAAGCTTTGATTTGATTAGGATTACAAAAATGGTGGCTCTGAATTACCATTAAATCCACCTTGTTTTTTATTTCAGCCATATTGTGTGCTAATCTCAGTCATTTTATGATCCAATTTCAATCATTTTACGCGCTAATATGGCTGGTATTAGCTCGTGATATTGACTGAAACTAAGACAGTATAAGGCATAACGATACATGATTATGCAATTAATGTTTATTTTTTACAGGAATGTTGTTTCAAAATGATAAATATTCAATAGGTTATGTTTCATTTTATTTGAAATTTTGTATATTTGCACACAAATTAAAAAAGAGTGGACAAGATGAATATACCGGATAATGACATGTTGCACAGTTTCTATGCTTCGTATTCGGAGCGGGTGGAGCGGGTGAAAGAAGTGATGAAACGCCCGCTTACCTATGCGGAGAAGGTGTTGTATGCCCATTTGTATGATGCCGCGGAGCTAAAGCCTTACAGGCGCGGAGTGGATTATGTGAACTTTCGTCCCGACCGTGTTGCCATGCAAGATGCGACGGCACAGATGGCACTCTTGCAGTTTATGAATGCCGGCAAGGAGCAGGTGGCCGTTCCGGCTTCGGTGCATTGCGACCATCTGATCATGGCCGAGCTTGGTGCCGGACACGACCTTTCGAAGGCGCGTAGCAGCAACCGGGAGGTGTATGACTTTCTGAAATCGGTGTCTCGGAAATATCATATCGGTTTTTGGGGCCCCGGTGCCGGTATCATCCATCAGGTCGTGCTCGAGAACTATGCTTTTCCGGGCGGTATGATGGTGGGCACGGATTCGCATACGCCCAATGCGGGCGGCATGGGAATGGTGGCCGTCGGCGTTGGCGGTGCCGATGCTGTCGATGTGTTGACCGGTCAGCCTTGGGAACTGAAGATGCCGCGATTGATAGGCGTACGGCTGACAGGGAAGCTATCGGGTTGGGCCAGCCCGAAGGACGTTATCCTGCATATTCTCGGCCTGTTGACCGTGAAAGGTGGCACGAATGCCATCCTTGAATACTTCGGGGAGGGTGCAAAGTCTGTTTCGACAACGGGGAAAGCCACCATCTGTAACATGGGGGCAGAGCTTGGTGCGACTTGTTCGTTGTTCCCTTATGATGACAACACGGATGAATATCTGTGCAAGACGGGGCGTGAAGAGATTGCGGCCATGGCACGGAGAAACGCCCGTCATCTTTCTGCAGACGCAGCAGTGTATGCCGACCCGGAGAAATATTATGATGAGGTGCTTGAAGTGGAACTCTCAAAGATAGAGCCCCATCTGAATGGTCCGTTTACACCGGACGCGGCGACTCCCATTTCACAGATGAAAGCAAAAGGTCCGGCCAATGACTATCCCATGAAGGTGGAAGTGGGACTGATAGGCAGTTGTACCAACTCAAGCTATCAGGACATGTCGCGTGCAGCAAGCGTCGTGCGGCAAGCGATAGAGAAGAATATTCCCGTGAAAGCCGAACTGATTGTCAATCCCGGTTCGGAGCAAATTCGTTATACGGCAGAGCGTGACTGCATTCTTTCCGACTTTGAAAAGGTCGGAGCCACGGTCATGGCCAATGCCTGCGGACCGTGTATCGGGCAATGGAAACGCCACACAGACGATAATCAACGTAAGAATGCCATCGTGACTTCGTTCAACAGGAACTTTCGTCGCCGTGCCGATGGAAATCCGAATACGTATGCATTCATCGGGAGCCCCGAACTGACGGTTGCGTTGGCCATAGCCGGGCGGTTGGACTTCAACCCGGCTACAGACGGACTGCTTGACCGCGACGGCAACACTGTCTTCTTGGACGAACCTTCGGGGCTTACTTTTCCTCCGAAAGGATTTGCCGTAGGAGACAAAGGTTTTATCGCTCCGGCCGAAGGACAGCAAGATATAGAAGTTGCAATCGATCCGTCGTCAGAGAGGCTTCAAAAGTTGGAACCCTTTGAGGCTTGGAATGGAGAGGCACTTGAGGATATGCCCGTGCTGATCAAGGTGCAGGGCAAATGCACGACCGATCATATCTCCATGGCGGGCCCGTGGCTGAAATACCGAGGGCATTTGCAGAACATCTCGGATAACCTGCTGATGGGGGCTGTGAATGCGTTCAACGGTGAGACGGACTATGTGAAAGACCAATTGGACGCAACGTATAAGAAAGTATCGACCGTGGCAAAAGATTACAAAGCACACGGCATCGGTTCTGTTGTCGTGGCCGAAGAGAATTACGGCGAGGGATCGAGCAGGGAACATGCAGCCATGGAGCCGCGCTATCTGAATGTAAAGGTGGTGTTGGCAAAGAGCTTTGCCCGCATTCATGAAACCAATCTGAAGAAGCAGGGCATGTTGGCCTTGACGTTTGCCGATAAGGCCGACTATGATAAAGTGCAGGAAGACGACAAGGTCTCGGTACTTGGGCTGGAACACTTTGCACCGAACGAACAGCTCGTCATAACGTTGCGTCATGCCGACGGAACCGTGGACCGTTTCAAGGCCAATCACACCTACAATGAACTACAGATAGAATGGTTCAAGGCCGGAAGTGCTTTGAACTACAGTAAGAATAACCGCTAAACCAAAAAGACATGAGGAAGGAATATTTGATTTACAAGTTATCCGACGAGGTGAAGAACTCTGGGAAAATACCTGTCGAGGCTTTTCAAGAATATGGTGTCAAGCGCGGCCTACGTAACGAAGACGGGTCGGGCGTGCTGGTGGGCCTGACGAACATCGGCAATGTGGTGGGCTACGACCGTGATGCCGACGGGAAACTGCGCCCGTGCCCCGGCCGTCTGTACTATCGGGGCTACGAGTTGGACGATCTTGTCACGCCTTTGCTGAAAGAAAAGCGTTTCGGTTTCGAGGAGACGGCTTTCTTATTGCTTTCGGGCGGACTTCCCGACAAGGAAGAACTTGCCGCGTTCAGAGAACTGCTGAACGACAATATGCCGCTGGACCATCGCACGATTGTGCACATCATCGATTTGGAGGGCTCCGACATCATGAACATTCTGGCGCGCTGCGTGCTCGAGATGTATACGTTCGATCATAATCCCGACGACATCAGCCGCGACAATCTGATGCGCCAGAGTATCGAACTGATTGCGAAGTTTCCAACCATCATCGCCTATGCGTATAACATCTACCGCCACAGCGTGCAAGGACGCAGTCTGCACATACGCCACCCGCGCGAAAATCTCGGTATCGCAGAGAATTTCCTCTACATGCTGAAGCGCGAGCACTACACCGAGCTGGACGCACGCACGCTCGACCTGCTGTTGGTCACGCAAGCGGAGCACGGCGGCGGAAACAACTCGACGTTCACCGTGCGCGTCACCTCTTCCACGCGCACGGACACCTATTCGAGCATTGCGGCCGGCATCGGTTCGCTGAAAGGACCGTTGCACGGCGGGGCGAACATCAAGGTCGTCAACATGTTCCATCATTTGAAAGAGCAAATCAAGGATTGGAAGAACACAGACGAGATAGATACTTATCTGACGCGAATGCTCAACAGAAAAGCCTATGACAAGACCGGACTCATCTACGGCATCGGGCACGCTGTCTACACGATGAGCGACCCGCGGGCTGTCGAGCTGAAACGGCTGGGGGGCGAGCTGGCGCGCGAGAAGAAGCGCAGCGATGAGTATGAATTCCTCTGTCGGCTCGAGGAGGAGAGCATAAAATGCGTCACGGCGTTCAGAAAGACCGACAAACCGATATGCGCTAACCTCGATTTCTACAGCGGGTTTATTTACGAGATGATCGGACTGCCGAAGGAGATTTTCACGCCGATATTCGCCATGGCGCGCATCGTTGGCTGGACCGCGCACCGCATTGAAGAGCTGAACTTCGACGGGAGGCGAATTATCCGCCCGGCTTACAAGACCATCTTAGACCAAAAGGCATATTTGCCGATAAACGAAAGGTAGAAATGATGAAAATGCGATATGTGAACGAAAAAGTTCGTCGCCGCGACCGGTTGATGGACGAAGCGCGCGCCATTGAACTGCTCGCGACGGCCGAGTATGGCGTGCTGAGCATGGTGGACGTGGACGGAACGGCTTACGGCGTTCCCGTGAACTATGTCTGGGACGGCGAGGACTCGATTTACATTCATTGTGCGCCCGTCGGTCACAAATTGGAAGCGTTGGAGAAAAATCCGCACGTGAGCTTCTGCATCATCGGTAACGTGAAACTCCTGCCGGGGAAATTTACGACGGAGTATGAAAGCGTGTTGTTGAAGGGCGTGGCGAATGCCCGGCTGACGTCGGGCGAACGGATGGCTGCGCTGCTGCGGCTCGTCGATAAGCTTTCTCCCGATTTCAAAGAGCTGGGCGCGAAATATTCCGAGAAATCCTTCCATCGCGTCAATATTATCCGCGTGGATTTCACGGAGTTCAGCGGAAAGTGTAAACACGTGCCGGCCGCAGACTGAGGGCCAAGATAAATTTTAGTTTTTTTGCAGCCAACCACAATTTCCACTTGGAAATTGTGGTTTTTAATCAGAAAACGGGGAGCCTCCCCCAGCCCCTCCAAAGGAGGGGTGCACGAACTGCACGCAAGCTGATTTGCTCCGATTTTTTTTCAGAATACAGCGATTTCTGTTCAGAAACGCATGTTTTTCATCAGAAATCGCTGTATTCTGTTCAGAAACGCATGTTTTTCATCAAAAATTGCTGTATTTTGTTCAGAAACGCATGTTTTTCATCAAAAATCGCTGTATTTTGCTCAGAAACGCATGTTTTTTATCAGAAATCGCTGTATTTTGCTCAGAAACGCATGTTTTTTATCAGAAATCGCTGTATT
>NZ_JH594511.1:13383-50061 GCF_000243015.1 Segatella maculosa OT 289
GAAACGCATGTTTTTCATCAGAAATCGCTGTATTTTGTTCAGAAACGCATGTTTTTCGTCAGAAATCGCTGTATTCTGTTCAGAAACGCATGTTTCTGAATAGAAAACAGAGAGCCTCCCCCAGCCCCTCCAAAGGAGGGGTGCACGAATTGCACGTAAGCTAATCTGCTCCCGTTTCCGCTCCCCCTCCTTTGGAGGGGCCGAGGGAGGCTCTCGTTTCTACTCCCCTCCTTTGGAGGGGCTGGGGGAGGCTCCGATTTTTTTGCAAAATACAGCGATTTCCGCCAAGAAATTGCGATTTATTGGCAGAAAAAATTTGAGCGCGCTGTTTTTTCGATTTATTTATTTGCCCGCGCAGAATTTCTGGAATTCGTTTTGGTATCCGTTGAAGACATTGATGTCGACGGGTCCGTGAATTCCTTTTACTCGGCCGTCGGGCGAGAGCTGCCAGAAGACGAGGCGGACGTCGGGCTTGTATTCGCCGTAGCGCGCTATCCAGATGCGGTAGCGGAGCTTAAGGTCGGGCGCTTGCGGCAGGTAGCGGTTGACGAAAGGCTGGTTGACGTAGAGAATTGGCTTTCGGCCGGTGGCGCGCTCCACAATATGCAGCCATGCCCTTACGGCATGGAACAGCGCGGCGGGACCGCCCATTCGTTTGATTTGCGCGTGGTGTGGTTCGACGTCCAACACGGGTGGGAAGTCGGCAGAGTCGACCGAAGCGTTGCGCAGGAAGTTGCGGGCCTGAAGGGCTGCGGGGGCCGTCGTGAAAAAGTGGTAACTGCCCACTTTGAAGCCTGCGGCCTTGGCGGCGCGATAGTCTTTTTGATAATAAGGGTTGAGCAGCCGTTTGCCCTCGGTGCATTTCAGGTAAACGAAGCTGACGGGATAGTCGACGTGACCCGTGACGCGCTTTTTGCTGATGGTTCCGAGGCTGGTGATGCGCAGCGCGCGCCAATCGATGGCGTAGTATTTGCGGCCTTTGACGTGTTGGTGCTTGGAAACGTCGATGCCGTAGATGCGGTCGCTGGTGTGCGTGATTCGCTCGCCGCGAAAGCGGTCGCTCTTCCATTCGCCGGCTTTCAGACGGTTGTCGGCGGTTATTCCCATGCCGAATCCGTCACGCTGTCCGGCTGTCCAGTGGCCTTCGTAGTAGATGCCGTCTGATTGGTAGACGCCGTAGCCCTGCGGACGGTCGTTGCGGTCGAAAAATCCCGTGTATCGTCCGCCGAGGCTGTCGGTGCGGGTGCCGCTGACGAGCGTGTCGCAGTTCCACGTTCCGTTGTAGAGATTTCCTGCGGCGTCGCGCATGATTCCTTTCCCGTTCCGCTTTCCGTTCCGGATTTCTCCTCGGTAGAGGGTGGAGTTCCGCCTGATGACGCCGTGCGTGAGGCTGCCGCGGGCTGTTTTCTTGATTTTTTCCGTCATGGCCGATAACGCGCCGGGCGTGTCTGTTGTCCATGGCATGATGCTTATCGCTTCCACGCCGTCGGGCGTTTTTCCGTCGTTGGTGCGGAGGAGTAGCTTGTGGTGGGCGCCTCGCGCGACGATGCGACAGGCAGTTTGGGCCGTTTTTCCGTCGGGCGTCTGATAAGTGGCCACGTATCGGTCTGCACGTCTTATCGTGATGTTTGGTTTTTTGGCCATTCGCTCGAGGAGGGCGATGTTCTTGGCCAACGTATCCTTGCGCAGGAGGGCGTTTGTGGTGTATTTTGCGACGATATCGTAGCCCTCGTCCTGCACGCCGTGCACGCGCAGGTAATATTTCAGCTCGGTCAGCAGGTGGCGCAGTTTCGCGAGCTTCAGTTTTTCAGCTCGCAGCTGATTTGTGATTAAAATCGAGGGTGGAATGTCGGCAGTGGCCGGTGTGTGCTCGTCGGGCATGATGGCGATGATGCGGCCGCCGCACGAGGGGTAAATCCAGCTTCGGTTTACCCAGAAGCCGTCGGCGTGGCTGTCGCGCGAACGTATTTTCTGCGCATTCCATGTGAGTTCTTGCAGCAGGGAGTCTTTTCCGATGGCCGCGAAATAGAGTTGGTTTCCTCGCTCGTCGCCGATTTGGTAGTAACGGCAGAGGGTGATTTGCGTGTGTGCCCGAAGCGCGCGCTCGCCATCGTCGGGCCATATCCGATAGGTCAGCCACGCGGCCGCAAGCAGCGCGAGAATGGCTGCGGCCGCTATTGCTCTTCTTCGTTTCATGGTTGCAATTCGCTCGCCTCGGCTATCTTAAATCCACGATTTCGGCCTTCGGGAAGTCCTTGGCCCTGAAGCTGAAGATGGCGTCGCTCAGTCGCTCGGTTTTGAAGTGCGAAATGCTGATGGTGGTCCAGTTCTGCCCTTGTCGGATTTTCACTTTCGAGGGCGTGTGGTCCTTTCCGATGGTGACGAAAAGCTCCTGCAGACTGCGTTGCTTGTTTTGCGCCTGCATGTGGATCAGGTAGGCATTGCCCGCCCTTTTCATTCCCAGCGTATAGCCGGATTTATATAGGGTTATGAACTTGTAGGGGTTCAGCTGTGCCAGCTTGGCTTCGTTTGGGGTGGTCACGCTGACTTCATTTGTGGATTTCATGTAGGTCCATTGCGTCTTCCCGTTGAACCATACCGTCGCTTGCGGCGTGCGCGCATAAAATTTGTTTCCCTTGATGGCAACGTATCCGTGCGTTGTTCCGATGCTTCCGCTGCCGCCACTGATGGTGAAGCTGGCGCTCGCTCCTTCGTGATGGCCAACGACAGCTGCGGTTTTGTCAAGAATTTCCTTTGCTTCTTTTGCATGTTGTGCCATGCCTTGGAGAGAAGCCAATACCATGAGTGAAATGATGATGATTTTTCTCATTTTTCTTCGTTTTTTGTCAGCCAGTATCTCCTTCCGGAGAAAAGTTCATGCAGAAAGTCGCATGTATTTCGTTCCTGAAAAAAAGTTCATGCAGCTGGTCGTGTGTATTTCTTTCCTGAAGAAAAGTTCATGCAGAAAGCTGTATATATTTCTTTCCTGAAGGAAAGTTCATGCAGAAAGTCGACCAATGAAAAGACATGGCGCGAAACTTCAAAATAAACATGAAATCCATCGCCATGTCGTTGTCTGCACAAGTTTCTGTTCAGCCACGCTCTATTTGGCGTAAGCAATAGAGCGCGTCTCGCGGATTACGGTTATTTTTACCTGTCCGGGATAGGTCATTTCGTTTTGTATCTTCGTTGCGATCTCGTCGCTCAGCTTGATACTCTCGTCGTCGTTCATTTTGTCGGCGCCGACAATGACGCGAAGCTCGCGACCGGCCTGGATGGCGTAGGTCTTCGTCACACCCGGATAACTCATGGCGATGGCCTCAAGATCGTTCAAACGTTTGATGTAAGCTTCGACGATTTCGCGGCGCGCTCCAGGACGAGCACCGGAAATGGCATCACATACCTGCACAATCGGAGCAAGCAACGTTGTCATCTCCTCTTCGTCGTGGTGCGCTGCAATCGCATTGCAGATATCAGGTTTCTCCTTATATTTCTCAGCAATCTTCGCACCATACAAAGCGTGCGGCAGTTCATTTTCCTCATCCGGCACCTTACCTATGTCATGGAGCAGGCCTGCGCGCTTGGCTTTCTTGGGATTCAGGCCCAGTTCGCTGGCCATCACGGCACAAAGATTAGCGGTCTCGCGTGCATGCTGCAACAAATTCTGCCCGTAGCTTGAACGATATTTCATCTTGCCGATAATGCGTATGAGTTCTGGGTGCAGGCCATGAATTCCCAAGTCTATGGCCGTCCGCTTCCCGGTTTCAATCACTTCGTTATCGATTTGTTTCTTCACTTTCGCAACGACTTCTTCTATCCGGGCCGGATGAATACGTCCATCGGCAACCAACTGATGGAGCGCCAAGCGACATATTTCCCGACGCACAGGATCAAAGGCACTGATGACAATCGCTTCGGGCGTATCATCAACGACAATCTCAACGCCGGTAGCTGCTTCTAAAGCACGGATATTGCGACCTTCACGTCCAATGATACGTCCTTTGACCTCATCGTTGTCAATATGGAACACGCTCACTGAATTTTCGATGGCGGTTTCTGTTGCTACGCGCTGAATGGTCTGAATGACAATTTTCTTGGCCTGTTGATTGGCATTCAGTTTTGCGTCATCTATAATCTCATTTATATAGCTTGCGGCATCTAATTTTGCCTGATCCTTCAAGCTTTCTACCAGCCTGTTCTTTGCTTCTTCTGCACTTAAGCCAGAGAGTTCCTCGAGTTTGGTTTGTTCTTGCTTCTGCATCTTCTCCAATTCTTGCTGCTTGACGGAGAGCAGCTTTTTTTCATTCTCGATTCGTTGCAGACTTTGGTCTATTTCCATCTTGCGACGTCCCAAATCTTCCTGGCGTTGATTCAGTGAAATCTCACGTTGCTTAAGCCTATTCTCACTCTGATGAATCTTCAAATTACACTGTTGGACTTCTTTCTCAAGTTCGCTTTTCTTATTCAGGAACTTTTCCTTGACTTCCAAAAGCTTCTTTTCCTTAATGACTTCGGCTTCTTTAGCTGCGGCCTCAACCATTTCTTTATATTTTCCTTTCGCTACATAGCGGAAGATAGCATATCCAATGGTAAATCCAACCACAAGTGCAACACATACTATTACAATTGTTATTACGTTCATTATATTGTATTTTTAATCATATTCTCGGTTTCCTGTTTCCCAAACGCTTCTTCTATTTCAGAAGTCAACTTACCGAGAATATTCTTATAAGGTTCGGTATCATTGCGAAAAGCCTCACGCTCATATCGCAAGGCAATATCCATGAGTGCCATATACAGCAAATCCTTGCCGGTTTTGAGTCCTTTGAACTTATCGGCATACTTGTTCACTGTCATGGTTATAAGTTTTGCAGCGTCACGATACAATTTTTCTTCTTCACGAAATATTCTTAATTGAATATCCGTATCATATACCTGCAATCTTATTTTCAGCTTATTTTTATTCTCTTCAGTTATCGCTTCTGTCATTTTTCACTCAGCAGCGTTATACATTTATTGACGTCTCTGATTAAGCTCTGTAAACTCTTTTGTGCCTTCTCCACGTCGCCGTCGGTCACTTCAAGCATTCGGGCCATCTTGAGACTGTTGTAATCATTCTGCATCTGAGTCTGCTGGGCATTAAGCCTTTCTATTTGCGCCTCCCGTTCATTTACCATTGCGTAAAGTTCAGCGTTCCTTTTTATCAAGTCTTTGTATTGAAGGATCATTTGTCTTACGCGAGTGGAAAACAAGGTTAGAGCATCCTCAGTTGCATTCATAAATTAACAATTTGGCTACAAATTTAGCTTAATTAATCGAAATATCCAAATTTTACTTTAATATTTTCCTTCATCGGCATCAAGCCTCCAAACCAAGATAGTCAAGAAAAGTCAATCCGGCTTTCATCTTTACTTCTTGACGTCTTCGGTGCTCGCCGAACGAGGCTCTTTCTTAGCTAACATCACCACTTGATAGATGAAGTCTGTCATCCATTTCTGGCTGAAGCCCAAATGCTTGCTATACTGTCTGACGTTCATTACCGACTTGATTACGCTCGGGTCGCTATAGTCGTTCTTCACAAATAAATTGGCAACCGTTTTCTCCGTCATCGAATAGAGTGCTTTTTTCATAAAGGAAGGAAGACGCAACTTGAACTTCATCAAGTTTCCCATGAGCATCATCAAGTCCTGAGAAAAGCCTTGAAACTGAACCATATAGGGCTGTACGTCTTGTATCTTTCGGCAATTCTTGCGGATACTTTGGTCTATTTCTTTGAAGAAATCATCGTTTATAGCATAGATTTCCTTCATGATTTTCCTGCAATGGTTCTTCTCTCCCAAGCCTAATTTGTTGTTCAATGTCGGCACATGCAGTGTTGCTTTGAACGTGCGCAGGTCGGGTAGCATGCCTAAATTATTGATTCCCAAATTAGCTGCAAGCGAAGCTTCAAAATAAACGCGTATCAATGTCATGAAATCTTCCATTCCACCGACTTTCACTTCTGTTGCTTTCTTTCCAAAAAGGTTTGAAAAAAATCCCATAAATATTGTTTACTAAATGTGTTAGTTCTTATTTTAAGTCTTTGCAAAGATACGACTTTCTGCCCAATAAACCTAATGAAGATGAATTTTTACAGTAGTCGCAAATCTATTTCAGCCATATTGCGTTTCAATCTCAGCCATTTTGCCGCGTAATATAGCTGAGATTGCGCGCTAATATGGCTGAGATTGCATTGCAAAACGGTTGAGATAAGAACACAGAATGACTGTTCCTAATAACTCCTTGCAATGATGACCCGATGCTTGGCCGGCTTCCCGGAAACCATGTCCACGCCTTCTGTCTGTTCATAGGCGAAGGGAACGCAACGTATGGTCGCCTGCGTGTCTTCTTTAATTCGGGCCTCTGTCTCTTCGGTTCCGTCCCAATGGCAGAGGAAGAAGCCGCCATCTTTCACGCGTTCCTTAAATTCTTCGTAGTCATCGCATTCGTAAATGTGAGCATCGCGATAGGTACGGGCCTTCTCAAAGAGATTGTTCTGAATGTCTTCCAGCAGGTTTTGCACGCGTTCCACGATGCCGTCGAAGCTGATGTTCTCCTTTTCCAAGGTGTCACGCCGCATGATTTCTATCGTATTGTTCTCCAAGTCGCGACCGCCCATCACGAGACGCACCGGTATGCCTTTCAGTTCGTAGTCGGCGAACTTGAAACCGGGGCGCTTGTTGTCCGAGTCGTCGTATTTAACGCTGATACCTAAGTCCTGAAGCTTATCGATGATGGGCTGCAACTTGTTGCTGATGGCCTTGAGTTGTTCTTCACCTTTATATATAGGAACAATGACTACTTGTATCGGGGCGAGCTTCGGTGGAAGCACAAGACCGTTGTCGTCGCTGTGAACCATGATGAGGGCACCCATCAATCGCGTGCTTACGCCCCATGAGGTTGCCCATACATATTCGGGTTTGTTCTCTTTATTGAGGAACGTCACGTCGAAACTCTTGGCAAAGTTCTGGCCAAGGAAGTGGCTTGTTCCGCTCTGCAAGGCCTTTCCGTCTTGCATCATGGCCTCGATGGTGTAGGTGTCGAGTGCGCCGGCAAAGCGTTCTGTCTCGCTCTTTACGCCCTGCAACACGGGCACGGCCATCCATTTCTCGGCAAAGTCGGCATAAACCTTGAGCATCTTCTTGGCTTCTTGCTCCGCCTCTTCACACGTGGCATGGGCGGTGTGGCCCTCTTGCCAGAGGAACTCCGATGTGCGTAGGAACGGACGTGTGCGCATTTCCCAGCGCATTACGTTGCACCACTGGTTACACATAATGGGGAGGTCTCGCCATGAATGTATCCATCCCTTGTAAGTATTCCAAATAATAGTTTCGGATGTGGGGCGGATGATGAGCTCTTCGTCGAGTTTTGCAGCCGGGTCTACGACAACATTGTTCCCGTCTTCGCCCGATTTAAGACGATAGTGGGTCACAACGGCGCATTCCTTGGCAAAGCCTTTCACGTGTTCGGCCTCTCGGCTGAGGAAGCTCTTGGGTATCAATAGTGGGAAATAGGCGTTTTGCGCACCGGTTTTCTTGAATTCCTTGTCAAGTTGTTGCTGCATCTTCTCCCAAATGGCATAGCCGTATGGCTTGATAACCATGCAGCCTCGCACGGGAGATTGCTCTGCTAAGTCGGTTTTTACGACCAAATCATTATACCATTGACTGTAATTGTCAGCCCGTTTGGTAAGTTCTTTCAGTTCTTTTGCCATTGCCTTGTATGTAAATATAGTGTAAATTTGCATGCAAAAGTACAAAAAATAGTTGGTATTTGGCATATATTGTTGGAAAAACAATTATCTTTGCACGACATAATAAATTAAAAAAAGAGAGTATTATGAAGAATTTGAAAATGGTAACCGTGGGACTTTGCTTCCTTTCGGTATGTGGTTGTGCAACAAAACAGGGTACAGGAGCTTTGATCGGTGCCGGTGGCGGTAGCGTTTTGGGAGCCATCGTTGGAAAGATTGCTGGTAATGCTGCCGTCGGTGCAGCCATAGGCGGTGCCGTTGGTGCTGGAACTGGAGCCATCATCGGCCGTCATATGGACAAGGTGGCTGCTGAGGCTGCTCGGGTAAAGAATGCCAAAGTTGAAGAGGTGACAGACGCTAACGGTTTGAAGGCCGTGAAAGTGACGTTCGATAGTGGCATTTTGTTTGCAACCAATCAGTCGACGCTGACGGCATCATCTAAGAGCGATCTCGCTAAGTTTTCTACCGTATTGAAGAACAACGCTGACTGCCATGTCGATATTTATGGTCATACCGACTCAACGGGTAACGATGGAATTAACTTGCCTTTGAGTAATAGTCGCGCACAGAGTGTGGTTAACTATCTGAAGAATTGCGGTGTTTCCAATGCACAGTTCCAAAACGTTGTTGGAAAAGGAAGCTCGCAACCTGTTGCCGATAATTCAACGGCTGCAGGTCGTAAGCAGAACCGTCGTGTGGAGGTTTACTTGTATGCTTCTCAAGCGATGGTGAATGCAGCCAAGAACGGAACGCTTTCCGAATAATTAAGATTACTAACGACTAAATTGATGGGAGCACACTACAACAAATGGTGTGCCCCCTTTTTTGCATCAATGAAAACCTTTGTCTGGAAAGCTGTAAGGTGGGGTTTTGCCTTGTTCTTTGCGTCTTCAGTGTTTGCGGTTGTCGTGCTTCGCTTTGTCCCGGTATATTTCACGCCACTTATGTTCATTCGTTGTTTTCAGCAAGTAGGCGAGGGGGAGGGCATGACATTGCACCATCATTGGACACCCTTGGACGAAATCTCTCCGCATCTTCCCGTTGCTGTGATGGCGAGTGAGGACCAGCGTTTCCTTTTGCATCATGGGTTTGATTATGATGCGATTGAAAAAGCGGCCAAACGGAACATGAAAGGTGGTAAGCGCAAGCTCGGTGCAAGTACCATCAGCCAACAGACGGCAAAGAATGTCTTCCTATGGCCCGGACGCTCATGGCTAAGAAAGGGGTTCGAGGTTTATTTTACGGCCTTGATAGAACTTCTATGGAGCAAACAACGCATCATGGAAGTGTATTTGAATTCGATAGAGATGGGCGACGGCATATACGGAGCGGATGCAGTTGCTGAGTACAATTTCGGGAAGAAGGCGATAGACTTGTCTCGGTCTGACTGCGCAACGATTGCAGCAACCTTGCCTAATCCCCGCGAGTTCAGCAGTAAGCGGCCGGGGCCTTATGTTAGAAAGCGAAGGGAACAGATACTTTCTAATATGCGTTTTATGCCAAGTTTTCCGAAAGAAGGAGAGGATTATAATCCCCATACAGCTTCTGGTGGTGTTTATGCTCGTTAATTATAGTGATGGATTTTGAATTGAACGAAGGACAGAGGGCTGCCGTCGAATATTGTGACGGCCCGCAGTTGGTTATTGCCGGCGCAGGATCGGGCAAGACGCGCGTGCTGACCTATAAGATTGCTTATCTGATTGATGAAAAGCAATACGAACCATGGAGCATCTTGGCATTGACCTTTACCAATAAGGCGGCAACCGAGATGCGCACACGCATTGCCAAGGTCGTGGGGCAGGACCGCACTCGCTATCTGTATATGGGAACCTTTCATAGCATTTTCTCTCGTATCCTGCGTGTCGAAGCAGAAAAAATCGGCTATACTTCCAAGTTTACGATTTATGATGAGGCCGACAGCCGTTCCCTATTGAAGAGTATCATCAAGGAGATGGGGCTGGACGACAAGGTTTACAAGCCGGCCGGCGTGCATGCTAAAATCAGTATGGCCAAGAACCATCTGATTTTTCCGGAGATGTATGCCAACGACCATGAAGCCTTGCAGCGAGATGCAAGGAGCAGGCAGCCGGAAATCCACAAGATATATCAGGTCTATCAGCAGCGTTGCCAGAAAGCCAATGCCATGGATTTTGACGATTTGCTGGTGCTCACATGGCGATTGTTCAAGGAGAACGATGATATCCGAAAGAAATATGCCGAGCGTTTCAGGTATATCTTGGTTGATGAGTATCAGGACACGAACTATGTGCAGCAATGCATCGTGCTCCAGTTGACGATGGAACAACGGCATGTCTGTGTCGTTGGCGATGATGCCCAAAGCATCTATGGCTTCCGCGGGGCGAACATCGATAACATTCTTGAGTTTCAAAAGATTTATCCCGAGAGCAGACTCTTCAAGCTGGAGCAGAACTACCGTTCGACGCAGCGCATTGTTCAGGCGGCCAACAGTCTGATACGGCACAACGCGCGTCAGATACCCAAAGATGTCTTCAGCCACAACGACGAGGGGGACAAGCTGATTTACAAACCGGTGTATAGCGACAAGGAAGAAGCCGTCGTGGTTTGCCGGCAAATCAAGCATCTACGGCAAAAGGAGAATGGCGGATACAGCGACTTTGCCATATTATACCGCACCAATTCTCAGAGTCGGAGCTTTGAGGAAGAGATGCTCAGGCAGAATATTCCGTATCGTATCTTCGGCGGAATGAGCTTCTATCAGCGCAAGGAAATCAAAGACATCTTGGCTTACTTCCGCATGGTGGCCAATCCCGACGACGAAGAAGCCGTCAAGCGCATCATCAACTATCCTGCACGGGGCATTGGCAACACCACCGTAGCCAAAATAGCCGCATGCGCACAGCTGCAAGGCGTGAGCTTTTGGAGCGTCATCAATTCTCCCGTGAAATATGGGCTGGACGTGAATAACGGCGTCATCGGCAAGTTGCGTTCGTTCGCGGAGCTCATCTCGTCGTTCATCGGCAGAATGCCAACGACAGACGCTTATGAATTGGGCAAGGCCATCATCAAAGAAAGCAAAATCAGTGCAGACATTTTCGGTTCTACAGACCCCGAAGCACTGTCACGGCAAGAAAACATTGAAGAACTGCTGAGCAGTCTGCAGGCATTTGTCGAGGAAAGAAGAGAAACGGGGCGAGATGAATTCACGGGCTTGCCGGATTTCCTGCAAGAAGTTTCCCTGCTTACCGATGTGGAGAGCGGCGACAGCAACGACGGCAACAAGGTCAGCCTGATGACCATTCATGCGGCAAAAGGTTTGGAATTCCCGACGGTCTTCATCGTCGGAATGGAAGAAAACATTTTTCCCAACGCCATGTGCTTGGACAATCCGCGCGAGCTGGAAGAGGAACGTCGGCTCTTTTACGTTGCCATTACGCGTGCCGAAAGGCATTGTATCCTGACGAGCGCGAAGAACAGATGGCGCTTTGGAAAGCTGGAATTCGGAAATCCGAGTCGTTTCCTTTATGAAATCGACCCGCGTTTCATGCAGACAGATGGCGACAGCCCCGCGACAGAAAGGCCCTTCGTGCGTTCTGCTTTCAAACAGGAAGAACAATCTCCCGCCATTCAAACCGCCCATTTGCGACCGATAAAGGTAAGGCAAATTTCTTCGCCCGTTAGCCCTGCGGCCCCCGTGACATCTGCTCCCGACGGACTTCGCGTGGGCAGCGTCATCGAGCATCAGCGCTTCGGCATCGGAACCGTCGCCAATCTTGAGGGAACCGGCGAGAACATGAAAGCCACCGTGTCGTTCAAGAACACCGGTCAGAAGATATTGCTGCTGAAGTTTGCCCGATACACAATCATAGGGTAGGGCTTTCTTTTCCATCCCTTTTCGCCTTGCGGTTTTTCCGCTTCTGCATGCTGAGAAATTTCCTCCCGCATGCCGTGAAATTTTCTCCCGTATATAAATTTATTTTCTCCCGCAAAGAAATTTATTTTCATACGGGAGAAAATTTATTTCTTCCCGCAAGAAAATTTTCTTCCTCCCGTATGCTGAAAAACTTTCTACCGTATGCCATAAAATTTTCATCCGTATGAAACTTTAGTTTCATCCGTATGAAACTACAGTTCCAACCGTATGAAACTCTATTTTCATCCGTATGAAAATATTTTTTCTCCCGCATGCCGTGGAATTTTCTACCGTAAAGAAATTTATTTCCATGCGGGAGAAAATTTATTTCTTCCCGCAAGGAAATTCATGGCCGTGCGGAAGTCCGAAAATAGGGAACTCTGACCGTTTCAGGTTGACTTGGTCGATTATAAACAAAAAAAGTATGCCCGTGCAAGGCATACTTTATAGTGTCATTTCAAACATGTAAATTTAATATTCCTCTTCGTCGCCCATCTCCGAGGCCTCCAATTCGAGCGTCTCTGGGTCTTCATCATAGGTGGTGCGATAGCTTTCTTCTGTCAGTTTGTCCTCGTCGAAGGTGTCGTCGTCGTCATCTTCGTCGGGCTCATTGTAATGGTCCTCCACGACAACGTCTTCTTCTTCCTCTTCTTCCTCCGTGCTGTCTTGGGGCGTCTCTTCCTTTTCAGGCATTTCTTTGGGTTCGAACTTCGCCTTCGGACTCTCTTCTGTCTTGGGTTTTTCTTTTGCGAAGATGGCCTCGACCCACGTTCCCTTGGCTATTTCGAGCACCTCGTAGCCGTCGTGCACTTTCTTCTCGTACATGCCGCCCGGCTTGTGAAGACGGTCTTTCGGCAGGGTGGTGGTGCTGATATCGAAACCCCGCTCGATGATGTCTTGTACGCTTTGCGACAGACTCTCCCAGCCGCCGCCGAAGTTCCGCTCGATGACCTCAAGCAGTTTGGCCGCCGAAATGTGGCGTATGTTCTCGTAGGTGAGGTCGGTGACGCGCAGAATGGGCCGCTTCTTGATGGCCCATTTGACTTTTGCGTTGTCGTCTATCTTGACAAGCCCCACTTTGAAGCCGCGCGCTTCATATTTGGAGACGACTTCGGGACGGTCGACTTTGATTTCCTCGATATCGAACGCGCTTCTGATGATGTCCGCATAATGGCGCACATTATCTTTCAAATCGGATTCCTTCTCGGCAGCCTCCCATATCCGAAAGACATCGTTTTCTTGAATGTCCCAGACATTGCTCTTGTTGAGCGTCTTCAGCGTTAATGCTTTTTGTTGTCTCATATCCATTGTTTTCTTTGCTGCAAAAGTATATACTTTGCATCATATCCACAAACTTTTAGCATAGATTTTTTTGCCATATCATGCGAAATCTTTATTTTTGCACGTAAGTTATGAGCGAACCTTTAGCTGAAAGAATGCGTCCTCGCACGCTCGATGAATATGTTGGTCAGCAACATCTTGTCGGAGCGGGTGGAGTCCTGCGTAAGATGATAGACGCAGGGCGCATTTCTTCCTTTATCCTGTGGGGACCACCGGGAGTGGGGAAAACGACTCTGGCACAAATTATCGCCAATAAACTGCAGACACCTTTCTATACGCTGAGCGCAGTGACAAGCGGTGTGAAAGACGTGCGCGAAGTGATTGAAAAGGCAAAGGGTAATCGTTTCTTCAATAGTGCTTCTCCGATACTTTTCATAGATGAGATTCATCGTTTCAGCAAGTCGCAACAGGACTCTCTGTTGGGAGCCGTCGAGCGTGGCATTGTCACGTTGATAGGAGCAACGACCGAGAATCCTTCTTTCGAGGTTATTCGGCCATTGCTTTCCCGTTGCCAGCTTTATGTGTTGAAATCCCTTGAAAAGGAGGATTTGCTCCGGCTTGTCAACAGGGCAATCTCCACGGATGTGGAACTGAAGAAAAAGCATATCGAACTGAAAGAGAGTGGGGCACTTTTGCGATATAGCGGGGGCGATGCCCGAAAGCTGCTGAACATTCTTGATTTGGTGGTCGAAGCAGCCGGCGACGACGTCGTTATCACAGACGAACTTGTCGAAAGCCGCTTGCAAACTAATCCTTTAGCCTATGATAAAGACGGAGAGATGCACTATGACATCATTTCGGCCTTCATCAAAAGCATTCGCGGCAGCGACCCCGACGCCGCACTCTATTGGCTGGCAAGGATGATAGCGGGAGGAGAAGACCCGCAGTTCATCGCCCGGCGTCTTGTCATCAGTGCCGCCGAAGACGTGGGCTTGGCCAATCCGAATGCGCTGTTGCTGGCCAATGCAGCCTTTGATGCCGTGATGAAGATAGGGTGGCCTGAGGGAAGGATACCCTTGGCGGAAGCCACGGTTTATTTGGCAACCAGCCCCAAAAGCAACTCGGCCTATCTGGGCGTAGATGCCGCGCTGGCTAAGGTGCGCGAGACGGGCAACCTATCTGTTCCGCTTCCATTGCGGAATGCGCCAACCAAGCTGATGGCCGAGCTGGGCTATCATGACGGCTACAAATATCCTCACGACTATCCCGGTCATTTCACGGCGCAGCAATACCTGCCCGACGAGTTGAAAGACGCTCGCTTCTGGTTCGGTCAACACAGCGCTGCCGAGGAGAAGCTGAACAAGCAGATGAAAGACTGCTGGGGAGACAGATTTAAGGAATAAACCTTTGACGTATCGAAAATATGAAGATCGTAGAATTAGACGGATATGCAGCGAATCCCGGCGATTTAAGTTGGGACGCATTGAGAGAACTGGGTGATTTCGAACTTTATGACCGTTCGGCCCCGGAAGAAGTGGTCGAAAGGGCCAAAGACGCAGACATTATTCTCGTCAACAAGGTGAATATCACGAAAGAAGTGATGGACCGGCTGCCGAAGTTGAAATACATCGGCATCTTGGCTACGGGATACAATGTCGTCGACATTGTTGCTGCCAAGGCGCGCGGCATCGTTGTATCGAATGTTCCGGCATACAGTACCGACAGTGTGGCGCAGACGACCTTTGCCCACATACTGAACATGACAAACCGCATCGCGCACTATGCCCGGCTCAATCGCGAGGGAAAGTGGAGCAGGAGCACCGATTTCTGTTATTGGGACACGCCGCTTCCTGAACTCAGCGGAAAGACACTGGGCATCGTGGGCTTGGGAAACATCGGCTGCAAGGTGGCGCGCATCGCACTTGACTTCGGCATGGACGTCTTTGCCTACACCAGCAAGAACGCCGCCGATTTGCAGGAAGGGATACAAAAGACGACACTTGACGGACTGTTTGCCATCAGCGACGTGCTCACCCTGCATTGCCCACTGACGCCCGACACGCGAGAACTGATCAACAAAGCATCGCTGAAGAAGATGAAACGGGGGGCCTTGCTGGTCAACACCGGGCGCGGCCCTTTGGTGAACGAAGCCGACGTCGCCGAGGCATTGAAGTCGGGCAAGCTGGGCGGCTACGGTGCAGACGTCATGTGCAGCGAACCGCCAAGTGCCGACAATCCACTCTTCAAGCAGCCGAACGCTTTCATCACCCCGCACATTGCATGGGCGACGAAAGAAGCGCGCGCTCGCTTGCTTGCCACTTGCATAGAAAACATCAAGGCATTCATCGACGGTCACCCGCAGAATGTCGTGAACGCATAAAAGGAAGACGATGATTAATTCCAATCCAGAAGTTGCCCACACCGTCCAGCAGTTAATCGAATTCATCGGCACCTTTGCTTTTGCTATATCCGGCATACGCATGGCCGCAGCCAAGCATTTCGATTGGTTCGGCGGCTTTGTCTGTGGTTTCGCGGTTGCAATAGGTGGCGGAACGATTCGCGACGTGATGCTCGGCGCCACTCCCTTTTGGATGACCTCGAGCATCTATGTCGTCTGCACAGTCTTCGCCCTGCTGGTTGTCATTCTGTTTGCAAAGTCGCTCAACCGCATGGAGAATGCATGGCTCGTGTTCGATACCTTCGGGCTGGCCCTCTTCACGATAGCCGGCCTGCAGAAGACATTGTTGTATGAACATTCCTTTTGGGTGGCCATCATCATGGGGTGCATCACGGGAGCGGCCGGTGGCATTATCCGCGATGTACTCCTGAACCAAGAGCCTGTCATCTTCCGGAAAGACATCTATGCCATGGCCAGCGTGGCAGGCGGGCTGGTCTATTGGCTTCTCACGCTGGCGGGGCTGAACGTCGGCCTGTCGTCCATCACCACATTCCTTGTCATTTGCCTCATTCGCTTCCTTGCCGTGAGGTATCATATCTCTCTCCCCATTCTCAGAGACGAAAAGAGGAACTAAACCGTACTTCCTATTGGGAATGCAATCGTCTTCCCATTGGGAATACAATCGTCTTCCCATTGGGAATACAATCGTCTTCCCATTGGGAATGCAATCGTCTTCCCATTGGGAATGCAATCATACCTCCATTGGAAGTACAACTCGACCTCCATTGGAGGTATAATCACGATGCACAGATTATAATATGACATTATATAGCCTGTTTATGTGATAGTTTTAATGGGATTATAAAACATTTCGTAATAAAATATTCGGAGATTGCGCTTTTTTCATTACCTTTGCATCATTGTAGGGCGACAAGGCGTTCTTTGTCGCTCCGTTGAGTTGAAGAGAAGAAGTAAACAGAAGAAATTTATGAAGCATCAGTTAAGAAGTTCTGTTTGCACGGAAGGCCGAAGAATGGCAGGTGCAAGAGCACTTTGGGTGGCAGCAGGCATGAAACGCGAGCAGTTTGGCAAACCCATCATCGCTATCGTGAACAGCTTTACGCAGTTTGTGCCCGGGCATACGCACCTACATGAAATCGGACAGATCGTAAAGCAAGAGATAGAACAAGCGGGCTGCTATGCCGCAGAGTTCAATACGATAGCCGTCGACGACGGCATTGCGATGGGACACGACGGCATGCTCTATTCACTTCCCTCGCGCGATATCATTGCCGACTCGGTGGAATACATGGTGAATGCCCACAAGGCCGACGCGATGATTTGCATATCCAACTGCGACAAGGTGACGCCGGGCATGCTCATGGCTTCGATGCGCTTGAACATTCCGACCGTGTTCTGCTCGGGAGGACCGATGGAGGCGGGAAGATGGCGCGGCGAGAATGCCGACCTTGTCACGGCCATGGTCAAAGGGGCCGATGCTTCTGTCAGCGACGAGGAGATGGCAGAGATAGAAAGCCGTGCCTGTCCGGGCTGCGGCAGCTGTTCGGGCATGTTCACGGCCAACTCGATGAACTCGCTCGCCGAAGCCATCGGCCTTGCACTGCCGGGCAACGGAACGATATTGGCTACCCATAAGAACCGCATTCGGCTGTTCAAAGATGCGGCCCGACAAATCGTCAGGAATGCCCGTGCCTATTATGAAGACGGAGACGAGAGCGTGCTCCCGCGAAGCATTGCCACGCGCGAGGCCTTCCTCAATGCCATGACCTTGGACATTGCCATGGGCGGAAGCACGAACACGGTGCTCCACTTGCTGGCCATAGCACAGGAAGCTGGGGTTGATTTCAAGATGAGCGACATCGACCGATTGAGTCGGCGTGTGCCATGCCTCTGTATGCTTGCGCCCAATACGCAGAAGTACAGCGTGCAGGAATGCAACCGTGCGGGCGGGATACTCGGCATCATGGACGAGCTGGACAAAGGTGAATTGATTGAAGGCAAGACGAAACGTGTGGACGGTCTGACGCTTGCCGAAGCGATGGAGAAATACAGGATAACGGTTGACCATCCCGATGCCGAGGCCGACCGTATTTATCACAGTGCGCCCGGCCGCCGCTTCTCCACGCAGATGGGGAGCCAAGACGCGCAGTGGGAGCAGCTCGACACTGACCGCGAGAAGGGCTGCATCAGAAGTCTTGAATATGCTTATACAAAAGACGGCGGACTCGGTGTGCTCTTCGGAAACATCGCACAAGACGGCTGCGTGGTCAAGACGGCCGGCGTAGACCCGTCGTTGTGGAAGTTCTGCGGTCCGGCCGTGGTGTTCGACAGTCAGGAAGCGGCCTGCGAGGGCATCTTGAACGGCAGCGTAAAAAAGGGCGATTGCGTCGTCATTACACACGAAGGTCCGAAAGGCGGGCCGGGCATGCAGGAGATGCTTTATCCCACGTCGTATATAAAAAGCATGCACATGGGCAAGGAGTGCGCTCTGATTACCGACGGACGCTTTTCGGGCGGAACGTCGGGACTGAGTATCGGGCACATCTCTCCCGAAGCTGCCGCGGGCGGCAATATCGGGAAGATAAAAGACGGTGATATCATCGAGATAGACATTCCGAACCGCAGCATCAACGTGAGGCTCTCTGATGAGGAACTTGCCGCCCGAACGCCGCGGCCTTTGGAGCGCAAGCGTGTGGTGAGCAAGGCCCTGCGTGCCTATGCACAGCATGTCAGTTCGGCAGACAAGGGGGGCGTGAGACTGATAGATTGATACCCTGCTGCAGGGTGTAATCCTACCCAGCGGTGAAGTGCGACCGTACCCAGCTGCTGGGTATGACGCTACCCAGCAGTTGGGTGCAACCCGACCCAGCAGTAGGGTACACCGCTACCCAGCAGCTGGGTATGGCGGCACCCTGCGAATAGGTATAAAATAAGGTGTAACAGGGGTAAGACTCTATATATTTAATGTACGCGAAAGAATGAGTAAAGAAGTTATTACAGGTTCAGAAGCATTGATGCGCGCACTGCATAACGAGGGGGTGAAGACCATCTTCGGTTATCCGGGCGGTGCCATCATGCCGGTGTTTGATGCACTCTACGACTACACGAGGGGAGAGACGAAATGGTTCGACCACGTTCTGGTGCGCCATGAGCAGGCGGCGGCCCATGCGGCCGAGGGCTATGCACGAGTCAGTGGCGAAGTCGGTGTGTGTCTTGTAACCAGCGGCCCCGGTGCCACGAACACATTGACGGGCGTGGCAGATGCCATGATGGACTCAACGCCCATCGTTGTGATTGCCGGGCAGGTGAGCATCGGTGCGCTGGGCTCTGATGCCTTTCAGGAAGTAGACCTTGTGGGTGTGGCGCAGCCCATCACCAAGTGGGCCTATCAGATACGTCGCCCGGAGGATATAGCGTGGGCCGTCAGTCAGGCCTTCTATATTGCACGCTCGGGACGTCCCGGCCCCGTAGTGCTCGACCTTCCGAAGAATTCGCAGACGCATACGTGCGAATGGGAAGAGGCGAAGGTCAGCTATGTGAGGTCTTATAATCCTTATCCGAAGTTGGATGATAAGGCGATAGAACAGGCTGCCAAACTCATCAACGAGGCCGAGCGACCGTTTGCACTGGTGGGGCAGGGCGTAGAGCTGGGCAATGCACACAGCGAATTGCTCGAGTTCCTTGAGAAGGCCGATATCCCTGCCGGGCGCACGTTGCTCGGCTTGTCTGCCCTCGTCTCAGACCATCCCTTGAACATGGGCATGCTCGGCATGCACGGAAGCTATGCCGCGAACATGAAGACGCAGGAGTGCGACGTGCTCATCGCCATCGGCATGCGTTTCAGCGACCGCGTGACGGGGCTTCCTTCTACGTATGCCAAGCAGGCCAAGATTGTTCATTTGGACATTGATGCCTCTGAGATAGACAAGAACATCAAGACGGATGTGGCCGTGTTGGGCGACTGCAAACAGAGCCTGCCCGCCATTACAAGGCTGTTGCGGAAGAATAATCATCAGTCTTGGATTGCTTCTTTCAAGCAATATGCCGATATGGAAGACGAGCGGGTCATTCAAAAGGATATCCATCCTGCAGACGGACCGTTGTTGATGGGCGAAGTGACGAATGTTGTTGCCGAAGTGACAAAAGGAAATGCCGTATTGGTGAACGATGTAGGGCAGAACCAGATGATATCGAGTCGCTATTTCAAGTTCAATAAGAAGCGTTCTATTGTCACCAGTGGTGGCTTCGGGACGATGGGGTTCGGTTTGCCTGCCGCCATCGGTGCATGCTTTGGCACACCTGACCGCACGGTCTGTTGCTTCTTCGGTGATGGCGGCTTCCAGATGAGTATTCAGGAACTGGGAACGATAATGGAGCAGCAGACTCCCGTAAAAATGATATTGCTGAACAACAATTATCTCGGCAACGTGCGTCAGTGGCAGGACTTGATGTTCAAGGGTCGCCATTCTTTCACGGACATGCTGAACCCCTGTTATGGGGATATTGCCAAGGGGTATGGCATTCCTTACGATAGGGTCATCGACCGGAACGACTTGCGGGCAAAGATAGAAAAGATGATTTCTACCGAAGGACCTTATCTTTTGGAGTGCGCCATCAAGCCGGATGAGGATATCGTTCCGATGACCATGCCGGGCAAAAGCGTTGATGAAATGCTGTTGGAGCTGGACTATTGAGAGAGTGGTTCCCCAATTTATGAAATCTTATTGGTAAATAGAAATGAATCAAGAAAAGAAATTATATACGTTGCTGGTTTATTCAGAGAATATCGCCGGAATACTTAATCAGATTTCAGCCGTGTTTACGCGTCGTCAGGTCAATATTGAAAGCATGAACGTTTCGGCCAGTAACATCAATAACATCCATAAGTATACGATTACGGCTTGGAGCAATGAAGAGCAAATCGTCAAGATTACAAAGGCCATAGAAAAGAAGATAGACGTGGTCAAAGCAGATTATTATACCGACGAACAGCTTTTCATTCACGAGGTCGCATTGTTCAAGATTTCTACTCCGATATTATTGGAGACGCCGGAAGTGTCGCGTACTATACGTAAACACGATGCACGAATGATGGAGGTGAATCCCACTTATAGTACGGTTCTTTTGGCCGGACTGACAGAGGACATTGTCGATTTGTTCAATTGCTTGAATGAATTCGATTGCATCTTACAGTACACGCGCAGTGGACGCATCGCCGTGACACGTAGTCTTGAGGAACCAATATCCGACATTTTGCACCAACAAGAGGAAGAAGGAAATGGAGATGCTGAGTAAGGTAGGAAGCTATGCGTTCTTGGCCGAGCCGTTTCATTGCGACTTCTCACATCGTCTTTTCCTTGGTCATTTAGGGAATCACATGCTGAATGCAGCTGATTTTCATTCGAACGACCGTGGCTATGGCATGAGCTATCTCAATCCACTTCATAGAACATGGGTATTGTCACGTTTGGCCATAGAGATGAACGAGATGCCGCAGGCCTATGAGCGATTTACGATTGACACATGGGTAGACAGTGTGATGCGTTTCTTCACCAGTCGAAACTTCCGTGTGTCGGTAGGGGGCACGGTTTGTGGATATGGCAAAAGCATTTGGGCAATGATAGATACCGATTCTCGGCAGCCCGTAGATATCCTTGCCGTGCGTGACGGGCTTATCAAGCAATATATAGAGACTGAAACTGCATGCCCGATAGACAAGAGCTCTCGAGTGAAGATGGGAGAAGCAGCACGGCAAATAGGTTCAATCGCCACGAACTATAGCGATGTTGATATAAACGGTCACGTCAACAGCGTGAAATATATTGAGCATGTGCTTGATTTGTGGCCGCTCGACTGGTATCGTAGGCATCGTGTGAAGCGTTTCGAAATAGCCTATGTGGCCGAAAGCCATTGCGGTGATATCTTGAACTTCTATCGTGAAGAGATTGCCGAGAATGAATATGGCATCAAAATAACCAAATCGAATGGAAATACACTCGAAGAGATAGAAGTTGTTAGATGTAAGGTTGATTTTGAAGAATATTGAAATTTAATTTGGTTTATTCGTGTTAATATGTTACCTTTGCATCGAATAAAATAATAAATCCCCGGCCGAGGCTTTGGAGAAGTCTTGGAATGGATCTGCCAAACACGTTCTTTGAATAAGACAAGCATGGTTCATAGGGATAACATTAACCCGCGTTTCCTCAAAGCAGGACGCACATTCTGATTTTTTATGGCAGAACTGAATTTTGGTGGCGTTGTAGAAACTGTTGTCACCAGTAAGGAATTCTCTTTGGAGAAAGCCCTTGAAGTGTTGAAAAACGAAACGATTGCCGTCATCGGCTATGGTATCCAAGGCCCCGGACAGGCTTGCAACCTGCGTGATAATGGCTTTAACGTCATTGTAGGGCAGCGCGAAGGCCGAACCTACAATAAGGCGAAAGAAGACGGTTGGGTTCCGGGTAAGACGTTATTCTCCATAGAGGAGGCCGTTCAAAAGGGAACAATCATCTGTATGTTGCTCTCAGATGCAGGGCAAATTGCTGTATGGCCGAAGATAAAGCAATACCTCACGTCGGGCAAAACCTTATATTATTCACACGGATTTGCCATCAATTGGCAGGACCGTACGGGCGTTGTGCCTCCGAAAGACATTGATGTAATCATGGTTGCGCCAAAAGGTTCCGGCACATCATTGCGTACCATGTTCTGCGAGGGCCGTGGATTGAACTGCTCTTATGCCGTTTATCAAGATGCTTCGGGCAAAGCTGAGGAGAAGACGATTGCCTTCGGCATCGGCATCGGTGCGGGTTATCTGTTCAAGACCACTTTCCAACGCGAGGCCACATCTGACCTTACGGGCGAACGTGGCTCATTGATGGGCGCCATCGAGGGTCTGTTCGAAGCACAATACGATGTGCTCCGTGAGCACGGCCATTCTCCTTCCGAGGCATTCAATGAGACGGTCGAGGAACTCACGCAGAGCCTGATGCCTTTGTTCGGTGAGAAAGGCATGGATTGGATGTATGCCAACTGCTCGACTACGGCACAACGTGGCGCACTTGACTGGGCACCGCGTTTCCGCGAGGCCATCAAGCCCGTCATGGAGTGGCTTTACCTAAGTGTGAAGACCGGTAATGAGGCGCAAATTGCTATTGACAGGAACTCACAGCCCGATTATCGTGAGAAGTTGAACGCAGAACTCGAAGCAATGCGCAATAAGGAAATGTGGAAGGCCGGCGTTACGGTGCGCACGCTCCGGCCGGAAAACAACTGATTATTCTCGCATACATAATTGTATATATAGAGAGAGGACACATCACATTCACTTTGATGATGTGTCCTCTTTTCTTTTTTAAACGTTTACTCTTTTCCTATCGGATTACCATAATAATCATTCCGTATTTTAATTTCAGCCATATTGTGGGCTAAAATCAGCCACTTTACCACGCAATATGGCTGAGATTGCACGGTAATATGGCTGAGATGACAAAGTGACCGGAAGGACAGAAGAATTTATCACCTGCTAACCACAGATGTTCCGATAAGGACAATATTGGCATTGCTTTGTGTTTTGCGTTGGGGAGAACGGAATGTCGGGATTGAAAATCTCTTCTATGAGTTGCTTCAGATGGTCGATGAATTCTTCCTGATAGTCGGCAACGTCCATGATGGGCTGCTTATCGAGCAGCAATGTCGGGTTATAGTCATTCCCTGCAGTGTGCTGGATAAAGAGCAAGGCCGGACTGACGGGGAGAGAAGACGGATTGAGCGAGTGGCTGTCGCGCAGTATGAGCGCATAGAGAATGGCTTGCAGGTAATAATCGGTGTGGTTTTCGATTTTCTCCGGATTAAAAATGTCGTCTATGCTTTTTACTTTCATGTCGGCGTTGCTGCCGGTTTTGTAATCGACGACACGGATGCGCGCGCGGCCTTCAGTCTCTACCTTGTCGATACGGTCGATGTTCCCAAACAGATATATTTGCTTTGCCCCGCAGGAAGTATCGATGTAAAAGGCTTTTTCTACAGGCTCTTCCAATCCGAGTATGGCAAACGGGGTGAGTTTGCAGTCTATCCGTAACAGTTTTCTAAGATAATCGATGATGACTTGCCGGTTGATGAGTTGCAATCCGTTGTATGTGACGTTCTTGTCGGCCTCGACCTCGAAAAGTTTCTCCTTGAACGCCTTGTCGACGAGCCTTTCCAACAGGGATTTGTCTTTCAATGCGGCTTCAATGTCGTCTGCATGAATGGTTCCGCCGTGGTTCTTATCGGTATAAAACAGTTCCGCGGACCGGTGAAAGATGTTGCCGAATATGCGGTTGTCGATTTCTTCACTTTCGTTATCGGGCTCTTTTATCCCGGCAATGTAGCGATAGTAGAATCTCAATCGGCAGCGCAGATAGGCACTTAAGGCTGTCGGCGAAATCCGATGAAGGGCGTTGACGACGTTCATCACTTCCTCGTTCTTTGCAACGGCCTGTTTTCGACTACGCATCGGCGTTTGTTGAGCATTAAGGTTCTTGAAATGAATCTCCTGCGGGCCCTCGACCATCAGCTGAAGCATGAAACGGCTCATCTCGCCCGTGCTGGTTCGATTGGTAGCCTTGTTGTATGACAGGGTAATGTCGGTTGCTCGTTGCAGCAGGCTGTGGAAATAATATGCGTATATGGCGACCTTGTTGTCAATGGTCGTCAGTCCGAAGGCCTTTCTGATGGCATAAGGAATGAAGGAAGTGTCGTTGACTCCCTTGGGCATGTTTCCTTCGTTGCACGAGAGGACAAGTATGTGGTCGAAATCGAGATTTCGGGTCTCCAATACGCCCATGATTTGTAGTCCGGCGACAGGTTCTCCGTGGAAAGGGACCGAAGTCGACGCGATGAGCTGATTGATGAGCTTGTTGTAGATGTTGAGATCGGCTTTGAGCTCTCCCGACACAATCAGCGTTTCTAAACGATTGAAGAGGGTGTACATTCGAAAGATGGCTTCCTGCACGAACGGGTCTTCTCCCGATGCAGACGCATAACCGTAGCCGATTTCCTGCAGCAGGCCGACAAGCCATGTGTTCATTGATGCGACATCCCCGTATGCTTTTCCAAACACCATATTGGTATCTTGAATGTATTTCATGTAGGGGTGGCGCAAGAGCATTGTCTTCCACTTTTTGCTGAATGTATTTCTGCTTGCGTTGAACCCTATTGTCTGGAGGTTGATGAGCAGTTTGACAAACGATGTGACAGGAGAATACTGCAGAGGGTAGCCCGTGGTGATATTCACATGCTTAACCTCGGGAGGAAGACAATGGACGACGGTTGGCAGCAGACGCTCGTCGGCCATGATGATGGCTGTGCGTCGCCCGTCCTCGATACGCTTCTTGTCTTTCAGCCATGTACTGATAAACCGGGCCTGAATGTTTTCCGTCATGGCACTCAAATAAGTAATGTCTTTGGGCTTATCGAAATTATGATATATATCCTTGTCAGAAGCATCGAGTTCGTTGGGGAATTGTTGCAGGTATTGCCGGATATAGGTTCCGGCCTCATGGTTTATACCGTTATGTTCACGCATGTAATAATCATCGAAGTCCCAATAGAAGTGTGCCTTCCCCAATGCTTTAAGTCGTTCACAGAGCTTCTGTTCCACGGCCTGCATCATGTTGAAACCTACGAAAATATAGTCGTCGTATCTGAAGTCTATCTGTTTTTTCTCAACGACTTCTCTGTAAAGAGCACCTTCGTAGGTAAGTCCCTGCCGATATAAGCATTCTTTGAATTGTGTATATATCTCTTCGAAATTACTCCAAAGGTTGATAAATCTCTCTTTGAGCTTGGATTCCATGTCATCAGAGAAATTATCAAAGAACTTCTTCAGCAATTCTTTTTGTTCATCTGTTAGGTAGGATACATCATCAAGCTCGTGCATGTTCTTCAGATTGACAAAAATCTGATGCGCATCTCCCATGTTTTTGTCAATATCATCAAAGTCTGTGAGTAACACCTGGCCCCAACCATAGAATCTATCAAGCGTTTCTTCACTTCCGGTACATGAATTGAAGACTTTATGTAGGTCGCAAATGAGTTTGATTGGGTCGGCAACCATTCTTTCGGAGTATTCACGAAACAGGTCGCTGATAGTGATATAGGCAGGACTCCATAGCGGTTGGCCAGCATGACGTGCCAACTCTTCGTTTAAGAATAACGAGGCACGCTTGTTGGGGAAGACGACTGCGGTGCGTGAAAGGTTCGTGTCATGTTTCCTTAGTATGTCCTCTGCCACATATTGTAGAAATGTCTTGTTCATAGTTTAATGATTTTATTGGGAAACAGATACCAAATATAGCCGGAGATATTGTTATATCCCATGTCTTTTAACAGTGCCATGTATTCTGCAACCTGGATTTTATGTTCCGCTTGTGGTTTCCCAAATTTATAGTCGACCACAATCATTTCATGACCATCGGTCATGACACGGTCTGGGCGTCGTACTTCAACCTTGTCGGTAAGTGGATTGAGTTTCAAAATACTGCATTCGTTAAATAATGTCCAATGATTAGAGAACCAAGTGGACACTCTGGGATCATTAAGACGGTCGGTGATGGTTTTTCTTAGCTTTTCTTGTGTGATGACTTTATTGTATAAAACACCCTCCTCTTCAAGTTCTTTTAATGCAATATCCATATCATCAGTAGTCTTGATGGTCGAGAAAATCTTATGCATGATATTGCCTAATTGAATATAGCTTTTCTCTTTCAATTCGTCTTCGGCTTCCTCACCGATACGGATGAAGTCTTTACTTTTATTACTCTGCCTGAATTGCAGCTTACTTTCATAGTTTTCAATAATGATATCTATGTCTGTTGCGGACCGATTGAATATATTTTCTGAAGCATTATTTTGCTTTTTTGGTGAAGCCGACACGCCGCTTCCATATGAGAAACATATAGGTTCTTCGTTATTGTTTGGAGCAAAGAACTGTGCTTGCAAGGTTGTGGCGATATCTTGCAGGCAGTTTTCTATGATCCAAGAACGTCCGCTACCATTGTCTCCCTTCTTTCCATATATATAAAGCCCCTTTCCTGCCCGCGTAAAAGCAACATAAAGCAAGTTAAGATTGTCGACCACGTTTTGGAAATGTTCGTAGACATAATCCTGTTCGTAGATGGAGTTCGTCATTTTTTTCTTGCTGAAATCTATAGGGACTATCGGTAAAGCATTGAACGGAGCCTCCTGAGGCTTGCACCATATTATATTGTTCTTCTCAAGTTGCCAATCACAAAAAGGTATGATGACATGGTCGAATTCAAGTCCCTTGCTCTTGTGGATTGTAACAAGGTTGATACCCTCATTGTTGCTGCTTTGAATGGAACAACTGTGAAGACTATCGGCCCATTGTTCCAAGAAGCTATGTAAATCGGGTATGCCATCCTGCATGAATTCATTGAGTTTATCATAGAATGTGCAGATATAAGCAGTCTGCCCGGAGAGAGATTGTAGATTGAAAATTTTATAAAGTGCTTCCGCCATGTCAATGAGAGATAAACTCAGCAGATATGTTCTTTTATTGAGGAAATCCTTGGGGAGAGCGTCTTCCATGGCTTTTCCTTTTAACAGGATTTCGCTGTCTGTCACTTGGGCATCGGCGTTGGACTTTGCATATAGTTTGACAAGAGTTGCTGTTGTAATAGTATCATTCGGATTATCCAGTATCATCATACCGCAGATAATCATATTTACGGCTTGAGATGCATCAAGATGGAATGCTTCTTCGGACACAAGATGTATATTTGTTTTGTATTGTAGGAAGTAGTCGCCCACTTCTTGGATTATGGAATTTGTTCTGACAAGTATGGCTATATCTCTTTCTTTGACACCGGCATCAATAAGTTCTTGGACTTTATCTGTTATGAGACGTAGCGTTTCTTGATTATATTCTTTGTTATTTGTGAGTAGCTTGATCTCAACAGTTCCCACATCATCTTTTCCTTGTGGAATATCCTGTGTGACATCTTGGTAAGCCTTTTTTAATTGTTCTGCATTTTCTTCCGCCAATTCCTTTAGTTGTAGGTATTCTTGAAGTGAAGCTTTCTCAAAAAAAACATTGTTAAAGGTGATGATTCTTTTCTCAGATCGGCGATTGGTTTTCAGAGGTATAATGTGTATTTCCTGTGTATTGAACTCGTGTTCTATATCGTTGAGCAGTCTCCAATCTCCCGATCGCCAACGATAAATACTTTGTTTCACATCACCAACGATAAGGTTGCTGTTGTCATGGCTCATGGTCTCACGCAATAACACTCTAAAATTCTCCCACTGTATGGTACTTGTGTCTTGAAACTCATCAACCATGATATTCTTCAACTGAGTTCCGATCTTCTCAAAGATAAAAGGTGAATCATTTTCAGCAATCATTGAACGCAACAGCGTTTGGGTATCACTTAGCATAAAGCGATTCAACTCGCGGTTTAGTTCTTCCACCTTATCTCCGATACTATCAAGTAATCTTAATTGATTGAGATGTCGGAGAGTTAGTTCTGCACTTTTGTAAAGCCGAGTCTGTTGTTTCCTTTTCTTTTCTGCTTTTACAAGCATTGGCATCAATTGACTGCAGACAAGATCATAGATGGGATCGCCCGCATAAGCTCTCTTTTTGATAACCCACTTTGCTGGGTCTGAGGAAGCGACTTCTGCCGTTTTATTATAAACCTTTTCATCATCAATGAAATCTCCAGACTGTAACTTTAGAAAATAACCGCAAATGCCACGACTTCCATTTGAGAAATCGCTGATAGAGAAGCCGTTCTGTTCTATCATGGTGAAGAAATCAGTCCCACATTTCCTAATTTGCTTGTCAGCTTCTGCCCGAATTGTTTTTAAACGACTTGTATAGTGCTTAAAAAAATCCTTTTCTTCAAACACTTCCTTTATTTTCTGTCGGTTCCTCTTATAGTACTCTTTGAATATATTCATGCCAAAATGCTTGATCTGTGCAATGACATTCCATGATTTGTCATCGTCCATATTCTCATGAATGTACTCAAGAATCCATGAGAGTAGGAGAGAGGAAGCATTCAAATCTTCAATGAGCTGATCAACGGCTTGCTGTTCTACTTGTGTATCATTAAGTTCTATACGCAGGTTGGCTGTTAGTTCAAGTTCACGTGCTAAGTTTCTTAAAACCGTCTGAAAGAAAGCATCAATAGTCTCTACACGAAAATAGCTATAGTTGTGGACGAGTTCACTGAGCGCATATTTTGCATTATTGATGATGACATTCTTATCTAAAGATGTAAGCAACCTTATGTTGTCCAAATAAGGTTTACTTTCTTTCAGTCCTCTTGATATTCCATATAATTGGGTTAGTATGCGCATCTTCATCTCTTCTGTAGCCTTGTTTGTAAAGGTTACAGCCAATGTGTTCCGATATGCATGCAGATTTTCAATCAGAAGCCGGATATATTGTACTGCAAGTGTAAAGGTCTTTCCAGAACCTGCACTTGCCCTGTATACAGTCAAATTATGCATTACCAATGTCTAAAAAGTTCAAAACCAAATTTACAACCGAATTCCTTGATTTCTCCACTGTCATTGCTTAGAAACAATCCCATTGAAAACAAACGTGTGGTAAATCCATAGCCTAATTCTATATATGGGTGACAGTTTTTTGAGGCAAGAATACTGGCATATAGTCTTTCCATTTCGATAAAGTGTCCCGCCCATGGCAGATGTGAGACTGCTAACAAAGGGCTTTCGTATGTTATATTTCCCCGCATGTACCAGCGTGATTCATTATATTTATCTGAATTCAGTAATTCGAATTCTCCACTCCAATCATCGTTCCAACCTCCGGGAACATGGTTCTCGCGAAAGTTACTGTAGTCTAAAAAGAAAGTGTGTCCATCTTGTAAGGTGTAACAACCCACTCCCATACGCATCTGTAGAGTTTTAAGTTGTTGCAACTTGAGTTTCCACTGTGCATCAAGTTCCCAACGTTCATAGTCAATGTCTCCTTTCAAAAAATGTTTAATGCCTCGTTCGTAATCTAATACAACATAAGGTCCATACCATCCCGTGGGTCTCCATTGCAATTCAAAAAGAGGAGCCACTGAAATATATTGAAGAGGCATTCTTGCTTTCTTATACACTTCCGGTTCTACAGCCTTTCTCCGGTGAAAAATTAATCCGGCTTGAATTCCCCAATGGGCATTTATGTCATAGTTGTTTAATATTTTGGCATAACTGTCTTTGAAATAATAAATGCGTGGATATTGGTTGATAACAGAATCACCGACTTCCTTTCGGGCATAATTTGCAGCATTACCGTTCGAAATCCAATTGCCATTACCTATCTCCAATTGTATATAACCATTACGATTCTTATTGTACCAAAACATTGTAGGCACAGAAATATGAGGTTGCTTTTGTTTGAAAGAATAACCGGCCTTCAGTCGTGTCGTAAGTATAATGTTCGGGCTGAACATATAATTGAGACGGACATCAAACTTATAGGTGAAGCCTCGTTTATAGTCATAGCCCATGTATAGAGGATTCAAAATAGGATTGATACGTAAATAGCCTTCATTATTCTTTCCGAAATCACTTTTAATTCTGTTGACGACATTATTTCCCACAATGTCCCATAGGATATGTTTCCATAGATGCTTCTTTTCAGATAGAGTTTGGTCAACAGAATCCTTATGCTCCTTGTTCCTTTGTTCTGTGGCATATAGTTCTTTTTCCCGATTCGTCAATGGAATAGGACGGACAAGTTCCATATAGTTACTGTTATTCTTGAGCACACTATCCGGTATCACTTCCGGTAGATTATATATTGAGCGATAACTCCCCTCTGTGATATTTCCCAGAAAACTGAATTTGCAATTGAGCTTTATGTCTGAAGGCAATAAAGACTTCGTACCGGTAGTTCCCATAAGTAATCCTAAGGAAAACGTTACCATGTCGTATTCACCATCTAAGGTCATACTGATAATTCGACCATCGCTATAATTGACCAAAGCTTGCCCACGTACTAATTGTGTGTTATCGACTTTTGGACGAAAATTGATACGTGCAGTACCGTTGAGAAGGAATGTCACTTGATAATGATAGTATTGCTGATTGGCAACATGAAAAGGGGAAAGTATATTATCTTTGAAGATGGTCGGGGCATAGATGTCCGGGGTTAGATACTTCGACACCGTAGTGAGACTTTCTCTGTGTGAAGGAATTGTAGAAAGTCCGATAAGGCGTTGTACTTCAGATTGGTTTTTATTTGATATTTTGATTTGTTCATAGTTTTCACCTAAGTAATGACGCTTTCCTCCATGCGCAACAGCCCACATGGTGGGCACGGCTAAAAGAGTTATATTGCGCTTACGGATATACAGGGAGTATTTGGTATAGGAATAAGTTGTTTCACACTTTATATCTCCACTATCAACTTTCGTGGAATAGGAGAAAACTCGCTGTAATAGTTCTTTGTCTGGCCTCGGAATATCTAAAGCCTCCGACTCGAGAGGAGTGTGCAGTAATAGAAAGGTTACTGCAAAACTTATCTGCAAAATATGAGATAAACGTGCATTCATCTTTTATTATATCAACCACAAAATTACAAAAAAGGTGCTAATTCGCCAAATTAATCCATCTTTTTAAGGAATTGAGGACAGACTCTTTATGATAAAAAGATATATCCCTTTTGCGTAAAAATCCCACTGTTTTATGGAAAAGCTCATAAGCTTTCTTTGAAAAGGTATAAAGCTTTTATAAAAAAGGTATATACTTTTTCAATGAAAGGTGTATACCTTTTTCCGGAAAGATAGAATGATTACTGAAAAAAGGAGTAAAAGTTTGCCGGCCATTAAGCCTTTATGGATATGCAAAAGCACCTAAATCCGTGGCTCCGCTTCGCCTTTTCCCGTCGCGGTCGACGAGCGGCATACGGGACGCGTTGCCCTTGTTCCTTGCCGCCGACGGCTTGCTCAGGTGGAAATCATAATCCTGCTTGTCGCCATCCACCTTGACAAAGAGCTTCGTGCCCATGGAGACGGTGTCCGAAGGCTGTTCATACGTCACGTTCGTATAGTTCAGACTGTCGGCCGACTGCACCTTTGGCGTGCGTAACAGGCAATGGTCGAAATGATAGGCCAACGTGTTCTTTTCATCTTTAACGAACTCGATTTGCTCGCTCGCGTAACCGGTCACAAGGCTGTTCTCCACCTTTAATGACCGCAAAGGCCGGCTCGAAGCGATGCGCAAAGCCGCACCCCGGTTTCCGTCGAAAGGATAAAACTGCGCTATCGTACAGGCATTCACCGCCACGGCCCCGCCATCGACCGAGAGACAGTTGCCCAGACTGTTCGTCAATTGGCAGTTGACGAGCGTGGCCTTGCTGTTGACCAGCCGCACGCCGTCGCCCTGACAGTTGTGCACCGTGACCTGCTCGAGCCTCAGCTTTTCAACGTTCACGTCGCTGCTGTCGCACACGATACCGTCTTGACAGCCATGAATGTCGGCATACGCCAGCCTGTTCTGAAGGGAAGAACCATAGAAATGCAGGCCCTGCCACTGCCCGCTGACACGGTCGTAGGGCAGATAATCGAACATTCTGTCCAAGCGACTGCCACGCAACACCACTTCCTTGCCCGGCGCTCCGCCTATGACCAGCCGCCCGTGCACGTCTATTCCGGCAGTATGGTCGAAATAGAGCGTCGTACCGGCTTCGATGGTCAGCGTGGCCCCTTCGTGCACTTTGATTCCCCGCGAGACGACAATGGGGCGCGAAGGACTGTCGAGCGTCGTGTCGCGCTTGATGTCCATGAAGTCGTAACGCGTCGCATTCCAACTCCATGCCCGCAACTTTACACGTTGCTCCACGCCGCTCTCCAACGTGAAGACAAGCTCGTCGGTAAACTCCTGCGGGCCGTCTCCGACGTTTCGTCGGGCCGTAGCCTCCACAAACACGCGCAGGCTGTCGCCACGATAAAGCATCATGTTGCCCGCCTGAAACCCATTGTTCCCATTCAAAGGCCAGCCGTTCACATTGACCCTGAAGCCCGTCTGATTGCCACGTGCCAGTCGGATATTGGCGAAACGCAGCCCCGAACGGTTCGGGTTATACACCCAGAACTGATGCGTGGCCGAAGAAGTGTTTGAGAAAAGCGTATCAAGGCTGACCGTCTCCGCCGAGAACGCCAGTCGGTCTGCCTGCGATGTCGAGAAAGTCTCATCGTCATTGCAGGACGACAGGGAAAGCAATGCGGCCAACAGAATGCCGCTCCATATAAATCGTTTCATCATTGCTATAACGCAATTCGTCTGTTTTTATTTCCCACAAACCCCGACTTGCTTTTTGACGGAAGTATGAGTCGTGGACTACGGAAGTATAAGTCGTGCCCCACGGAAGTATGAGCCGTAGTTGACAATAGTATATATTGTGCCCCACAATAGTATATATTGTACCCCACGAAAGTATATATTGTCAAATCGTGCTGTCGGCAGGCATGTCCCGTCTGTCAGTAACTTTCGTCCACGCTTGGGAAAGAACAGTCCTTCACGGTGCGGATATATTGCTGAACGCCGTCGGTCATGCACCGGTTCACGTCGGCAAAATGGCGCAGGAACTTCGGCTTGAAGCCCCGTGTCATGCCCAAGGCGTCGGCATAGACGAGGATTTGCCCGTCGGTCTCGTGGCCGGCGCCGATGCCGATGGTGGCACAGCTCACCGCCCTTGTCACCTCGGCAGCCAGGTTGGCGGGCACCTTCTCCAGCGTGATGGCGAAGCAGCCGGCTTCATCAAGTGCGCGTGCGTCAGCCAAGAGTCTCTCGGCCTCGGCCGCTTCCTTGGCACGAAGGCCGTAGCCCCCGAACTTATGCACGCTCTGGGGCGTAAGTCCTAAGTGGCCCATCACGGGAATGCCTGCTTCGATGATGCCTCGCACGGTATCCATGATTTCGATGCCGCCTTCCATTTTCAAGGCATCGACACTCGTCTCTTTCATTATCCGGATGGCATTCCTGACGCCTTCCGAACGGCTCACCTGATAGCTGCCGAACGGCATGTCGCACACCACGAGACAATGCTCGCAGGCACGGGCCACGGCTGCGGCGTGATAAATCATCTGGTCTATGCTGATGGGCAGGGTGTCTTTGTTGCCGGCCATCACGTTGGAGGCCGAGTCGCCGACCAAGATGCCGTCAATGCCGGCGGCATCGATAATCCCAGCCGTCGTGTAGTCATAGGCCGTGAGCATCGTGATCTTCTCACCCGCCTGCTTCATCTCCGCGAATGTTCTTGATGTGATTTTCTTCTTGTCAGTAGCTAAATATCCCATGTTGTTTCGTCTTTCAGCGTTATATTATCGGGCAAATTCGGCTGCCAGCCAATCGTAGCCCTTGCCGATGTAGTCGGGAATAACCACGTCGGCGTAGGGTCTGATAGCTTCGGCAGGATTGGTCGTAGCCAGCCCCACGGTGAATTCTCCGGCACTGCGGACCGACTTCAACCCGTTGAAACTGTCTTCAAAGCCCACGCACAGCGACGGGGAAAGGTTGAAGCACTCGGCGCCCTTCAGGTAGGGAGCCGGGTCGGGTTTGCTTGCCGTGAAGTCTTCGCTGGTCAACACACGGTCAAACATACGCTTGAATTCCGGGCGTTTGGCGTATACCCGCTCCATCTTAACAACGTTGCTGCTCGTCACGACGGCCGTCTTGACGCCGTGACGGCGTAAATCAGCAACGAAGTCCACGAGGCCGTCCACATAGTCAAAGCGCATGTCGGCCTCGAATTGATTGAGTCTCTCGGTAATCTTTACCTGCTCTTCTTTCATGTCGGCAAAGTATTTCTCATAGACTTCAACGAGTGTCTGCCCCTTGATTTCGTTCTCCAATCCCGGCATATCGGGGTGATACAGCCGGCATTGTGTCCGCCAGAACTCCGTATATTGCGGTTCGGTGTTGAACACCACGCCGTCTAAGTCGAACAGTGCTGCTTTTACTTCTTTTCTCATCTGTGCAATCTTCTCCATATTATGGGATTTTGTGCGTCCTCGTGGTCTTTACCATGGGCTGCGAAGCCTTGGAAACGACCTGTTTGTTCTTCACGACAAAATCTTTCCAACCGTTATAATGTCGGGCACCGGTTTCCGGTCGGCCCATCTGCAGGAAGTGGCAATAAGCTGCCGCCAAGGCATCTGTGGCGTCCATGAAATCAGGCATATCCTTTTCATCTAAATGCAGCATGCGTTGCAACATGCCTGCCACTTGCTCCTTGGAAGCCTGTCCCTGACCGGTGATGGCCATCTTGATTTTCAGCGGTGCATACTCATGGATAGGCACGTCGTGGCGAATAGCCGCTGCAATGGCTACTCCTTGCGCACGCCCCAGCTTCAGCATGGATTGCACGTTCTTACCGAAGAACGGCGCCTCGATGGCCATTTCGTCGGGCAGATAAGACTCGATGATGCTCGTCACCCGCTCGGAGATATAGCCCAGACGCAGGTACGGGTCGGTCATCTTGCGCAGGTCGATGACGCCCATGGCCTCCATCTTCGCCTTGTTTCCCACCACTCGAAGCAGGCCGTAGCCCATGACGTTCGTTCCCGGGTCGATGCCCAATATGATTTTCTCGGCTTTGTTCGTCGGCATGGCTTAGCGGTCAAGATAGGGATTGCCGGCAAGCTCGGCACCGATGGTGGTCTCGGGGCCGTGTCCGGGATAGATTCTTGTGGTGTCGGGCAGCTGGCAGACGATGCGAAGACTCTGTATCATCTGGAACATCGAACCGCCCGGCAAGTCGGTTCTTCCGATGGAACACCGGAAAAGCGTATCGCCCGAAAAGGCCACGTGCTCCTCTTCGTCATAAAAGAAAACACTGCCGGGCGAATGTCCCGGCGTCTCGATGATAGAGAACACATGCGAACCGAAGGCTATCTTGTCCTTTCCCGTGAGATACTTCCCCACGGGCGGCATCTCGCACCCCAGTTCCACACCTGCTATCTGCTGCGCCTGCGCCTTGAGGTTCTGCATCAACGACGCATCGCCGCCATGCACTTCCACTTTCAAGCCATACGCATCGAACACCATGCCGTTGCCGAAGTTATGGTCGATGTGCCCATGCGTGGCCAAAAGATGCACGGGCTTCAAGCCCTCGGCACGTATATAATCCTTGATGGCCGCGTGCTCGGCTTCGAAGAACGCACCGCAGTCGATGATGACGCACTCACCGGTCTCGTCGCTGACAACATAGCAGTTCTCCTGCAACATGTTGCACATAAAACGTTTGATATTCAACATAGTCAACCTATCGGGATATAAATCAGTTTCTTGTTTTCACGGAACCATGGCTCGTCGAAGAACATATCGAGCGGCATCTCCTCGGCGATGTTCTTGAACGGTTTGAGCTCTGCCTGCAAATCGCCGCCTTTCAGGCAGAGCAATCCGTTGGGCAGGGCGTTACGCTGTTCCTTGCGGATGTTCTTGCGCACAATCTTCATCAAGTCGGGCATCGGCATCACGGCGCGACTCACCACGAAGTCGAACCTTCCCCGCTCTTCCTCGCCCCGACACTGCACGGCCTCCACGTTCTGCAGTCCTAAGGCCTCGGCCACAGCGTTCGTCACCCGGATTTTCTTGCCCGTGCCGTCAATCAACCGGAACTTGCACCGTGGGAACATAATAGCCAGCGGAATACCGGGAAAGCCGCCGCCCGTGCCGAAGTCGAGTATCTCCGTGCCGTCTTTGAAGCGGATTGCCTTTGCGATGGCAAGCGAATGCAGCACATGCCGCTCATAGAGGTTATCGATGTCTTTGCGCGAGATGACATTGATTTTGCTGTTCCAATCCCGGTAGAGCGCGTCGAGCATTGCGAACTGTCCGCACTGCGAGGGCGTGAGCTCCGGAAAATATTTCGTGATGAGGTCCGTCATTGTCTTTGTTTTGATTGTGCGTTGCAAAATTACGAATTTTCTGCGTAACTCCGTCTGCATGGCCGATAAATCTTCGAGCCGCCTCTCTTCAACAGTCCTCTGCCTTGATATAAGGAAGCCTTTCCACTTCCTATAAGGAATCCTCGACCTTTCCTTATAGGAAGACCGTACCTTTCCTTATATGAAGACTCAAGGCTTCCTTATATCAAGGCAATTGTCTTCCTATTGGGAATACGATTGCCTTCCTATTGGGAATACGATTGCCTTCCCAATGGGAATACGATTGCACTTCCATTGGGAGTACGATTGCACTTCCATTGGGAATACGATTGCACTTCCATTGGAGGTACGATTGCACTTCCATTGGGAGTAC
>NZ_JH594511.1:50161-95070 GCF_000243015.1 Segatella maculosa OT 289
TGGGAGTACGATTGCACTTCCATTGGGAATACGATTGCACTTCCATTGGAGGTACGATTGCACTTCCATTGGGAGTACGATTGCACTTCCATTGGAGGTATGATTGTACTTCCATTGAAACAACAAATAAAAGGAAGATGGATATACTTATAAAAACATATTGAGCGAGCGTTTCATGACAAACCGCTCGCTCAACCTGCGGAAAGGATAGGATTCGAACCTACGAACCGCTTTAGGCGGTTACACGCTTTCCAGGCGTGCCTCTTCAACCACTCGAGCACCTTTCCATTGCTTTTGCGGTGCAAAACTAATACTTTTATTTGGAAAAACGGCAACGAAAAGGCAAAAAAATACGACGCTGGGCATTTTAGCCCGCAAGAATAACCGTGATGTCATGGAAAATAAGTAACTTTGTACGTCAACATCGCAAAAGTTTATCATGGACGGATATATAGAAGTCAAGGGAGCGCGTGTCAACAACCTCAAGAACATTTCGCTCAAAATACCCCGCAATCAATTCATCACCGTGACGGGCGTCTCGGGCTCGGGCAAGTCGTCGCTGGCCTTCGACACGCTCTACGCCGAGGGGCAACGCCGCTATGTGGAGAGTCTTTCGGCATATGCCCGCCAGTTCTTGGGGCGCATGAGCAAGCCCGAATGTGATTTCATCAACGGACTCCCACCGGCCATCGCCATCGAACAGAAGGTCATCGCACGCAATCCACGCTCGACCGTGGGCACCACCACTGAGATTTACGAATACATGCGCCTGCTCTATGCACGCATCGGGCGGACGTTCTCGCCCGTGAGCGGCGAGGAAGTGAAGCGCCACACGCCCGAAGATGTCGTCCGCTGCATCTGCGGCTATTCCAAAGGAACGAAATTCATGATCCTCTCTCCGCTCCATGTCATTGAAGGCAGAACGCTGGGAAAGCAGTTGGAGATGTACATGCAAGAAGGGTATTCGCGCTTCTACAGCCGAGGAGAGGTAATGCGCATCGAGGACCTGCTGAACAGAGAAGACATCGATACGCAAGACCCGTCGGAGCTTTATCTGATTATCGCCCGCATGAGTGTGGACGACACGAAAGACGCCATATCGCGCATGACCGACTCGGCCGAAACCGCCTTCTATGAGGGTGATGGGCTGTTGAAACTGGTGTTCCTTCCCGGCAATATCAGCTACGAGTTCTCAACGCGCTTCGAAGCCGACGGTATCAAGTTCACAGAACCCAACGACAACATGTTCTCGTTCAACTCTCCGTTGGGAGCCTGTCCCACGTGCGAGGGCTTCGGGAATGTAATCGGGATAGACGAGAAGCTGGTCATTCCCAACTCGACGCTCAGTGTCTACGAAGGCTGCGTACAGTGCTGGCACGGAGACAAGATGGGCGGCTGGCAGACCGAGTTCATCCGGCGTGCAGCCGCTGACGACTTTCCTATCTTTGAACCTTATTTCAAGCTTGAACGCAAGTATAAGGACATGCTTTGGCACGGTTTGCCTTGCGAAAAAGACCGCGATATACACGAAAAGGTCTGTATCGACGCTTTCTTTCAAATGGTGAAGGAAAACCAATACAAGATACAATATCGCGTGATGATGAGCCGCTACAGAGGCAAGACCGTGTGTCCCGACTGTCACGGAACGAAACTCAAGCAGGAGGCCACGTGGGTGAAAGTGGGCGGAAGAAGCATCACCGAACTTGTGGAGATGCCAATCGGTAAGCTGAAGGCGTGGTTCGACGAACTTCAGCTCGACGAACACGAAGCAGAGATTGCCAAGCGGCTGCTCACGGAAATCAAGAACCGATTGAATTTCCTTGTCGAGGTCGGGCTGAGTTATCTGACACTCAACCGACAGTCCAGCACGCTCAGCGGCGGCGAAAGTCAGCGCATCAACCTCACCACGTCTTTGGGTTCGTCGCTTGTCGGTTCGTTATACATACTCGACGAGCCGAGCATCGGACTTCACAGCCGAGATACCGACCGGTTGATACGCGTGCTGAAAAACCTTCAGAAACTGGGCAACACCGTTATGGTCGTAGAACATGATGAAGAAATCATGCGGGCGTCTGATTATTTGATTGATATTGGTCCCGACGCAGGCGACCACGGAGGCGAGGTCGTCTTTCAGGGAAGTACAGACGTGCTGGAGCGCAGTGGCCAAGCATTGCTTGAGGAATATCCGCGCTCGCACACCATCAAATATCTGGCGCATCAAGAAACAATTGCCACACCAAAGTCGAGGCGCAAGTGGAACCGCGCGATCGAGCTACGAGGAGCGCGTATGAACAATCTTCGCGGTATCGACGTCAAGATCCCACTCAATGCGTTCACTTGCGTGACGGGCGTTTCAGGATCGGGCAAGTCGAGCCTCGTCAAAGGCATTCTCTATCCAGCCATCAAACGCCGCTTAGACGAAGTGGCCGACGCACCGGGCGAATACACTGCGCTCGAAGGAGATTGGCAGGAAATCAAGCACGCGGAGTTCGTAGACCAGAATCCCATCGGGAAGAGCACGCGCTCCAACCCGGCTACTTACGTGAAAGCCTATGAAAGCATCCGCCAACTCTTCGCCGAACAGCCTCTCGCCAAGCAGATGGGCTTCACGGCACAGTATTTCTCGTTCAACACCGAGGGCGGACGATGCGAGGAATGCAAGGGGGCCGGCGTCATCAACGTCGAGATGCAGTTCATGGCCGATTTGGTATTGGAGTGCGAGAGTTGCCACGGCCAGCGCTTCAAGCGCGATGTTCTGGAGGTGAGGTTCCACGGAAAGAACATCAACGACGTGCTTTGCATGACGGTTTCGGAGGCCATAACGTTCTTCGCCGCGCATCAACAGAAAACGATTGTCGCCCGACTCAAGCCGCTGGAAGACGTCGGCCTCGGCTACATCAAACTCGGGCAGAATTCGAGCACACTTTCCGGTGGCGAGAACCAACGCGTGAAGCTGGCCTTCTTCATCGGGCAAGAAAAGCAGGAACCGACGCTGTTTATCTTCGACGAGCCCACCACCGGGCTGCACTTCCACGATATCCAACGTTTGCTCGGGGCTTTCAATGCCCTCATCGAGCGCGGCCACACAATATTGGTCGTCGAACACAACACGGACGTCATTAAATGCGCCGACTACGTGATCGACCTTGGGCCCGACGGCGGCGACAAAGGCGGAAGCGTTGTTTTCGAGGGCACACCCGAAGCGCTCGCACAATGTAAAGAAAGTATCACGGCCCGCTTTCTGGCGGCGAAACTCTAAGCCAACATCAAAACAGAACTGAGCATACTCGTCCCCTGCTACAACTGCCGATGTGTAGCACTCGTCAAGGCGCTGGCCATGCAATGCGAAAACATTGAGGGCCTGCGCTACGAAATCATCGTCGCCGACGACGGAAGCACAGACACACACGCGCGCCTCACCAACAAAGAGATGCTCGAGCTCGCGAACGTCGTCTACCTGCAACGCCGTGAAAACGTCGGGCGCGCACGCATCAGGAACGTCCTTGCGCGCCGGGCGACAAGCGCGTGGCTGCTGTTTGTCGACAGCGACATGACCGTCTGCCGAGACGACTTCGTCCTGCGCTATGCAGAACTCGACGACGCCTACGAAGTGGCCTGCGGCGGCTATCTGCTCGGCCACGCGAAGGGCAACAACCTACGGTTCCTCTACGAAAAACAAGCCGCCGACAGCAACACGCTCGCCCGCCGCAATCTTCACCCCTATCACAACCTCCACACGGCCAATCTCCTGATGCGGCGTGAAACGGCGTTCGCCCACCCCTTCGACGAGCGTTTCCGCCGTTACGGCTACGAGGACGTGCTCCTCGGGAAGCAACTCATGTTGTCCGGCACACGCATCATTCACATAGACAACCCGTTGCTCTTCGCAGATTTCGAGAGCAACACGCATTTCATGCAAAAAACCGAAGAGGCCCTGCAGACGCTCCATACGTTCCGCGAAGAGCTTCGGGGATTTTCTCGGCTGCTCGACGTGGCCGACAAAATCAGGCACCTGCATCTGCAGCCACTCGTTGATTTCTATTGGAAACGAAGAAAGAAATCATGGCGCGCATGCCTGTGCGGCAATCAACCGAAGCTGAAATACTACAAATACTATAGATTGGGCTATTTCCTCTCACTTTTTTCATAAGAGAGGGAGAGCCTCCCCCAGCCCCTCCGGAGGAGGGGGAGCGAACGAGCGGGAACCCACCCCGGCCCTCCCGAAGGGAGGGAGCCATAGCTTGCGGACAAATTTTCTCAAGTTTCTGCTCCCTCCCTTTGGGAGGGTTGGGGTGGGTTGTCAATTTCTGCACCCCTCCTTTGGAGGGGCCGGGGGAGGCTCCCAGTTTCTGCTCCCTCCCTTCGGGAGGGCTGGGGTGGGTTGTCAGTTTCTGTCCCCTCTTCGAAAGGGCTGGGGTGGGTTGTCAAATTCTGTTCCCCCTCTTCGGGAGTGCTGGGGTAAGTTTGATTTTTTTTTTGCAGCCAACAACAATTTCCGCGCGGAAATTGGAATTTCTAATCAGGAAAACGGTAATTTCTACTCTGAAACTCGAGTTTCTGGACAACCAGCGGCAATTTTTGTAAAGAATTCTTAGTTTCTAAGCAGAAAACGCTGTATTGTGTCAAGAATTTCGGAATTCTAAGCAGAAAACAGAAAATTTTGTAAAGAATTCGCGAATTTTTTGCAGAAAACGGAAAATTTCGCTCAGAATTCCAAAATTCTTGACAAAAAATCTCATTTTCTGCTCGGAATTCGCAAATTCTTGACAAAATACAGCAATTTCTGCTCAGAATTTGCAAATTCTTGATAAAAATCGGGAAATTCTGCTCGGAATTCGCAAATTTTTGATGACCTACAGCGATTTTTGATGAAAAACATGCGTTTCTGAACAGAAAATAGCTTCGTTCTGTCCTTCAAAAGGAGCGGAAAGCGAGCCGCACCTATAAAACTGTTAATTCGCGAGAAAGACGGGCAAAACCTTTGGCTATTTCGCCTTTTCTTGATAATTTTGCAGGAAAACATCAAATACATGCTGAAATTTATTTCGTTCGGCAGTGGCAGTAGCGGTAATTGCTATTGTCTGTTCACCGAGACAGACGGGATCCTCATAGACGCCGGCTTGGGGCTCCGCACGCTGAAGAAACATTTCAAGGATTACGGCCTTCGGCTGGCCGATATCAACAGTTTGCTGGTCACGCACGACCATGCCGACCATATTAAGTCGGCGGGAAGCCTGAGCCACGACTTCGACATCGACGTCTATGCAACGCGGAAGGTGCATGCGGGCATCGAACAGAATTACAGTGTAAAAACAAAGGTCGAGCCCCGGCACGTCAAGGTGATTGAGCAGGGAACGCCCTTTTTGCTCGGTTCGTTCGCCATCACACCCTTCAACGTACCTCACGACAGCTCGGACAACGTGGGATATAAGGTGGTGTGCGGCGAGGTCGTCTTCGTACTCATGACGGACATCGGCCACGTCACGCAGGAGATAAGAAACTTCGTCGGCGAGGCGAATTATCTCGTGATTGAGGCCAACCACGACGAAGAAATGCTGGCCGGAGGTGCTTATCCGCAACATCTGAAGGAGCGAATACTCGGCCCCAACGGTCATCTGGCCAACGCGGCCTGCGGAAAGGTCATCGCCGAGTGTGCGACCCCTTCCTTGCGGAAAGTTTGGCTGTGCCACCTGAGCGAGGAGAATAATCATCCGGTTTTGGCCCAGAAAACGGTGGAGAATGTTCTTCGCGCGCATGGGATTGTCGCGGGCGTCGATTTTACGGTCGAAGTGCTCAAGCGAAAAGTGCCGACGGGCGTCTACGAGCTCGTCTGATGCGTCAGAAAGGCATTCCGACGGCAAAGTGGAAGGTGAAATCGCGCCCGAAGGCCGGATGAAGCAGCGCGTAGTGTTCATTCTGCGTGCGATAGGCAGGATTGATGGCCTTCATGCCCATGTCAAAGCGTAGAACGAAGTAATCGAAGTTCAGGCGCAGTCCGACGCCGTAAGCCACGGCAATCTGCTTGTAGAACGAGCCGAGTTTGAACTGTCCGCCCGGCTGCTCGGCATAGCTGCGCAGCGTCCAGATATTCCCGGCATCAACGAAGGCCGCTCCGTTCAACTTCCAGAAAAGATAAGTGCGATACTCGAGATTCAGGTCGAGCTTCATGTCTCCCGTTTGGTTAATGAAGTCGATGCGCCCGTTCGAGCCTCTGAAACTTCCGGGGCCGAGGCTGCGCACGCTCCAACCGCGCACGCTGTTGGCACCACCCGAGAAGTATCGTTTTTCGAAGGGCAAGACGGTGCTGTTTCCGTAGGGCCACGCTATTCCGAGGCCTACGTGCATGGCCAGCGTGTTGCGGCTGTCGAAATTCAGCAAGCGCGTATAGTCGGCGTCGAACTTTGCGTATTGCGCATAGGCAATATTGAACAGCGTGTGCTGTCCGCTGGCGTTCTGCTTGAAACGAAAGGCGGCCGACAGCCCGTCGAGCAAATTTCCTGCAGTTTCGATGTTGGCCCGGAGTGCGTTCTGCCCGTCGTTGTAGGTCAATCCGGCCCCAACCTTCATGATGAATAAATCTTCGTAGTTGTAACGCAGAATGGCGTTGCGGTTGTTCGGGCTGTCAAGGTAGTCGTGCTTGAACGTCGAGCTTATCCACGGCATGTAGACATAATTCAGGTCCAGCAGGTCTACCCTGTAATTAATATGATGGCGAGGCTCAGCCCAACGATAGCGCCAGCCCGCCGAGAACACGCGACGATGGAACTCCGGGCGGTTCTGCGAATTATAGCCTAACGAAAGCTCGGACGTAGCCAAGCTGCGACGTTTGAACGTAGGCGAAAGGAAGGGAGCCAGAAAGCGCGGGAATTGTAACCGACCATCAATGCCGTACTCCACGTAGTTCTGGTTCTGATAACCCTCAAGTCCGGTGATTGCTTCAAAGGCGCTGCGTAGCCGCACGGTCAGAAGCTCAGAACCATGGAAGAAGTTGCGGTTCTCCCACGTCAGACTGGCAGCCGCTCCCAAATCGCCCGCAGTGTTCGTGCCTTCCGGCTGGAACGAGAGCGTGTTGGGCTTGTTGGTGCTGATTTGAATGCTGCAGTCGAGCACGGTCGTGTCGGGACGCTCGTTGAAACGGATATTGGTGTATTTCACGGCCTGCAGACGGGAGAATTTGTTGTAAGTTTCTTGTAGGGCCTCGCTACTGTAGAGACTTTTCTCATCGAACATGGTTGCGTTGCGCAGCACCTGCTCGCGCAGATGCAATCGACCGTCGTCGTCGCCGCTCGCATACGAAATACTGTCAACCACATAGCGTGGGTGCGGCTCAGGCGAGGCGTCGGACCGGAACGGCATCAGGTGGAGCGTGAGATTGATGTCGCGGCTGTCGCGCGCCGAGTCGGCACTGAATCGAATGAAATCCTTGTGGAATTTATAATATCCGTGGTTCTGCAGGAAGCTCGTCAGGTTGCGCCGCTCCGCATTGAGCGCATCCACCGTGAACCGGCTTCCCGATGTCAGCGTGGGCTTAAAGCAGTCGCGCCCGCTACGCGCCTCCATCAAGCGGGCGATGGCACTGTCCTGAATATCATAGCGCAGTGATGCGATGCGATAAGGCTCGCCGGGATAAAGCCGGTAGATGACTTCGACCTTCTTCCTCCCCCGTATTCGGGTCAGCAATTCCGTACGTGCGTGCATATACCCCATGTTCCGCATGGCCGTCGTCAGGTCGTCCATGGAGCGGCGGGCCTGCAATGTGTCGAATACCACGGGCGCCTCGCCGACATGCTTCAGCATGCGATTGAGCCATTTCGTGGAGTCTCTCCCCGCCAGACTGTAAGTTCCAAGCGGAATTCTGAAGAGCGAGAACCAGCGAGAGTTGCCCTGCTGGCGCACGTAAGTTTGAAGCGTCGAAGCATCGAGCGACTTATCGGCGGTCTCCACTCTGACTTTGTCGAGCAGATAACTACCCTCCGGGACGAACTTCGACGCATTGCAACCCATCAGCAACAAGGGAGTCGTCAATATGTAAACCCATCTGAATTTCATAGGCCTGCAAAGATAAGTTTTTTTTCTGGAATATGCAAATCTACCAAGTGGGCCTACGGGGCCGAACGCGTGCTACGCCCCCTCCCCGTTTGCTCTGTTCAGTGGTTGAAACCATCGCAAGACGAGCCCGCTTTGCACCGTGGTTTTCAGCCTCGCCCGATTGGGCTTCCCATCTCAGCCATTTTGCTTTGCAATCTCAGCCATTTTGCCTCGCAATATCAACTATATTGCGGCCTGATTTCAGCCATTTCATGCGGCACAATGGCTGACCTTCCCCTCTCATTTCAATTACATCCCATTCTCGCGTTCGTGAGACCCGGGTCTCGCGCCCATGAGACCCGGGTCTCACGCTCGTGACATCCCCCTCTCACTCCAATATCCCACGAGGCAAGGATAAACCGATTATGTTAAAAAGAACTAATGGAACGGGGTGCAAGATGGATAAATCGGAAATATAAAGTTTTTTGTTTACCTTTGCACGCGAATTTCAATGAACAAGGTAATAAGACTAAAAAATGATAACATTAACAAATCTTGCTGTCCAATTTGGAAAGAGAGTGCTTTACAAAGACGTAAACATCAAGTTCACCCGTGGCAACATCTACGGTGTCATCGGAGCCAACGGTGCGGGGAAATCGACCTTACTGCGTGCCATCAGCGGTGAATTGGAGCCGAACCACGGAACCGTGGAGCTTGGTCCGGGCGAACGTCTCTCGGTATTGGAGCAGGACCACTTCAAATATGACGAGTTCCGCGTCATAGATACCGTGCTCATGGGACACCAGCCGCTTTGGGACAACATGAAAGAGCGTGAACGGCTTTATTCAAAGGAAGAAATGACCGAGGAAGATGGTAACCGGGCCGCGGAACTTGAAGAAAGATTTGCCGAAATGAACGGTTGGGAAGCCGAGAGCGAGGCTGCACAGTTGTTGCAGAACTTGGGCGTGAAGGAAGAACTCCACCAAAAGATGGTGGCCGAGTTGAGCAATACGGAGAAAGTGCGCGTCATGTTGGCCAAGGCTCTCTTTGGAAAACCAGACAATCTGTTGCTTGATGAGCCTACCAATGACCTTGACCTTGACACCGTGGAATGGCTGGAGGACTATCTATCCGAGATTGATGAGAACCAAACGGTGCTCGTCGTAAGTCACGACCGCCACTTCCTTGATGCCGTTTCCACACAGACCATCGACATTGACTACGGAAAAGTGACCGTCTTTGCCGGCAACTATTCGTTCTGGTACGAGAGTTCGCAGCTGGCGTTGCGCCAAGCGCAAAACCAAAAACTGAAGGCCGAAGAGAAGAAGAAGCAGTTGGAGGAGTTCATCCGCCGCTTCTCGGCCAATGTGGCGAAGAGCAAGCAGACCACCTCGCGCAAAAAGATGCTTGAAAAGCTGAATGTTGAGGAAATCAAGCCATCAAGTCGCAAATATCCCGGCATCATCTTCCAAATGGAACGCGAGCCGGGCAATCAGATATTGGAAGTGGAAGGACTCAAGGCCGTCGATGCTGACGGCACAGTGCTCTTTGATGACATTCATTTCAATATTGAAAAAGGACAGAAAGTCGTTTTCCTTAGTCACAATCCGAAGGCTATGACAGCACTTTTCGAGATTATTAATGGTAATCGTGAGGCTGCTGCAGGAACTTATAAGTGGGGAGTGACCATCACCACGGCTTATCTGCCCCTCGACAACACCGAGTTTTTCAAGAGCGACATGACTCTTGTGGACTGGTTGGGGCAATATGGCGTGGGTAACGAAGTCATGATGAAAGGTTATCTGGGCAGAATGCTGTTCAGCGGAGAAGAGGTGTTGAAGAAGGTCAATGTGCTTTCAGGAGGTGAGAAGATGCGTTGCATGATAGCTCGCATGCAGTTGCAGAACGCAAACTGTCTGATTCTCGACACCCCGACCAACCATCTCGACTTGGAAAGCATTCAGGCTTTCAACAACAATCTGACGCTTTTCAAAGGCAATATCCTCTTTTCAAGCCACGACCATGAATTTATCGAGACCGTAGCCAATCGTATCATTGAACTCACACCAAACGGAGCTATCGACAAGCTGATGCCCTACGATGAATATATCCATGATGAGGCCATCAAGGAACAGAAAGCCAAGATGTATAACTAAACAAAAGAATGCCTGAAACCTATGTCTCATTTTCTTTCAGGAGATGTCTGAATTGGCTTCAGGCATTGTTTTGGCATGCATTTTGCCCTATTCCACAATAAAAAACATATAATAATGAAAAAAGAAGAAGACATAAAGCTAAACGAGAACATGTCGGCTGAAGAGATGGAAAACCTCGAAGACCGTCAGACTGTGGATAATGAAGACGCTGTCAAAGAGGTTGAGTCCGAAGAAATGGGAGAAAGCAAGGACTCGGTTGAGGCCTTGAAAGAAGAGAACAGTAAGCTGAAAGATCAATTGCTGCGCACAATTGCAGAGTTCGACAACTTCCGTAAACGCACAAATAAAGAAAAGGCCGAACTCATTTTGAATGGCGGCAAGAAGACGATAACAGATATCCTGCCCGTACTTGACGACTTTGAGCGTGCACTTGAAGACAAGAGCGACGATCCGGTTGCTATCAAAGAAGGCATGCAGATGATTTTCAACAAATTCGTGAAGACACTTGAAGGAATGGGAGTAAAGAAGATTGAAACCAATGAGGCTGACTTCAATACAGACTATCACGAAGCTATTGCCATGGTTCCGGGAGTGGGCGAAGACAAGAAAGGTAAGGTTATTGACTGTGTTCAGACGGGCTATACCATGAACGATCAGGTAATCAGACATGCAAAGGTAGCTGTAGGACAATAATAAAAGGTATAGAACAGACATGGCTCAAAAAAGAGATTACTACGACGTGCTTGGTGTGCAGAAGACCGCCACAGACGAAGAAATTAAAATAGCTTACCGAAAGATTGCTATCAAATATCATCCCGATAGAAACCCCGGTGACAAAGAGGCTGAAGAGAGATTCAAGGAAGCGGCAGAGGCTTACGAGGTGTTGCACGATTCGCAGAAGCGCCAACAATATGACCAATTTGGCTTCGACGGTTTGCAAGGAGCGGGAGGCGGTTTCGGCGGTAGTATGGACATGGACGATATTTTCTCCATGTTTGGAGATATCTTTGGTGGTCACAGTGGCTTCGGTAGTTTTGGCGGAAGGCAAAGACAAGCCCAATATCGTGGTGCGGATTTGAGATTGAAAGTAAGTCTGACTCTTGAAGAAGTAGCCACTGGCGTTACCAAAAAATTCAAAGTAAGAAAAGATATCGAATGCAAACACTGCCATGGTAGCGGTGCAGAGGGCGGAAGTGGAAGCGAAACCTGTCCAAACTGCGGGGGACGCGGCGTTGTTATGAAGACAGTTCGCACCATGTTGGGTATGATGCAGACGCAAACGGAATGCCCCCAATGTCACGGTGAAGGTACTATTATAAAGAACAAGTGCAAGGAATGCGGTGGAACAGGTGTTGTCAAAGGAGAAGAAGTCGTTGAGATACAAATACCGGCCGGTGTTGCACAAGGCATGGTTGTCAATGTTCCGGGAAAAGGGAATGCAGGAATGCATAATGGTATCACAGGCAATATTCAAGTACTAATAGAAGAACTACCTCATGAGACTTTCGTCAGAGATGAGCAAGACATCATCTATAACCTGCTACTCGACTTCCCAACAGCTGCTCTCGGCGGCGAGGTTGAAATCCCAACAATTCAAGGTACAAAGGTTAAAATCAAGATTGATGCGGGTACACAGCCCGGAAAGACGCTCCGGCTACGTGGAAAAGGACTTCCGGCTATTCAAGGATATGGGAGTGGCATGGGCGATCTCGTCATCAATATCAGTGTTTACATTCCGAAGACGCTTGACAAAGATGAGAAAAAAGCCATAGAGGCATTCAAGGACAGTGATAACTTCAAAGGAGACGCGACCACCAAGCAGACCATCTTCCAAAAGTTCAGAAACTATTTCAACTAAGAAGATGAATTACGCCGAGACTGTAGAATATCTATTCAATAGCACCCCTGTCTTTGAACATGTGGGTGCTTCTGCATATAAAGAAGGACTGTATAACAGTTTAGCTTTAGACGAGCATTTCGGACATCCACATCGTTCATATAAGACAATCCACGTAGCGGGTACCAACGGCAAAGGTTCCTGTTCACATTCCTTGGCTGCCATGCTCCAACAAAAAGGCTATAAGGTTGGGCTTTACACTTCTCCGCATATTATTGATTTTCGTGAGCGAATCAGAGTTGATGGGCAGTGTATCTGTGAAGACTCTGTTATTGACTTCGTGGAGAAAGAACTTAGTTTCTTTGAACCTCTCCATCCAAGTTTCTTTGAATTGACAACAGCACTGGCCTTTAAGTATTTTGCAGAACAGCGAGTTGATATCGCGATAATTGAGGTGGGACTTGGGGGAAGACTTGATTGTACCAACATCATCACCCCCATTCTATCCCTCATCACAAATATCAGTCTGGATCATGTTCAATTCTTAGGTGAAACGCTTGCCAAAATAGCTTACGAAAAGGCCGGTATTATCAAGGAAGGTGTCCCTGTTATTATAGGAGAATATACCATGGAGACACGTCCCGTATTTCATAAAAAAGCCACAGAAATGCATAGTCCCATCTTTTTTGCCCAAGACGATATGGAAGTCATCAGTAGCGAAATAGATAAAAATGGCATGCGAAGCTATAACACAAAGCACTTTGGCCGCTTTCATGCGGAGCTTGCCGGTAACTATCAAGTGAAAAACATGAATACGGTTTTAACTGCCGTCAATGTATTAAAAGAGCAAGGAATCGATCTTAGCGATACCATCAGCGCTTTGGGGCATGTGAGCGAGCTAACCCACCTGATGGGGCGATGGATGAAGATAAACGACACACCGAGAACCATATGCGATACCGGACACAATGTCGGTGCTTGGCAATATTTGGCACCACAGATAAACTCACAGCCATGTAAAACGCTTAGGATAGTGTTCGGTATGGTTGATGATAAGGATGTTAACGCTGTGATGAGCATGCTTCCTAAAACTGCCGTTTATTACTGGACACAATCTACTTCGAAGCGTTCTATACCGGCAGAAAAGATTTCCATGATAGCACAAAAATATGGATTAACGGGCAGAATATTTAATCATGTAATTGATGCCTACTATCAAGCACTTTCAGAAGCTGACCGAGAAGATTTTGTTTTCATCGGAGGTTCAAGTTATATTGTAGCAGATTTACTTTCGACTATTAGCTTGATTGTCGACAAAGGACGGCAATGCCACCCTCACGATGGTAGAGCGCAGCTCGGGATAAAAGAACCCACCCGATAGCGCTACGGTGTCGGACGACAGCTCCTTTTTTTTATCTTCTTCCATGGAAGATAAGAGTTATTTCTTGTTTTTTGTATCGTCATCCATGGAGGAAAAGAGGTGTTTGTTAAAAAGACCTTCTTCCTCCATGGATGACGAATGTTTTATTAACTTTTTTTACCTTCCTCCATGGGAGAAAATGTTTTCTGTTAAAATATCCTTCGTTATCCGTGGACGACAAGCGTCCTTTTTACATTTTTTAGCTTCGTCCATGGATGACGAGCATTCTTTTTACATTTTACTATCTTCGCCCTTGGACGACAAGCGTTCTTTTTTTGTTTTACTATCTTCGCCCGTGGGCGACGAGTGTTCCTTTTTTGCTTTCCGTTAATCCGATGCTTCAGAGACGCAGTTTTTCCTGTTTTTTCTCCATGGGGTTCATATCGAACTCGCATAGGATAGAGCGCTGCACGAACTTCCTTATCATGATCTTTAAAATATTAGAAAATAAGTAAATAGGTGAAAGTTTTTGTTATTTCATTTGTGGAATTCGTAACTTTTTATTTACTTTGCAATAAGATATGACTAACTAAAAACTTAAAGATATTATGAGCACAATTCCAAATGAAAACATCTGTGGCCTGAAACGTGAGGACTTTCAGACCACAATTAACGGGAAGAAAACCGATTTGTATGTCCTCCGCAATCCATTGGGTAATGAAGTTGCAATCACGAATTATGGAGGAGCGATAGTTGCAATCATGGTACCCGACAGAGATGGTAAATATGCTAATATCATTCAAGGACATGATAATATCAATGATGTAATAAACTCTCCAGAACCTTATTTAAGCCGTTTAATCGGACGCTTTGGAAATCGCATAGCCAATGGAAAATTTCAATTACATGGTAAAGAATACTGCCTATCTATCAACAATGGCCCCAACTCATTACATGGTGGCATAAAAGGCTTTAACATTAAAGTTTGGGATGCCGAATTGATGAATGATCGTTCACTTGTGCTTCATTATGTTTCTGCATACGGTGAAGAGGGCTTCTCCGGAGAATTAAAAACAACAGTCATCTATACATTCAATGACGATAATGAGTTGGTGATAGATTATTTGGCTTGCACTAACAAAAAAACGATTATCAACCTAACACACCACGCATTCTTTTCTTTAGCCGGTATTGCAAGCCCTACTCCCACTGTTGACAATTTAGAATGTGAAATCAATGCCGACTTCTACCTACCTATTGACAAAACAAGTATTCCGACAGGGGAAATACTGAAAGTTGAAGATACTCCTTTCGATTTCCGAACACCGATGTCCATAGGAAAGCGTATCAACGAAGACAACGAGCAGTTAAAAAACGGTTCAGGCTACGACCACTGTTACGTGCTCAACAAGAAAGAAGAAGGCGAGTTGAGCTTTGCCGCAAGAATAACAGAACCGAATAGCGGCCGTACTATGGAAATGTATACTACGGAACCAGGTGTACAACTTTATACAGGCAACTTTGAGAATGGCATCAAGGGAACTCATGGTGCGACTTATCCTTATCGCTCTGGTATCTGCTTCGAAGCACAGCACTTCCCCGACAGCCCAAATCGTCCTTATTTCCCGTCAGTCGTATTGAACCCGGGTGAGCAATATAAGCAAAAAACCATTTATAAGTTTGGAATAAACAAATAATTTATATAAATCAATGGAAAATAACACAAAACAACAAGGAAACATCATTGCCATCATCACAATGATGTTTCTCTTTGCGATGATTTCGTTCGTAACCAATCTCGCAGCCCCTATTGGTGTAATCTGGAAAAACGTGTTCCAAGGAACAGGAAGTGAAAACATGATTGGTATGCTGGGAAATGCAATGAACTTCCTTGCTTATCTCTTCATGGGTATCCCTGCCGGTAAGTTGCTCACCAAGATTGGTTACAAGAACACGGCTCTCACCGGTATTGCCACCGGCTTTGTCGGTGTGCTTATTCAGTTCATCTCTGGTAAGTTTGGTGCCGACGTAAGCGGCTTTGCCGTCTATCTGTTTGGAGCATTCATCAGCGGCTTCGCAGTCTGCATTCTCAACACGGTTGTAAACCCGATGCTCAACCTGCTTGGTGGCGGAGGAAACCGTGGTAACCAGCTGAACCTCATCGGTGGAACGCTTAACTCATTGGCAGGAACCTTGACGCCCATGCTTGTGGGTGCACTTATCGGAACCGTTACAGCCACTACGAAGATGGCCAATGTCAACATGGTCCTCTTTATTGCGCTGGGTGTATTTGCAACCGCCTTCGTAGTCTTGTTCTTTATCCCGATTGCCGACCCTGAAATGGGAAAGACAACGAGCGATACCGTTTTCGAACATAGTCCATGGGCATTCCGCCATTTCGTATTAGGCACCATAGCCATCTTCGTCTATGTGGGTGTTGAGATTGGTATTCCCGGAACCTTGAACTTCTACATCAGCGATACTTCTGCCAACGGTGCTGGCCTGATGGAGAACGCAGCCGCTATCGGAGGCTTTGTTGCCGGAACTTATTGGTTCCTCATGCTTGTCGGCCGCTTTATCGCCAGTTTCATAGGAGGCCGGGTATCGAGCCGTTCGATGATGATTGTCACAACCGTTGCCGGCATGGCATTCATCGTTTTGGCGATGCTCCTCGGCAAGTCCTCTACCGTTTCCATGCCAGTTTTCACGGGTACGACATTCAAGATGGTCGTAGTGCCTATCGCTGCACTGTTATTGGTGCTCTGCGGACTTTGCACATCTGTCATGTGGAGCTGCATCTTCAATCTTGCCACAGAAGGCTTGGGTAAATATTCAGCAGCAGCATCAGGTATCTTCATGATGATGGTTGTAGGCGGAGGCCTTCTGCCTTTGGCACAGAACTTCATCGCCGACCATTCAAGCTATCTGTTCTCCTACATCGTTCCTCTCGTTGCATTGGCTTTCATGTGCTACTATGCATTAATCGGAAGCAAGAACGTCAATAAGGATATCCCCGTAGACTAAACATTCACATCGAAAAGCCCCTCGCCTGCGCAACAGGTCGGGGCTTTATACTTTCAAACCAGAAACACAACCAAAACCTATCAACTTATGGATATTGAAAAAGTAAGAAGTCGCTTCATCAAGCATTTCGACGGTAAGACCGGAAACATCTACATGTCTCCCGGCAGAATTAATCTCATTGGCGAACACACCGACTACAACGGCGGTTTCGTCTTCCCCGGTGCAGTAGACAAAGGCATCATGGCCGAAGTCCGCCCCAACGGCACAAACACCATTATGCTCTACTCCATCGACCTTAAAGACCGTGTAGAGTTCAAGGTCGACGACCCGCAAGGCCCACGCGCAAGCTGGGCACGTTATATCTATGGCATCGTGCAAGAGATGAAGAGCCTCGGTGTAGATGTCAAGGGCTTCAACGCAGCATTCTATGGCGACGTGCCGCTCGGTGCAGGCATGTCTTCGAGCGCAGCCCTCGAGAGTTGCTTTGCCTTTGCATTGAACGACCTCTTCGGCAACAACAAAGTGTCGAAATGGGACATGGTGCTTGCCGGACAGGCCACCGAACACAAGTATGTCGGCGTAATGTGTGGCATCATGGACCAGTTCGCCAGCGTCTTCGGACAGGAAGGAAAGCTGATGCGCTTAGACTGCCGCAGCCGCGAATTCGAATACTTCCCCTTCAATCCGCAAGGCTACAAGCTCGTGCTGATTAACTCGAAGGTGAAGCACGAACTGGCAGGAAGCCCCTATAACGACCGCCGGAACAGCTGCGAGAACGTTGTCAAGCACATTGCGGCAAAGCATCCGGAAGCAAAGTTCGAGACATTGCGCGACTGCACATGGGAACAGTTGGAAGAAGTGAGGGCCGAAGTTGGCGAAGAAGACTACAAGCGTGCCCACTTCGTTCTGGGAGAGAAAGACCGCGTGCTCGCCGTCTGCGATGCACTCGAGCGAGGCGACTACGAGACCGTAGGCCAGAAGATGTATGAAACCCACGAGGGCTTGAGCAAGGAATACGAAGTGTCGTGCGAAGAGCTCGACTTCCTCAACGACCTTGCCCGCGAGAATGGCGTGACAGGAAGCCGTATCATGGGCGGCGGCTTCGGAGGTTGCACCATCAACCTCGTGAAAGACGAGCTCTACGACAAGTTCATCGCCGATGCAAAGACCAAGTTCGCAGCCAAATACGGCCACGCACCCGAAGTCTACCCCGTCGTCATCAGCGAAGGCTCGCACAAAGTGAACGGCATCGACTAAGTTCCGCAGTTCACATCAAACCTCATGCAGGCAACATGAATTCAAATCATGCGGCCTGCATGTGTTTTTATATAGGCCATGACACCGGCGATAAATTATATCTATCGCCGAATAGATTTTATCTGTTGGACATGACGAATGTAATTCATAACTTTGCAGCATCAAACAAAAGATTCAACACATAAAACAATTAAGACATGGAACCAATTATCAATGCACACGCACCAGAGTTCACCGTCCAAGCTTTTCAAGACGGACAGTTCAAAACAGTTTCTAATCACGATATCGAAGGCAAATGGGCACTGTTCTTCTTCTACCCGGCTGACTTCACCTTCGTCTGCCCCACCGAGTTGGAGGACTTGGCAGAGAAATACGAACAGTTGAAAGCCATGGGCGTCGAAGTGTTCTCCGTAAGCACCGACACCCATTTCGTGCACAAGGCATGGCACGACGCCTCTGACACCATCAAGAAAATCCACTACACCATGCTGGCCGACCCAACGGGTGCACTCAGCCGCGGCTTCGGCGTCTACAAAGAGGACGAAGGTTTGGCTTACCGCGGCACATTCCTCGTGAATCCCGAAGGACTCATCAAAGTGGCCGAGATACAAGACAACAGCATCGGCCGCAATGCCGACGAGTTGGTACGCAAGGTAGAGGCTGCGCAGTTCGTGGCAACCCACGACGGCGAAGTTTGCCCCGCGAAGTGGAAGAAAGGCGGCGAGACCCTCACGCCGAGCATCGACCTCGTAGGCAAAATCTAAGAAGGCCGAAAGCAATCATTCGTAGTCATAAAACATCGGTGGAGAGACCTGCAGATCAACGCTCGCGAAGCATATCTGCCCGTCTCTCCATCTTTCATAACACCCGACAATCATGTTAGACAAAGACATTCTCCGGCAAGTGAGCGGCGTATTCGGCTCACTCACTTCCGAAATCACGCTCCATGTGGTGCGCAACAGCAATGACGCACAATCGGCCGAGTTCTCATCGTTTGTAGAGGACATCGTCTCGACTTCCGACAAGCTGAACGTAGCTTATGAAGAGGGCGACCGCTTCGGTTTCAGCATCCTGCGCAACGGCGAGCCCACCGGCATCAGCTTCCGCGGCATTCCCAACGGACATGAATTCACCTCGCTGCTCCTTGCCGTGCTCAACACCGACGGACAGGGGAAGAATCTGGCCGACGAGGCCATTGCCGCACGCATCAAGGCGCTCAAGGGCGAGATACGCCTGCAGACCTACGTGTCGCTGACCTGTACCAACTGCCCCGACGTGGTGCAGGCGCTCAACGTCATGGCGCTCATCAACCCCCGCATCAGCAACGAAATGATAGACGGCGGGCTCTGCCAAGACGAAATCGAGCGACTGAACATACAGGGCGTGCCGTCGGTCTACGTCAACGGCCAGCCGCTCCACACGGGCCGGGGTGACATCGGCATGCTTTTGCAGGAATTGGAAGACAAGGTCGGCACCGACCACGACGAGACGGCCGTGCAAAGCGTCCGCCCGTATGACGTCGTCGTGCTCGGCGGCGGACCGGCAGGCGCATCGGCCGCCATCTATTCGGCCCGCAAGGGACTGCGTGTGGCCATCGTGGCCGAGCGCATCGGCGGACAGGTGAACGACACCACGGGCATCGAGAACATCATCTCCGTCCCCAAGACCACGGGCACGCAGCTCTCGGCCAACCTGCGCACGCACCTCGGCGCGTATCCCATCGACATCTTCGACAACCGAAAGGTGACCGCCGTGAGCCTGAAAGACAAGGAGAAGCGCATCACGGTGCGCGGCGGCGAAGTGTTCACGGCCCCCGCGGTCATCATTGCCACGGGTGCCGGCTGGCGACGCTTGGGCCTGCCCGACGAAGCCACGTACATCGGCCATGGCGAGCACTTCTGCCCCCATTGCGACGGACCGTTCTACAAGGGTAAGGACGTGGCCGTCATCGGCGGAGGCAACTCCGGCGTGGAGGCCGCCATCGACCTTGCAGGCATCTGTCGCCACGTGATCCTGCTGGAGTTTGCCGACACGATGCGCGCCGACGAGGTGCTGCAACAGAAAGTGGCCTCGCTCGCGAACGTCGAGCTGCATACGTCTACGCAGACCACCGCGCTGCTCGGCGAGAACGGCAGACTGACGGGCATCACCGTCAAGGACCGCACGACCGACGAGGAGCGCACCCTCAGGCTTGACGGCGTGTTTGTGCAAATCGGGCTGTCGCCCAACAGCGACACGTTCAAGGACGAACTCGAACTGACACCGCGCCGCGAGATACCCGTCGATGCCACGAACCGCACGTCCGTGCCGGGCGTATATGCCGCCGGCGACGTGACCACCGTGCCCTACAAACAGATAACCATTGCCATGGGCGAGGGCGCGAAGGCAGCCCTGTCGGCCTTTGAAGACCGAATACGGGGCCTCATCTGACCCACGAAAGGAAGGCTGCGGCCTTCCTTTTTTTATGCCCTTCGCCCTCCTTTTTTATTGCGTTCGCCCTCCTTTTTAATGTCCGCCGCCTTCCTTATTTATACCCTTCGCAAAGATAATTGGGAAATCGCTTGCACGATACCGTAAGTTTCATTACCTTTGTATAAGGAAAGGTGAATTCCCACTAAGTTGGGAAATTATTCCCTCTGAGTTGGGAAATATTTCCCACTAAGTTGAAAAATATTTCCCACTAGGTTGGGAATTCGCCTTTCCTATAAGGAGTCGGGTAGGAGTCCTATCGTGCAGGGTGTCGCATCCTAACGTTCAGGGCTTTGTCAACCTAATGTGCAGGCCATTGCCATTCCAATGTGCATTGGCATTGCATGCCAATGTGCAGGGCGTCTCCATCGATAAGCATGTGCGTGGCACGTATAACGGAAATGTCATCCAATATAAACTTAAAATAAAAGATTATGGCTGTACCTTACAAATTGGTGAAATCGAATGGCAATGTGCCTAATGACGCGAAGATGCGCGTGGTGGTCGACCTGTATCCCACGGTGGACATGGAGTTGATGGGGCGCCACATCGAAAAGGCGACGGCGCTGACCGTGGCCGACCTTATCGGGGCGTTCGAAGCCGTGAAAGTGGAGCTGGCCGACCAGCTGATGCTGGGCAACCGCGTGCATCTGCCGGGGTTGGGCTACTTCTGGCCCGCCGTGAAGGGCGAACTCTACGAAGACCCGAAGACGCATCGCTTCCGCCTGCGCAACCCCTACGTGCGGACGGTGAACTTCCGGCCCGAAAAGGCGCTGATGCAACTGCTGGAAAGCACCGAGTTCGAGAACCGGACGTATCTGGAGAAAGCCTACGACCGTCCGTCGGCCGAAGACATCGAAGCCGCGCTCAAACGCCTCTTCGCCGACGCGGACTATATCTTCATCGGCGACCTGCAATCGGAACTCGGCCTCTCCAAGTCGGCTGCCTACCGCCTGGCCCGCCGGCTCGAAGCCGAGGGACGGCTCTACAATGCGGGGTCGACCTATCGGAAAATGTACAGGAAAGGGGAGACGAAATGAAACTGAAATAAAACAAATGAAAGAAGAAATAACTTTGGTGGTTGTGGATTGTCAATACGACTTCTGCAATCCCACAGGCGCACTCTATGTGAAGGGTGCAGAAACGGCAGTGGAACATATCCTGCAGCTTATCAACACGCATGAGGGACTGGCAGAGGTGATATTCACCGTTGACTGGCATCAGGCGAGAGATGCTTCGTTTATTCCGCAGGGCGGACCGTGGCCGCCGCATTGTATTGCATTTGCGAAAGGGTCGCAGATTGACGAGCGACTCGTTCAGGCGTGCTTGGACAGAGGGATTCCCTTTCGAGTAATTCGCAAGGGCGAGGTGATAGAAACGGAAGAGTATGGGGCTTTCCAACACGTCGAGAAGCTGGCAGACGGGGGGTATCGGCTTTCGACAATGACGGACGAAGTGACGTGTGCAAGCCATCGAATGGTGATTTGTGGCGTGGCAGGCGATTATTGTGTGCTGGAGACACTGCGAAATCTGCTCAACGGGGGACTTACGGTAGATGTGTTCGCCCGTGGCATTGCTTCAATAGATGGCGGCAGGAGGCTCAACGACTTCGTTCGCGAGCAGAAACTTTGCTTTTTTACCTAATTCTCTTCTCGACTTCCTACTTTTTTTACTATCTTTGCAGCCACAACTGCATCTTAATGAATTAATTTATAAAACTTATGAGTAAGCAAGTAGAAAAAATCAAGCAGCTGATTGCAAAACGCGAAGAGGCTCGCCTTGGCGGTGGCGAAAAAGCCATAGACAAGCAGCATGAACGCGGGAAATACACAGCTCGCGAACGTATCGACATGTTGGTGGACGAAGGTAGCTTCGAGGAATATGATATGTTCAAACTACACCGTTGCCACAACTTTGGTATGGAGAAGAAGCAATACTTGGGCGATGGTGTCGTAGCCGGTTCTGCTACCATTGACGGTCGCTTGGTTTATCTTTATGCACAGGATTTCACTGTAAACGGAGGTTCACTGTCGGAAACAATGGCCCAGAAAATCTGCAAGGTCATGGACATGGCGATGAAGATGGGCGCTCCGGTTATCGGAATGAACGATTCGGGCGGTGCACGTATTCAAGAAGGTATTTCTGCACTTGCAGGCTTCGGAGAAATCTTTGAACGCAATATTCTTGCCAGCGGCGTGATACCACAGATTAGTTCTATCATGGGTCCGTGTGCCGGTGGTGCGGTGTATTCGCCTGCATTGACCGATTTCACGATTATGACCGAAGGTACGTCTTACATGTTCCTGACTGGTCCGAAGGTGGTAAAGACCGTGACAGGAGAAGAAATTGATGCCGAACATTTGGGTGGTGCAAGCGTTCATGCGAGCAAGAGTGGTGTTACACATTTTACGGCGAAGACCGAGGAAGAGTGCATGGAACTCATCAAGACACTGCTTTCCTATATTCCGTCGAACAACACGGAGACTGCGCCGCGCATAGCGTGCGACGACCCCATCGACCGCAAGGAAGATTTGCTCAACGAAATATTGCCGGACGACCCCAATAAGGCCTACGATATGTATAAGGTCATCGGTGCCGTCGTTGACAATGGCGAGTTCTTCGAGGTTCAGCCCAAGTTTGCCAAGAACATTATCACGGGTTTTGCCCGCTTCAATGGGCAGAGCGTGGGCATCGTGGCCAACCAGCCTGCAGCTTATGCCGGTGTGCTCGACGTGAATGCCAGTCGAAAGGGCGCCCGCTTCGTGCGTTTCTGTGATGCGTTTAATATTCCTATCGTCAGCCTTGTGGACGTTCCGGGCTTCCTCCCCGGCACGGGCCAGGAATATAACGCCGTCATTCTGCATGGTGCACAGTTGCTTTATGCCTATGGCGAGGCTACCGTGCCAAAGATTACCATCAATCTTCGCAAGAGCTACGGTGGTTCGCATATCGTGATGGGCTGCAAGCAGCTTCGTTCTGACTTGAACTTTGCATGGCCCACAGCCGAGATTGCCGTCATGGGTGCCGGCGGTGCCGTGGCCATTCTGTGTGGCAAAGAGGCAAAGAAGGTCAAGGAAGAAGGTGGCGACGTGAAGGCTTTCCTTGCCGAAAAGGAAGACGACTATACGGAGACGTTCGCCAATCCGTATCAGGCCGCACAATTCGGTTATATCGACGATGTCATCGAACCACGCAACACGCGCTTCCGCATCTGCCGCGGTCTGGCGCAGCTTGCTACTAAGCGCGAGGGACTTCCGGCCAAGAAACATGGCTGTATGCCGATGTAACATCTAAAAACGTAAGATGATGGATAAGAATATTTATGCAGCCATTGCCATGGCACTCTATGAGTTCGAAGGCAATAACGTTCACGACAACGAACCGGGCAAAATAACAATTGCTCCACGTCATACAATGTGGAACGCCAAGTTCTTGTCATTCACAAAGAAACCATAAACATAGAATATGAAAGCGTTTAAATATACCATTGAAGGTAAAGATTATACCGTAACCATCGGCGAGATCGATGAGAACAATGTTGCCAGCGTAAACGTGAATGGTGACGATTTCAAGGTTCAGATGGAGAAAGAAGCCGAACCGGAAAAGAAGAAGGTCGTATTGGGAAAAGCTGCTGAGACCGAGGAAACGGAAGCCGCTCCCACGGCTAATGTCAACACCAATAATGCTGTCAAGGCACCGTTGCCCGGCACCATCACAGCCATCAACGTTGAAGTTGGACAGGAAGTGAAGGCTGGCGATGCCGTCGTCGTACTCGAAGCGATGAAGATGGCCAACAACATCGAAGCAGAGAAGGACGGAAAGATTACGGCCATCTGCGTGAAAGTGGGTCAGAGCGTGCTCGAAGAAGACCCGCTTGTGGTGATTGAATAGGTTGATAGAACCACTATTTATAAACAAGAGAGCCGCGTCTATTTTAAATTAGAGGCGGCTCTCTTTTGATTTAGATGTGGTTCTAATTCTTCAACATGGCACCTTGCCGGATATTCTTTTCTTTCAGATAGCGGTGAAGCAGATTGGTGAACTCATAATTCTTCAGCCCCCACTTGGGCGCAATGAGCAAATCGGCAGGCGACTGACTGACAAATCGCTCCAATACCAACGTAGGGCGCAGTCGAGAAAGATAAGCGGCAACGAGTCTGATATACTCCTCTACGGAATAGACATGGAAAGGCTGGCGAAGATATTCAAAGGCCAGTTGGGTTCCGCGAATGATTTGCATCTGATGAATCTTGAGTATATCGAGCGGCAAAGACGATATAATCGGCGCCTGACGAATGCTCTCTGCTGCATCTTCGCCGGGGAGACCGAGAATGACGTGCCCGCCACATAAGATGCCGCGCGCGTGCGTCTTCTCAACGGCCTCACGGCAGCAAGCGAAATCGTGTCCGCGGTTTATCCGTGTCAATGTTTGGTTGTTTACGCTCTCTATCCCATACTCTATGAGCACGAAAGTACGCTTGTTCAGTTCGGCAAGACGGTCTAAGAGCGCATCACTGATGCAATCCGGGCGCGTTCCGATGACGAGTCCGACGACATCTTCCACCCGAAGCGCTTCCTCATATATAGTCATCAGCTCGTTCAGAGGCGCATAAGTGTTCGTGAAAGCCTGAAAATAGGCGAGGTATTTCATGTCGGGATATTTGCGGGAAAAGAAGGCTTTCCCTTCTTCCAACTGTGCGGAAACAGACTTCTGTCGGTCACAATAGGCGGGATTAAAAGTGCGGTTGTCGCAATAGATGCACCCTCCTGAACCAATTCTCCCATCGCGGTTAGGACAAGAAAACCCCGCATCGATGCTGATCTTCTGCACCCTGAAAGGGAATTTGGTCCTTATCCATGAAGAGAAATCATTGTAAAAGCTGTTCATAGCATGCAAAGTTATGAAAAAAGCAGGCAATAAGCAAGCTGTTCTCATCGCTTTTTAGTAACTTTGTCAACAAAACAACACTTCAACAGCTATGAACAAACTATTCATCATGTGCGTAACGATGCTTTTAGCCTCATCTCAGCTGATGGCCAACGATAAGATTACACTGAAAGACGTCACCGGACAAACCTTCACTGCACAGTCTGTCACGAAAATAGAACCTGTCAATGGCACTGATTTATATGTCGGCATGAGCGATGACGGCAAGCAAATCATCGAATATTCATTCAAGACCGGCAAACAGACACGTACACTTTTCGATGTGTCTCACACGCAAGGCGAACAAATCAAACAGCTTGAAGGCTTCGTACTTTCGCCCGACGGAAGGAAACTGTTGATACAAACCAATACAAAGAAGATTTACCGACGCTCATTCACGGCTGACTATTACATTTATACCCTGCAAAGTAGAAAACTCGAAAGGCTTTCTGCGGGTGGTCCGCAACAGGTACCCACATGGTCACCCGACGGTAATCAGATTGCTTTTGTCAGAGACAACAACATCTTCCTCGTGAAACTCCTCTACGACAATGCTGAAAGTCAGGTCACAAAAGACGGCAAGCAGCGTGAAATCATCAACGGTATTCCCGATTGGGTCTACGAAGAAGAATTCTCCACCAGCCGTTCCCTCTGTTTCACGGCCGATAGTCGCATGCTTTGCTGGCTTAAATACGATGAGAGAAAGGTCAAGGAATATTCCTTGCAGATGTTTATGGGCAGTCACCCCACGCTGAAAGCCAATGAAGTATATCCCGGAACCTACACTTATAAGTATCCCAAAGCCGGCGAAGACAACGCCATCGTTTCGGCGTGGAGCTTCGATATTCAAAGCCGAAAGACTAACAAGCTGCAAATTCCCGTTGAATCCGATGGCTATATGCCAGGAATCAGACCTACTGCTGAGCCCGATCGTATCATTATCTTCACGATGAACCGTCATCAGAACGTCCTGAACCTCTATGCCGTCAACCCTCGTACCACTCTCTCTCAACTACTTATCAAGGAGAATTCGGAGAAATATATAAAGGAAGAAGTGCTCGGAGGCATCATTATCGGCCAAAACAACATCTTACTTCCAAGCGACCGCGACGGCTATATGCACCTTTATATATATAGCATGAACGGAAGTCTTACCCGGAAAGTCGGCAATGAGAATGATGATATCACCCGCGTATATGGTTATGATGAACCAACCGGCGACGTTTATTATCAGGCAGCAGCCGTCAGCCCGCACGACCGGCAGGTGTTTGTCAGCCACAAGAACGGCAAGGTCGAACGATTGACCAACGAAAATGGCTGGAACACGGCAGTCTTCTCGGGCGACTATAAATACTTCCTCAACACATGGAGCAACTATAACACGCCTTATGTATGCACAATCCGCAACAATGACGGGAAGATTCTCTCAACACTTGTAGACAATAAAACGCTGAAAGAAAAGCTACAGGCCTATGGTTTCAACGGGCGCGAACCGTTTTCGTTCACCACCGCTGAAGGTATCAAACTGGACGGCTGGATGGTCAAGCCCGAAAACTTTGATGCCCGCAAGAAATATCCTGTCATCCTCTTTCAATATGGCGGCCCGGGAAGCCAGCAAGTCATCGACGCATGGAATGCAGGCTCTATGGGAAATGGCGGTGCTTTCGACTATTATCTTGCACAGCAAGGGTTCATCGTCGTCTGCGTTGACGGACGTGGCACAGGAGGACGCGGAGCCTCGTTTGAGAAATGCACTTATCTGAAACTCGGCGTGCTTGAAGCGCGCGACCAAGTTGAGACGGCTTTATGGCTGGGCCAGCAAAGTTATGTCGATAAAGACAGGATAGGCATTTGGGGGTGGAGCTTCGGAGGCTTCAACACGCTGATGAGCATGAGCGAAGGACGCGCGGTCTTCAAGGCAGGAGTAGCCATTGCGCCACCAACCGACTGGAGATACTATGACACCGTCTACACGGAACGCTATATGCGCACGCCAAAAGAAAACGGAACCGGCTATGATGCCAACCCCATTCAGCGTGCAGACAAACTTCATGGTGCCCTACTCATTTGTCACGGATTGGCCGACGATAACGTCCACCCGCAGAACACGATGGAATATACAGAAGCCTTGGTGCAAGCCGACAAGGATTTCAAGGAGAATCTCTATACCAACCGAAACCATGGTATATATGGAGGAAACACAAGAACGCATCTGCTTCGGCAGATTTCGGCTTGGTTCATGGAGCATCTCAAGTGACCCATCTGCATTAAATTCGCCTTTGAGGCAGTAGATATTCCGTGAATAAAAAGACATCGCGCCCACGATGCCGGCCATGTGTCTTCACATTAGATTCTCATTGCATTCATTCTGAGAATTTATTTCAGCTATTTTACCGTCTCATCTCAATCATTTTACCGCACAATATGGCTGAGGTTAGGCGGTAAAATGGCTGAGATTGCCAACCAATGCGACCAAGGCTGCAAAACAGGCAATAAGTTTTGAGCTTGTGCGTTAATCAAAAAGATATGAGAATAAGAATTTGTTTGATAGCGCTGCTCTTTGCTTCTGTGTTTCAACTTCAGGCACAGAGCGTATCGCTTCACGGGAAAATAACCGACATAAACGGTAAACCTATCGAATTTGCAAGCATCAGCAGTCAGGGAAAACTCACCTTTTCGTCCTTAAAAGGAGAGTTCTCTATGACGCTTCAAAGTGCAGACTCCGTGGTCGTGAAGTTCTCAATGATCGGCTATAAGACGAAGACGCGTATCTTGCGGCGGCCAAAAGGGACGCAAAGACTGATGGTGACGCTTCTTGAAGAGGAGAATACGCTTGAGACTGTCGATGTGAAAGGACAGAGAATACAGACCGGGCAGAACCAACAATTGAGAAAGGAAGACCTCAAACAAATCAATGCTGCCAACGGTAATGGCGTGGAAAGGTTTGTTCAGTTGCAAGCTGGCGTGTCCACACACAGTGAACTCTCGTCGCAATACAACGTCCGTGGTGGGGCGTTCGACGAGAACAGCGTCTACATCAATGGCAATGAGGTCTATCGTCCGTTCCTTGTAAGGAGCGGACAACAGGAAGGCTTGTCGGTCATCAACCCACACATGGTTGACAATATCGATTTCTCTACGGGTGGATTTGCAGCGAAATACGGTGATAGAATGTCATCGTCTCTTGATATCACCTATAAACAACCGAAGCGTTTCGAGGCTACGGTTGCTGCAAGCCTGATGTCGGCTGACGTCTATATCGGTTTTGGCCATCAGAACTTCTCATGGACTAACAGCTTCAGGTACAAGTCAACCGCAAATCTCTTAGGTTCATTGGAGACTTCGGGAGAATACAAACCCAAGTTTCTTGATTATCAAACTTATCTGCACTATGCGCCCAACCAACGATGGACGGTAGACGTTATAGGAAACATCAATCAGAATCGCTTCGACTTCTATCCTGAGTCAAGAGAAACATCATTTGGTACGTCACAAAACGTGAAGTCGTTCCGCGTTTACTTTGACGGACAGGAGAAGGACCTCTTCAAGACTTACTTTGCATCGGCCACCTTGACACGCCATTTCAGCAAGAATACGCGGCTGTCCCTTACTGCCTCGGCCTTCAAAACAAACGAAAGAGAGCAATATGACATACAGGGACAATATTGGTTGACGCAAACCGAGACAAGTCGGAGGCTGGGTGTAGGTACCTATTTCGAGCATGCGCGCAATTATCTCAAGGCACAAGTCAAGGCCGTTAAACTGATGTTGCAGCATAAGACAGCCAAACATCATTTCGAAGGAGCCATCTATTTCAAGAAAGAGCGCATCGAAGAGCACAGCAATGAATATGAAATGCGAGACTCAAGTGGCTACAGCATTCCGCATACCGGAAAGGATCTGAACCTCATCTACGCACTACGCGCACAAAACAAGATGACTTCCGACCGCTTTGAAAGCTATTTGCAAGACACATGGCACTTCACAAGTGCCGGTGAGCATACGCATTTCACGCTGAACTACGGCATTCGTATGAGCCATTGGAGCTTCAACAAGGAGACTATCGTTTCGCCACGCCTTTCGCTCGGTATTATTCCTCCGTTCAATAACCACGTTACGCTACGCTTTGCAACGGGACTTTACTATCAAGCGCCCTTTTTTAAGGAATTGAGAGACACGACAACGGTGAACCATATCACGGTGGCCCGCCTCAACGACAAAATCAGAAGCCAGCGTTCCATTCACTTCATTGCCGGCTTTGACTATCATTTTATGATGAACAAACGACCGTTCAAATTCACGGCAGAGGCGTATTACAAGATTCTGAATAATCTTATCCCCTATTCCATCAACAACGTAAAAGTGATATATCACGGAACGAACAGCGCCACCGGGCATGCAACGGGCCTCGACCTGAAACTTTATGGCGAGTTCGTGCCCAACACGAATTCATGGATAAGCCTTTCGCTCATGAATACGAAGATGCATCTCCACCATGCAAGCATACCGTTGCCGACCGATCAACGCTATGCGCTGAACATGTTCTTTACGGATTATTTCCCGGGAACCGACAAATGGAAAGTAGCATTGGCAATGAGCTATGCCGACGGCCTCCCGTTCTCGACGCCACATAACGAACTTGGGCGCAATTCCTTTCGTGCACCGGCCTACAAACGCGTGGATTTGGGCATGAGTTATCGCCTGCTTGACAACACAAAGCAAGAAAGCAAGCTGATTAAAAACATTTGGCTCGGCATGGAATGCCTCAATCTTTTCGGCATCAGCAACGTCAACAGCTATTATTGGATAACCGATGTCACGAATGTACAGTATGCCGTCCCGAACTATCTCACGGGCAGAATGCTCAACGCGCGACTGACCGTTGATTTCTAAGCGTCTTCTTTCTTCACCGGCATATCGGGCAGATGGAACTGATAACTTCTGTTGAACACCTCTTCGACCTTGTTGATTTCAAGGAAAGTGGTACCGCCGCCCTCTCCGAAACTACCGCTCAAGTAAGCAATCTTGTCCTCTTCTTTGATGTAGCCTTTCTGGCGCAGCATGCGCAAAGCCGCAAAGAACATATACTGCGAGCTGACCTGTTCGCGCTGGTAAATGGGAATGACGCCGTAGCTGAGATTGAGCCAGCGCTGGGTTTTCTCGTTATAGCAGATCGCCAAGACGGGAACCGGACCACGGAATGCTGCCAAATTGCGTGCCGTCTGCCCCGTCTCGCTGTCGGTAATGATGCCCGAAACGCCCAATTTGCGGGTGGCGTCGATGGCTGCATGGGCAAGGAAAGCACGCTGGTCAAGCTCATCGTCAGACCAAGGCACTGCAATATCATTGATATGCGACTTGTCTTTCTCGGCCTGCTCGGCTATACGGGCCATCGTCTGAACGGCCTCGAGCGGATATTTGCCGCTTGCGGTCTCGCCACTGAGCATCAGTGCGTCGGTTCGGTAATAGATGGCATTTGCGATATCGGTCACTTCGGCCCGCGTCGGACGCGGGTTATTGATCATCGTGTGGAGCATCTGCGTCGCCACGATAACGGGCTTGCGCTTCGCCACACACTTGCGGATAATCTGACGCTGAATACCGGGAATGCGCTCGATGGGCACTTCTATCCCGAGGTCGCCGCGCGCAATCATGATACCGTAAGAAGCATCGATAATTTCATCGATGTTGTCAACACCTTCTTGGTTCTCAATCTTGGAGATAATCTTAATGTCACTATGATGTGCATCAAGAATTTGTTGTACTTCCCTCACATCGCTCGCGTTTCTGACAAACGAATGCGCAATGAAATCAATATCCAGCTCGATAGCCAAAAGAATATTCTGCTTGTCTTTCTCGGTAAGCGCAGGCAAGTCGATGTGCTCGCCGGGGATATTCACGCTCTTGTGCGCCCCCAGCACGCCCTCGTTCTGTACCTGGGCAACCAGCATCGGACCGTTATTCTCGATGACCCGCATGTCGAGTTCGCCGTCATCGAACAGGATATCGTCGCCCACGCGGACATCCTTCGTGATGTCGCGGTAGGACACGTTCACGATGTCATGCGAACTGTCCATTTCGGGCCGCCCGAATATCTTCACCACGTCGCCCACCTTGTATTTCAAAGGAGCATCCACGCCCGTGGTGCGCACCTCCGGTCCCTTTGTATCAATCATGATACCGATATGGGGCGAAACGGCACGCACATTCTTCACGATGTTGCGTATGCCGTCGGTCGTTGCATGGGCCGTATTCATGCGAACGACATTCATTCCGGCAAAGAAAAGCTTGCGGATGAAATCCTGTTCACATCTGCGATCGCTTATCGAGGCCACTATTTTCGTCTGTTTCATGTTGCTATCTTGAATTTTCCCACAAAGTTAGCTGAAATCTCGCACAATACAAAGTATTCCGCACGAGTTTTATTTCTTTTTACGAATTGAACGGCCGCTCACGGACGGGAGAAACCATCTGCCCGCCCATCAGAGCCGCCTCTCTTTTCAATTAGAGCCGTCTCTCTTTTCAATCAGAGCCGCCTCTCTTTTCAATTAGAGCCGTCTCTCTTTTCAATTAGAGCCGCCTCTCTTTTCAATTAGAGCCGCCTCTGATTTAATTCCGACGCGGCACGAAATCAATTCCGATGCGGCACGAAACGAATTCCGACGCGGCACGGAGAAACGCGAGAGGGGGATCTCAATGAAATGAGAGGGGGATCTCACGCTCGTGAGACCCGGGTCTCGCGACGCTGAGAGGGGGATGTCGTGAAAAGCACTTATACGCCTCGTATAAAATAGAGCCAGATGATGATGCCGATGACCACCACGGCCACGATGGCTTTGAAAAGGCAACTTGTCACTTTCTTGATGACGAAAAAACCGACAACTATCGCTGCCAGCATAAAAATGTAGTAAAGGAAATTATTCATAAATCGCTATTTGAAAATTCGGAGAAACGAAGCAGGTATCGGCGTCTCGAACGTCATCGCTTCATGCGTGACGGGGTGGCGGAAGCACAGCACATAGGCATGAAGACACAGACGCCCGACCGGGTCGTCGCCGCAGCCGTATTTGGCATCGCCGCAAACGGGGTGCCCCATGTCTGCGGAATGCACGCGGATTTGGTTCTTTCGGCCAGTCTCCAGCTTGTATTCCACCAAGGAATAGCCGTTGCGACGGTTCAAAACGTGAAAATGAGTCACGGCGAACTTTCCGCCGTTGTCCGTCGGAGAGGAATAGGTGAAGTAGGCCTTATTGTCTTTCAGCCATCCGGAAACGGTCCCTTCGGTCTGCTCCATCTCGCCCGACACCACGGCCACGTATCGGCGGTCGTAAACGATGTCGTGCCAATCCTGCTCCAAAAGCAATTCCGTCTGCTTGTCCTTGGCGTAAATCATCAGTCCGCTCGTGTCGCGGTCCAGTCGGTGGACGACGTGGGCCGTGCATTTCTGCCGACTCTTCTTGAAATAATCGTCCAGCAGGGCCTTCACGTTGAGCGAGGCGTGACCGGCAGCCATCGACAGTATGCCGGCGTTCTTCTCCACCACGACCAAGTGGCGGTCTTCATACACAATCTTTACGTATCGGTTCTTGAAGATGTCGTTGTTGCGCTTGGTCTTGCTGAAAGTGATTTTCGTTCCCGCCGTCAGCGGATAATCAAATTGTGTGACGGTCTTCTTGCCCACCTTTACGCCGCGGCCTTGAAGCGTCTGCTTGATTTTCGACTTGCTGAGGTGCTTCACGTTCTCCAGCAGCCATTCCAGCAGCCGCCCGTCACGCTCAACGACATAGTTGGCGTATTCGCCGGGCTTGTCATAGCTGTTGCAGCGCATCATAAGCTTATCTTTTTCTTCACGGTCTTGCTCTCGTTGCTCATTCTGTCAACGGCGGTAACGACATAAGTGTAGCGCGTGCGGCCGTCGGCATAAGGCATTTTGTAGTGGCAGTCGGGAGTGATGGCCACGATTTTCGACGGATCTTCGGTGTTGATACGCTCTCCCTTGTCAAAGCGATATACAACATAGCGCACTGCCTCGTCGGCCCACTTTTTGGCTTTTGGGGCCTGCCAAAACAGCACGTAGTCCCCGTTTGCCCATACGGGCATCACATGTTTGGGCTTTTTGGGTGCCTTGTTGTCTATGAAAGGCATCTTGGGCTGCAAGGCGGGATACTTCCAATATCCGGTGCGCATGGCCGAAGCGTAATTGCCGATGTTGTCGCAGAAAGACTTTGCATACCACAGCACGGTGCCGTTGACATGCCGCATCTCTCTGTGCAATCTGCGTTTGGCTTTCAGCTGATGACTGTTTGCATCTTGTGGGTCGGCATATTTTACGGTTCGTTCCACGTCTTCACCGATGTATAGCGGACGGTTGGCTGCATGACTGTCCCACCATCGAATGAGCTCATCATAATCGGCTGCGGGATGCCCTATTTGCCAATAGAGCTGAGGTGCGCAGTAATCCACCCAGCCATTATTGACCCATAAGAGCACGTCGGCATATAAATCATCGTAATTCTGTAGGCCTTTCGTGTTGCTTCCTGCAGGAGAATTGCTCTTGTTCCGATAGATGCCAAAAGGCGAGACACCGAATTTCACCCATGGCTTTACATTGTGTATGCTGTCACACAATTGCTTCATGAACAGATTGACGTTATACCTTCGCCAATCTCCCCTGTCCTTGATGCCGTTGCCATAAAGCGCATACTCTTGGTCGTCAGGTATGGCCTGCCCTGCGGCCGGATAAGGATAGAAGTAGTCGTCAATGTGGAAACCATCAACATCATAGCGGCGCACGATGTCGCTTGCTATTTTACAAATGTATTCCCGGTTCTCCGGTTGCCCCGGATTAAGAATCAGCTGGTTATCGTAAGCAAACACAGCTCCCGGTTTTCTTATGGCAATATGATTAGATGCCAATGTATTAGTGGTCTTTGTCTTTGCACGATATGGATTGATCCATGCATGAAGTTCCATTCCGCGCTTATGGCACTCGCTTACCATCCATGCCAAAGGATCCCAATAGGGCTGTGGGGCTTTTCCTTGTTGCCCTGTCAAGAAACGACTCCAAGGCTCATAAGGACTTGCATATAATGCATCACACTCTGCTCTGACTTGGAAAATAATGGCATTGACTCCATCTTTATTCATCTCATCTAACTGACGAGTCAACATCTGTTGCATTCCATCTTTCCCCAATCCGAGGAACTGACCATTCACACACTGAACCCATGCGCCACGGAATTCACGCTTCTCTTGACTTTGCATTTCTTGAATTCCTGCCAGCAGTAAAATAAACGCTAAAAATATATTACGCTTCATCTTGTTTTTATTTTCCGTGGCAAAAATAATAAAAAAATATGAGTTCGATATAAGCCCCATCGAGAAAAAACAGGAAAAACTGCGTCTCTGAAGCATCAGATTAACGGAAAACAAAAAAAGAACACTCGTCCGACGGCTCGGAAGATTGTAAAACAAAAAAAGAACGCTTGTCCGACGGCTCGGTTGGAAGCTAAATAGAAAAAGAACTGTTATCCGAGGCCTCAGATGTGAAATTAATTAACGGAAAATGCTATCCGAGGCCTCGGATGTAAAATTAATTAACAGGAAATACTATCCGAGGTCTCGGATGGAAGAAAAAGAAAGATTAAACTGTTTTCCGAGGGCTCGGAAGATAAAAAATACAAAAAGAAACTGTCGCCCGACGCCGTAGAACCATCGGGAGGGCTCTTTTACCCCGAGCTGGTATAGTCTGTTTCTCATAATCATACTCCTCCTCTAAGCGCGATTCGCTTCCGTTAAAAGAAACAAAAAAAACGGGAAAAGGCTTTGAAACTATTGGGAAATATTGTATCTTCGCGTCAATTATGATATTAAAGTATCGGATTGTTTCCGAGAAATATATTTTTGATTTGTTTTAGTAGATTAGTTTTTAAAGTAGTTTGTTTTTGGAAATCGGTTGTCGTGACGACATCCGATTTTTTTGTTTATTCACTTTGATGTTTATTCCTTTATTCCTATCTTTGCAGCATGAAAATTAAAATCGATTGGAAACATGTGGTATTGTTGGCCTTCGTGGCCTCGTTGTTGCTTTACGTCACGCGGTCGTTCTTCATGTCTTTGGGCATCATGATGATACTGCTGCTCATCGATGCGCTGTTGGTACAGTGGGAAAACAATCGGAAGAACAGGAATAAATACAAGTAATCATGCAGCAACTGACAGCACTTTACGTGCGCTACACGGGTGAGGAACCGGCTTCGATAGCGCAGATACCCGGTGCGGGCAGCAATCGGCAATACTTCCGTTTCGTGGGAAACAACGGTGAAAGCATCGTCGGTGTGATTGGAACGAGCCGCGACGAGAACCACGCTTTTATCTATCTCGACCGCCATTTCATGCTGCGCAGGTTGCCCGTTCCTCGTGTCTTGGCGGTGAGCGACGATGAGTTGCGTTACCTTCAGACCGACTTGGGGCACACGTCGCTGTATGATGCCATCAGCGGAGGGCGTGAAGCGGGTGGCCGTTACAACCAGAAAGAGCAGCAACTTCTTGTTTCTGCAATTCGGGAATTGCCCAATTTCCAGATGCGCGGTGCACGTGGACTCGATTGGAACAACTGTTATCCGCAGCCTGAATTTGATGAGGAAAGCGTGTTGTTCGACCTCAATTACTTCAAATATTGCTTCTTGAAGGCCACCGGACTTGATTTTCATGAGTTGAAACTTGAAGCCAATTTCCGTATGTTTGCCAAGGACTTGACGGCCGAGAGCGGTGAGAGCTTCCTCTATCGCGACTTTCAGGCACGCAACATCATGCTTGACAGCGACGGCAATCCCTACTTTATCGACTTCCAAGGTGGCCGAAAGGGTCCTTATTATTACGACCTTGCTTCTTTCCTTTGGCAGGCATCTGCCCACTATTCCTTCAAGCTTCGCCGTCGCTTGGTCTATGAGTATTACGACGCCTTGAAGCAATATACAGAGGTTCCGAGCGTGCGCCATTTCGTCAACAGACTGAGTCTTTTCGTGCTGTTCCGCCTGCTTCAGGTGCTTGGAGCATACGGTTTCCGCGGTTATTTCGAAAGGAAGAAGCATTTCCTCGACTCCATTCAGCCGGCAATGGATAATCTCCGAGAGCTCTTAAAAATGAGTTCCGGCATGTTTCCTTACCCTTATCTGATGGATATGTTGCGGCGTCTGACCGAACTACCGCAGTTCACACAGATTGAGAAACCGGCCATGTCGCGTGCCGATGGCTATAAAACAACCGATAGTAAAGTATATGAAGCGCACCCTCAAGACGGTCCGGCTACGTTCTCGAAGTATGACGGTAAGGGGCCGTTGGTCGTTCGGGTGAATAGCTTTTCCTATCGCAATGGCATTCCGGACGACCCTTCCGGAAACGGCGGAGGTTATGTCTTCGATTGTCGGAGTACGCATAACCCCGGACGATATGAGCCTTATAAGAAGCTCACAGGGCTGGATGAACCCGTCATTCGCTTTTTGGAAGACGATGGCGAAATCCTTTCTTTCCTTGAACATGTCTATAAATTGGCCGATCATCACGTAACCCGCTATCTGCAACGTGGCTTCACCAGTCTGATGTTTTCATTCGGTTGTACGGGTGGTCAGCATCGTTCGGTCTACAGTGCCCAGCATCTGGCCGAGCATATTCACCAGAAGTTCGGCATAGAAGTGCAGCTCGAACATCGTGAACAGCATATCCGACAGGTATTGAATGCAAAGAATTAAAGTCGTAAGTTCACAGAACAATCACAATTGACGCATAAAACAGAAGATGATGCAAGCAATGATATTCGCAGCAGGCTTGGGAACTCGCTTGAAACCGCTTACCGATCGTATGCCGAAAGCATTGGTAAGGGTAGGGGGGAAGCCGTTGCTTGAGCGCGTTCTCTTTCGATTGAAAGATGCCGGATTTAGCAGAATCGTCATCAACGTGCATCATTTTGCCGACCAAATTACAGACTATCTACGGGAAAACGATAATTTCGGGCTCGATATACACATCAGTAACGAGACTGAATTGCTTGAAACCGGAGGCGGCATCAAGCGGGCACGTCCGCTCTTTACCCTTGATGCGCCCGTCTTGATACACAATGTGGACATCTTGAGCAATGTCGATTTACGGGAGTTTTATACATCAGACCGCAAAGTGATGTGTGCTTCGTGTGGTGTTCCGCATGAAATGGCAGGTGCAGTGCTGCTTGTCAGCCGGCGAAAGACCAAGCGTTATCTGCTTTTCAACAATGAGATGCGTCTCGTGGGTTGGGTGAACATCGAGACAGGAGAGGTGAAAAGCCCTTACAAGGAAGTGCATAAAGCAACGCTTGATGACTTGCAGAAGCGTTTCCACATGTATGCTTTCTCGGGCATACACTCGTTTTCTCCGCAGCTGTTCCCATTGATGGAAGCCTACCCCGACAAGTTTCCTATCATGGATTTCTACTTGCAAAACTGCGACCGCGTAGCTATCAAGGGCTATGTGAAGGCAGATTTGAAGTTGATGGACGTGGGAAAACTCGACACGCTTGAGCAGGCTGAGGCTTTCATCGAAAGCCTACATCAATAACGAAATAACATTAATCATCATATAATCATTATGCAACAGAAGATAATCATTCTTGACTTCGGTTCACAAACCACGCAGCTTATCGGCCGTCGTGTGCGCGAATTGGACACCTTCTGCGAGATTTTTCCCTACAACAAGTTCCCAAAAGACGACCCGGATATCATCGGTGTCATCTTGAGTGGCAGTCCTTATTCCGTCCATGACAAGGAAGCTTTCAAGGCAAACTTGGACTTGTTCGTTGGCAAATATCCCGTTCTGGGCATCTGTTATGGCGCACAATATATCGCTCATGCCTATGGAGGAAAGGTTGAACAAACCGGAACGCGCGAGTATGGTCGTGCCAATTTGGAGACAATCGACATGGATTGTTCTGTGTTCAAAGGCTTCGAGAAAGGCTCACAAGTGTGGATGAGCCATGGAGACACGATAACTTCCATTCCCAAAGGCTTTCATGTTACCGGCTCGACCGGCGACGTGAAGTATGCAGCCTTTGCCAACGAGGCCGACCGCGTGTGGTGTGTTCAGTTCCACCCCGAGGTATATCATTCCACACAAGGCATGCAGTTGCTCCGTAATTTCGTGGTAGACATCTGCGGAAGCAGGCAGGAATGGAGCCCTGCTTCATTCGTTGAAAGCACTGTTTCTGCGTTGAAAGCACAGTTGGGTAACGACAAAGTGATCCTCGGTTTATCGGGAGGTGTTGACTCATCTGTGTGTGCCACCTTATTAAATAAGGCCATCGGGAAGAACCTCACCTGTATTTTCGTGGACCATGGCATGCTCCGAAAGAACGAGTTCTCCAAGGTAATGGAGGCTTATCAAGGCTTGGGACTGAACGTAATTGGCGTTGATGCAAGTGAGAAGTTCTTCAAAGACCTTGAAGGAGTGACCGACCCTGAAGAGAAACGTAAGCTTATCGGCCGCGATTTCGTAGAGGTGTTCAATGCCGAAGCCAAGAAGATTAGCGATGCCAAGTGGCTGGCTCAGGGCACAATCTACCCCGATCGTATCGAGAGTTTGAGTATCACGGGCATGACAATCAAGAGCCATCACAACGTAGGAGGGCTGCCCAAAGAGATGAAACTCAAGCTTTGTGAACCCTTACAGTGGCTCTTTAAGGACGAAGTTCGACGTGTGGGTTATGAATTGGGTATGCCGGAACGTCTCATCAAACGGCATCCGTTTCCCGGTCCGGGCCTTGCCGTTCGCATCTTGGGTGACATCACTCGCGAGAAAGTTCGCATTCTTCAAGAGGCCGATAACATCTATGTTGAAAAGCTACATCACTACAAAATGCCCGACGGAACGCCTCTTTATGACAGCGTATGGCAGGCAGGTGCCGTGCTGCTTTCAACCATTCGATCGGTCGGAGTGATGGGCGACGAGCGCACATACGAGCACCCTGTGGCCCTCCGCGCCGTGACTTCGATGGACGCCATGACTGCGGATTGGGCGCATTTGCCTTATGATTTCATGGCAGAAGTGTCCAACGAGATTATCCGAAAGGTGAAAGGTGTCAACCGTGTTTGCTATGACATTTCTTCGAAACCGCCTTCGACAATAGAATGGGAATAGGCGTTTGCTGCTCTTGTTTTGTCAAAACAATATCAGAAAAAACGGGGTTGAAAATCTGTCAAATAGAATTCGGATGGTTGAAAATACGTGGTTGCAAGGAGAAGCTTGTGAGGTTTTGAGTTGCAAAAATATGGTTTTTCGTGCAAGTGATAAGGTTTTGCATGCCAACTCGCTGCATTTCGCTGCTTGTTTCAGCCATTTAAGCACCTAATCTCAGCTATATTGCACGCTGAAATGAGCCATATTGTATGGTGAAATGGCTGAGATTGCATCACAATATGGCTCGGTGTGGTAAACTGCTGAGCGAATGTAGGGACGCACGGTTCATGCGTCCGCTCTAACAATCCTGTATATTCGGTTTCCCTTTTCATTTGAGCGGACGCACGAACCGTGCGTCCCTACCTCTTTATTTCAGCCATATTTCGCGTAGAAGTGGGTATATTGCACGGTGAAATGGCTGAAATGACGTGTCTTTTTAGCCTGAATTCTTGTTTGATTATCGTAAAACTCTGATAACAAGTGGATTATAAAGCTGTGAAAACCGGGCTTGTTTTGATCGTGATAGGACTTCGTGAACGATACGAAAGCATTTTGTAAATAATTTTGTGGTTGCAATGTATGCGTCTTTCGGAGGTGTGTTTCCCGATTTGGATAATTCATTTTAATTGCTTAATTTTGCTTCATAGAATTGGAATTTATAGGGAACATGCCGGGAAAAGCTAAGGAACGGGCACACAGAAACAAGACGCTCAGCGTGTCGGAAGCAGAACGTCCGATGTTGGAGTCGCAGATTTGCAGTCTTGATGACTTGAAGTCAAACTTCCATGACGACATGGTTGTGCATGGAGATTTGCTTGAATGCTTGGATTTTATCCCTGATGCATATTTTGATCTGGTGATTATCGACCCACCGTATAATTTGGATAAGGATTTCAACGGACGTCGGTTCTCGGCTATGGACACCGAGGCTTATGAGGAATATCTGCACAGTTGGTTTGGTAAAGTGTGTGATAAATTGAAAGAGACGGGCTCGCTTTACATGTGTGGAGATTGGAAATGCACATCAGCCATGCAAAGGGTGGTAGAGGAAAAGCTGACGATTGTGAACCGAATCACGTGGCAACGGGAGAAAGGACGGGGCGCAAAGGCTAATTGGAAGAATGGAATGGAAGATATTTGGTTTGCAGTCAAGAACCTGAAGCGTTATTATTTCGACGTTGACTCGGTGATGGTCAGGCGGAAGGTCATGGCTCCTTATAAAGAGAATGGGGAACCCAAGGATTGGGAGGAGACACAACAGGGGAATTTCCGGCTGACCTATCCTTCTAATTTCTGGGATGACATCAGCGTTCCTTTTTGGTCTATGCCCGAGAATACGGATCATCCAACGCAAAAGCCCGAGAAATTATACGCAAAGTTGGTGCTTGCTTCTTCGAAGAAAGGCGACAAGGTGTTCGATCCGTTTCTTGGCAGCGGCACTTCGGCCGTCGTTGCAAGGAAACTCGGCAGAAGTTTCTGTGGCATAGAGGTCAATCGGGAGTATTGTCTGTGGGCCATAAAGCGGCTCATCAATGCCACTTCCGACCCAATTATCCAAGGATATGCCGATGGTGTCTTTTGGGAAAGGAACTCTTTTGGCTTTCAAAAGCGGGCATCAACGGCCAAAACTCATAATGGGAGCCGTAAGAAATGATGCTTATCTATCTCATTGAACGGTGTTTATGCCATAAAAGCCCGAAACCGAATGTACGATTTCGAGCTCTTATAAGGCCTGAATAGAAATCGTTTACTTGTTTTTCAGCAGGTCACGTATCTCTGTCAGCAACTTCTCTTCAGCTGTCGGTTCGGGGTTCGGAGCCGGAGTTGCAGACTCTTCTACCTTCTTTTTAGCCAGTTTGTTGATGCCTTTCACCAGCAGGAACACGCAGAAAGCGATGATGATGAAGTCGAATGTCGTCTGCAGGAAGTTGCCATAGTTGATGGAAACGCCCTCCATCTTCTCTACACCGGGGATTTCTACGGTCGGAAGGGTAAGCTTTAGGTCGGTAAACTTCACGCCTCCGATGAGCCAACCGATAGGCGGCATGATGATGTCATTGACGATTGAAGTGACGATTTTACCGAAAGCACCGCCGATGATCACACCGACAGCCATGTCGACTGCATTGCCTTTCACGGCAAAGTCTTTGAATTCTTGAATGAATTTACTCATGTTTGTTATATTAATAATGTGTGCTTAGGTGTAAATTTGTAAGCGGTTCGTTTGCCATATAGAGTTTACAATCTCCTCAATGATGAAATCCTGTAGCCTTATATATGGCATAGAACCCGATTTTTTAATATATTTAATACACCTTGCGCCTGCAAAAATAAAAAAAATATTGTATCTTTGCAATCGTAACAGACAAAATATTGATTAAAAGATATTGTTTTATAAACCTTTATAAAAATTAAAATTAAAAATGGTAAATGTAGCTATTAACGGCTTTGGCCGTATTGGTCGTCTCGCATTCCGTCAGATGTTTGAGGCAGAGGGTTATGAGGTTGTTGCTATCAATGACTTGACAAGTCCTAAGATGTTGGCTCATCTCTTGAAGTATGACACTGCACAGGGTGGCTTCGCCGGCAAGTTCGGTGAGGGCAAACACACTGTTGAGGCAACAGAAGACTCTATCATTGTTGATGGAAAGGAAATCAAAATCTCTGCAGAAAAGGACGCTGCCAACTGCCCATGGGCTGCCAACAAGGTAGATGTTGTCCTTGAATGTACAGGTTTCTACACTTCTAAGGAGAAGGCTTCGGCTCACTTGAAGGCTGGTGCAAAGAAAGTTGTTATCTCGGCTCCTGCTGGTAACGACCTGCCTACTATTGTGTACAACACCAACCACAAGACTTTGACCGCAGCTGATACCGTTATCTCTGCAGCATCTTGCACCACCAACTGCTTGGCTCCTATGGCTGCAGCATTGAATGCATACGCTCCTATCCAGAGTGGTATCATGTCTACCATTCACGCTTACACAGGTGACCAGATGATTCTTGACGGTCCGCAGCGCAAGGGCGACCTCCGTCGTTCACGTGCCGGTGCATGCAACATCGTTCCTAACTCAACTGGTGCTGCCAAGGCTATTGGTCTTGTTATCCCAGAACTGAACGGTAAGTTGATTGGTTCTGCACAGCGCGTTCCGACTCCTACAGGTTCTACAACAATCCTTGTTGCCGTTGTTAAGGGTAACAACGTTACTGTTGAGGGAATCAACGCAGCCATGAAGGCAGCTTCAACTGAAAGTTTCGGTTACACAGAGGATCAAATCGTTTCTTCAGATATCATCGGTATGCGTTTCGGCTCATTGTTCGATGCAACTCAGACCATGGTAAGCAAGATTAGCGATGATTGCTATCAGGTACAAGTTGTTTCTTGGTATGACAATGAGAACTCTTACACTTCTCAGATGGTTCGTACGATCAAGTACTTCGCTGAGTTGAAGTAATACCACGTACAAGTCATCAGCTTCTTTTCCTTTTTAGGAAAGAGATCGCAGATAAATATAATCCCTGCCGCTTTGTCGGCAGGGATTTTTTTGTTATTTTTGTTGGCATGAAGCATGGAAACAGTGATATGAAGAGCTTTGAGACGATAGACAAAGCAGGCTCTTTGATAACGATTTTAGGTCCGACTGCATCAGGAAAGACAAGTCTTGCTGCGCATCTGGCGTATGAAATAGATGCCGAGCTCATCAGTGCTGACAGCCGACAGGTTTATCGTGGCATGACCATTGGAACGGGAAAGGATTTAGAGGATTATATGATTAAGGACCGACAGATACCTTATCATCTGATAGATATCTGCGAACCGGGAACGAAATACAATCTCTTTCGCTATCAGGAGGACTTCATAAAGGTATATGCCGACATGATGAAGCGTCGAAAACAAGCCATTCTTTGTGGCGGAACCGGGCTGTATATAGAGTCTGTTCTCAAGGGATATCATCTTTCTCCCGTTCCTCAAAATCAGGAATTGCGCGATGCTTTAGCGGATAAATCGCTTGAAGAGCTGACAGAAATGCTGAAGTGTCTGAAGGAACAAAGTGACAGCACGATGCATAATAAGACCGATGTAGACTCCTGTCAGCGTGCAATCAGGGCGATAGAGATTGAAACCTACAATCTTGAACACCCCACGGAGGATAGAACGTTCCCTGTAATAGAATCCATCATTATCGGTGTGGCTATTGACCGTGATGCCCGTCGTGCCAAGATTAGCAGGCGTTTGCGGAAACGGCTTGACAGTGGAATGATAGATGAGGTCAAGGGATTACTTGATTCGGGGATTCCTGCTGCAGACCTTATTTATTATGGTCTGGAATATAAATATATCACGGAATATATAATAGGGAAAATCGGTTTTGAAGAGATGTTCCGTAGACTTGAAATCGCCATTCATCAGTTCGCCAAACGGCAGATGACATGGTTCAGAGGAATGGAACGCCGTGGCTTTACGATACATTGGGTTGATGCACTCTTACCAATGGAAGAGAAAGTGGGCATGATTAAGGAACTGATAAACGCAAGGTGAAGTCAACCTAATTGGCTGATTTTTTTCAGTTCTTCGCCATTGACGATTTTGATTTTACGGCCATCGATAGCAATAATTTTTTCGTATGCAAAGGAAGATAGGGTTCGGATGGCATTGCTGGTCGTCATGTTGGACAGACTGGCCAAGTCTTCACGGCTCAAATAAATGCTCAATGTATAGCCATCTTCTTCGGTTCCATAATTATTCTTGAGCAGCAACAAAGCTTCGGCCAGCCGTCCTCTGATGTGTTTTTGGGTCAGATTGACCGTCCTGTCGTCGCTATGGCCTAATTCCTTGGAGAGATGTTTTAGGTAAAAAAAACTGATATTGAAGTTCTCTTTCATCAGTTGGACAATGACATCCATATCAAAGAAAACAATGGTAGACTCTTCGAGTGCCATGGCTGCGGTTTTGTAATCTTCTGCAGCAAAGTAAGCTCTGAAACCGAAGAACTCCATAGGTTTGATTGCCCGTATAATTTGACTTCTGCCTCCAATACCCATTTTGAAAACCTTGACCTTGCCTTGATAGAGCAGCATCATACGCGTGGGACCGTCAAAATCCTTGTAAATAAGTTGATTTTTCTTGAATGACGTTATCTGTATATTATCGAGAAGAGTGTTTTGATGTTCTTCCGAAAGAGGGCCCCATAATTGTGAGAGAGAATAAATGATTTCACTCTTATTGTTATTTTGCATTTCCGCCATGAAAAGTTTTTTAAGCTACAACCTTTTTAATTTTGGTTACAAATATACGAATAATCTTTCAATAAATAATTTTTTTAAACGAAAATATATTATAGACGCAGAGGTAAACGGGAGAAAGTCTTCCGGCAAGAATTCCGCCGAGAGTCAAAATAAAGAAAATATGTCGGCGGGAATACCGATAGTGGTTAAAAGGCAAAAGAAGTGTAGGATTGCCGCACTCTGACAGCTAAACGTTAAGAAAAGCATAGGATTGCCGCACTCTGACGGTCAAACGTTAAGGAAAGTATAGGAGTGCGGCACTCTGACAATTAAACGTTAAGAAAAGTATAGGAGTGCGGCGCTCTGACAGTTAAACGTTAAGAAAAGTATAGGAGTGCCACACTCTGACAGTCAAACGTTAAGAAA
>NZ_JH594512.1:0-2402 GCF_000243015.1 Segatella maculosa OT 289
CCATTGGAACGGACGCACGAGCCGTGCGTCCCTACATACAAACAAGGTAAAAACAAGATAGAGTATGAAGAAAACAGAATTTGAAAAGCGGGAGTACGTAACCCCCGAGATTGAAGTGTTCCCCATGTCGGGAGACTGTCAGCTGCAGAGCACGAGTATTCAGCTTGATGCACCACATTCTACGGAAGAAGAATGGGGAGCAGACGAAGAGATTGATGGAGGAGATAAGGAAATATAGGCCCACCCCCGGTCCCTCCCTTGGGAGGGGAATATGAACCGGCGGTAATCATAAAGTTCAATGTTCAAACTTCAAAGTTCAAAGCAAATGAAGTTCAAAGTAAATCAAAATTCAATGAAGAAGATATTATTCATAGCAGGCCTTGTGAGCACGATGTTGCTCGCGGCATGCAGCAGCGAAGAGAGCGTCGTCAAAGAGGACGGCAAAGTGAATGCGGCGAAAGGCATTACGTTTCGCCTCACAGAAGAGGCTTTTGTGCCCGGCGTAACCAACAACGGCAAGGCCGGAGCCAAAGGCACGCGCGCCATAGAGACGCAGACGGTTAACTTGGGCAACGGATTGGTGGCCGAGGTGAGCCTTGAGCCCGACACCGCGGACATGGCCCCGGCAGCCACCGGCGTAACACGTGCCACCGTGAGCGACGGACACTATACCATTTATGCCGTAGATGCTTCCAACGTGCGCCACGACGGAATCAAAGGTACGATGACCAGTGGCGTATTCACTCCTGACGTCGCCGGCCAAGAATGGTTCTTGAACGGTGGCGAGACCTACACTTTCGTCTGCATCAACGATGCCGTGACCGACAACGGGACAGGCCTTCGATATACCTATAGCATGCCGGCAGGCATCAATCAAAACGCAATGATTGGTGTAACCACCCATACGGTGAGCAATACGGAACACGATGTTGTAGCCTTCACGATGCGCCATCAGAATGCCCGCATACGCTATCAAGTCACCTCTTACACCACACCCTGTGTGGGTGCGAAGTTCGGTATCGGAGGTTCTGTCTCTGGAACCGGTTACGGCATCACCGACTATGACGTAAAAGGCACACAGACAGCACGGTCCGGAGGCTTTCTTGCAATAAGCTTTGGTCCCATCACCATGACAGCTGACCATCCCATGACCTATTCGTCGATAGTTGAGACCTACAAGACCTCTACGCCCTATGTCTATTATCCTGATGCTTTCCCACTCATGTATGCACAATATACGATGAGTAGCGGGACACTATATGGCGAGTCGCTTCAAGCTAAAGTATTCCCTACTGCTCTGATGAACTCCACTACTCTGCAGAAAAACCACAGCTACGTGTACAACATCAAGGTGAAGCCCTCTGTCCTCTACCTCTTCCAAGACGGAACCGTAGGCACACTCGCCGACAAGGGAACACGCACACCCATCGGCGTGGTAGTGAAAGAGAAAACGGCGACAGAGGAAGGAACGGCTGTGGCATTGAAAGAGGCCACCGTCAGCGGCAATAATGATTTCACGTATTCAACTCCTTACGGTAGCAGTTCCATGTTCGCAACGACCAACAGCACGACCTATGCAGACATCAACGACGGGCAGAACGACGTGAACGGCTATAAATGGACTTGGGAAGCGGCAAGCAACCCGCACGACCACGTGGTGAAAGCCAATAAATATCAGGACTACACGCCCTATTATGCCGCAGGACACTATGTGCCGGACGTTGCCGTAACGGGAGCAAACGTTGGCCATTGGTATCTGCCTGCCCTTGGCGACTGGGCACTCTTGTTCAAAGCACTCGATCGGTGGACCCCCACGCCCAATACAACTTATCCCAAAAGCGGAACCTTCCCATGGGACAAGACTAAGGTCAACGCCGCTTTCACAGCGGCAGGAGGGAAGGGACTCTTCGCTTTCGGACCATATGGATATCTAATTTATTGGACCAGTACGGAATATACGCAAACGATGATGTTCCCTTATTTATATGGTATTAGTGGAAACACAATCAATATAGACGCCAATGCCAAGCATAATATAACTGGAAAGGTCCGCCCGTTCGTGCATTTCTAAACAACGGGAAATAGAAATTTATCCATCGAAAACTTGCATTTATTCACTTTAATATTAATCCGTCTGTAAACGTATGCCGGCAGTGCAATTTGACAATATATACTATTGTGGGGCACAATATATACTTTCGTGGGGCACGAAATATACTATTGTCAATTACGGAATATACTTCCGTCGTCCGCAGGTCGTATTTTAGTCATTACGCACGGCCGGTCCGGTTGCAGACAAAAAACACAAAAAATCATGGCATTTTGGAAGAAAATCAAAATGAAAGTCAACGGACTGTGGTATCCGAAATCAGTCCTTGTGGGTTCGCCCGTAACCACGAAAC
>NZ_JH594512.1:3429-33305 GCF_000243015.1 Segatella maculosa OT 289
CCCAACCCCCTCCGAAGGAGGGGGAGACCGAGCTTGCGGGCAATGATAGATAATGTCATTATGAATTGAATAGACCTTGTGAACTAAAATGTTCGCAAGGTCTATTTGCATATTTTCCCCTCCCTCGGGAGGGGTTAGGGGTGGGCTTCTCCCCTCTCCTTGGGAGAGGGGCTGGGGGAGAGGCTTCTACTCCCCTCCCTTCGGAGGGGGCGGGGGAGGTCTCTGAGGTGAGTGTTAGGGAGGCTTTTTGGTGGGCTCTTTTTTACCAAAGCTGCAGACGTACTGACTCCGGCAAATAAAGCTTGTCGCCCGGCTTCACGTTCCACACTTTGTAGAAGGCATCAATGTGGGGCAGTGCACCATTCACGCGCCATTCGCCCAATGAATGCGGGTCGCGCTTCACGCGGTTGCGTATCTCTTTCTCGGTGATGTTCTGTCCCCAGACGCCGGCATAGGCCAGGAAGAAGCGTTGCAAGGGTGTAAATCCGTCTTTGTCTTTCAAATGCTTCTTCGCCATGACATTCATCAACGCATGGTAGGCAACCTGCAGACCGCCGTGGTCGGCAAGGTTCTCGCCCAACGTGAATTTTCCGTTGGCGTGGAGGCCGGGCAGCACTTCTATGCCGTCGAAGAAATCGGAATATAGCTTTGCCCGTTTCTCGAAGCCCTTGGCATCGTCGGCCGTCCACCAGTCTTTCATGTTTCCGTCTGCATCATATTGCCGACCTTGATCATCAAATCCGTGGGTCATTTCATGTCCGATGACCACGCCGATGGCACCGTAGTTGAAGGCTTCGTCGGCCTTGGGGTCGAAGAACGGATACTGCAGAATGCCGGCGGGGAAGCAAATCTCGTTTGTCGTCGGGTTGTAGTAGGCATTCACCGTCTGGGGCGTCATTCCCCACTCTTCGCGGTCGACGGGCTTTCCGGCCTTGTCTGCGATTTCTTTGTCGTGGGCAAACTGGCGGCAGGCCATCACGTTCTCATAATAGCTCTTCGCCGAGTCGATTGTGAGTCGGCTGTAGTCGGTCCATTTATCGGGATAGCCTATTTTCACGTAGAATTTATCCAACTTGGCATGCGCATTGCGCTTCGTTGCGTCGCTCATCCATGTCTGTGCATCGATACGTTCGCCGAGGCTCACTTTGAGATTGTTCACGAGTTCGAGCATCATCTTTTTAGACGATTCGGGGAAGTAACGCTTGACATACATTCTGCCTAAGGCTTCGCCCATCTGTGCTTCCACCTGATTGGTGGCGCGCTTCCAAAGCGGATAATCCTCCTTGCGTCCGCTCATGGTCTTGCCAAAGAAGTCGAAGCTGGCCTCGCGTATCTCGTCGGTGAGATAATTCGCACTCCTGCTGATGACGTCCCACTCCATGAGTGCCTTGACATCATTGACCGATTGAAGCGAAACGAGTTTGTCGAGTCCGGTCATAAACGCAGGCTGACCGACGATGACATGCTGGATATATTCAGACTTGATGCCCTCGGCATTGGCAAGCTGCTCGATGGGAATATTTGGGTAATCGGCTTTGAGCTCCGCCAACGACATCTTGTTGTAGTTTGCCTGCGGGTCGCGCAGTTCGGTCATGCTCTTGGAAATCAAAGCTACGAGCGTTTCCTGGCGGAACAGGTCGTTGCTGCGCTGCTCGGCTTCGGCCTCACTGAAACCGTAAAGACGGAACATGCGGTCGATATATTTCTTATACGCCTCACGGATAGCTACGGTCGCAGAGTCGTTATTGAGATAATAATCTTTCTGGCCGAGCGTCAGTCCACTCTGATAGATATTCAGAATATTGTTCCTCACGTCTTTCTCATCGGCTCCAAAGCCTGCAGCATACTGCACGCCATAGCCTTGGGCGGCATATTTCAACTGCAGCGCACGGAGTTCTTTAATGGTTTTGGCGCCTTCGATTTCCTCCAACAATCCCTTGACGGGTGCGATGCCGGATTTATTTCGACGCTCGACGTCAAGAGCCAGCTTGTAGAAATCAGAAAGTTTCTGCTCAATGGTTCCCTGCTTGTACTTCTTTTTCTGCAGTTCCCCAAGAATGGTGTTGATACGTTTGTTGTTATCCTCTTGTAATTGGTCAAAGCTGCCGAAACGACTATATGCCGCAGGGAGCGGGTTGTTCTTTTGCCAACCACCGGTGGCAAATCGATAAAAATCGTCTTGCGGGCGCACCGACCTGTCGAAGTTCTTTTCGTAGAGCCCCGATTGGTCTTGTGCCGTTCCCATAATAGGAGCAATTGCCATCATCATCGGAATAATTTTCTTTATTTTCATGCTTATAACTTAATATGTTAGACATTATTTTTCAATTCACTTAGCGATTCGGAGAACATGAACCATCGTTCGTTCTCTTCGTCGATTTTCTGTTTGACGGAAGTGTATTCCGTGACCAGTTCCATGTTAGAGGCGTTCTTTGCGTCCATCAGCAAGCTATCAAGTTCTTTGATTCGCTTTTCCATGGCTGTGATCCGCTTCTCGCTTTCCTTCACAGAACGTTCCATCTTATTGATTTTCTTTTGCAGTTCTTTGAGCTCCAAGTAACTCGGTTTACCAACCTTTTCTGCCGTCACTTTGTTTTCAGGCACCTTTTCCTCGATCTGCCCGTCCACGGCTTGCTGAATAGTATCTGCATGATGCACGCGCAGGTAATCATAAATTCCGCCCAAATGTTCAATGACCTTGCCGTCGGCGAATTCAAACACCTTGTCAACAAGGCCATCCAAGAACTCACGGTCATGGCTGACAATAATCGCCGTTCCGTCAAAAGCCTTGATGGCTTCTTTTAATACGTCTTTGGAAGGAAGGTCCAAATGGTTGGTAGGCTCATCGAGTATCAGCAGGTTCACAGGCGCAAGCAACAGCTTTATCATTGCCAAACGACTACGTTCTCCACCGCTCAAGACCTTTACTTTCTTATCGGAGACCTCACCGCCAAACATAAAGGCACCAAGCAGGTTGTTAATCTTCAGCCGCATGTCGCCCGTTGCCACTTGGTCTATTGTGTCATAAACGCTAAGGGTGTCGTCAAGGAGCTGTGCTTGGTTCTGGGCAAAATAGCCGATTTGCACGTTATGCCCTATCTTCAGTTTCCCCGTGAAAGGGATTTCGCCCATGATACATTTCACAAGCGTAGACTTTCCAGCACCGTTCTTCCCGACAAAAGCCACTTTCTCGCCTCGCTTGATGGTAAGCGTCACATGTTCAAAGACAAGGTGGTCGCCATAGCTCTTCCCGACCTCGTCGCAGATGACAGGGTAATCTCCGCTGCGCAGACAAGGGGGGAATTTCAAGTGCATCACCTTGTTGTCGACCTCGTCTACCTCTATCGGGACAATTTTTTCCAACTGCCTGATGCGTTGCTGCACTTGCACGGCTTTCGTGGCCTGATATCTGAACCTTTCTATAAAAGCCTTCGTGTCCGCAATTTCCTTTTGCTGATTCTCATAGGCGCGCAGCTGCTGTTCGCGACGCTCCTTGCGCAGTACGAGGTATTCGTCATACTTCACCTTATAATCTTCCACATGTCCGCAGGTGATTTCCAATGTTCTGTTGGTCACGTTGTTGATGAAGGCACGGTCGTGGCTCACCAGCACCACAGCACTTGCACTCTGCGCCAGAAACTGTTCCAGCCATTGAATGCTCTCAATGTCGAGATGGTTGGTCGGCTCGTCGAGCAGCAGCACATCCGGTTTGCGGAGCAGTATCTTGGCCAGTTCGATTCTCATGCGCCACCCGCCCGAAAACTCTTTCGTGGGACGCTCAAAGTCATCGCGTGTAAAGCCGAGCCCCGTCAGCGTACGTTCGATTTCCGCCTCATAGTTCTCGCCGCCCAGCATCATATAGCGTTCATGCTCCTGCGTGAACCTTTCTACCAACGCAATATATTCGTCGCTGTCATAATCCGTGCGGTCGGCCATCTCCTGTTGCATCTTTTCCAGTCGGGCCTTCATTCTCATATTATCAGAAAAGGCCTTGCGCGTTTCTTCCCTTACAGTAGTGTCGTCCTGAAGTTTCATCACCTGCGGAAGATACCCGATTGTGGTGTCGTTGGGAATGGAAACGATGCCGTCCGTCGGCTGTTGAAGGCCGCTGAGGATTTTCAGCATGGTGGATTTCCCGGCACCATTCTTCCCGACGAGTGCTATTCGGTCGCGGTCGTTCACGACAAAGCTGACATCGACAAACAATGGTTTTACACCAAATTCAACCTTTAAACCTTCTACGGAAATCATTTCAATCTCATTTGTTATGCGCATGCAAAGGTATGCATTATCAATAATATGGCAAAGAAATCGTCTTGTTTTTATTTTTCGTTCGTCATCCATGGAGGAAGATAGTTCCTTTTCACATTTTTTTATCATCGCCCACGGGTGACGAACGTTTCTTTTACTTTTTTTATCTTCGCCCGCGGTCGACGAGCGTTCTTTTTGCATTTTTTAGCTTCGCCCGCGGGCGAAGAGCATTCTTTTTCTATTTTACTATCATCTGCCGTGTTGGACGATCGTAGTTTTAAAAGTGACGAATGAATGTTAGGGATATCAGAAGAATTTTATTACTTTTGCGTGACAAACGACGAATGGAATGGAAAAAGAAGAATTGAGATTAGTCTTTATGGGCACACCTGAATTTGCCGTGGCAACGCTTCGACGACTTGTAGAAGGCGGATATAACGTGGTGGCCGTAGTTACACAACCCGACAAACCGGTAGGTCGCCATCAAGAACAGCTACAGCCTTCGGCGGTGAAGCAGTTTGCCTTGGCACATGGGTTGCCGGTGTTGCAGCCCGTGAAAATGAAAGACCCTGCTTTTGTCGAAGAACTGCGAGGCTATAAAGCCGACTTACAAGTGGTGGTTGCATATCGCATGCTGCCCGAAGTGGTATGGAATATGCCCCGTTTCGGCACATTCAATGTGCATGCAGCACTGTTGCCGCAATACAGAGGGGCTGCGCCGATCAATTGGGCTGTCATCAACGGGGAGACCGAAACGGGCGTCACAACCTTCTTCCTTGACAAGGATATTGACACGGGACGCGTCATCATGCAAAGGCGTTTCCCGATTCCTGACGAAGCAGATGTGGCGTATGTGTATGACGGATTGATGACTTTAGGAGCCGATGTTGCAATTGAAACCATTGATGAAATACTTGAATGTGGTGGCAAAATAGACGGTATCGAGCAGGCAGATTTGGCATTGTCTGCCGCGAATGAATTGAAACCGGCACCAAAAATATTCAAGGAAACCTGTTTGATTGACTGGAATCTGCCGGCAAAGAGAGTTTATGATTTCATTCGGGGACTGAGTCCTTATCCCGGAAGTTGGACGAATATGGAAGAGAATGGGAAACAATCCGTGCTCAAGATATTCAAGACCGCGAAAACAAGCGAGGACATGCAAGCCGAAGTCGGCACGGTGAGGAGCGAGAAGAATCGTCTTTACGTGAGATGTGGAGATGCGTGGTTGGAGATTTTAGAACTGCAGATGGCCGGAAAGAAGCGTATGTGTGCACGTGATTTCCTGAATGGAATGCGCGATAAATCTTTTCGGATACTTACAAAGTAGGACGTGGAATTTGGAAAACCGGAAAATAAACGTTACTTTTGCGAATTGAAGAACAAAACCCGAATAATGACAAGAGAAGAAGATATCAAGAAGGCCATTCAGTGTATGCGAAAAGGCGGCGTGATTCTTTATCCGACAGATACGGTATGGGGAATTGGCTGTGATGCAACTAATAAGGAAGCGGTGGCCAAGGTTTATTCCATTAAGCAGCGCGATGATTCAAAGGCACTGATCTGCTTGGTTGACTCGGAAGCACGCCTACAACGTTATTTCAGAAACGTGCCTAATGTGGCTTGGGATTTATTGGAAGCTGCCATGAAACCTACGACTGTGATTTTGGATGATGCGGTGAACGTGGCTGAAAACTTAGTGGCTGAAGATGGAAGTTTAGCAATGCGCATCACGTCGGAGCCTTTCAGTAAAGAACTTTGTTATAGATTCCAAAAGCCGATTGTCAGTACTAGTGCTAACGTGAGCGGCGAACCTGCTGCCTCTAATTATGAAGATATCAGCGATGTTATACTCAATGCTGTCGATTATGTGTGTTGGAGTCGCCGGCAGGAGCATAAGCCTCATACGCCGAGCTCGATTGTCAAACTGGGGAGAAACGGAGAGGTTGTTGTAATCCGAAAATAGTTTTGTAAACAAACAGGTTTTAGAATTGAAGATTTCTGATTTGAGAAAATGGAGCAAGGAGCATCTGTCAGACAGACAGCTGACGCTCATCTTGTCCTTCGTCATAGGTCTTTTTGCTTCAGTGGCAGGTTTTGTGCTGCATAGTATCATCAAGGAAATTCAGCAGTTGCTTACAGCTGGTTTCGATACTACGACCTTTAACTGGCTTTATTTGATTTTCCCTATTGTGGGTATCTATTTGACATCACTGTTTATCAAGTATGTTGTCAAGGATAATATCTCGCATGGTATCACACGAGTGCTTTATGCCATTGCCACCAAGCGGTCTCAATTGAAAGCGCATAACTGTTGGACATCGGTCATTGCTTCCAGTATAACCATTGGATTTGGTGGTTCGGTGGGAGCTGAGGCTCCTATTGTGCTCACTGGGTCGGCCATAGGTAGCAGTTTGGGAAGGCTCTTCAAGATGGAACCTCGTACGGTGATGTTGTTGGTGGGTTGTGGTGCTTCAGCTGCAATAGCGGGTATTTTCAAGGCACCGATAGCAGGTTTGGTGTTCACGCTTGAAGTGTTGATGCTCGATTTGACAATGGCGTCATTGCTTCCGATATTGATAGCGAGCGTCACTGCCACATGTTTTAGTTATATTTTCGTAGGTAGTGATTCGCTGTTCACTTATCATATGGATACGGCATGGGATATCCAACGCGTCCCACCATATATTATATTAGGCGTTTTTTGTGGGCTTGTCGGTCTTTATTTCATGCGTACAATGACGGTGTGTGAAAACATGTTTGCGGGCATGAAGCGTTTTCCTTATCTGCGGCTTATCATTGGTGGGGTAATGTTGAGCGTACTGATATTCATGTTTCCGTCGCTCTATGGCGAGGGATATAGTGCTATCAATATTTTTTTGGACGGGAAGACCATAGACGATTGGGGACAAGTGATGAACGGATCAATGTTTTATGGGCATGGCAATCTGTTGGTAGTGTATGTAGGACTAGTTGTCCTCACTAAAGTATTTGCAACGTCGGCAACCAATGGAGCCGGAGGTTGTGGAGGAACTTTTGCTCCTTCATTGTTTATTGGGGGCTTTGCTGGTTTCTTCTTTGCCCGTATTTGGAATATATATCAAGTGGGAGTTTATGTTCCTGAGAAGAATTTCGCACTCATGGGTATGGCCGGGGTAATGGCCGGAGTAATGCAGGCTCCTCTCACTGGTATATTCCTGATTGCAGAACTAACGGGAGGTTATCAACTCTTCATACCATTGATGATAGTTTGTATCTGTGCTTATTTAACGATTAATGTTTTTGAGCAGCATAGTATTTATGGAATGCGTTTGGCCCGCGAAGGTAAATTGCTGACACATCATACGGATCAGGCTATTCTGACATTGATGAGTTTAGATAGTATCATCGATCGGCAATTTACATCGGTTACTCCTGATATGCCACTTGGCAAGTTGATCAATGCCATCAGTAAAAGTCATACCAGTTTTCTGCCTGTCTTGGATAATGCAGGGACTTTGCTTGGAGAAGTGGATATTACCAAGATACGTCATATTATGTTTCGGTCGGAATTGTATAATCGTTTCACGGTCAAAGATATTATGACTCCGGTGCCAACAACGCTGGTCAAGGAGGATAAAATGATAGATGTGATGCATAAATTCGAGGCTGCCAATTGTAATTATCTGCCCGTAGTCGACTTAAATAATCGTCTGAAAGGCTATGTATCAAGAACACGTATGTATAGCATGTATAGACATCTAGTGGCAGACTTTAGTTCCGAGTGATAAATTTGTCAAGGAAAAATTTGCAAAAATCATGGAAATATGATATCTTTGTCTGTAGTTTATCACTATCAATTTTGAAAAATACTATTTAATGTAAGAATATGGCTACGAATGAAATTATTAAACCGTATGTAATCGGGCTTGATTTAGGCGGTACGAACTCTGTATTTGGTATTGTGGATTCCCGTGGAGAGATTAAGGCAACCACTGCAATAAAGACACAGGGCTATGAAAAAGTAGAAGATTATGTTAATGCTGCTGTTGAAGCACTGAACATCATTATAGATCAGGTTGGCGGAATTGATACAATCAAGGCGATGGGCATTGGTGCACCAAATGGCAATTATTATACGGGCACAATAGAATTTGCTCCAAATCTTTCTTGGGGGCATAGTGGTATTGTTCCTTTGGCTGAGATGTTCAGTAAACGGTTGGGTGGTATTCCTGTGGGACTTACCAATGATGCGAATGCAGCGGCTATCGGAGAGATGACTTACGGTGTAGCACGTGGTATGAAGAACTTCATCGTTATAACTTTGGGAACAGGTGTTGGCTCGGGTATTGTTATCAATGGTCAGATGGTTTATGGCAGCGATGGTTTTGCTGGTGAGTTGGGGCATACGACAATGCGACCTAATGATGGCCGACTTTGTGGTTGTGGGCGTAAGGGTTGCTTGGAGGCTTACTGTTCAGCAACGGGCGTTGCTCGTACGGCACGTGAATTCCTCAGCACCAGTGATGAACCATCTCTGCTTCGTGATATGAATGCAGATGACATTACATCCTTGGATGTCAGTATAGCTGCGGGTAAAGGTGATGCTTTGGCAAATCGTGTCTATGAATTTACAGGAGAAATGCTTGGAGAGTCTTGCGCGAATTTTGCAGTGTTCTCAAGTCCGGAGGCATTCATTTTCTTTGGAGGTTTGACCAAAGCAGGTGATTTGCTGATGAAACCGCTTGTTGAAAGTTATAACAGACATATACTTCCAGTGTTTAAGAATAAAGCTAAGTTTTTGATCAGTGGCTTAGAAGGTTCAAGTGCGGCAGTTCTTGGTGCCAGTGCAATTGGTTGGGAATTATAATTTTTTCATATTTAGGCAGATGACTTTTGTAATCTGCCCTTTTTTGTTTAACTTTGTACCCTGTTATGGATATGTCATTTCCTTTTCAGATAAATATTTTGGAATTCATATTCAAGGGTATCTTGATCGGAATTCTTACATCTGCACCAATGGGACCAGTAGGTATACTTTGTATCAATCGTACCCTTAAGAAAGGTCGTTGGTTTGGTTTTGTCACAGGGGTTGGTGCAGCTATGAGTGATTTAATCTACGCGGTATTAACGGGGGTGGGAATGAGTTTTGTTATTGATTTTGTTAATAATCCTAACACAAAATTCTATCTTCAGATTTTTGGTGGAGTGCTAATATTGCTATTTGGGATTTATAGTTATCGCAGCAATCCTATGCAAAACGCTCATCCAAGTAATGGGAACGGACGAGGTACGTTGTGGCATAATGCTTTGACAGCTTTTGCAGTTACATTTAGTAATTTATTAATTGTTCCATACTTCATGATGCTCTTTGCTCTCTTTGCTTTTGTAATACCTGATCATAAGATAGAAATGTGTATAGGGTATGCAAGTGTGTTATTTGGTGCATTGTTGTGGTGGTATGGGTTAACATGGCTTGTCGATAAAATTAGAACGAAATTTGATGATAATGGAATCGTCATTATAAACAAGGTAATTGGTAGTGTAGTCATCATCTTTTCACTGATAGCTCTTATCGGTACAATCTTTAATTTATATCATCTTCCGGAGCTTGCATCTTTAAGATAAGCTTATTAAACAACAAAAAGTAAAGAAATGTTTATAGCAAAAGAATTAAGAAAGAAGTCTATTGCTGAATATCTATTATATATGTGGCAGATGGAAGATATAATTCGTGCAATGGGTTGTTCCCTTCCATTGATCCGAAAAGCATATATCAGTAAGTTTTCCGGTTATACAAATGAGCAGAAAGAGGCTGAATTAGATTGGTTTGGTAATCTTATTCGCATGATGAATGAAGAAGGAAAGCGTGAGCAAGGTCATTTAAATGTCAATACAATCATAATCAAAGATTTGCTCGACCTTCACAATCGACTATTGCAGAGTAATAAGTTTCCTATCTATAATGCTGAATATTACAAGGTCCTTCCTTTTATTGTTGAGTTACGTAATAAGGGAAATAAGGAAGTGAGTGAGATAGAAATTTGTTTGGATGCACTTTATGGAATAATGGTGTTGCGAATGCAGCAGAAGGATGTGTCACCGGATACCGAACATGCTATCAAGGAAATCTCTACCTTTATTGGTCTTTTGAGTGATTATTATATAGAAGATGAGACAGAAGGTCTGAACTTTGGTGATGAATAATTTTGTATCATAACGTAAAATGGCTGATATATGAATATTTTAGTTACGGGTGCAAATGGACAGTTGGGCCATAAGATGCAGCAGGTCTCTAAGAATGGGCACGACAATTATATCTTCACAGATATTTGTGAGGGCTATCAGAATTTAGATATAACTAATCTTGGTGATATTCGTGAAACTGTGAGGCTGTATGATGTGAAATGTATCATTAATTGTGCAGCATGGACGAATGTTGATGCAGCGGAAACAGCTGGTGACATAGTTGAAATATTGAATGCAACGGCACCTGAGAATCTGGCAAAAGTAATGAAAGATGTTGGTGGATCTTTAATTCATATCAGTTCTGACTATGTTTTTGGAGATAATCCCTATAATACACCCTGCAGGGAAGAACAAAAAGGGACTCCTACGGGTATTTATGGTTTGACCAAATTGCATGGAGAGCAAAGAATTCAAGCTACTGGTGTAAAACATCTTATTGTCAGGACAGCCTGGCTTTACTCTGAATTTGGAAATAACTTTGTCAAGACAATGCTGAACTTGACTGCGACAAAACCTCAGTTAAAAGTAGTTTTCGACCAATGTGGGACACCGACTTATGCCGGTGATTTGGCAGATGTAATTTTCTATATCATTGAGAATCGTAAACTTGATGGCAATGAAGGAATATATCATTTCAGCAATGAAGGTGTTTGCTCATGGTTTGATTTTGCAAAGAAAATTGCAGAAATTGCAGGCCATATAGATTGTGATATACAGCCATGTCATAGTAATGAATTTCCGAGTCAGGTTATTAGACCTGCCTATTCAGTGCTTGACAAGACTAAAATCAAAGAGACCTTTGGCATTAAAATCCCATATTGGACAGATAGTCTGAAGAAATGTATGGCTGAGCTGGTCTGAAATGTCAATGTAAAAAGTTAAGCAGATTATCAGGATTATAGCTATGAACGAAATACAAAGAAGGCGAACTTTTGCTATTATTTCTCATCCGGATGCCGGTAAAACGACATTGACAGAGAAGTTTTTGCTTTTCGGTGGGCAGATACAGGTTGCCGGTGCTGTAAAAAGTAATAAGATTCGTAAGACAGCCACCTCAGATTGGATGGATATTGAGAAGCAACGTGGCATCTCAGTGTCTACATCTGTAATGGAATTTGACTATCTTCCTGATGACGAAATCGGAGATACCTATAAGGTCAACATCCTTGATACACCTGGACACCAAGATTTTGCCGAGGATACTTATCGAACATTGACGGCTGTTGACTCAGCCATCATTGTAGTTGATAGTGCAAAGGGAGTAGAGGCACAAACCCGGAAGCTGATGGAGGTGTGTCGTATGCGTAATACTCCGGTAATTATCTTTATCAATAAGATGGACCGTGAAGGTCGTAATCCGTTTGATTTGCTTGATGAGCTCGAAGAAGAATTACAAATCAAGGTACGCCCGTTGTCATGGCCCATCGGTCAAGGTCAACGTTTCAAGGGTGTATATAATATTTATGAACAGCAGCTTAATCTCTTCACGCCAAACAAGCAGCGTGTAACAGAGAAAGCAACAGTTGATATTGCATCGGGTGAACTTGAAGAGAAGGTAGGCGGACGTGAAGCACAACAACTGCGCGACGACCTTGAATTGGTCAATGGCGTATATCCGGCTTTTGACAAAGAGACCTACCGTGATGCCGAGGTAGCACCGGTTTTCTTTGGCTCTGCTTTGAATAACTTTGGTGTCCAAGAACTATTGAACTGTTTTGTTGATATAGCTCCGAGTCCAAAGCCAACCAAGGCCGAAGAGCGTATGGTTGAGCCGACAGAATCGAAATTCACGGGATTTATCTTCAAGATAACAGCTAATATCGATCCCAATCATCGCAGTTGCATCGCCTTTTGTAAAGTATGTTCAGGCAAGTTTGTCCGTAATCAACCTTATCTGCATGTACGTCAGGGTAAGACGGTTCGGTTCTCTTCGCCTACTCAGTTTATGGCACAACGTAAGAGCACTGTCGAAGAAGCCTATCCCGGTGATATCGTTGGTCTTCCGGATAACGGTATCTTCAAGATTGGTGATACGTTGACAGAAGGCGAACTGCTTCATTTCCGTGGCTTACCCAGTTTCTCTCCATTGCTGTTCAAGTATATAGAAAATGATGATCCCATGAAGAGCAAACAATTCCAGAAAGGACTTGAGCAGTTGATGGACGAGGGTGTCGCTCAGTTGTTCGTCAATCAATTCAATGGTCGCAGGATTGTCGGGACGGTAGGTCAGTTACAGTTCGAAGTTATTCAGTATCGTTTAGAACATGAATACAATGCCAAATGCCGTTGGGAGCCCGTTCACTTGCATAAGGCTTGTTGGGTTGAAGCGAGTGACGCAGAGGACTTGGATAATTTCAAGAAGCGGAAATATCAGTATATGGCCAAAGATACGGAAGGACGTGATGTGTTCCTTGCCGATAGTGGCTATGTCTTGTCAATGGCACAGCAAGATTTCAAAAACATCAGGTTCCACTTTACGAGTGAATTCTGATTTATTTCACGTGGATTACATATGATGGAAGAAAAGAAGCTGACTACTGAATGCTTAGATGATGCTGCGCAATCTGTATCAGAGTTACGCGATTATTCGCCATGGTATGCAATCAAACTCTATACCACACGTCAGAAGGAGGCGGCTGATTACTTCCAGAATAAGGGACTTGAAACGTTCATTCCCGAAGAATACATGGATGTAGAAGATAAAAACCATGGTGTCAAGCACGTCTTGCGGCCCGTTGTACGCAATCTCATTTTCCTTAAAAAGGAAGGAACTGAAGTAGAGATGCGTAATCTTGTAACAGCGTCGACACTCAAGATGAGTGTTGTTACAAAAAGCAAAGAAGACAAAAGCTATTATGAAATTCCTGCAACGCAGATGTATGAATTCAGGGCGATGTGTAACCCTCAACTCACCATGCGAAAGTATCTGAGCGAAGAACAGGCTCATCTGAAAAAAGGAGATAAAGTTCTTGTGAAACATGGCCCATTGAAAGGACTCACGGGAAGACTCGTACGTTCAAACAAGATGTATTATCTGTTGAAGGAAGTTCCCGGCATGGCCATTATGATCAAGGTGACGCGATGGTGTTGTGAAAAGATATAGTTAATTTCTAAAAAATACCATATATGAAAAACAAACAGTTTATTCTTTTAGTGTTTTCCCTCGTGTTTTCCCTCTGCTCATGGGGACAGTCATCTGCAGAAGTAACTGCTGTGGAAGTGGAGAATGAGAGCCAACTGGTAGATGGCGGTCTGTATATCATGACAGGATTTGCTGATAACAGTTACCATGCCATGGGGTATCAAGGTATAAAAGGCGCCTTCTATTTCTCTTCCTTGCAAGATGGTTCTGTTTCTGCTCATACTTTGGTTGCCGACGTCCAGCCTCATTGTGACATATTGCAATTTCAGAAAAAAGAAGATGGCTGGTATATCAAAGACTTGACGGCGGAGCAGAATGACGATTCGCATTGTTATTTATGTTATGACAAGGCAGAAGTCGGGTATCTGAGAACAACCTACTTGACATCAGAGAAGTGTTTGGCCACTTTCGAAAAAGAAAGTGGCGGTTTCCATCTTCTCATCGATGGGTATGCAGTGCGATATGATGATGTGAAGGGCAGGTATCGCTTATGTGATGATGCGAAGAAATTCAACCCCGTCCGTCTGTATCATGTCCAGAACACTAAAATCTCGTTGTCCGAGCAGATTGGTTTGGACTGTATTGATGCCGATATTGATGTCAGTTTGCACAGAGTCTTCAAACCCGAATGCTATAACACCTTTATTGTTCCGTTTGATATCCCGAACTATAAACAGCTGTTTGGGCAAGAGGCCGCGGCTTATATTCCTACGGCTTGCAAGGAAGGCTTGATTTATTTCACCGAGGTAAAGTCTGACCTCAAAGCAAACACGCCCTATCTGATTTTCGGTAAGATAAACATTCCTGCAAATCATGTTTATGAAATAGGTCTTGTCAAAGCCTCTCATAAAAGCAATGAAACCTTAACGTATCATATTCCCGGCCTGACTTGCTATGGAACATACAAAGTGGACAAGTTTGCTTCGAAGCGCAACATGTATATCTTCGGGGATAACAATATTGTCAAAGTGAAGGATAAGAGCAAAGTAAAAGCTTCTTTGAATGCTTTCAGATGGTTGCTTGTCTGTGATAAGACACCGAAAGCCGACGCTTTGCGCTTTGAAAAAGTGGCAACCGAGATCAAATCTTTACGAATATCGAGAAAGAATGATGACAGGATTTATACCTTGGGCGGTCTTTACATGGGTTCTTCCATTCAATATTTACCAAAAGGAATATATATCCGGAACGGTAAGAAGATCGTTGTCCGATAGAAAGAGCCTCACGCTCACGATGTCAATGCGGTTCGAGGTAAGAATATTTAGGGCGTGATTCTCAAATAAGCGGCAGAACACAGGCGGGGGGCGAGCGATGAGCGTAGCCCCCGCCTGTCGTAATGGGAGCGATGGGAACCTTGAAGAGGTGACGGAATGATGCAAAAGTTGTTTCCGTTGGTTCGTTGCTCCTTCGGAATTCCCATCGACATATTTCTTAACGTTTGACTGCCAGAGTACGGTATTCTTATACTTTTCTTAACTTTTGACTGTTAGAATACGGTACTCCTATACTTTTCTTAACTTTTGACTGTTAGAGTACGGTACTCCTATGCTTTTCTTAACGTTTAGCTGTTAGAGTACGGTACTCCTATACTTTTCTTAACGTTTGACTGTTAGAGTACGGTACTCCTATACTTTTCTTAACGTTTAACTGTCAGAGTGTGGCACTCTTATGCATCTTTTACCTTTTTAACTCCTGTCGGGGCTCCCGCTGATATGTATTTTACCTCTTGGCTTCCAGCGGAGGTTCCGCCGACATGTTTTTTTTATTTTGACTCTCGGCGGAATTCTCGCCGGCGGACATTCTCTCGTTTATCTCTAAGTTTTATAATGCCCTTAACTTTTTTCATGCAACCGGCGTGGAATTCGAGAAAATTATGTAAGTTTGCACCATACAAACCCTGATATAACATAGGATTATGGACAAGATAAAAAGATTATTCAATTGGTGCATAGGCTATCTGCGTAACTTTTGGCCATGGTACAAGTCATTATACCACGGGCGTGCGTGGTACACAAAGACCGCCATCGGACTCCTGTCATTCTTCATTACCTTGATTGTCTATCTGGGAATGGTTGACATGAACTTCCTTTGGCTCTTCGGAAAATCACCGGGCTATTTCTCGGGCATCATGGATCCGCAGACGAGTGAGGCCTCCGAGATATACAGCGCCGACGGCAAGTTGATTGGAAAGTATTTCAACGAGAACAGAACCCCCGTCAAGTATGAAGAAGTCAACCCTAAGTTCTTCCGTGCACTGGTGGATACCGAGGACGAACGGTTCTATAAGCATTTCGGCATCGACCCTATCGGATTGTTCGGTGCGATGAAAGATGCTGTGTTTCATCATGACGGCCGCGGTGCCTCGACGATTACCCAGCAGTTGGCCAAGAACATGTTTCGGGTCCGTTCGCAGTATTCCACGGGACTATTGGGCAAGATACCCGGATTGAAAATTCTGATTGTGAAGAGCAAGGAGTGGATTATTGCCACGAAACTCGAAACCGTGTATTCCAAGAAAGAAATCATCACGATGTATGCCAATACGGTGGACTTCGGCAACAACTCTTTCGGTATCAAGACGGCCGCAAAAACTTATTTCAACACGACTCCGCTTGACCTGACGACCGAACAGGCTGCCGTCTTAGTGGGCATGCTGAAAGCTACGTCTTATTACAATCCGAGGACCAATCCGCAAAACGCTTTGGCGCGCCGCAACACGGTGCTTGAGAATTTATATCATCACGGTGACTTAAAACGTGAGGAATGCGACTCACTGAAAAGCATTCCCATCAAGCTCGATTTCAAGGTCGAAGAGAACTACGACGGGCAGGCCAAATATTTCAGAGAGGCCATTGCGTCTTATCTGAAAGACTGGTGCAACGAAAACGGATATGATTTGTATTCCAGCGGTCTGAAGATATACACGACCATCGATACCCGAATGCAGAAGTATGCTGAGGAAGCGGCAAGAAAGCAGATGAAGCAGGTGCAGCAGAACTTCAATAATCATTGGGGTATCTACAGAAACCAATCCGGCAACTGGCTCCGTCAAGAGCCATGGCAGGACGAGAACCATCAGGTGATACCCAACTTCATTCAACAGATTGCAGAACGGCAACCTTTCTATAAGGCCTTGCTGGCCCGTTTTCCCAACAATCCCGACTCCGTCAGCTACTATTATAAAGTGTGGAAGCACCCCGTAAAGGTGTTCGACTATGCCAAAGGCTCCGTCGTCAAAGAAATGACCTCCGAGGATTCCATCAAATATATGACAACGTTCATGCATTGCGCCTTTGTTGCCATGGAACCGCAGACGGGAGCTGTGAAAGCATGGGTGGGCGACATCGACTTCAATTCGTGGAAGTATGACAAGGTGACGGCCATGCGCCAACCCGGCTCAACGTTCAAGCTGTTCGTCTATACGGAGGCCATGAACCAAGGACTCACCCCATGCGACAAGCGACGCGACGAATATATCTCGATGCAAGTCTATGACAAGAAGAAACAAAAGGAAGTTACATGGACGCCGGGCAATGCCAACGGCTCTTTCAGTGGCGACTCCATGCCTTTGAAGAGCGCCTTCGCCCGAAGCATCAACTCGGTTGCCGTCAGACTCGGTCAGGAGATGGGCATCAAGCGCATCATCGAGACGGCCAAGAAGATGGGCATCGTGAGTCCGTTGGACGATGCGCCTTCCTTGGCACTAGGTTCCAGCGATGTCACGCTGTTGGAGATGGTGAATGCCTACTGCGTTGTTGCGGATAACGGCAAGCACCACGACCCCGTGCTGGTCACCCGCGTCTTGGATAAAGACGGAAACGAAGTGTATGTAGGCCCAACCAAGTCCGAGCAGGTTATTCCTTATAAGAGTGCATTCCTCATGCAGCAGATGTTGCAAGGCGGCATGCGTGAACCCGGCGGAACGTCACAATCGCTTTGGGGATATGTGGGAGACTTCCGCGACACCGAGTTCGGCGGAAAGACCGGAACGAGCAACAACCACTCCGATGCGTGGTTCATGGGCGTCAGTCCCAAATTGGTGGTAGGAGCATGGGTCGGTGGCGAATACCGAAGCATCCATTTCCGAACCGGGGCCCTAGGACAAGGCTCGCGAACGGCACTACCCATTTGCGGCTACTTCCTGCAGGCGTTGTTCAGAGATCCGGCCTTCAAGCAGTATCACGCCAAGTTCGACAAACCGCACGACGATGACATCACGAGCGACATGTATCTCTGCCCCAGCTATAGTCCGCAAGCCAAGCGTGACACGACGGCCAACGACAGTATCATCGGTGAAGAGGAAGTCATACTCGACGAAGAAGGCAATCCGGTCACCCGTCCGATAGAAGAATCCGAAGGAAGCAACAATAAAACTCCGGACAATTCGAAGACCGCAAAGCCTGCCAATGAGCCTAAAAAAGAGAAGGACAAGAAACGGAAGCCGGCTGAACAGCAAGTCAACTTAGATGACCTCTGACAATAATCATTTAATCCGTACAACGCATGAATACAATCGAACAAACCATACAACAAATTGAACGCTTTATCCATAAAATCGGGCAAAAGTTTCCGGCGTGCGACGAATGCGACATCGTGACCGACATACACGTATGCGCAAACCAAGACACCGGGGAGCTGTTGGCCTACGACGACAATGAGAACGAGATTACACGGTGCGTGATTGAACAGTGGATCGGCAACACCGACGATAACTTCTACGACCGGATTACGCTGCAACTGAGAAAGATTTTCAAACGCGAGGCCGAAATCGTCGACCATCTGGGCATTCTGAAGCCCTACAGCTTCGTGTTGGAGAGCGACGAACGCATGCCCATCGCCGAGCTCTATCTTGCCGACGACGACACGGTCATCATCGACGGCGACCTGATGCCCGGATTGGACAAAGACTTTGACGACTTCCTTTCAAAGCTCATGCAGGAATAACGCTCCCGCCGACAATTCATTTTCATCCCAAATCGTTATAAGCCCCGGGGCGCAAACGCCAAACCGAAAGAAATATTAGTTGCGCCCCGGGGCGAAAGCACCAAACGTAAACGTATATTAACGTCGCCCTAGGGCGAAAGCTCCAAACGTAAACATGTGTTAACGTCGCCCTAGGGCGAAAGTCCCGATGTAAACATATATTAACATCGCCCTAGGGCGAAAGTCTCAAACGTAAATGTGTGTCAACGTCGCCCTAGGGCGCAAGTTCCAAACGTAAACGTGTGTTAACGTCGCCCCGGGGCGCAAGCATCAAACAGAAGTGGATGGTGACAGTGCTCCAAGGCGCAAGCATCAAACCGAAAGAAAAAAGGTTGGTCCAATTGGGGGCAGGCCTCCCACGGATCGGTGTGGGTTTATTGTTGTCTATAAACGTTAATGTGTCTAAAAGTAGGGTGGGACGGAAGACGGTGTCCGCCCTTTTTGCGTACTTTTGCATCGTTTACAAACGGGATGGGCATTCCAATCAACTGATGAAAACCAATACACTGAAGTTTCTCGCGGTCTATGCGGCATGGGTGATGCTCTTTGCCTTGCAAAAACCTTGTTTCATGCTTTGGCATCATGCGTTGATGCCGACGGCAGGGGTGGGCGACGTGTGGCAGGTGATGCTTCACGGACTGTCGCTCGACCTTTCTGTGGCAGGCTATTTCAGCGTGGTGCCGGGGCTGCTGATACTGACTGAGACGTGGTGTCGGGGGCGTGTCACGAGGTGGATTGGCCGTGGCTACGACGCGTTGGCCGCGCTGTTGTTTGCCGTGACGTTCTGTCTCAACCTTGTGCTTTATGGCTATTGGGGCTTTCCGCTTGATGTTACGCCGCTGTTCTACTTTTTCTCTTCTCCGGCCGATGCCGTGGCGAGCGTGAGCGTGTGGACGGTGATAGTGGGCTGCGCAATAGCATTGCTCTTGGCGACGGGCGTTTTCCTGTTGATGCAAAAGGTGGAACACGGGTTTGACGGTCTTTCCCCAAACGGTGGTAGAAGGATAGGACGGTCGGTGTTGCAGCTTGTGCTGACGGGGGCGTTGCTCCTGCCCATCAGAGGTGGCGTGGGCGTGTCGGTGATGAATGTGGGCGAGGCCTATTTTAGTAAGGACATGCGGCTGAACCATGCGGCTGTGAACCCGGTGTTCAGCTTGATGGAGAGCCTGTCGAAGCAGGAGGACTTCGCTTCGCAATATAGGTTTATGGACGAGGGTGAGGCGGAGCGCGTCTGCCGGCCTTTGCTCTACACGCGGAGCGACAGCACGGAAAGGTTGCTCACCGTGCAACGGCCCGATATTTATATCGTGATATTGGAGAGTTTCTCGCGTGAGCTGATGAAGACCCGTGCTGTGCCTAACATGAACCGATGGGACAAAGAAGGCGTTTTCTTTGAGCATTTCTATGCCAACAGCTTCCGTACCGACCGTGGCATTGTGTCTATCCTGAGTGGCTATCCGGCTCAGCCGACAACCAGTCTGATGAAATATACGCGGAAGGTCAATCATCTTCCTTCTATTGCAGGCACGTTGAATCGGCAGGGGTATGGATTGAAATATTATTACGGGGGCGACGCGGACTTCACGAATATGCGTGCTTATCTGACAGGAATGGGTTTCACGGACATTGTGTCGGACAAAGACTTCCCGTTGAAGAGTAGGTTGAGCAAGTGGGGCGTTCCTGACCATTTGGTGTTTGAGCGATTGCAGAACGATTTGAAGGGTGAGACAGGCGGTCCGCTGTTGCGTGTTATCCAGACAAGTAGCTCGCATGAACCTTTCGATGTTCCTTTCCGGCGGCTGGGCAACAAGGTGTTGAATGCCTTTGCCTATACTGACGACTGCGTGGGACGCTTCGTTGCCTTTCTGAAACGTACGGGACGTTGGAAGCGTTCGCTCGTTGTCTTGGTGCCCGACCATCAAGGTTGCTATCCCGAACACTTGAGCGAGTTCAGCCTTGCACATTATCAGATACCGATGATATGGTTGGGCGGTGCCGTTAAGTCGCCTTTTACGGTGGAGAACTACGGCTCGCAGCATGATTTAGCAGCTACATTGCTGGGACAGATGGGCATCGGACATGAGAATTTCCGCTTCAGTAAAGACATGCTTGACCGCAAGGCTCCACACTTTGCATTCTTCACGTTCCCCGACCTTTGGGGCTTGGCAACGCAAGAACAGCGAATGATTTATGACAATGTCTCGAAGAAGGTGATGCTCGATGAGGGCAATGGCCGGCACGATTTAGAAAGGCAGGGAAAGGCCTACCTGCAAGAACTCTATAATGACATAGCGCAACGATGATGACAGAACTATCGGAACTCTTTCAGACGCTTAAAACTGTCGATACAACAGTCTTCCTCGCGGTGAACGGTTGCCACAACGACTATTTCGATAGTGTGATGTGGTTGGTGAGCGACAGGTTCGTGTGGCTCCCGATGTATGCTGCGTTGCTCTATGTGTTGCTGAAGAACTATTCTTATAAGGTAGTGCTGTCTGTTCTTTTGGCTATCGGTGTTGTCATTCTGTTCACCGACAGCTTTACTTCGCAGGTTGTCCGACCATGGATAGCGCGGCTTCGTCCCGGTAATCTCGATAATCCCCTAAGTGCTTGCGTGCATGTTGTGGACGGTTATCGTGGCGGAGCCTATGGTTGTCCGTCCAATCATGCAAGCAATACGTGGGGCTTGGCTTTCTTCTTTACCTATCTATTCAGACGCTATTGGCTTTCGGTCTTTCTCTTTTCGTGGGCGCTTTTGCAATGCTATAGTCGCATGTACTTGGGCGTTCACTATTTCGGCGATCTGTTGATAGGCGTGCTGTTTGCCTTGTGTGGTTCTTCAGTTGTTTATTATATGTTTAGTCGGATAAGTGGTCCGCAGTATGCACAAGACTTGAAACACCTTTATATGCCGGTGTGGGTGGGATTGTTCATCTTGGCAGTGATTATGGTTTCCTCTATATTCTATCGCGTATGACCATAGCGCCCGTTGCCGTTTTCCATTCTCCTTTCAGTTCAAAGTTCGGTATCCCAAAGCAGAGTGGTGTTGTGGAGACGTTGAAAGGAGAGATTGTCTTCCTTCCAGCCTATCGTAATCCTGATGCGTTGCGTGGATTGGAGGCCTTTGATTATTTGTGGCTCATTTGGGATTTCAATGCCAACAGGCATCATGCGGGTAGTTTGATGGTACGTCCTCCACGTCTCGGAGGGAATAAGAAGGTTGGAGTGTTTGCCAGTCGCAGTCCTTTTCGTCCTAATGGTTTAGGTCTTTCTTCAGTGAAGATTGAAATGATAGAGTGGGCGAGCAATCGTGGTCCGGTCATTCATGTATTGGGTGCGGATTTGATGAATGGAACGCCGATTTACGACATCAAACCTTATGTAACCTATACCGATGCACATGTCAATGCGCGCAGTGGATTTGTAGACACTAACCAATGGCAACGCTTGCAGGTAGTCATGTCCGATGAAGTGCATGCCTTTTTGTTGTCTCGTGGCTTTGATGAGGAACGGATAGCTGCGTTGAAGCAAGTGTTGGAGCAAGACCCTCGTCCCCCGTATCAAGACAATCCCGATAAGATTTACGGCATGCCTTTCATGGGAGCCGATATTCATTTCCGCGTGAAAGGCGATGTGCTGACGGTCTTAGCTTTGTAAATCTATCCGTTTTGACGTTCGGTTGCTTTTACGATGAGAATACTGAGTTCGTAAAGCAGCCAGATGGGGAGGGAAACAATGAACAAGGTGAAGATGTCGGAGGTTGGCGTAATGACGGCTGCAAGGATAACAATGCCCACGATGGCATGCTTGCGGTATCGTGTCATCCATGAATGCTTGAGCAATCCCGCGAGTGCGAGTAACCAGCTGATGACCGGAATCTCAAAGACAAGGCCGAAGAGGAGTGCCATCATGAGCAGCGTGTCCATATATGACTGTATGGTCAGCATGTTTTGAACTTCGGGGCTCACGGAATAAGTGCCGAGAAAACGCAGCGTCAAAGGGAAGATAAGAAAGTAATTGACGAGATTGCCCATGAAGAACATGGCGTAGGCACTGCCGACGATGCGCCCCGAATACTTGCGTTCTCTGGCATACAGCGCCGGGCTAATGAACTTGTATAGCTGATAGATGATGTAAGGCGAAGCACAAAGAATACCGACAAACACGGCGACTTTTACGTGGACAAGAAATTGCTCGGTGAGTCCGGTGTTGATGAGGCTGATGCCGAAAGACTCGGTCCGCAGCATCTTGTAGGTGATGAAACCGTGGTCTTTCGGTGCCAAAATAATCTTGAATATCGGGTCTTTGAAGTAAAAGGCCAGCAGTGTGCACGCTCCGCACACAATGATGACCTTGAGAATGATGCTCCGCAGAATGTCCAAATGCTCCCAAAAGGAGAGTTCTTCGTTCTCAGCCATCACTTGTCATTGGCGTTTGTCGTGTCTTTTTCCGTATCTTTTGTGTTTGGATTCGCTTCATTCTCGATGCCGTTGACTCCGTCCTTGAAACTCTTGACTCCTTTGCCAAGGCCTTTCATCAGTTCAGGAATCTTCTTGCCGCCAAACAAAAGCAGGATAATAAGTGCAATGATAAAAATTTCTTGTGTTCCTAACATGTTCTTTGGGTTAATGGGTTTATTGCATGCAAATATAATGGAATTGGCCGGAATATCAAAGAGAATATGTAAATATTACATGGGTTCACTGTTAAGAAGATGGGCAGAGCCGTAGGAGTAAACAGCCTTCCGTTGGCCCCTTCGGTGCTTTCTGCCAAGAATGCGCGACGCTCTGAGGCCCGCCCTTGCCCTTTCTTTATGAGGAGGAGCCCGAACAGCTTGTCCCAAGGGTATACCGTACCCACGACCATAGGTATACCGTATCCACGACCATAGGTATACCGTACCCATGACCATAGGTATACCGTACCCATGACCATGGGTGTACCGTACCCACGACTGTAGGTATACCGTACCTATGACTATAGGTATACCGTACCCATGACCGTAGGTATACCGTACCCATGACCGTAGGTATACCGTACCTACGACCATAGGTGTACCGTACCCATGTTCAAGGGTGTTTAACACCTGTCCCTGTAAGTGTTTAACACCTGTCCTTGTAAGTGTTTAACACTTGTGATTGCGAGTGTTCCGTACTCGCTGTAGTGAGTGTTCCGTACTCACTGTTGCAAGTGTTTAACACTCACGACCGCAGGCATTAATCCCCCTCCTCTTGAAGAAGGGGAGGGGTGAGGTTTCCGAGGACTTATATCGGCCTCATGTTGGTTTCGTAGCCAAAATCGCACATATAATTCACCAATACGTCAAATATCAAGTATTTTATGTCAGAATAGACACTCATCTGACCTTGAAAATTATTATTTTTGCAACAAGAACCTATTAACTAATACGAATTGACGCTATGGGTCATAACCAGACATTGCAATATCTTATCGACAACGAGCAGGATGCGCGTTGGGGACTGACAGTCAACGGTGTCGGTTTCCAGCATATAGATTCCGACGAGCCCTATCCCCCGAAGAACCATCCGCAAGAATATTCGTTCCTGACGGACCAAGGCAGGCGGCTGAATGAATATCAATTCATCTACATTACTGCCGGAAGAGGCTTCTTTCAATCCGAGCACTGTGCGCAGACAGAAATCAAGGAAGGAGACATGTTTCTGTTGTTTCCCCGAGAGTGGCACAGTTATCACCCCGACCCCGGAACGGGCTGGAATGAATATTGGATAGGCTTCAGGGGGCAGAACATAGACAGCCGTATTGCGAACGGCTTTTTCTCTCCGCGGGAACCGGTGTTCCACGTCGGGCTGCACGATGAACTTGTGCAGGTGTTCCGGAACGCCATTGCGATAGCCAAGGAGCAGTATGTCGGCTACCAGCAGATGCTGGCCGGGGCCGCGAACATGGTGATGGGCCATGCTTACGCCTTTAACCGGCACAACGAATTCGAAAACCGTGAGGTGGTCGAGCAGATGAGAAAGGCGAAGGTGATCATGACGGAACGGCTCGCAGAGGGTATCACCCCGATGGAAGTGGCGGAAGAAATCAATATGGGCTATTCAAGGTTCCGTCAGGTGTTCAGGAAATTCACAGGCTATGCGCCGCTCCAATATATTCAGGAGGTGAGGCTGACGAAATGTAAACAACTCTTGGCAAACACCAATCTTTCGCTGACGGAAATTGCCTATCAGGTGGGTTATGAGTCGGTAGACTATTTCGCAACCACTTTCCGCAAGAAGAACGGGGTCACACCGACGGCCTATCGGAAATCTGTAAGACGATAATCACTAAACCATATAACTAATGAAACAACTAAAACCTCAACAAGCAGACAGTGTCTTCTTCGCCGTGGACTTAGGCGCCACGAGTGGCAGGACCATCATCGGTACGATTTCAGGCAAGGGTGCAGATGGCTGTGCAGCTGACAAGCCGACCATCACGTTGGAAGAACTGACCCGCTTCGACAATGCACTGATACAAATCCGCGGGCACGTCTGCTGGGATTTGGCCGCCCTCTACAACGAAATCATCGCCGGACTCCGTCTTGCTGCCCAAAGAAACTACCCTATAGAAAGCATAGGCATTGACACTTGGGGCTGCGACTTTGTGTGTATCGGAGCCGACGGTCTGCCGTTGGGTAATCCGTTTGCCTACCGCGACCCGCACACCGTAGGGAAAATGGATGAATATTTCGCTGAAGCGATGCCGAAAGCGCAGGTGTATGAGAAAACGGGCATACAGCTGATGAACTTTAACTCGCTTTTCCAACTCTATGCGATGCGCAAGGCTGGGAGTCCGGCACTGCAAAATGCCGACAGAATCCTGTTCATGCCCGACGCGTTGAGCTATCTCCTGACAGGGGAGATGGTTTGTGAGTATACCATATCCTCTACGTCACAGATGCTGAATGTGCATACGGGAGAAATCGACGAGGCATTGCTTCAGAGTGTGGGACTGCGACGGACACATTTCGGTAGGGCGGTCGGGCCCGGTACCGTCGTCGGGACACTGACCGAAGAGGTCCGCAAACTGACAGGACTCGGTCCGCTTCCCGTCGTTGCCGTGGCGGGGCATGACACGGCAAGTGCCGTTGCAGCCGTCCCTGCCGCAGGTCCACACTTTGCCTATCTCAGTTCGGGCACATGGAGCCTGATGGGAATCGAAACGCCGCAGGCTATCGTCAATGAGCAGTCTTTCAGTCGTAACTTCACCAATGAGGGAGGAGTTGCGGGCACCGTCCGTTTCCTGAAGAACATCTGCGGCATGTGGCTGTATGAGTGCTGTCGCCGCGAATGGAAGAAAGAGCCCGGCGACGTGAGCCATGCAACGCTGATCGAAGAAGCCATGAAGGCTGAGGGCTTCAGGAGTCTCATCAACCCCGATGACCCCATGTTTGCCAATCCCGACTCCATGACGGCGGCCATTCAGACTTATTGCCGCAGACACGATGAGCCTGTTCCCGAGACCCGGGGGCAGTTCTGTCGCTGCATATACGACTCGCTCGCACTGCGCTATCGGCAGGTGTTCGGCTGGCTGAAGGAATTTGCTCCGTTCCCGATAGATGTGCTCCACGTGATAGGTGGCGGTTCGCAAAACAGTTTTCTCAATCAGTTCACGGCCGATTCATGCAACATCACTGTTCTTGCCGGTCCTCAGGAGTGCACCGCCATCGGCAATGTCATGTTGCAGGCAAAGGCTGCCGGATATTTCAAGGATGTATGGGATATGCGGCAAGTTATCGCAAACAGCATTGCACCGGCAAGATTTATCCCTCGGGATACGGCACCGTGGAAGGCTGCCTATGAGAAATACCTGTATGTAACAGGTGGGAGTGAAGAGTAAACAATCATAAGCCCGAATCAGTCATTAACCTTGTGACATGTGAGCAAACGCCACGGTAAACGACGGGAGACTTGCCACACTATGATAAAACCTCTCAATGACCAACTTAGGACAAATTAAATATAGAAACCAACTAAAAACTTAAAGTTATGAAAACAGAAAGTATTGAAAAGGCTTATGCCTATGCGAAAGAACGTTATGCAGCTGTGGGTGTGGACACCGACAAAGCTGTCGAACTGCTGAAGAAGACCCCGATTTCCCTACATTGCTGGCAGGCCGACGACGTGGTCGGCTTCGAGCGCAACGAAGCGCTCTCCGGAGGAATTCAGACAACGGGGAACTATCCGGGGCGTGCCCGAAACATAGAGGAAGTACGCCGGGACATCCTTTTCGTAAAGAGTCTGTTGGGAGGGAATCACCGGTTGAATCTTCATGAAATATATGGTGATTTCGGCGGGAAGTTCGTAGACCGCGACCAAGTGGAAGTCAGCCAATTCCAAAGTTGGATAGACTGGGCAAGAGAGAACGACATGAAACTCGACTTCAACTCTACCAGCTTCTCACATCCGAAGAGCGGCAGCCTGTCATTGGCTAATCCTGACAAGGGTATCCGCGAATTCTGGATCGAGCATATCAAGCGTTGCCGCAGGATTGCCGATGCTATGGGCAAGGCACAGGGCGACCCTTGCATCATGAACATCTGGGTGCACGACGGTTGCAAGGACCTGACCGTCGAGCGTATGCGCTATCGCCGGCTCATGGCAGAGAGCTTGGACGAGATATTGGCCGAGAAGCTCGACGGCGTGAAGAACTGTCTGGAGGCAAAACTCTTCGGCATTGGGCTGGAAAGCTACACCGTCGGTTCGCACGACTTCGTAGCCGGCTACTGCGCTACGCGTAATCTGATGTACACCCTCGATACCGGACATTACGAGCAGACCGAGAACGTCAGCGACATGGTAGCGTCGCTCCTGCTCTTCGTGCCCGAGCTGATGCTCCATGTGAGCCGCCCCGTGCGCTGGGATTCCGATCACGTTACAATCATGAACGACCAAACGCTCGACCTCTTCAAGGAACTTGTGCGGGCCGATGCGCTTGACCGTGCGCACATCGGGCTGGACTACTTCGATGCCTCCATCAACCGTATCGGCGCATATATCGTCGGGACGCGCGCCACGCAGAAATGTCTGTTGCAGGCTTTCTTGGAACCCATCGACCGGCTCCGTGCCTACGAGGATTCCGACAAGGGGTTCGAGCGCCTGGCCCTGTTGGAAGAAGCTAAGAGTCTGCCGTTCGGCGCCATCTATGACTATTTCAACCTGACAAGCGGCGTACCTGTCGGCGAGGATTTCATTCCCGTAGTCGAGCAATATGAAAAGGATGTACTGTCTAAACGCGGATAAAAAATGAATATCATCATTGGACTTCTCATCATCGCCATCGGCGCTTTCTGTCAATCGAGCTGCTACGTCCCTATTAACCGCATCAAAGCGTGGAGCTGGGAGAGCTACTGGCTCGTGCAGGGCGTGTTCGCATGGCTGTTGCTCCCGCTGCTTGGCGCATTGCTTGCCGTGCCTTCGGGACACTCGCTGACGGATCTCTTTACCGCCGATCACATGTTCGATATCAACATGACTGTTCTTTTCGGCGTTCTTTGGGGCGTGGGAGGGCTAACCTTCGGACTTTCCATGCGTTATCTCGGAGTTGCGCTCGGACAGAGCATCTCTTTGGGCACTTGCGCGGGATTGGGAACGGTACTCGGTCCTATTATGCTGAACGTCATCTATCCCGAGGGGCACCACTTGGAAAAACTGACGGTCTCGGTGCTCATCGGAGTAGGAGTGACGCTCGTGGGCATTGCCGTCATCGGCGTTGCGGGCTCGATGAAAGCGGCTCAGCTTAGTGACGAAGCGAAGCGCGCAGCCGTCAAGGATTTCAATTTCCCGAAAGGAATCGCCATCGCACTCTTGGCTGGCTGCATGAGCGCGTGCTTCAATGTGGGGCTGGAGTTTGGGAGCGGCTTGCATTTTGCCGCGACGTCCGGCCTGTTCAAGACGCTGCCCGCCACCTTGCTCGTTACGGTCGGCGGCTTCGCTACTAACGCCGTCTACTGTCTCTGGCAGAACCAAAAGAACCACACTTGGAGTGATTACGGTAAGCGAAGCGTGTGGGCTAACAACATTCTCTTCTGCCTTTTGGCGGGAGCGTTGTGGTACAGCCAGTTCTTCGGATTGGCTCTGGGCAAAGGCTTCCTTACCGACTCGCCCGTGCTGATTACGTTCTCGTTCTGCATACTGATGGCGCTCGACGTAGTTTTTTCCAACGTTTGGGGCATACTACTGAAAGAGTGGAAAGGCTGCGGGCGACGAACGATAGCCGTGCTCGTCGTGGGCATCGCGATTCTGGTTGTTTCTTCGTTCTTGCCTCAATTGTTATGATCGTACTGAATTAAAACAAGCAAATGATTATGAAAAGTATTTTAGACGGCCGTCCCCGATTGGAAAACGAGGTTGGCAAGATTGCGGAAGTGGCCGGATATCTCTGGCAGAAAGGGTGGGCCGAGCGCAACGGCGGGAACATCACCGTCAACATCACGGCGTTCATCGACGACGAAATCAAGGCGCTCCCAGCTATCAGCGACATAAAAGAGATAGGAGCGACGCTGCCAGCCTTGAAGGGCCAATATTTCTTCTGCAAGGGAACGGGACGACGCATGCGCGACCTTGCTCGATGGCCGATGGAGAACGGAAGCGTCATTCGTGTGCTCGACGACTGCAGCAGTTATGTCATCATCGCCGACAATCCCGTGCTTCCAACTTCTGAATTGCCGAGCCACCTGATGGTTCACGCTCGACAACTCGAGCGAAAGACGGAAATTAAGGCTACGCTGCACACACACCCGATTGAACTTGTGGCCATGAGCCATGGCAAGAAATTTTTGGAGAAAGATGTGCTCACACGCCTGTTGTGGAGCATGATTCCCGAGACGAAAGCCTTCTGTCCGCTGGGGCTGGGCGTCGTTCCTTACGCCATTCCGGGCTCGAACGCCTTGGCCGAAGGAACGCTGAAAGAACTTGAGGACTACGACGTGGTGCTATGGGAAAAGCACGGCGTCTTTGCCAAAAGCACGGATATCATGGATGCGTTCGACCAAGTTGATGTGCTGTCGAAGAGTGCCGCCATTTATTTGGACTGTAAAGCCATGGGCTTCGAGCCGGACGGAATGAGCGACGCGCAGATGAAGGAACTCTCGCAGGTTTTCCATTTGCCGAAGTAAGCAATCTTCTCCTGAAAAAATAGCCTGAACGGATTTTCAAGTTTCTGTTCAGGTTATTTTATAGAGCCAAAAAATATTTTAGTTTTTTTTACAGCCAACAATAATTTCTACTTAGAATTTGCAAATTCTTAT
>NZ_JH594512.1:33405-68043 GCF_000243015.1 Segatella maculosa OT 289
ATTATTTGCAGAACGCAGCGAATTTCATCAAAAATTCGCGAATTATTTGCAGAAAACAGCGAATTTCGCTAAAAATTCGCGAATTATTTGCAGAATACAGCTATTTCCGTCAATAATTCGCGAATTATTGAAAAAATACAGCGATTTCTGATGAAAAATGCGAGTTTCTGAATAAAAAATGGGGAGCCTCCCCCGGCCCCTCCAAAGGAGGGGGGGGACGAGCTGCGTGCAAACTAATCTGCTCCAGTTTCTGCTCCCCTCCTTCGGAGGGGCTGGGGGAGGCTTTCGTTTTTACTCCCCTCCTTCGGAGGGGCTGGGGGAGGCTCCGATTTTTTTGCAGAACACAGCAATTTCCGCCCAAAAATCAGAGTTGATGTTCGGGATTTGCTGATTTTGCCCGATAATCTTTGGGCGAAAGTCCGAAATGCTTCTTAAAGGCCTTGGAAAAGTAGGAATATGAGCTGAAACCGGCGAGGTCGGACACTTCGCCGAGCGGCGAAGAGGAGGCGAGCATCTCGGCTGCGCGTTTGAGGCGGTAGGTTCGCAGAAAATCATTGGGCGCGATGTTGGTGAGTGCCTTGATTCGGCGGTAGAACACGGAGCGCGAGTAGCCGAGCCGCGCGGCGATGTCGTCGATGTCGAGTTCCGGATTGCTTAGCTCGGCTTCCAATAGCGCGTTGAGCTTGTTTAGGAAAATATAGTCGGCCGAAAGGAAGGGCTGGTCGTCGGCTGCCTGTCGGCTTGCTCCGGGCGTCGAAAAATAGCGTCGTATGCGTTCCTTGTGCTGCAGAAGGTTCCTGACGGTGAGCAGCAGCTCTTCGGTGTCGAACGGTTTGCAGATATAAGCGTCGGCCCCACGATCGAGCCCCTCGATGCGGTCGGCCGTCACGGTTTTTGCCGTGAGCATCACGACGGGAATCTGGCAATAGTCGATGTTGTCTTTAATCGCTGCGCAAAGTTCGTGGCCCGACATGGCGGGCATGATGACGTCGGTGATGACGAGGTCGGGCGTGTGCTGGCTGACGATTTTCCATGCTTTTTGACCGTCCGACGCTTTTAGGACCGTATATTCTTGCGACAACAGGTCGGCGAGGAAGTCGAGCAGTTCGAGATTGTCTTCGGCCACGAGCAGCGTGTAGGTGTGCGCTTTTTGCGTTGTGTTTTTCGGCACATCGTCGGTCGTTTCCTTTCGTCGCGCCGATGTGACGAAGAGATTTTCGGTGTGTTCTTGTTTCTCGGTGTCGGTGTAGATGTCGCCGAGCGGTAGGGCGAACGTGAAGCGCATGCCACCGCCGGCCACACGCTCGGCGCTGATGTTCCCTTTGTGCGTTTTGACAAGCGCTTTCGTGTAGTGCAGTCCGATTCCGTTTCCGCTGTAGTCGGGCTTGTATCCCGATGCTGTTTCTATCTGTTGATAGCGCACGAAGAGGTTTTGCAGCTTGTCTTCGGGAATTCCTTCGCCGTGGTCGGTGACGTCGATTTCGAGATACTGACCGACGCTCTCCCTGTGGCTGTGTGCGTGTTGCGCGTCGACAATCCGCGTAGAGAGCGTGATGCTTTTGCCGCTCGGCGTGTGTTTTACGGCATTCGAGAGCAGGTTGTAGAGGATTTTTTCGATTTTATCCGTGTCGGCCCATATCCATGCTTCCTTCGCGTGGGGGCGAAAGGCGATTTCGATGCCCTTGCGCTCTGCAATGTAGATGAAATTGTCGAAAATGGCCTGCAGTATGGCGATAATTTCCACGCGCTGCACGCGCAGACGCAGCGTTCCGTTCTCCAACTTACTGAAATCCATGATTTGATTGGCCAGTTGCCACAGCCGCTTGGTGTTCCTTGCGATGGTGTTGAGCAGGCGCATGTTTTTCTCGTCGTTTTGGCCGGCCATGACCTTTTCCAGCGGCGCGGAGATGAGCGTAAGCGGCGTGCGGAGCTCGTGCGAAATGTTGGTGAAGAAATTCATCTTCATTTGGGCCATTTCCTGTTCTCGCTTGCGTTCGTTGTGCTCCAGCGCTGCGAGTTGCTCGTTCAGTCGCAGCCGAATGGCGAAACGAATGATGAAGATGGCAATCGCGATGGTGCAAAGTGCGTACGCCAGCCACGCCTGCCAAGTGAGCCAAGGCGCTGGGCGGACAATGATGCCGAGGCTTGCCGGGCGGCTACTTTCTACGCCGTCGCCGTTGATGGCGTATACGCGGAAGGTGTATCGGCCCGCAGGAAGGTTGGAGTAGGTGGCCCGTCGGAAATTCCCGACGTAATTCCATTGTTTCTCGAAGCCCTCGAGCTTGTATTTGTAGGTGAGCTTCTCGGGCGAGAGGAAATCAATGCCGGCATAGTCGATGGATATGGTGGTCTGTCGGTGGTCGAGCGTGATTTGCTTGGTGAGGAGTATGTCCTTCTGCAGCGGCGAATTTTTTCCGGGCCTGACGTGTTTGTTGAAAATCTTCAGGTCTTCGATGTTGACGGCGGGCGCGTGGCGGTCGGGTTTGATGTCAGAAGGGTTGAAAAAGGTGATGCCGTGGTTTCCGGCGAAGAATATTCTCCCGTCGTGCCCTCTGCAGCCGGCCTTTTCATGGTATTGGTCGCCCGGAGGTCCGTCTGTCTTGAAAAAGTTCTTGATTTTGGGGCGGCGACGGTCGAATGCGATTTTCGCTATGCCGTGCGAAGTGCTCAACCAGATGTTCCCGTCTGCGTCTTCCTCGAAACAGAGCGTGTTGTTGTTGGGGAGTCCTGTCGCGGCGGAAAAAGGCAGAAACGACTTGCCTTTGCAGCAGAGTGCGCCGCTTCCGTACGTGCCGAGCCATATTCTGTGCTGCATGTCCTCAAAGATGGTCACACAGTTTTTGGCCGTGGGAAGAAATCGCTGCGGAAAGTCAACGGGGAGGGGCGTTGTCGTGTTCGCCTTTATCCGAAACACGCCCTTTCCGAATGCCGAGAAAAAAATGTCGCCGTCGTGCAGCACTCTGATGTCGGGGATATTCGCAGTATAGATTTTCTGTGGAAATTCCGCGTCGCCGTTGTTCGCCAGCCTGTAAAGTCCGCCCCATGAGCCAATCCAGATGTTCCCCTGCCGGTCTTCTTTCACCACTCTTACGTTCTCAATGTCGAACTGCCTGTCGGGGCAGACAGTTCCGTCTTTGGTAATATTTCCTCTCAGCAATTTGTGCTCGAAGGCCGTCCATAGTCGGTTTTTTGAGTCGATATAAATATCCTCGAGAAATCCCTTCTCTCGGAGTTGAATTTTTTTGAGCCTCTCTTGTCGGTCGTAGAGAAACAGCCCTTTATATCGGGCCGCTATCCACAGGCGCTTGTCCCGGTCTTCCAGAATGCGGGTAACGAACATTCCCTTGAAATAATTGCTGAGCGCTTGGTTCGTGTTGAAGTAGTTCCCGTTCCTACTTACGACGAACCCCTTATCGTAAGAGCCAATCCACACGTTTCCCCGCCTGTCGCTGTAGCATGTATGCAGTTGCGAAGAAAGTTGCGGGTTGAAACGCAGCGGAGAGTTGTTTTGTAACGTGTGAGATAAAATGTCATAGTAAAAAAATCCGTCGGTGGTCGTCCCGATCAAAAGTTTCAAAGGCTCGACTTCTTTTATGAAAGTAATTTGCAGTTTATTCAATTGCTCATTTCCTGTGTGCGGAATAACCGGTGCCTCAAATGTCCGGGTATTAGGATTGAATAAAATAATGCCGTGGTCTGTGCCCAGCCACCATTTGTCTTGCGGGTCGACATAAACACATGTGACCTTTCGACCTTCGGGCAAGACGAAATACTTCCATTCCTTGTCGCTCTTTCTGACGGCCAGTCCCTTTTCTCCGTTTAATCCCATCCAAAGGCGCTGGGATTTGTCTTTCCAAAATAGATTGACCGTTTCTGGTTTATTGGGGAACACGATATTATGCCCGGCTTGGTCTATATATCCCGCCCCTAAAGGTGTTGCCAGCCATATCTTTCCTTTCGGTGCTTCGAACATGGAATAAACGGGAATGGTGTATTTACCGGAGTATCTTTCAAAATATTGCTTTTCATAGTTGTATTTGTTGAGTCCGGAGGAAGTTCCTACCCATAGCTGATGTGAGGAATCGATGAACAGTGAGAAGACGAAATCATTCAATAATGACTTGGTATCTGTGGCTTGGTGTGAGAAGTGTAGGAAATCGTACCCGTTATATCGGTCTAAACCTCCCAATGTCGCAATCCACATATATCCTAAGGAATCTTCTGCGAAATCATTGATATCAAGAAACGATATATCCTGCGAGGTCGTCGGTTCGTAACCAACGGGGTCCGCATTCGGTTTGTTTTCTTGTGTGTTACATGCCCATAAAACAAAAAACGCAACAGATATGACAGTCGCATAATAATGTATCTTCATATATTCTCACGTGTATTAGTGGAAATCATGCTGTTAAATTAAGCATAATTCTTGACTTACCGGTATCTGTTTGACTAAAAAACGCCAAAACGGTAAAATAAGATTAGTTATGACAAAAAGTTGAATAGATTTTACAAAAGATAAATGCCATCGGTTTGTATCTTTGCAATGATTTAATGCCAAATCGGTCTTTAGTTCTGCTCTATGTGAGCAAATGTCACGGCAAACGACGGGGGCCTTGCTGAACCTCAGCAAATGTCACTGTTAAAAAAAGAGATTTGCTGAACCCGTGGCAGACTTTTAGACGGCCGGTTGTGGTTAATACTAAAAACATAACAACGTATCATGAACAGACAAAAAGAAGTAAAGTTTTGTTTTCTGTTGCTTTTGTGCAGCATGCTCTCTATTCCTGTGAAGGGAAAGGAGAAAGCGACCGCATTCCGTGTCTTTGACCTTCGGTCGGAATACCAGACAAATCCTATCGGAATAGATGTGTCTCCGCGATTGAGTTGGCGCGTGCAGTCTAAGCAAAGAGGATTTTCTCAAGCGGCCTATCAGGTACTCGTTGCCTCGTCATTGGAGCAACTGAATGTGAAGAATGCAGATGTTTGGAACAGTGGTAAAACCTTTTCGTCACAATCTGTGGGCGTGGCTATATATAATAAGGTACTGGAAAGCCGGCAGCGGTATTACTGGAAAGTGCGGGTGTGGAAGAATGCCCATGAGGTTTCGGATTGGTCGGCTCCTGCATCTTTCGAGATGGGGTTGTTGTCGGCCGATGATTGGAAGTCGGGCTGGATAGGCTATGTGCCGGGTATGCCGGGCAGGGTGTTGTATTTCAAGGGTACGTTCACTCCCCGGAAGTACATCAAACAGGCACGTGCCTATGTGTCGGGATTAGGTTTTTATGAACTTTACATCAATCGGAAAAAGGTGGGCGACCATGTGCTGGATCCTGCCCAAAGTAGCTACAGCAAGCGGGTCTATTATGCCACTTATGATGTGAGCCGGTATTTTAACCAGACGGCAAACAGCATCGTCGTTCCGGTTGCCCCGGGTTGGCTGGGTACCCCCCGGCTGCGTATGCAGATAGAAGTGACCTATCAGGACAATACGACAGAGACATTGAATTCTGATAGCTTTCGTTCTGTGATTGGTGGTCCGATTGTCTCTTCTACCATATTTGATGGAGAGAATTATGATGCCCGTTTGGATACGGATAAATTGTATATGCCAGGAATACCACAGGGATTGATGAATGAAGAGTGGGCATGGGCACATAATACGGATGACCCTACGGGGAAGATGGTTGCACAAAAGATAGAACCTATAAGGGTTGTCGAAGAAATCACGCCTACACTCAAACAAGAAGTTCGTACTGGGGTATATGTATTCGATGCTGGACGTAATCTTGCAGGCTGGGTCGCTTTGCAGGTCAATGGAAAGAGGGGAACGAAGGTTTCAATCCGCTATGCCGAAACGCTGTATAAAGATGGGACCGTTAATCAGGAAAATCTGAGAAATGCGAAGTCTACCGATACCTATATATTAAGAGGTGGAGGCACGGAACGTTGGGAACCAGCCTTTACTTATCATGGGTTTAGGTATTTTCAGATTGAAGGATTACCTGATAAACCACGGAAAGGGGATATTGTCGTCAAGATCGTACGTACGGATGTTGCCAAGACGGGAGCTTTTGAGTGCAGTGATTCGTTATTGAATGCTGTTCAGAAGTTAGTGGTCAATACGGAAGCGAGCAATCTTCACAGTGTTCCGACCGATTGCCCGCAACGTGATGAACGTATGGGGTGGTTGAATGACCTGACCGTAAGAATAGAACAAGCTATCTATAACTTCAACTTATCTCGCTTTTATCCCAAATTCATAGATGATATACAAGATACTCAAGACGCTAAAGGGACGATAACATGCGTGGCACCTTTCCGTTTCGGTATGCGTCCGGCTGATCCAGTTTCAGCCAGTTATCTGCTGTTGGCACAAAAGTGTTATGAATTTTATGGTGACAAGCGAATCATTTCAGCACATTTTGACGGAATGAAAGCTTGGGTAGATTACTTGTGTGCTCGGACAAAGGATGGTATCGTGGATTACAGTTATTATGGAGACTGGTGTCCTCCGCGAGAATTCCTTGCCGACCCCAATGGTTCTGGGGTTTCAAAGGACACACCGGGAAAGATGATTTCGACAGGGTATCTGTATCTATGTTGCAAGTTGTTGTCTGATATGGCGAAAGTTTTGGGGAAACAGGAGGTTGCTCTTCGGTATGCACATATTGCCGATGAAACCGCAGAAGCCATCAACCGTCATTATTGGAACGAAGAGACGGGGGGGTATGCTTCGAATAATCAAGCTTCCAATTCATTCGCTTTATATTTAGGGATAGTAGATGCAAATCATATACAGCGGGTCGTAAACAATCTTGTGGAAGATGTGAAAAAGCATGATTACCATCTTACAACGGGAAATCTTTGTACGAAATATTTGTTGGAAATGCTGACGGAATATGGATATATAGATGTGGCATACAAGATAGCATCGCAAACTACCTATCCGAGTTGGGGCTTTATGTTGAGTAATGGAGCTACTACATTATGGGAACGGTGGGAGTTCCTCACCGGCGATGCCATGAACTCTCATAATCATCCTATGATGGGTTCAGTAGGTTCTTGGTTTTACAAATACTTATTGGGTATCGTTCCGGAGTTTGAGCACCCGGGGTTCGAAGAATTTACGATCAGACCTTATATGCCACAGGAGTTGACTTTTGCTAAAGGAAGTTTGGAAACAGTGAAAGGGACCATCAAGGTGTCATGGAAGAAAGAAGGAAATATGCTGACGATGGATATAACAATTCCTGAGAACACAAAAGCCAAGGTATATATTCCTGCTAAAGATAAGAAAACAGTAACAGAAGGAAATCGGAATATCTCTCATGTGAAAGAAATAACATGGCTGACGGAAAGGGGTAATAATATTGTTTTATTGGTACCATCGGGAAATTATCACTTTAGATGTAAACTATGATGAAACGTTTACTTATACAAATTATACTATCTGCATTTCTCTTTCTAAATGCCGGTATTCCTTTATACGCGCACAATTGTAGAAACCGATCAATCATGCAAGAGAGAAATCGAACGTCTTTGATGCAAAAGGCAAAGTACAATAGTTTCAAGATTGTAGGAGTTGATCAGTTTGGGCGAAGTTTCGGTACTGTTTCCAGATATAGGGAAGATAGACAAGTTGGTATGTTTTATTGGCCTTGGATAGGACAACCGCTAGCAACCGGTATCTATGATGCTACTAAAATCTTATTGAGGCCTGATGGTCTGAAAGTCTTGACAACGACCGCTGACTCTATAATCAGCCCTAATGGGCAAATGCATTATTGGGGAGAGCCGATATGGGGTTATTATAATTCTGATGATGAATGGGTCATTCGTAAACAAATGCAGATGCTGACCATTGCCGGGGTTGATTTTATCTTCTTTGACACGACGAATGCCTTGATTTATTCGAATGTGGCATTGAAGGTCTGTGCCGTCATTAATGAGATGTTGAAGGCTGGATGGAATGCCCCGAAAGTTGTATTTTATACCCATTCTCATTCTTTCCAGACGGTAAGAGATTTATATCAACATATCTATCTTCCAAATTACTATCCTGCGACATGGTATTATATAGATGGCAAGCCGATGATTATAGCCTATACAAATCCGGAGGATGATTTGAAAGAGGCTGCTTCAAGGAAAGATACTGGATATGTCCCTGGTAACTTATCTCCTGAGATTCTTTCGTTTTTTCATTTTGTGAAACCACAATGGCCTTCCGATTCTATTTTTTCGGATGGTTTCCCATGGGTGGAATGGAAGTTTCCGCAGCCCTATCATCATCGTTCGAAGGTAATGAATGTGACGGTTGCCAGTCATCCAATGGTTCCCATGTCGTTCTCTTTGACACGTAAGCATTGGACAAATTGGGGAAAAGGGTGGAATCCCCGGACGAAAACGAATGAGACTGAAAATGTGGATAAAGGAACTTTCTTCCAAGCACAGTGGGATCATGCGATAGCTTCAGCACCTCAAATAGTCTCTGTGGGTGGTTGGAACGAATGGATAGCCTATAAACAGCCCTATGATGGTGAATATATGCTATGTGATGCTGTAACCAAAGAATATTCGAGAGATATAGAACCTATGGTTGGTGGATATGAGGATGCCTTCTATCTTCAGCTTATTGCGAATATACATCGTTATAAAGGTATTACAGACAAGCCTATAGTCTATGCTCCGCAGACCATAAGCCAAAATATGATAGATGTGAAATGGAAAACTGTCAGATATATCGTACATAATACGGACTGTGCATTCATGGCCAGAGATGCTTACGGAGGAGCTCCTACGGTCCGTTACGTACAGGATGCACCAGAAAACAAAGTTGTAGAAGTAAGAGTTTCTTATGATAGAGATAATATTTACTTTTTGTTGAGAGGAAAGGATAAGTTCAGTTGCTATAACGGCAGGAGGAATTGGCTGAATCTTTTTATCGGAACAGGTTCGCCTAAATCACAAGGGTGGGAAAGCTATAATTATATAATAGGTAGAAATATTGATGAAAACAACATTTCCATTGAGCAGTTAATCAAGGGGTTCAATACCTATAAAAAGGCTGAGGGTAGATTTATTCAAGAAGCTGATGCTATTCAGATTTCACTGCCACGATCCGCCTTGGGGCTTGACAGTGAAAAGGAGTTCTACTTCAAAGTGGCAATGGGTGTATCAAAACCTTCCGATATCATGAACTACTACACAACAGGTTGTGCAATGCCGATGGGGCGATTGAGTTATCTCTATGTAATGAAATAAATGTTTAACGTTATAAAAGTATGAAAGCAAAACTAATCACACTATTTATGATGGTCGCATTACAATCTTTTTATATCCAAGTAATGGGACAGAGTGAACAGCTATGGACTTCGGGTGCGGTTGTTGATAAGCAAAACGAGCCTTTGCCCGGAGTTACAGTGAATATCAAAGGGATCGGTCAAGGGGTTATAACCGATTCAGATGGAAAGTATCGGATCAAAATTCCCAATAAGAATGCAATCCTTGTATTTTCTTTTATAGGTTTTCAAGCCCAAGAGGTTAATGTAAATGGTCGGTCAACGGTTAATGTGACATTGCAGGAAACCGTTACCCAATTAAATGATGTCGTAGTTGTGGGCTATGGACAACAGAAAAAGGAAAGTGTCGTAGCAGCTCTTTCTACGATTTCTGCTACAGGACTGAAACAGACACCGGCTTCAAACCTTGGAGTGGCTTTGGCCGGTCGACTACCAGGTTTGACAGTCCTGCAACGTTCAGGTGTTCCCGGTGGAGAAAACTTGGATTTCTATATCCGTGGACGCAGTACGATTAATGGACAACAGCCTCTTACGATTGTCGATGGTGTAGAGCGTAGTTTTACGGCACTTGATCCACACGAAGTAGAAACCATAACGGTTTTGAAAGATGCTTCTGCAACGGCAGTATATGGAGTACGTGGTGCAAATGGTGTGATTATCGTGACAACACGACGAGGCAAGATAGACAAACCTACAATTGATGTAACGGTAGAACAGGCATGGCAGCAAGCAACACGTCTGCCAGAAATGACCTCTGCATACGATTATGCAAGGCTGACTAATCAGGTTGATCGACAGAACGGAAGGCAACCGACTTACAGTGATTATGCCTTGGAACGTTATCGGTTGGGGGATAATCATACATTCTTTCCCGTGAGGAATTTCATAAAAGAATTTATGAAAGAATTTTCTCCTATGCAGAGGGTAAATGTAAATGTCAGCGGTGGAACAGAGCGGATGCGCTATTTTGCAACAGTAGGTTATCTATATCAAGAAGGTATCTTTAAGACCGAGAAATTTAAGGAGTATGACTATGATCCCCAATCTAAGGCAAATCGTGTGAATTTCAGGTCAAATTTTGATATTAGCTTACATAAAAATCTGAAAATGTTCCTTAATATCAGCGGATATATGCAGAAGAAGAACGATCCGGTGATAGTTCCTCATAATGCAAGTTATTTGAATGATATTCAGGGTTACTCCGTTATGCTGAGTAATTTATTGTCTATTCCGAATAATTCACATAATGACCTCACACCTGACGGGGAAGTTATGACAAGTTATCAGAGAGCGAATGTCCCTTATGGTATGCTCAACAGAACAGGATTCAGAAATACGCAGACAAATCAAGTGACGGCAACACTGGGCGTAGAGCAGAAGTTGGACTTCATTACCAAGGGATTATTTGCAAAGGTCGTCGCTTCCTATGATGCTTACTCAAGCAATCAACAAGTCAGGCAAAGGACTTATCAGTCGTATCAAGTGAAAGGTGATCCAATGAATCCTGAAAGTGCGACTTATGAGCCGACAGGTTCTTCTGTCAACAGTACCTTGTCAGATGCACAGTATCAGAGTTTCAGTAATCTGTTTGATATTGATGCCTCCCTGAACTATAGCCGCACTTTCGGTAAGCATGACATTACAGGACTTATTCTGTTCAACAGATATCAGCGTGTGATTAATATTCAGCTTCCTTATAATTATATTGGATTAGTAGGAAGAGCTACCTATGGTTACGCACATAAATATTTGGCTGAAGTTAATTTCGGATATAACGGTTCTGAACAGTTTGCTCCCGGTCATAAAATGGGTTTCTTCCCTTCATTTTCCATAGGTTGGGTGTTGACGGAAGAGCCGTTTATGGATAAGTTGAAGAACTACTTGTCTTACATGAAGATACGTGCGTCATACGGACAGGTCGGGAATGACAATATGAATGGTACACGTTTCGCTTTCCTAACCTTGTGGAGTGGAAGCTATGAATCGCAAATCGGTAATAAGAAATTGGAATGGGAGAAAGCCAATAAATATAATATTGGTATTGAGACTCGCTTATTTAAAGACTTCGGATTAGATATTGATTTATTTTATGAACGGAGAAATAATATACTTATCCCTGCAACAGGCTTGATACCTACGGGTGTCTTCGGTACGGGTGGCGTTAAGGCGTCAGGTATTATTCCCAAGATTAATGCCGGAATTATAGATAATAAAGGTATGGAAATCACGGCAAGTTTCCAGAAGAATCTCAATAAGGATTTTCGTATAGACTGTAGAGCAAATGCTGCCTTTAATCGAAATAAGATTATTTATATGAGTGAAGTACTGCTTCCTGAAGATTATGCCTGCCGGTTAAGGAGCACGGGATATCGTTTAGGCGAACCATTTGGTTATGAGGTGGCAGGCTATTTTAATACAGAGCAAGATATTCTTGACTGGTATGACCAGACGGCATTAGGGCCTAAGCCCAAATTGGGAGACTTGAAGTATAAAGATAAAAATGGAGATGGTATCGTGAATGATAAGGATATGGTACCTATCGGTTATCCGGAAATTCCAGAATGGACATTTGGTGCTGGAATAAATATCCAATATAAGAACCTTGACTTCAGTATGATGTGGCAAGGAGCAGCAAACAGAAGTTATTATATGACAGGTCAGAACATTACCGAGACTTATAACTTCAATAATTGGCACAAGGAAGCTTGGAGTCAGGAACGTTATAACGCAGGAGAGAAGATAACCTATCCTCGATTGGACCCCGGAAGCTCCATCAATCATCTTCCTTCGAGCTTTTGGTATGTCAATGGAAGCTATATACGTCTTAAAAATATGGAAGTTGGCTATACGCTTCCAAAGAAGTGGTCAAAGACCATTCGTGCTTCTTCCATACGCTTTTATATTAATGGATTGAACTTGTTGACTTTCGATCGTTATCCGGTGAAGTATCAAGATCCAGAACAGAGTAGCGAACTGCTATATCCGGTCTTCAAGACCTATAATATGGGATTGAACATATCTTTTTAACATATTTCAAAAATAAAGATTATGAAAAGAATATCATTTATATTGCTTACGGCACTCATCTCTCTCTGTAGTTGTGAAAGTGTCTTGGAAAAGACTCCCGACGGGCAGATAACATTAGATAAGGTGTTGAGTAATTATGGCCGTAGTAGGGGGTTACTTGATGCAGCTTATGGTGAGGTTTATATGGGAAGAGATTATATCTGTTTTATACATAATACCATAGAGTCACTGACAGACAATACTTATTGGGCTGGTACTTATAATGCATATGAATGGCATAATGGCTCGTTATCGTTGAGTAATCCGGTTATCGATTGGCCGACGAACTCTCCGCGCGACCAATTGTGGGCTGATTTCTGGCGAGGCATCAGATTGGCAAACAATGCTATTAAATATCTGCCGATGTCTACAGTGATAACCGAGAAAGAAAGAGATACGTGGGTAGCAGAAGCTCGTGTATTACGCTGTTGGTATTATATGAATTTATTGGAGTTCTATGGGCCGATGCCTTGGCTCGAAGAACCTTTGCAAGATGATTATAATGGGTGGAACGATTTGAAACGTCCCACATACGACGAAATCGCTACAAAGATATCCGATGAATTAATGGCTGTTGTCCATTCGGGAGTACTTCCCAACAGGCAGACACCGACCGAGACCCGGCATGTGGATAATGGAGTGGCTTATGCGATTCGCGCCAGAGTGCTTCTGAACAATGCGAGTTTATTGAACAATCCCACGCATGATAATGGAAAATGGAAACGGGCCGCAGATGCAGCACAGGATGTCTTGAATATGTCTGAATACAGCCTTGTTCCGATGAGTGATTATAAGAAATTGTTTGTCGGCGCCTTTACGACCCCGATATCTGAAATCATCTGGCGTTCTTGGGCAGATAATTCCCATATCAATGATACCAATGGTGTAGATGTAGGGACTTACACTTGTTCTGATACTAGAATTAAGATAAACCATTTGTGGAGATGTGGAGACAGTCCCACTCAGGAACTTGTCGATTGCTTTGAGATGAAGAATGGTTCTCTACCTGTAACCTATAATGATGATACGCGTACGAACGTTACAGTAACTCCAGGGGCGGCTGCACTAGGTTATAGTGAGGCTCCGGGTGGGGATCCATATTCAAATAGGGATGCCCGGTTCTATGTTGATATCCTTTACAATATGGCAAACTATGGCGTACCTTATAACTGCACGGAACCGTTTATTGTCGAGACTTACGTTGGTGCCAAGAACGGGTTCAACGACTTGGTCACAGATCCTGCAACAAATTCTTGTACCGGCTATTATAACTGCAAGGACACGCAGATTAAGTATTTCGGTCCGGGTGGAAGTAAAGGAAACGAACCTACGCATTGGGTATTCTTCCGCTTAGCCGAATTCTATCTTGACAAGGCAGAAGCACTATGCGAATTGGGAGACTTAGATGGTGCATTGACAGCACTCAATGCCATTCGTGAACGTGCATTGCAGCCCAAGCTCCAAGATGTGGAAGGGTTTCAGAAGAACCATGATTTTATCATGAGTCGTATACGTAATGAAAGACGTGTAGAGTTTTGCATGGAAGGTTGGCGTTTCCACGACCAACGCCGTTGGAAGATATTGGATAAGACCAACAATTTCGTTACAGGTATGCGAATAACGAAGGATGAGGATAATAAATTCCATTATCAGAGAAAGAAGATCCGTGACTATCAATCGAACACGGACAAGTATTTAGTATTGCCCATTCCTTTGGAAGACGCCAAGAAGATGGCTTCCATGACACAGCCCGAAGCATGGCGCTGAATATGAATTGCAAACAGTAAAGAAACCAAAACCATCAAGATATGAAACGTATACTATATTTTGTCTTGTCAGCCGTTTTAGTTGCTATGACCGTTGGTTGCCGAGACGATAAGAACGATGCCCCTGCTATGGTCAGTTCGCTGAATGCTTTCCCTGGTCACAATCGGGCCCTTGTAGAGTTTGCTACGCCTGAAGGTGCCGTGTCGGGGAGAGTCTTCTACGGTGCGGGTAAGTTCAAGAATTTCACCATCGACCAGTCAGCGGCACGTCAGAAGATTCTGCTGTCACAGTTGCCAGAGGGTGAACAGGTAATCCGTGTCGTTACTTACAACTCTGCAGGAAACAACTCCGACCCCAAGGGAGTGAAAGTGACCGTTTACGGCACCTCCTATTCTTCTAATCTGAAAAACCGAACCTTATTGACGCTTAAAAGAGTGTCGGCTTCATCCATTCGGATAGACTTCGATGAGAACAAACGGGAAGACGAATTGGGTGTAAGGGTGTTCTTTGTCAATCTGTCGGGCAGTAACGACAGTGTCTTCATCGATCGCAGCCTAAAGTCCGTCACGGTGAAAGACATCAATCTGACAAAGCCTTACTATTTCTGTACGGTCTACAAACCGGCTCCCACTTGCATCGATGAGTTTGTAACATCAAAGATTGATGCAAAGGAGGCTTCGATGAAGATATTTACAAAAGACGATTGGATTATCGCCGGCGTATCGGATGAACTGACGGGCAAGGAAGCAACAAAGCTCTTCGATAACAATGTGCTCACCGATTGGCAGTCGAAGCCAACGGCAATGCCACATTGGGTTGCTGTCGATATGCAGTTGGAGAAGATTTTCAGTGGGTTTAGCGTCGTTCAGTCGCAAGATCCAAAGGAAGTAGGCTTCAGCAAAGACTTCCGCTTCGAAGTGAGCAATGACAACATCAATTGGGAAACCGTTAAAGAAGGACGGTTGAAAGCCTATAGTTACAAGCAGAGCTTCCATTTGGACAAGCCGATCACGGCTCGCTATTACAAACTGACGATACGCAATGCCTATAATGCAGGCACCACTTCTGCACAGCTTGCAGAGATAGACCTATTCAACGACCTGAAGGCCAGCGGTGCGAACGGAACCGACATGCCTACCTTGAAGAATGCCCGCGCACCGTTCAAGGGCGACGGCTCCGACCTCTTCCCGGGTGCAGGCGCAGGTAGAATGCAGAAGATAACCGATTGGACGCACAGCAGCAACGTGAAGATTAGCTTTGATATTACGGAGGGCCTATTCAGTCCGTGGTGTGCTGCCGTCTGGGGCGTGCCCGCTGTCAACAACGGAAAGATGTATCAGACGCTCGACCTCCTGCCCGGACTCTATCTCCTGAAGATAGACGTAGGAAAGGTGAGCAGTAATAATTGTGCTGAGATGTACGGCGTTGTTGCTACGGGCACCACATTGCCCGACTACAACGTAGTGACTACGGCAACAGAAACATTAGGACAGGACAAGCTCTCCGACCACTTGGGCGTGACGAGAACCATTCCGTTTACGGTCAAGACGCCGTCGAAGGTGACCATCGGAACCGTCTTCAACCTGCGCAACATGTATCCCGTAGACGGAACGCCGTGGACCTATATGACCATTCGCGGCTTCACACTCTCGCCACAGTAAGCAGATGAGAAACATTAAACTTAAAATAACAGCCATTATGAATAAAGAGAATAAAACCCATCGCGCGGCCGTCCTCCGAGGTATGCAGGCGTTGCTTGTGTCGGCCACAGTCTTATGTACCTGTGGTTGCAAGGACTGGGAGGGCCTCGTCAATAATGAAAAGCCGTTCACCATTCATTCGATTGTCCCCTCACAGCTAATGGCCAACGACACTGTCACCATTAAGGGTATAGGCTTCGACGATGCCATCAAAGTATTGTTCAATCAAACCGAGGCTACCATCGTCTCAAAAAGCGCAGATGCTATCAAGGTAGTGCTTCCGGAGATGACGAACGGCAGCGATGCACTGACCGAGAAGATTGCCGTACGCGTGTATTCGCCCACCCAGTATCGTGAGAAGCCCTACGAGATGCAGTTCCCGAACGCGATATTCACGCTCGAGAACCTGAAGTACAAGGTAGACACGCTGGCCCACTATCCTGTGGGACCGGGCAGCTACTACACGGAGATTGCACTGTCACATGAAGAGTTCCCCCTGAAGGTACATTTCCTCACGATGAACGTGCGGGCGGAGCACCTCCTCTTCCGTCCCGTCCTTGCCGACGACCAATTGGGCAATACCGAACGTGTCATTCACATGGGGCCACGCAAGACTGCGCAAGGGCACGGACGCTATTTCGCAGGCGTGAACGGCGACTTCTTCAACTTAGGTGGCGACAACCGTATTCTCGACGGCATGACGCTCGACGGCAACGTCGTGGCATTGCCCACAGAGACCGGTGTCGGCAACATGATTGTACAGAAGGACGGGGCCGTCTTCATCGACGAGCTTTCTTATTCAAAGCCACAGATAACCATTGGCGGAACCGTTACTCCACTCGACAACATCAACAACAAGCGGGCCAATGACCAGATTGTGCTTTACAACCACTTCTATGGTGCGACGACCCAGACCGATGACACCGGCACCGAAGTCGTCGTGAAGCCTACCGAAGGTGCATGGGCACTCAATGCCAACGTAGCGTTCGAGGTTGTTGAGACGCACACTGCCAAGGGCAACACCGCTATTCCCGAAGGTTGCGCCGTACTCTCGGCTACGGGAACGAAACAAGCCGTGCTCAACGCACTGCACGCAGGCGACAAGGGAACGTTCAACATCGCTCTCGCGGCTGCCAGCTACAACCTCTCCGCGCCCGTTCACACGCTCGGCGTGAAGCCCCTGATACTGAAAGACGGGAAACCGACTTCCTACGTCTGGAACGAGCGTCACCCGAGAACCTCGTTGGGCCTCTCGGCCGACAGGAGCACGCTGTATATGTGCGTGGTAGACGGCCGCTGGAGGAACGTTTCCGCCGGTGTCACCACCACCCAGCTGGCCCTGCTCATGAAGCGTGCCGGGGCAGCCACCGCCTTCAACCTCGACGGCGGCGGTTCGAGCACCATGTACGCCTACAATACAGGCCTTGACGGAACGGGGTTGATGAACCGTCCCAACGGCGGAACCTACACGCGCAAGGTGGCGAACGCATTCTTTGCCGTTGCCGACGTGAAAGACGACAACCGGATAGCAGCAATAGCCTCGGCCGGATACGTCATTCGCGTGAAGCAAGGCGAGTCGGCCGCGCTCCGCTTCTACGGCATCAATGCCGCCGGCCTCATTGTCGACAACGACCTGAAAGACGTGCAACTCGCCGTGTCGCCCGCCTTGGGCACCATCGAAGGCCAGACGTTCAAGGCCACGGGCAAGCAACGCTACGGCACTATCACGGCCACCCGTCAGGGCGTCAGCGCACAAATCAGAGTGTATGTCGAATAAAACCGTCCCTCCCTCGCGCCCATCAGGCTACGTGTCTTGCTCGTCCTTATACACTTCCTCCGCGAGGTGTATAAGGAGTGTGAGGCGAGAGATACCGTATGTGTCGAATTATCTACCCGATGAGAAATATTTCTCATCATGAAGATAAATATTTCTCATCGGGTAGAGAAATATTTCTCATCGGGAAGATAATTCGATAAGTATACTATCTGTCGGGTCGGAGTCGTTATATACAAAGCCCGGCACATAGCCTTTGTCGGCCGCATGACACTGCCTTGCACATCAACCGGCGAAACGGAAGGGACGATAGGAGAGAGAAACGTAACGAAGAATGTATGAAAAAGCTAATCATCAAAGGAATGAAAACGAAGAAGAAATGGCTGTATGCCGTGCTCGCCCTGCTCATTCAGGGCGCGGGGACGGCCTACGGACAAAGCCCCGCAGGCAACGACACAGTAAAAACAGGACAACAGACGGGCGAGGTCTCGTATGCCGGCATCAAGATGGAGAAGGTGGGCGAGAGCAACTTGTCTGCAACTGCCGGACAGAAGCATGCCGACGGACGGGTCATCAACGACACGGAGCTGACCTATTCGGGCAAGTGGGAATTCAATCGCTTGTTGCCCAGAAGCGGAGGCTACTTCTGCAACACGCGCAGCTATGCGCAACAGAATGGGGCTACGGCAAGTTGCCTCCTCAACGACTGCGAGGGCATTCGCTGGTATGCGAAGCCTGTGGCCGGAGCCGTGGCCGAGGTCTATATAGATGGAAAGTTAGTGAAAACGGTGGACTGTGCCAAGCCTGCCGCCGACGGACTGCTGTTCGACTCGGGCGCGCTGTCACGGGGCGACCACAGGCTCGTCATCGTGGCTAAGTCGGGGGCCGTGGAGATAGATTGGCTGCTGTGTAAAGGTAAGCCGGCCGGCCCCGTGCAGATAGATGCCGGCAATCGTTCGTTCGTGCAATACACGGCGGGCTTCAGGCTCACGCCGGCCGACTTGCAACGTGCGCAGAGTGTGGCCGAAGCTACCCTGTCGGACGAGGAGTGGGAGCTTTGTGCCAAGGGCGGCACGGTGAGATGCTATGGCGAAACAGGCCCCGATGGCGGCACGATGCAGCTGTATGTGAACGACAAGCCTTATCGGACGGTGAACTGCTATTCTAAGGTTCCGCAAAAGCATCGGTTGCTCTTCACGGTCGACCACCTTATGGCAGATCAATATAACCGTATCAAGGGCATCGTTGTCTCTAAAGGAAAGCGGGTAGCCCTTGAGCGTTTCGTGACAGATGACCCCTCGTGCCTGATGGTGGAGATGAACCGGCAGACCGACGAAGAGCTTGCACAAATGGCACGCCATGCAAAGAAGGCTTCAGACCCTGCAGGTTGGAAGCCCGTTGGCTTTGAGGCTGTGGCTCCGGTGCGTGGCGTGAAGTTAGAAGATGGCGTGTTCAAGACCATCTTCGACAGGAATATCCGATACTTGGAGGATTGTCTTCGTAAGCCCAACTGGGTGGATGCCAAAGACCAAGACCGCATTTGGATCGATATGCTCATGGGTTCTAACGAAGGACGAATGCTGGGTGGCATGGGACATACGCTGCGCTTCCGCGATGTTCCTGCATTCAGCAAAGCCATAGAGGATATTCTGGAGCAAATAGACCGCAGGCAGTTTGCCAACGGCAATGGCTATCTTATGCCCTATCAGAGCCTGAACTACAAGCTTTCTACGGACACGTGGCCGGGCGTGATGCGCGACGAGCAGAAGAACTATGACCGCGCCATGCTCACGAAAGGCTTGCTTGCTGCGGGATTAGGCGGACATGAGAGGGGGTATCGGCTATTGAGACCTTTCTATGACTGGTTCAACAACGCCAAGGAGTATCTTCCGTTGATGCTGTTGGGCAGCATGGGCATACAGGGCAGCATAGCCGGGCCAATGGTCTACCACTCTCCGGTGGGAAAACCCGAGGATATTCAGACCAACATGAAGTATTACGACATGGACTGGTGGCTGAATGACTTGGCACAAGGCTTGCCAGAGGCAGCATGGCGCTTCACGCTCAACCGTCCTCACAACTATCTGCTGACAAGTGTGTGTGCCTTGTTCGACATCTACAAGGCAACGGGCAGCAAGCGCTACCTGAATGCCGCCTTGGGGGCATGGAGAATCTATTCGGGCTATTTCCAAATACCCGGCGGAGGCATCAGTCTCTGTGAACACTTTGAATGCCGTCCGAAGTCGCACGTGCTGACCAACCTTCCCAACAACATCTACGAAACCTGCGGAAGCGTGTTCTGGATAGACTTGAATCATCGCTTCCTTCAGCTTTGGCCGACAAAGGAGCGCTATGCTTCGGAAATAGAGAAGTCGCTCTACAATGTAGTCTTCGCAGCACAGGGCGAGAATGGTTGCATACGTTACTTCAATCAGGTGAACGATGCTAAGTATCCTGCTATGTGCTATAACACCTGTTGCGAGATACAAGCCACTGCTTTATACGGTATGTTACCGCAGTATGTCTATTCAGTTGCACCTGACGGTGTGTTCGTCAATCTGTTCTCGGCTTCCGACATCGACTTTAAGGTTAAAGACCAACCGGTGAAGCTGACGATGAAGACACAGTTCCCATACAGCAATCAAGTAGCCCTACGCGTGTCGGCAGACCGTCCTGTGACGATGAAAGTCCGAGTCCGCATTCCCGAATGGGCAAAGGGTGGTGTCGTACTTCGCGTGAACGATCGAAAGGTGAAGACCGGAATGCCCGGCAGTTACGTAGAAATAGATCGTACATGGAAGGACAACGACGAAATAACATGGAGCCTCCCGATGACATGGAGCTATGAGAAGTATATCGGTGCAACGCGTATTGCGGGTGCAACACGCTATGCCTTCTTCTATGGACCGATGCTGATGGCACTACAAGGTCCGATGATGAAAGATGCAGAGCAGGCACCCAATGAGCCTTCTGTTAAGTTTGATATCTCGCCAGATGAGTTCTTGAAACGTATCAAGGCGACGGATAAGCCTTGTGAGTTTACGGTAGAGGGAATGCCCGACTACAGATTTACGCCTTATTTCTCGTTGCAAGGCGGTAACTTCACATGCTTTCCGGGTCTGCGGCAGGCGGAATAATCAAACAAGTAAAATGTAGAAAGCTATGAATGATAAGCAGAAAATGAAGGAAATAAACTGTAAACATAAAGTTGTCTTCTTGTTGCTTGCCTTCCAACTTCTTTCTTTCATGGGAAATATAGGATACGCTGAAATGCAAGCCAGCACGAAATGCACGGCAAAAGAGGGCATCCTATATGACCGGAAGCTTGATGATAGGAAGGCAATCCCGGAGCTATTGCTCAACGACGCCGGTGCATACCGAAAGGACGGCCTTGCCATCGTGCAGAAAGATAGTATGGTGAAGTTGAATATCTTCTATGCCTTGGCGGAACGCGTAGTGAGATACCGCGTCTCATTCTCGGCCGATGCTACAGCTCTCTTCCGGAGTAGCCTCAGTGATTTCGGTGTCTATGTGGATATTCCGCATCAACGCGTCTCCATGGCGACGAATCCCGCTACGGAGATGCAGGTTCCTTTCCTGCAAGGGAACAGGGAATATCTGATAGAAATCTACCATATCTACCAGCAAGCAAAGGTGCGTATCACCGACTTGCAGACAAAGAAGCATGCAGAGTTGTGTGCCACTAATGACGGAACGGGTGGCTGTGGGGCCGGAACACTGCAAAAAGGTTTCTCTGTCGGCATGCAATGGGACCACTATTGCTTTGGGTTGGTAAGCGGAACGTCATTCTTAGTGAAGCGCATCACTGTTTGTGCGCTGAAGCGAAAGGTGAAAGTGCTGCTCTATGGCGACTCCATCACGCAGCCCGAAGGCTATTTCCCCACAAAGACTTTCCCCGAATCGTGGACGCAGTTGGTCATCGGCAGGCTGAAAGGGAATGCCATGTCAAGCGGACGTGGCGGAGGAAACATCTCGATGCTGTCGGAATATATCCGGAACGAGCTCCCTCACATCAAAACAAAGTATGTCATGGTGACCATCGGGACCAACGGTGGAAACACGGAAGAGAACCTGACGGCACTAATAGATTATATCCGCAGTCAAGGCGCAATCCCCATTCTCAACAATATTCCCTGTAACGAAAGTGGAACGCAGGTGAGCAACAATGCCATCATTGAGAAAGTACGCCGCAAGGAAGGTATCAACGGGTGCAGGTTCGACTTGCCGACATCGTTGGCCGGCGACGGTAAGGAAGTAGACAAGTCGCTGATGTTCTGGGAAGACTATACCGGCAGCTACGGTTGGCAGATTTATCATCACCCCAACGAGCGGGGAGGGCGCAGAATGTTTGAGCAGACGCTTACGGACATTCCCGAAATCTATCGATAATTCAATCTATTGTTTAACTTTAAAATCATAATTTATGTACAAGTATTCTGTAATTTTAGGTAACTTAGGCAACACGTGTGATCGTTTCTGCAAGGGATACAAAGACAATCCCAGCACAGAAGAAATGCTTGCCGAGGCTGTGAAAATCCCTCATGTCGAGGGCATCGAACTGGTGGGGACATGGGACATCAGGCCCGACAACGTGAAAGACATGAAACGCCGCATGCAGGATTACGGGAAGACCTGCGTCTCTATCATTCCCGATGTGTTCACGGACAAGGTTTACGGAAAGGGAACCATCACCAACAACGACCCGGCCATTCGCCGCAAGGCCCTCGACTATCTGCGCAAGATAGGCGAGATTGCCCTCGAGATGGATTGTAAGTTGGTGAACATGTGGATGGCACAAGACGGCTACGACTATCTGCTTTCCACCGATTATGACCAAAAACGCGACTGGCTTTGCGAGGGAACGGCTGCGTTGGCAAAGGAATTTCCTACGTTGAAGTTTGCCTTGGAGTATAAACCCAAGGAGCCTCGCAACTTCTCTTTCCACGCCCGCATGGCCGACACGCTTCTTGCAGCACAAGAAACAGGGTGCGACAACGTCGGCATTTGCATCGACACGGGCCACAGTTTCTATGCCGGTGAGAACACGGCCGAAGCCGTCGTACTGGCAAAGCGGGCGGGCAACAAACTCTTCCACATGCATTTCAACGACAACCACGGCTGTTGGGACGACGACATGATCGTGGCTTCGGTCCACAGCACCGTTTATATAGACCTGCTGTTCCAGCTGAAGAAGACTGGCTATCAGGGTTGGCTGTCGATGGACCAATATCCTTATCGCGAGCATGCAACTGATGCCATCGGCGAAAGTGTACTGTGGGTGCGCAGGTTCGAGGAAATCGTCGAGCATAATTTTACCGAAATCGAAAATCTGATTCGCAAGGACGATGCCGTGGAGACCTCAAGGTTCATGCGCAAGGCCTTGTTCGGAAAATAAGATATTGTTTTCAGGGAACAAAAGAAGGCATACGCTTCAAGACAAGCCGCAACTGGTTTGTCCGTGCGTATGCCTTTGATAGATTATGGCAAGTAAAGGTTCGGGATAAGAAAAATACTTATCACCCATGGTTGACGAAAGAAAAATCGACAAATAAACCCTTTCCGCCATGGCGGAAGTTAATTAAGATTAACGGAAAGTTCTTCCGCCGTGGCGGAAGAAAGAAAAATTAACAGAAAACTCTTTCTGCCGTGGCGGAAGTTAATTAAGATTAAAGAAATGTTCTTCCGCCATGGCGGAAAATACTTTTTTTAACGATTAACTGTTTTCCGCCATGGCGGAAGAAGAAAAAAGCAACAAATCGCATTTTCAGCCATGGGAGGTGACATAAAAAAAAGAAAATGGACTGGCGCACCCAGGGTGGAAGTACATTTTATCGGCAATTCTGGTTTTATTCATCGCGGAGGGGATTCCAGCCTTGCGCCTGAAGTTCAAATTCATTGTTGTCGCGTGTGACAAGCATGCAGCCGAGACTTTCTTTCGTGATGTAACCGATTTGCCGGATCCCCTCTATTTCCTTTATCTTTTCATAGTCGCCGATGGGCACGGTGAAGAGCAGTTCGTAGTCTTCTCCGCCATTGAGCGCGCAGGTCGTGAGGTTCATGTTGAACTGTTCGGCGGTGACGGCCGTTTGATAATCGATGGGGATTTCTTTTTCATAAACACGGCAGCCGCAGTGGCTCTGCTTGCAGATATGCATCAGTTCGCTACTCAGCCCGTCTGAGATATCTATCATTGCCGTCGGTCTGATGTGCTCCTCGTTCAGTTTTTGGATGATGTCGCCGCGGGCCTCGGGTTTCAATTGGCGGTCGAGCAGGTATTCTTTTCCGGCAAAGTCGGGTTGAAAATCCTCCACACTCGGGCGTTGTTCGCGTAGCATGTTGAGTTTGGCTTCGTCTTTATCGGTTTGTGCTTTGCGCACTTTCTTATTGTAGTCTTCGATCTGCGCATAGTAGACCGCCTTTTCGCGCTCAAGAATCTGCAGTCCCATGTAGGCTGCGCCGAGGTCTCCGGTGACGCAAATCAGGTCGGTCTCTTTCGCTCCATTGCGATAGACAATCTGTTCTGCCTGTGCCTCACCAAGGCAGGTGATACTTATGGCGAGGCCAGTCCTTGAAGAAGTGGTGTCTCCCCCTACAATGTCGATGTTCCATTTGGCGCAAGCCTCTTTCATGCCCAGATAAAATGCATCGAGGTCTTCTACGGTGAAGCGTTTCCCTAAGGCAATGCTGACGACCAATTGGCGCGGTATGCCGTTCATGGCAAAGATATCGCTGATGTTCACCATGGCAGACTTATAGCCCAGTGTGCGCATGTCCGTATAGGTGAGATCGAAGTGAATGCCTTCCATCAGCATATCCGAGGTGACGAGGACTTCGGCGTCGGGATAGCTCAGCACGGCGCAATCATCTCCCACGCCGTATCGGGTGCTTGCATTCTTTGTTTGAATGTCTTTGGTGAGCCGGTGTATGAGACCGAACTCACCGAGTTTTGAGATTTCTGTCATTCCTTTGCAGCTTGGTATTATGAGTAACGAATCATCTCGCGCATGATTTCTGTCATTCTCGGCTGTGCTTCATTGGCTGCCTTTTGAACTTCTTCGTGGCTGACTTCTACAGGAGCGTCGAAGCCGCCTAAATCGGTGATGATACTGATGCCAAACACCTTGATACCGCAATGACGTGCTACGATAACCTCGGGAACGGTACTCATTCCGACGGCATCTGCTCCCATTAGGCGGTACATGCGATATTCTGCCGGTGTTTCGAACGTAGGTCCTTGCACGCCCATATATACGCCATGCATCAGCTGAATGCCTTTTCCCTTGGCGATTTCATCGGCTTTTGCAATGAGTTTCCGATCGTAGGCTTCGTGCATGTCGGGGAAACGAGGGCCGGTAGGGAAGTTCTTGCCATGCAACGGGTGTTCGGGGAAGAAGTTGATATGGTCATTGATGACCATCAAGTCGCCTATTTTGAAGTCGGAATTCATGCCGCCCGAGGCATTGCTGACAAACAATGTCTCTATGCCGAGCTCGTACATCACCCGTACAGGGAATGTAACCTCTTTCATATCGTAGCCTTCATAGAAATGGAAACGGCCTTTCATTGCCATGATATCCTTGCCGCCTAATTTTCCGAAAATCAGTTTTCCGGCATGACCTTCTACGGTTGATACGGGAAAATTGGGTATCTCGCCGTATGGGAAGGTGTAACTATCTGTTATTTCTGAAACTAATTGTCCGAGACCTGTTCCCAATATGATGGCAGTCTTTGGATTTGTTGTCATTCTCTCCTTGAGCCAAGATGCTGTTTCTTGAATTCTTTCGTACATAGTCTGTTATTTTATGATTAAATTCCTCTTCTTGATGGAGCATGAACTTTACTTTAATGGGCAATACATAGAGATTTTGCTTAACCTCTTCGCTTAATCCCGTCAAACCCTCCAGTCGGGCCGCATCTTTTTCGGTCGTCACAATGATTTTTTCGCCTTTCATAGCGTTGAAAGTCGCATTGATTTTCTTTGCATCCTTGTTCTTAAACCGGTGGTGATCTGCAAATATCAAGGGGGTTATCTCTTTGGCATGCGGCTTGATATCAAGGATTATTTGTTTAGGAGAAGCAATTCCGGTGAGCAATAAAACGTGTTTGGAAGCAAGATGCTCCTTGTTGAGAGCCAGCTTCTCGTCCGTTGCGTTGAAGGGCTGCAGTTCTCCATATTCAATGGTCGTGAAAAACAAGCTTTGATAAGGGTAAAGGTTCATCGCTTTGGTGAGCACACGAAACTCCATCGGCTTCAAATCAGTTGGACATTTCGTTATGATGACGATATCTGCCCGGTTCTTCCCCGATTGTGGCTCCCGAAGTCTACCTGCTGGCAGCAACTTGTCGTAAATAATCAGCCGATGATAATCAACAAGTAGGATATTGATGCCCGGTTTTACATAGCGATGTTGGAAGGCATCGTCCAGAAGAATCACATCGGTATCAGCGGTCTGCTCGTCTTTCGTGATGTGGTTGATGCCGTTCACACGCTTTTTGTCGACCGCTACATATATATCGTTATATTTCTTTTTTATCTGATAGGACTCGTCTCCTATGTCATAAGCCGTACTATCATCGCCGGCTAAAACATATCCTCTGCTTTTCCGCTTGTATCCACGAGAAAGAACTGCCACTTTAACTTTGTCTTTCAGTAACCGAATAAGGTGCTCCACATGTGGTGTTTTGCCCGAACCACCCACCGTGATGTTGCCCACAGAGATGATTGGCAGGTCGTAATCATGTTGTTTCAGCAGGCCGATTTCAAACAATTGATTACGAAACCGCACACCAAGTCCGTATAACCAACTTAGCGGAAGCAACCACTCATTGATGTGTATGAAGTCACCTTCGGTCCTCATCTTATTTTATTTTGATGATATATGGCATGCGCGCCTGCACTTTATCCATGCTTTTGATGCTGTAGACCAACTTGAATGGCTCGTAGAACTCACCCAAATTGGCTTGTAGCCGACTGTCGAGTATGTCATCGGCGTTGCTGTAACTGTTCAGCAGTTGTTCCCATATACCTGATGAAGCAGGGTAGGAAGCCGTGTCATAATCGGTCAACTTGGCCAGTTTCGCAGCCTTTTCAATTGCATCGTCAAGGCCTCCCAATTGGTCAACAAGTTTCAGTTTAATGGCATCTTCGCCCAGCCAAACACGGCCTTGCGCAACTTTTTCCACTTGATCGACCGTCATCCGCCGACCTTCTGCTACACGTTTCTTGAAAAGCATGTAGCCTCTGTTCACATGATTTTGCAGCATTGAGAGTTGCTCCGGGGTGAATGGATGCCCAGATGCACCGAAGACAGCGTTGCGATTGGTCTTCACTTCGGCATAGTTGATGCCTAATTTCTTGGTGTAAAGCTCACTCAAATCTGCAAACAAACCAAAGATACCGATGCTTCCCGTGATGGTTGTGGGCTCCGCAACAATCCAATTGGCATTACTGCTAAGGTAATATCCGCCCGAAGCCGCAGCCCCGCTCATGGAAACAACCACCGGCTTGGCTTTCTTCAGTTCGTTTATCTGATGCCATATCTGTTCTGAAGCGTAAGCCGAGCCACCACCGGAGTTGACTCTGATGACAACAGCTTTCACATTATCGTCTTTAGCCAAGTCTTCAAGGTCATTACACATCTCACTTCCCACAATCTGATGGTTGCTTTGGAATATTCCTTGGGGCGTAGTCTTGTCTACAATGTCCCCATAAGCATAGTAGACGGCAATATGGTCGCCCATCACCGGCGTCTCATCACCGTTGATATCGTCTACACTTACCTTGTTTATATCCTCGTCTTCGTCAATTCCTAATTGTTTTTTGACGATATTCTTCACCTGATCATTATAGACAAGGCCGTCAATCATCTTGTATTTAAGCGTGTTCTCCGGTGCTTCAAGCGTAATCACGCGGTCGGCATAGGCGTTGAGACTGTCTTTGTTGATTTGTCTGTTCCGGGCTACCGTGGAGAGAATGGTGTTCCACCAACCGTTCAGATAGCGTTGTGTCTGTTCACGGTCAGCATCGCTGATGTTATCGGCCGTCATCTGTTCCACGGCACTCTTGTATTTCCCGACCTTTGTCGTTATATATCTGACGCCAAACTTAGCGAACAAATTCTTATAATAGACCTTTTCGCCCCCTAAACCGGCCCAATCGAGCATTCCTTCCTTGTTCATGTAGATTTTATTGGCGGCAGAAGCCAGATAGTAGCCCAGTGTGCTGTAGCTTTCTCCGTAAGCGATGATCCATTTGCCCGATTTCTTGAAATCAAGCAATGCCTTTTCAATTTCTTCAGCCTGTGCAAGGTCGGCCCCCAATTGGCCGACTTCAAGATAGATTCCCGCCACTTTGTCATTGTCCTTGGCCTTTTTGATGGCCTTCATCGTGCTTTCGAAGCTCAATGAAGTTACTCCGTTGAGCTCGTCCATCAGGTTGTTTTCGTCTCGTTCACTCATGCTTCCATCGAGTTTCAGCACGAGTACAGAGTTCTTTTCAATCTTTTTAGTGGCAGATGTCGAGGCTGCAATGCCGATGATGCAGATGAATCCGAAGACTGTCATTGCAGCTCCGAAGAGGAAAACGCCTAACATTGTGGCGAATACGTTCTTGAAAAAATCTTTCATACGTCAGTTAATAATTCGGTTAATGCTTGCTATAGTCAAGTAAAGTTTGTGAGATGAGCGGTGACAATCAAGCATGCTTTCCACTTAATTGGCGTGCTACATTAATTATATATAATTGCAAAGATATGAAAAATATTTTATACAATAATGGTTTGCAATTATAATTTTCATGTATCTTTAGGTTTGGAAGCTGCCTTTTGTTTCGTAATGGTTCGGCAATGCTCGCATTTTGTTTTAGGCAATTAAATCAGATGGCGCGTTTGTTTCACTCATGTCACTTCCTGATTTCAGCTATATTGCAATGCAATCTCAGCCCTATTAGCGTGTAAAATAGCTGAGATTACACGATAAAATGGCTGAGATTGTGCTGCAATATGAATGATATTGCAAGTCGGTCTCTGCGCGTGTGCATTCGACCGACTTGCATGTTTACACAAGATATTGTGAAGAGATGCTCTCGTTGTCAACTACGCGGCGGATAGTTTCAGCAAACATATCGGCAACAGAGAGTTGTTTTACCTTTGCACTGCGGTGAGAGTAGGGGATAGAGTCGGTAAAGATGATTTCCTCGAGGGCCGACTCTTGCACGCGTTCAGAGGCTGGTCCGCTCATGACACAATGCGAGGCACAGGCTCGAATGGTCTTTGCACCGGCCTCTTTCATGATATCTGCCGCCTTGGTAATGGTGCCTGCGGTGTCGACCATGTCGTCAATAATCACTACATTCTTGTCTTTTACATCGCCAATAATCTGCATGCTGGCTACGACATTGGCACGGGCACGGGTCTTATTGCAGAGCACAAGTGGGCAACCAAGGTATTTTGCATACGTGTTGGCGCGTTTTGAGCCGCCGACATCGGGCGATGCTATGACGAGATCTTTTAGATGTAGGCTCTGTAAATAAGGCAAGAGGACACCTGATGCATATAGATGATCGACTGGAACATCGAAGAATCCTTGTATTTGATCGGCGTGGAGGTCCATCGTTATGAGGCGATTAATGCCGGCAACACTCAGCAAATCGGCAACAAGTTTGGCACCGATGCTTACCCTTGGCTTGTCTTTACGGTCTTGTCTGGCCCAACCAAAGTAGGGAATAACAGCTATGATGTTTCGTGCCGACGCGCGTTTGGCGGCATCAATCATCAACAACAGTTCCATGAGGTTGTCAGAATTCGGGAACGTACTTTGTACAAGAAAGACATCACGCCCGCGAATTGACTCCTCATAAGACACGGCAAATTCGCCATCGGAGAATTTGGTCACAACCAAATTTCCCAAAGGACAATTCAGACTGGCGCAAATCTTTTCTGCAAGGTATCGCGTGTTCGTACCCGAGAAAATCAAAAAAGAATTCTTTTCACTTATTTCCATTCGTGTTTATGATTGAATATGTTTCTTTTCTCCTTGTGAAATCATTCTATTGTTGTGAATTTATGATGGACATCTGCTTCATCATATCTCATTTTTCCACTTGCAAATGTATGAAAAATCTGCCAAAAGAACAATTATATCATGGTAAAAAGTTACCTTTGTATCATAATTTTGATTTTTATTATTCATGAAACTGAATCTTGATACTTTCTCTACTGTCAATCGACCGATGTATATTCTTGAGGAAGCGCGCCTGCGTCGCAACCTTCGCTTGATAGCAGATGTGGCACGTAAGGCCGATGTCGAGATCATATTGGCTTTTAAGGCGTATGCGCTTTGGAAGACATTTCCCATTTTTCGGGAGTATATTCATGCAACGACAGCCAGTTCGCTTGCCGAAGCTCGGTTGGCATACGAGGAATTCGGGAGCAAAGCCCACACGTTCTCACCTGCTTATACCGATTATGAAATTGACGAGATTGCGCGTTGCTCAAGCCATTTGCAGTTCAACTCGCTCACGCAATATGAACGTTACCATGAGCGTGCCCGCAAGTTTAATCCAAAAATAAGCTTTGGACTGCGCATTAATCCTGAATACTCGGAAGTTGAAACCGAGCTTTATAATCCATGTGCGCCGGGAACGAGGTTTGGTGTCAGTGCAAATCGGCTGTCCGAACAATTGCCAGTCGATATAGACGGCTTTCATTGTCATTGTCATTGTGAGAGTGGTGCAGCTGTCTTTAAACGCACATTGCAGCATATAGAAAACAAGTTTGCGCGTTGGTTCACGCAACTGAAATGGATAAACTTCGGAGGTGGGCATTTAATGACTCGTGACGACTATGATATAACGCTATTGATAGACACGCTTAGAGGCTTTCATGCCCGTTATCCATGGTTGAAAGTCATCTTGGAACCGGGAAGTGCCTTTGCTTGGCAGACCGGACCGCTGGTTTGTCAGGTAGTTGACGTGGTTGAAGACCATGAAATCAAGACGGCCATTCTGAATGTCAGCTTCACTTGTCACATGCCTGACTGTCTGGAGATGCCCTATACACCTGTTGTCAGGGGTGGAAAACATCGTATTGCCGACGATAAACATTCACCTTATATATATAGGTTGGGAGGAAACTCTTGCTTGAGTGGTGATTATATGGGGTATTGGGAGTTCAATCATGCATTGCGGATAGGAGAAAACATTATTTTTGAAGATATGTTGCACTACACAACGGTCAAGACAAATATGTTTAATGGTGTTTCTCATCCTGCCATCGCATTGGCCAAACCGGATGGCACACTTGAAATCCTGCGTGAATATGATTATAACGATTATAAAAGCAGAATGGATTGACAGAAAAAAAGCTTTTCATAAAAAAAAGTTCACAAAAGTTTGCGGTTTTAAAAAAAAGACTTACCTTTGCAACCGCATTTAGAGAAGTGCTTCTTGCAAAGGAAATTGCGGAAATAGCTCAGTTGGTAGAGCACGACCTTGCCAAGGTCGGGGTCGCGGGTTCGAGTCCCGTTTTCCGCTCGACATTCTGAATAATTCATAAAGAAGAGTCATCTTCTTTGCTTGCCCAGGTGGCGGAATTGGTAGACGCGCACGTTTCAGGTGCGTGTGTTTCACAACGTGCAGGTTCGAGTCCTGTTCTGGGCACCTTTATTCAGAGTGGTTTATGTGTTTGGAGAGGTGGCGGAATTGGTAGACGCGCTACTTTGAGGGGGTAGTGTCAATTGTGACGTGGGAGTTCGAGTCTCCTCCTCTTCACACAATAAGTGATTTTTATTCCTTTTGCGGAAATAGCTCAGTTGGTAGAGCACGACCTTGCCAAGGTCGGGGTCGCGGGTTCGAGTCCCGTTTTCCGCTCTTTTTCTAAGGGAAACATACAAGCCAATGAATTTATATTTGAGATATTTTGATCGCGAGACATTAGTTTCTGATGTAGAAGAAGCACTTGATTTCTTAAGTTCTATTCCCGAAATCGGGTTAAATCCTGATTTGGAAGCAGATATTCGTGATTATGTTGCCAGCGACGTGTGCTATCCGAAGCGTTATAAGGTCCGCCAACGCGTTTACTTTATTATTATAAAAACCACGGCTGCGACAATGGAAGATTTCAAAGAGAAAAAGGCCGTCCGACAGATGTCTCCTGTCATTGAAAAGCATGATTTGGCAGCATCTGTCATGACCCGACTCACAGAAATGCAGCCGGGTTGGTATGAAGGCGCACTTGATTTCAAACGTGTAGTGATGATTCCCGCTACGGGAAAGCACGAATATCGTGATACGCATTTCGTCGCTCAATGCAAAGCTAACTCAGGACAGGATTGTTATGCACGCATTGTTGATTACTTACGTAGTCGCGTAGACGGACGTTCTCAGTTTCCTTCCGCAAAAGGTAAGAATTTTCATTTCAAGTATCTTGGAATGTGGAAGTAGAAGTGGATATTCTGATGCTTTTATCATATAATATCTGTCTTGCATTATGAACAAAGTGATGCTTATAGGAAATGTCGGAAAAGAACCCGATGTTCGCTATTACGACCAAGACCAAGCCGTTGCGCAATTTCCTTTGGCAACAACGGAGCGTGGCTATACGCTTCAGAATGGGACCAAAGTGCCCGAACATACCGATTGGCATACGATAACGGTATGGAGGGGACTGGCTAAAATCGTGGAGAAATATGTTCATAAGGGCGACAAACTCTATATTGAAGGACGTATTCGCTATCGCAGCTATGATGATCAAAAGGGGCAGCGTCGCTATGTAACTGAGATTTTGGCGGAGAACATGGAGTTGCTTACTCCTAAACCAGTGGCCAACGATAAGGATACCGTGTCGCCGGAGAGTCAAGCACAGCCACAAGACAACAGTCAGGAAGCGACAACATCTCCGGAAGACAATTCGGCCTTACCTTTTTAAGTAGAAAATTCTTTTACTCTTGGATATAACCTCTTTCTTTGAAGCTCTTTCTGATGTGTCATTCCAATCACCTTCGGTTGGAGTTGTCCTATCATCAGTCTTGGCAATCGTATTATTAGCGATGTCAGGCTTTGCCAGTGCCTCAGAAATTGCCTTTTTCAGTCTTTCGCCCACAGACCTTTCGGAACTTGATCCAGAGCATCATGCAAAAGACCGCGGGATAGTTCTTCTTCGTGATGATAGCGAACGCACGCTTGCCACGATTCTGATCACGAACAACTTTGTCAATGTGACCATTATCATGTTGTGCAATCTCGTGTTTGCCTCCATCATTCATTTCGGCCCCAAGGCCGTCTGGCTTGAATTTGTGAGCCTTACGGTGTTGCTCACTTTTCTGCTTTTGCTTTTCGGCGAGATTATGCCCAAGGTCTACAGTCGCCAGAACGCATTGAAGTTCTGCCGTTTCTCTGTCGGTGGCATTCTTTTTCTGCGCAAACTGTTCTGGCCTTTGGAAACCATATTGATCAAGAGTGGAGGTTTTGCGGAAAAGGTGATGCAGAAAAAGAACCGACAGTTGAGCGTCGACGACCTTGAACAAGCACTTGAATTGACTGATAAAGAAGACATCAAAGACGAGCAGAGTATGCTCCAAGGCATCATACGCTTTGGTGACGAAACGGCAAAAGAGGTGATGACTTCACGTCAGGATATTGTAAATCTGGATATCCTGAGTAGCTTTTCTGATGTGTTGAAATGTGTTGTCGAGAACAATTACAGCCGAATTCCGGTCTATCAAGATAACACAGACAATATCCGTGGCATCCTTTATATCAAAGATTTGCTTCCTCATTTGTCTAAACCGGCCGGTTTTCGTTGGCAGAGTTTGATTCGTCCGCCTTATTTTGTACCTGAAACAAAGAAAATCGACGATTTGTTGCGAGAGTTCCAAGAGAACAAAGTGCACATTGCCATCGTAGTCGATGAATACGGAGGCACCAGCGGATTGGTGACATTGGAAGACATCTTGGAAGAAATCGTCGGCGAAATCAATGATGAATACGACGAGGAAGAGAAGGTTTATTCCAAGTTGAACTATAACACTTATCTTTTTGAAGGGAAAGTCCTGTTGACGGACTTCTGCAAGATACTGAATGTCGACGACAGCGAATTCGAAGAGGTCGAGGGCGACGCCGACTCCCTGGCCGGTTTGTTGTTGGAACTGAAAGGTGACTTTCCGAGTGCGCACGAAAAGATAGACTACAAGAACTTTACGTTTGAGATTCTCTCTATCGAAGAGCGGCGCATCAGCAGGGTAAAGGTAACCATACATTCAAAAGCCTGACGCACGGTGCCGCTGTTGTCTGTCAAAAATGTTTCAGCAGATGTCCGCTTGGGCATTTGGAAGATAGAAGAAAGTGTGGAAACTTTTATCTCATCTTCGCCCGCTCTTTCTCTGGTCTATCAGCAAGAAATTACAATTTGTCACAGTGAGGTACGACGATTAGAGAAATTAGCTGTCTATTCCTTGCTGTGGGAAATGACGGGCTGTCATTTAAAGCTTGCTCACAATGCTGCCGGAAAGCCCATGGTCGAAGGTTGGAACATCAGCGTCAGCCACACCAAAGGGTATGCCGCCGTGATACTTTCTCAGACGAGCGAAGTTGCTGTCGATATAGAATATATTAGCAATCGTGTCAGCAGGATTGCAGACAAATTCATGCGTCCCGATGAAGATGCCCCAAGTGTCATTGACCAATTGATTAATTGGTGCGCAAAGGAAACACTCTATAAATTCTGCTCGTCTCAAAATCTTCAATACTTTGAAATGAAGATTTCGTCCGTAGACTTTTCCCCATCGAAGCGTCATGCCCATAATCTGAAAGACGACAGCCTACATGTCGTTTGCTATGAAATAACACCTGAATTCGTCGTCGCCTATATGTGGGCCTAACACCCACCCCAACCCTCCCAAAGGGAGGGAGGAGAGGCCTCCCCCGACCCCTCCAAAGGAGGGGAGAGGCTTCCCGCAAGTTCGTACTCCCCTCCTTCGGAGGGGTTGGGGGAGGCTTTTTTTGAGGAAAAGTTTG
>NZ_JH594513.1:0-42834 GCF_000243015.1 Segatella maculosa OT 289
TCCTTATATCAATCCTCTGGCCTTCCTTATATCAATCCTTGACCTTTCCTTATATCAATCCTCGGGTCTTCCTTATATCAATCCTTGACCTTTCCCAATAGGTATCCTCAGGTCTTCCCAATAGGTATCCTCGAGTCTTCCCAATAGGAATCCTCGGGTCTTCCCAATAGGTATCCTCGGGTTTGGATATTTGCATGCAATGTTATCCGTTTAATCACCCCCTATGGAGTTCACTTCTTGCGTTCTTTCTCACTGATGAGGCCATGCCGATAGGCGTAGAGCAGTTCTTCAAGGTCTTTGATTTGATTTTTCAGTTCGGTTCCTTTGTCCGTATCGGCCACCAACATTCTGTGACTGCTCATTTCAACAATCTGGGTCGTGGATTTGATATCAGTGCCGCGCTGAATGGCATCGGCCGCACTGGTGAATGGTTCATGCTGTACGAGTTGGAAACCACGGCTATGATAAACCAGCGTGTAGCCTGCGATGCCCGTTTCCTTGTGATAGGCCTGCGAAAACCCGCCGTCGATGACCATAAGTTTGCCGGAAGCCTTGATTGGGTTCTCCCCATTGGCAACATGTACGGGCACATGTCCGTTGATGATATGACGGTTTTCACCTTTCACGTCGAAGGCATCCAATATATAGTCTGCAATGTTTTCATCATCGCGCAAAAGAAAATAGTTTCCTTTTTGCTCTTTATGCGTGGCTTTGTCTGCGATAAAATAGCGTTCGAAGGTGGCCATCTTGCTCTTATCGAAGAGCGGACTGTCGGTTCCGCACCATAAATAGATGAAATAATCGATGGCATATTTCTTTTCTTCGGGGGAGATGTCGTCTTGGAAAGCTGTCCGAATGAGCATCCCCGTTTGTTGCATGAGTTCACGGCCTTTATACTTCTTGCCGGGCATGATTTCTACTTCTTTCAAAGTGCCATCTTCATTGAGGGGTATGGAGGCATGAAAGAGCAGGTTGTCATTACGGATGGCATACATACAGCCATGTTGAAGCATCAGCCGGATATGCTTATGCAGCTTCTCGCAGACACGGAAAGAGTGGTGGAGTTTTCCCATCAGCGTCTTCTCTTCAAAGGTGAGTGCACACGGATGTTTAGGGTCTATCGTTGGGAAATGACAACTGCTTAAAGGATATTCCTTGCCTTCGAGCATGATGGTTCCTTTCTTGTAATCCACCATTTTAAAGAGTTCCCGATTTTGCATCTTCCATTCGGGGTGCGTCTCATAGAGCAAAGCCTCTTCCTTGAACTGAATAACAGCAATCGCCTTGTGCATTTGGGCCGTCAGACGCATGGTCTTCTCGTCTATCTGCTTAGCTCCGCCGCTGAGATGTGGCATAAACTCTTCGCAGGGATCGTCTTTATAGACTTCCATGGCAAAGGTTGCCAATGGAACAAGGTTGATACCGTATCCGTCTTCGAGCGTAGTGAGGTTGGCATATCGCAGACTTAGCCTTATCACGTTGCATATACATGCATCGTTTCCAGCGCACGCGCCCATCCAAAGGATATCATGATTTCCCCATTGAATGTCCCAACTGTGATAGCGGGCCATTGTGTCCATGATGATATGTGCCCCCGGTCCACGGTCATAAATGTCGCCAAGAATATGCAATTGATCGATGGCCAGACGTTGAATGACATTGCAGATGGCAATAACGAAATCATCGGCTCGCCCGGTTGAAATTATCGTGTCGATAATTACATTGACATAAGCGGTCTTGTTGGTATTGTTTTCCGTGTGTTCGTGCAGCAATTCCTGAATGATGTAAGAGAATTCTGCAGGCAGAGACTTTCTTACTTTCGACCGTGTATATTTACTGGAAACGGTTCGACAGATGGCCACCAATTGGTGTAAGGTGATATGGTACCAATCATTGAGGTCTTCTTCTACGGCTTTGATAAGTTCGAGTTTTTGTTCAGGATAGTATATGAGTGAACATAACTCTCGTTTCTCTTGTTCACGAAGCGTATTGCCGAAAAGCTCGTTCACCTTTCGTTTGATATTCCCTGATGCGTTTTTCAAAACATGTTGGAAAGCCTCATATTCGCCATGAATGTCTGCAAGGAAGTGCTCGGTTCCTTTAGGCAGATTGAGTATGGCTTGTAGATTGATAATCTCAGTGCTTGCATCGGCTATCGTAGGAAAGCTGTTTGAAAGCAACTGCAAGAAGTGCATATCCTTTTCTATATTGTATTTCCTCATAATGCGGATAATCTGATTTTATTTGTTAAACTGTTATGAACGGCGGGAATAGGCATAAAACCTTCCGTTAAGTTGGTCTTCTCTTCCATTACTGACTCCAAGCAAGAAACGAATTTGTAGAGCTTAAGTTCTTTGAAGATTGCAGCCATCTTGTCTTCATCATAGTCACAGGTCTCCATCAACCGACTTTGATTGCAGAGCTCATCTTGCAGGATTTGTCGGCGCTGGAATTTATATTGTAAGTAAAGGAAGCCACTAACCACCGCCTGCATGGTCTCATCTTCGACTTGTGTCTTAAGCTTTTCTATTCGTATGGAGATGTTTTCTTTAATCCGCTTATCATGTGTTTCAAGTATCTCCTGATACATATTGACTAAACGGCTATTGAAAGAGGCTTGCGTTATCTCATTAGTGACAGCCGGATTTTTCAGTTGGAAGATCTTTGTAGTGGGATAATGTTGTTGTATGTAGGCATATTCCACCTTTCCCGTAGTATGTATGAAAAGGTGTTTGGCGATGCTTCTGCCAATAACTGTTTTAGTCCAAGGAGCAATTTCTGCCAAAGGAGAATATAAAATGGGAATCTGCCGTGCTATTTCATTCTTTATATTTCGAATAACCTCATGGGTTGGCTTACCAAAAATATGCAGGAGGTCATAATTCTCGTCATCAGATAATATGATTTGGTCTGCATTCCATGCAGTCTGCATTACTTCAAGAAAGGTTGTTTGGAGGTTGTTATCCTTATGTGGAGTAAAAAGAGTCTTGATACGTATCATATAACCTAAAGTTTATGGCTGGTAAAATAGTTCTTATCAGACCGTATATAGCTGATTTTATAACCTAAATTCTGCCATACAAGTCGCATATCGTAAGCGAACATGTGGCTTAGGCCGATGTCTCCACCAAGACAACGAGAGACTTTTGAGGCTAAAAATGTACGCAACACAATCAATAACAAAAGAGAGAAAGAGGAACAGCCCAATACTATCCAATTATGTGAGAGATATCCAAAGACACTAAAGGCAAGTGATGTAAGAAAACTCAGATAGAGCATTACATTATTGAACAACATACAAAGGCTATAACTTCTGCTACCATTTAATAAATTGCGAGATGCGTAGAAGTATTTTTTCCGCTTCTTCCATTCCTCGTCACTGATTTCATCTTCATAGAGCCATGAAGCCTGACGAATATCTACAGTTACATTTCTATTTAAGCCAAGTTTATTGGTCAGGAAATCATATTCTCCACGAGTAATTTGCAAATTTCCACGGAACCCGTCTTCTTCCATAAAACGACTTTTACGAAAAGCAATGTTAAAGCAATTCGTTGCCCAAGCCTTACCACATTGCGCACTATGAAGCCTATTATTAGCTGTTTGTATATGTTCAAAACGCCATATAGGCGGAATACTTTTGCCAAGTGCGACATACCCCATGACAAAGTCGGTATCGTCTTCCATGTTTTCTGCCCAAGAAGTTAGCCAATCTTCGTTAACAGGTTTGCAAGTGGGGTTTATAATAGCTATCCATTCCGTTTTAGCCGCTCTCACTCCCAACGTTATAGCTAATTTCTTGCGACTCATATAACGCGAAGAGTCAGGTAAATAAGTCACATACAGATTGTCATGTTTTTCTTTCAAACGCTTCATTAGCTCTTCCACATCTCGATCACCTTTGTCGGCAACAATGATAACTTGATAGTTTCCTTTATATTCTTGTCTCAATAAAATAGGAAGATTAGACTGTAATTCTGTGGCATTGTTATGAACGGGTATAACAATACTGAGATTGGGCTGCGTCTCCTTATGCTCACTAATTTGTTTTCCACTTTTCATCTTAACCTTATGCAGAAAAGGACTTGCTAAAGAAGCTATAATAGCAAGTAGTATGACGGTTATTCCTAAAATAAGTGTGAATTGGTCTATTATCATATATTTGTTCTCGTAAGGGTTGATGAGGATAGTTTATAAGTCTTCTGTAATATAACCTTGGGGGAGTTGTCGGCAATTATATTGGCTTGCCATAGTTTCTCCATAGGCACCTGCACTTCGAATTGCCAATAAATCCCCACGCTTGGTTTTGTTTAGTTCAATGGACTTCGCAAAAACATCACTTGATTCGCAAATTGGTCCAACAACATCATAGACCTCCATGGGAGCATTACTACTGATATTCTCAATTTGATGATAAGCATGATATAGTGCTGGGCGTATCAAATCTGTCATGCCTGCATCAACAATGACAAACTGCTTTTGAGTCCCTTGTTTGATGTAAAGGGTACGGGTAATAAGACTTCCACATTGTGCAACTATAGAGCGCCCTAATTCAAAGTGAAGTTGTTGTCCTTCCCGCAGATTTAGATGGTGGGCATAAGTATTGAAATATGTCTTGAAGTCAGGAATTAGATTTTGATCTGGGCAATCATAGTTGATACCTAATCCACCACCAACATTAATATGTTTAACCACAATATGTTGTTTTTCTAATTGGTCTTGTAATCTGTTGATACAAGAGCAAAGATTGATGAAATCATCCATGATAAGAATCTGACTACCAATATGGAAATGAAGTCCTATAAAGTTGATGTTTTCTAATTTATAAGCTTCTTTTATAATATGATCCATACTTTCAATGGTAATACCAAATTTATTCTCTGCCAAACCGGTCGTAATATTGGCATGGGTGTGAGCTTCTATATCCGGATTAATTCTAAACGCTACATTGGCAATCTTCTTTTTTGCCATGGCAAGCTCATTGATAATCTCAAGTTCAGGTAGACTTTCTACATTGAAACAGAAAATGTTTTTATCCAATGCAAGATTTATTTCCCAATCACTCTTACCAACTCCGGCATATACTATCTTCGATACGGGAAAACCGGCTGCAATTGCAGCTAGTATTTCACCACCACTTACACAGTCTGCTCCAAGTCCGGCTTGACATATAATATTTAATACTTTTGGATTAGCATTGGCTTTGATGGCATAATGAACAATGATGTCATTATAGTTTTTTGATTCAACTTTTAAAGTCGTCAATGTTTCTCGTAACAAGTCCGTATCATAATAAAAGAAAGGTGTCTGTATACTCCGAAATTTAGCTATATCAAATTTTCTTTTGGTCATTAGTTTTCTATCATTTGTACTACTATTTATTGAATAGTGTTTTATTCAAACTCCGTAAAGCTTTTTCCTTGTCAATTTCACGAATCAGAAATGATATGTTATAGTTGCTCCCACCATAAGAAATCATACGCACAGGAATTTCCTTCATGGCTTCAAGTGCCAATGTTTCAAAACCAATATTTCCCCAATCTAAATCTCCTACTACACAGATAATACACATATCTGTATCTACGGTAACAGTTCCATATTTTTTTAATTCATCAACAATTTCATTTAGATGGTTATTGTCATCAATACTTACAGACACACCAACCTCACTTGTTGTAATCATATCAATAGGAGTTTGGTAACTTTCAAAAATTTCAAAGACTTTGCGAAGAAAACCTGTTGCTAAAAGCATCCGGCTACTTTTAATTTTCACAGCTGTAATATTATCTTTCGCAGCAACGGCCTTTATCTTACCTTTGACAATAACATTATTTATGATAGTACCTTCTGCATTTGGATCCATTGTGTTTTTCAACCTGACGGGTATACCTGCATATTTTGCAGGCTGAACACAAGTGGGATGAAGGATTTTTGCTCCAAAGTAGGCTAACTCAGCCGCTTCCTCAAAATTCAGCTGATGTATAGCCTCTGTATTCCTTACAATACGTGGGTCATTATTGTGCATTCCATCTATATCTGTCCATATTTGAATCTCTTCTGCCGGAAGTGCAACCCCAACCAAGGATGCCGTATAATCGCTACCACCACGTTGCAGATTGTCAACCTCACCATAAGCATTGCGACAAATAAATCCTTGTGAAATATAAATTTGGCTTCCAATATTTTTTTTCATTATATCAGCCAACTTTTCCTTGATATACAAAAGATCTGGTTCCGAGTTCTTATCTGTCCTCATAAAATTAAGTGCATTTAACAATACGGTTTTGAAACCGGACTCTTGCAGATAATTCGCAACCATATTTGTGCTCATAATTTCACCTTGTGCCACAATATTTTTCTCTTCAAAACTTGTAAAGAAACCTTTTGTGAAAGAGCGTAGATAATTAAATTCTGCATGTAAAAAATCTCTTGTTTTTTGCTTGTATTCGTCTGTCACATACAAATCTTCTACATGCTGCAAATATTTTGTTTCAAGTTTATTTATAATTTCATTGGCACCTTCGGGATTCTTCTTATATAGATATTCGGATATCTCTATAAGTGAATTTGTTGTACCACTCATTGCAGATAAGATAATAAAAGTAGTCTCACCTGATTCTGTTACCAAAGAGGCTACATGCTTCATACGTTCAGGTGAACCAACGGAAGTACCTCCAAATTTCATTACTTTCATGATAGTAATATTTAAGAAATATATATCTTTATTCTACGGAATTTTATATTCTGCATCTTCGGTAAGATCCATTTTGTTGTATTCTGTCGTTACATCATTAATAACTCCATCTTTGCAACGATATACTATTCCTTTATATTTGTCTAACAGTGAAATATTATGCGTTGTTATAATAACAGCAGTCCCTGTGGTTACAATATCTCTGAGTAGACTAATTATATTATCGGCAGTTTCGGAATCGAGATTACCAGTAGGCTCATCTGCAACTATCAATTTCGGTCTATTTAAAATAGCACGTGCAATGGCTATACGTTGCTGTTCGCCTCCAGATAGTTCATAAGGCATTTTGTTGATTTTATCAATCATGCCAACATCTGTAAGTACACTCTCAATACGTTCTTCAATCTCTTTAGAATCCTTCCAGCCGGTAGATTTCAGGACAAATGCTAAATTTTCCCATACCGTCTTTTCATGCAATAGCTTAAAGTCCTGAAAAATAACACCTATTTCTCTACGAAGGGCTGGGATATCTCGCCTTTTCAGCACCATAATATCCCTACCAAGTATTTCTGCTTTTTTTTCACCACTCTCTTCCTTGTTATAAATATCAAGTTCGCAATAAAATGTTCTAAGTAGGCTGGTCTTCCCCGAACCAACCTTACCTATAATATATAAGAACTCTCCTTCCTCTACATGGAAATTCACATCTTTAAGTATCAGCGTATCGTCCTGATATATATCAATATTCTTATAATCAATCAAATTCATATTTATGTTTTTTATTTATTCTTACTTTTAGCTATACGACGTTTCTTATCCCAATTAGGTGTATGTCGTTCTAATAGTTCTTGTGCTAAATTTTCAATACGAAGCCCTTTATTTGTAAGTAGTACGATAAGGTGATAAAGCATATCTGATGCCTCGTAAACTAATTTATCTTTTGTTCCCGCTGTTGCTTCAATGACTGTCTCCAATGCTTCTTCACCAACCTTTTGTGCTATTCTGTTTACTCCCTTTTTAAATAGGCTTGTTGTATAGCTATCTTCAGGCATATCATGATAACGTTGATTTATAAAGTCTTGAAGTTCACTCAGAAATAAGATTGGATTATAGTTATTAGTTTCTCCCCAACACGTATCTGTTCCCGTATGACACGTAGGACCTTCCGGCTGTACGCTGATGAGCAAAGTATCATTGTCACAATCGTTTTTGATATTAACAAGATTCAAAAAGTTTCCACTGGTTTCTCCCTTTGTCCATAAGCATTTACGCTCACGACTCCAAAATGTTACTTTCTTTGTTTCAATAGTTTTTCTATAAGCTTCCTGGTTCATATATCCAAGCATAAGTACATTCTTTGTTACTGCATCTTGAATAATAGCAGGAACAAGTCCATTCATCTTATTGAAATCTATATACATATAATTTATCCTCTATTATATTCTAACATTGATACCTTCTTTTTTAAGATATTGCTTTAGATGTGGAATTGTCAATTCTCCAAAATGAAACACGCTGGCAGCTAAAGCCGCATCGGCTTTACCTTGCAAAAAAACATCTTTGAAATGTTCTTCTTTTCCAGCTCCACCACTGGCTATAATTGGAATATTTACTATTTCTGATAATTGCGCAAGAACTTCATTGGCAAATCCTTGTTTTATTCCATCGTGGTCCATGCTTGTGAAAAGAATTTCACCTGCACCACGGTCTGCCACTTCCTTAGCCCACTCGAAAAGCTTTCTTCCTGTTTTTTCACGCCCACCTCTAATATAGCAATACCAATCATCTTTATCATATCGTGCATCAATGGCGCAAACACAGACTTGTGAACCATAGTGATTTGTAATCTGATTAATTAAGTCAGGTTGACATAATACCGCACTATTGATACTTACTTTGTCTGCCCCTGCTTGTAATAACCGGTCCACATCTGCTAATTCATTAACCCCTCCTCCTACAGTAAAAGGAATATTAATCTCCTTAGCGACACGTTCTACCATATTTGTGAATGTCTTCCTACCTTCCAAACTGGCTGTTATATCCAGAAAGACCAACTCGTCTGCCCCGGCATCGCTATATGCCTTACCAAGTTCAACCGGGTCACCAGCATTCCTTAGGTTGACAAAATTCGTTCCTTTGACCGTTTTTCCGTCTTTAACATCAAGACAGGGAATAATTCTTTTTGCCAATGCATTCATAATTCCAATTGCTTGATATTTATTCTTCCTTCATAAAAAGCCTTACCAAATACGACTGCAGGAATACCGGCTTGCTCCAAATGAACAATATCTTCATAACTTGAAACCCCACCGCTTGCAATCAGATGCAAATCAGGATATACTTTCATGATTTGTTGATACAAGGTTATTTCTGGTCCTGACAAAGTTCCATCTCTATTAATCTCTGTACATAGCACATTTTTAATGCCTTCATCTACATATTGTTTTAGGAAAGGAAGTATTTTCTTTCCCGAATTCTTCTTCCAACCATTTACATACACGTCGCCATCTTTAACATCTGCTCCTAAAATAAGCCTGTCTGCATGATAACGTGATAACCAACTTAAGAAAAGTTCCGGGTCTGTGACAGAAACACTTCCAACGGTAACCATATGAGCTCCGGCAGCGAAAGCAGCTTCTATGTCTTCCTCTGTTTTTATACCTCCACCGAAGTCCACTTTCAAATCCGTTGTAGAGGTGATTGCCTTCAATACCCTTTCATTTATGATATGCCCTGCTGCTGCTCCATCAAGATCCACTATATGTAATCGTTTGAATCCCAATTTTTCAATGTTGCATGCCACATGCACCGGATCATCGTTATATATGACTTTCTGGTTATAATCTCCTTTTGTGAGACGGACACATTGTCCGTTTATAATGTCAATTGCAGGTATAAGCTCTATATTCATAAGTCCAGAAAGTTTTGCAGTATTCGTTCTCCAGTCTTCCCACTTTTCTCGGGGTGGAATTGGCATGCATAGAAATTGTCCTTTTGCATGCATGCTGAATAGGGGAGAATATAGTTAGCTGTTGCAATAGTATAGCTTGTTATAGGCACATAGTAACTATGTAAAAAATAGACATACGGGTGCTCTCCCAATCCTTTCAAAAGATTATTCCCCTGATATTGCTCTCCTTGGATTTCTATTTTTTGCCATCCCATAACCGGCACTTTATCCTCATGTGCAACGGGATGGAATTTTTCAACTACAGTATCAAAGATGCCAATGCAATCAACCTCCCCCTCTTTTGAGTGTTTGCACAGAAGTTGTTGCCCTACACAGATGCCAAGAACAGGTTGAGTGAGGTTTTTAATTTCCTCATCAAGTCTGTATTTTCTCAGATGGGCCATGGCTTCAAGTGCATTACCCTGTCCGGGGAATATCACTTTATCCGCTTTCCGCAAGGTCTCTGCATCATCGGTCAAGATCGACTGTATGCCTAAACGTCTCAAAGCATTGACAACCGAATAGATATTGCCGGCATTATATTTTATAATGGCTACTGTCATAAGTGGTAATTAAGAAAATATAATCGTCTTATTATTGTATGTCAGTATTTTCCGTTCAATATGTTTAGTCACGGCTCTACTCAATACAATTTTCTCCAAATCCTTTCCTTTCATAATAAGGCTATGTGGAGTATCTTTATGGCTGATACGTGTGACATCTTGCTCTATGATTGGACCTGCATCCAACTCAGATGTGACATAATGACTTGTAGCTCCAATGATTTTCACACCACGTTCCCATGCTTGATGATAAGGTTTAGAACCAATAAACGCGGGTAGAAACGAATGATGGATATTGATAATATGGTTTGGATAAGTCTCTATCATTCTTTCACTGATAATTTGCATATAGCGAGCCAAGACAATGAACGTAATTTTCTCTTTTTTGAGTAGTTCCATTTCTTTTGTCTCAACTTCATCTTTGTTACTATGGTCTTTTTCTATCGGCCATACATAATAGGGAATATCAAACTGTTCGGCAATATATCTTAAGGTTTCATGATTGCTTATGATACATGGTATCTCTACATCCCACTCTCCAGCTTTATAACGTGCCAACAAATCATAGAGACAATGGCTCATCTTGCTGACAAAAATGGCCATGCGTGGTTTCTCATCACTAAAGTAAATATTGAACTCTAAGTGATATCTCGTTCTGTAAAGTGTATTTATGATGTCTTCTATTTTATCTCTGGGAATCATAAAATCAGCTAATTCCCATTCTAATCTCATAAAGAAAACACCATCTTCATGGTCAACATACTGATCTAAATAGACAATATTTCCCTGATTATCAGTAATGAATTTTGTTATCTCACTAATGATACCTTGCTTGTCCGGACAATGGAGAAGTAATATGGCAGTTGACTTCATTATATATCTTTCAGATTGTAACCTAATTGTGGGTTCTTCTATACAATTTGCAAAGATATATAATTTAACTAAGAAATGGAAATTATAATTGCTTTTTTCTTAATCAATCCTATATATGTATATTTAAGAGCCTCATTCTTCTGTGGCACGAAGAATGATACTTGTAGCCCCAATCGTGAAAAGACAGCCATCTTTAATAACCCTACGCTCTTTGTTCTTCAGGATTTCATTATCTACAAATGTCCCTGTGTAACTTGGCCCATCGCAAATGACATATTGGATTTTACCATCCCTTTTTCGACTGACATTTATAATGCAGTGCGTCATATCTATACTGGGATCGTTAGTTTCGATAGGGCAGTTGATATTGCTCCCTTTCATATATCGTCCTATGACATTGTTTCCCATTTTCAGCGGAATCACCTGTTTATAATGGAAAACATTTTCAATGACGACAATAGCACCGTATCCGTTTTCATTGACATGCTCATCTAAAACCTCTTCTTTTTGTATGTTTCGAAGCTTAGACATGCCAATTCGAATGCCAAAATTCTTTCCACACTCCGGACATTCAAAGACTAAAGATTGGCCAACCTGATATTTGGTTTCATCAAATGTGACATAATTATCGCATTTTGGACAACGTACACGTTTCATACCCTTGATTGTAAAAGCGGTTTATCTGATGTGTATGACCCAACAATCAGTAAATTCGGTATGTTTATAGAACTTGTTGACAACCTTACGAGCATCATTCTCCGAAGCATATACGCCATAAATAACCTTTATCTGGTTGTTGCGTTTCATTATTCTTGCAGCATCATATCCCATTCCATGCAATCTTTTGACGAATTGTCTTGCATTCTTATGGGTAATCCTGCTTGCTAAAACAATGCTATAATAATCCGTAGGCTCAATGCGCTTTGTATCTGCTTTCTGTCTTTCGGTATTATCAATTTGATGTGGGGCCTCTTCTTTCTTAGAAGACACCTCCTTGGCAATATATGCTGTAGCATTTCCCAACGTAACATCTTTGGGCATGATGCGTGTAAGGAGTCCTGTGTCAATCCCACTACCGGTTCTTGCCAACTCTCCTCCGTTCTCCAAAGAGGAAGGCAGCAGTAGAAAAGCCAGCAATGCAATACATGCAACCATGATATTCCTTACGACACTCCGTTGAATAGTGTACGTATTTTCCTCTGATAAGGTTTCTTCCGGCATGTCAGGTTCAACTGTTGAGACGGAAGAACTTTGCACACTTGTAAGTTCAAGTCTTGCTGGTACTTCGGTTTCGCCAACGTTTAATCTCTTTAATTCAAAGCTGCTTAATCCATATAAGGTCGGAGTGAGCAGCCCCGCTTCACAAGGTTCAAAGACATAGTGACCTTCCGAGTTGACATTTAGCATGCCAAGGTCTTTCATTTCGTAGGAGCCTCCTTCGCCCAACAGCTGTTTTATCTCTTCAGTCTCTTGCTCTATCTGTCTCAATGCCTCAGGATAACTGATATCATAGGCTTCCACATAAGATTGTGCAAGAAGAGAATCATTGATTTTCAATAATGGATTAAAGCCAATAGAACGGGTCGGAGGAAGATATGAATGATCTTGCTCGTCAAAATGCGCAGCCAAATGATGGGCCATAAATCCACCGAAGTTTGGAATAATGACACAATCGTTGGTAAGCAATAGGATTTCTATATGTCTTTCTAGTCTAATCACGTTTGCAAAATTAATATATTTATTTCAAGATACAAAGTTTTCAAAATAAAAATATCATTAAAATAATTTGTGCTTTCTATTGCAAGGTCTTATAAAAATAGTACCTTTGTGGCGTAAATAACAGTTAGTGAAAGATGGAATACATAAAGACAGCGATTGAAGGAGTTTTCATATTAAAGCCACATGTCTTTGATGATGCCCGAGGTTACTTCTTTGAGGTATGGAAGAAAGACGAATTTGAGCATCATATTGGTAAGATAGAATTCGTTCAGGACAATGAATCCAAGTCTTCCTATGGTGTGTTGCGCGGTCTGCATTACCAAAAAGGAGAGTATTCACAGGCAAAACTCGTCCGTGTCATCAAGGGAAAAGTGCTTGATGTCGCTGTGGATATTCGCAAGAGTAGCCCGACCTTTGGCAAATATGTCATGGTTGAGCTTTCGGGTGAGAACAAATATCAGTTCTTTATTCCACGCGGTTTCGCACATGGCTTTTTGGTTTTGAGCGACGAAGCCATCTTTACTTACAAGGTTGACAATGCTTATTCCCCTCAAAATGAGGCTTGCATACGTTGGAATGATGAAGATATCCATATAGAATGGCCTATAGACTCAAAGGATATACAGACGTCAGAGAAAGATTCTAAGGCTTCTGCGCTGAAAAATGCTGAACTGTTTGATTGATGAAAACCGGGACTTTACAATTCATAACATTGTTGCTGGGTGCCATCATAACAGTTGCATGCGGTAATAAGAGGTCAAACACTGACAGAACTCCATCAGAAGATTTGACTGCAAAGCAAATGTTGCAAGGCGTTTGGCTGAATGAGGGAGAGTATGATCCGGCCTTTCGTGTCGTAGGCGATACGATTTTCTATCCCGACACTACTTCTCAACCAGTTTACTTCCAGATATTCAAAGACACCCTCGTTCTGCACAGTGCCATTACGACCAAATATCTGATCGTGAAGCAGGCACCGCATCTCTTTGTCTTCAAAAACCAAAACGGAGACATCATCAGATATACGAAAACAGAGGACAAGTCTTATTTGACTTACTTCGAGGAGAAACGCCCCGTAGCCTTAAATCAGAACCGGCTTATCAAGCGCGATTCGGTAATCATCTATGGAAATGACCATTATCATTGGTACATACAGGTGAACCCGACCACCTACAAAGTGGCCAAACAAACATATAACGACGACGGCGTTGAGGTTGACAATGTTTACTATGACAATATCATACACTTGAGTCTCTACCGTGGTGCGACCCAACTCTATAGCCATGATTTTCGGAAAAATGATTTCAGGCATCAAGTTCCGCCCGAGGTGTTGGTCCAAAGCATTTTAAGCGATATTTTCTATACAAAGACTAACACCGATGGCTTCCATTTCAACGCCAGTGTCTGCGTGCCCGACAGTCCCACCAGCTATCAGATTACCATCATTGTCAGCTTTAATGGCAAGGTGAGACTCAAGGTTTGATGGGGCATCATCTTCATATTGAATTGCAACCGAATCTATTCCGTTTTCCAATTCCAGCCATATTGCACGGTAAACTCAGCCATTTCACTGTGCAATATAGCTGATATTGAGCAGTAAAATGGCTGATTTCGCACGCTAAAATGGCCGAGATGGCGAAACTCATGGCTCAAATCCCGTCCACAATAATCTTAGTCACGCTTCATTGGGTAACCGAGTTTTCCTCGGCTTTTCCATAAGGTTTTTCGCTGGAACTATTTTTTTTGTGAAGAAAGCGTAATTATTCTGATATTATTGTTAACTTTGCATCGCTTTAGGCGGATTAGCTCTCTGCTGTAAATGAAGCAAATAATTAATAACGTTATAAAATTTATGTATTTTACTTTATTCATTACCGTTTTGATAACGGCTGTGGTTTTGGTGGTGGCAGCTTATGTCATTGCTAAACTCATCGGCCCACGTTCATACAATCCGGTAAAGGGTGAGCCTTTTGAATGTGGTATTCCGACGCATGGCAGCTCCTGGCTTCCTATGCATGTGGGGTATTATCTGTTTACCATCCTCTTCCTGATGTTTGACATAGAGACCGTGTTTCTCTATCCATGGGCTGTAGTCGTTAAGCAATTTGGTTCATTGGCCTTGATAAGCATTGGCTTCTTCTTGGTTGTTTTAGTTTTAGGCCTTGCTTATGCATGGCGGAAAGGAGCGTTGGAATGGAAGTAAGAAAACCGCACATCAAGAGTATTCCCTATGATGAATTCAAGGATAATGACTCTCTTGAGAAGATTACCCAAGAACTGAATGAAGGCGGTGTCAACGTTATTGTCGGTTCGCTTGACCAGGCAATCAACTGGGGACGCAGCAACTCACTGTGGTCTTTGACTTTCGGAACGTCATGCTGTGGCATTGAGTTCATGGCCGTGGGCTGTGCCCGTTATGACTTTTCACGTTTCGGTTTCGAGGTCACCCGTAACTCCCCACGTCAAGCCGACCTTATTATGTGTGCCGGAACGATAACCAATAAGATGGCTCCTGTGTTCAAACGCCTCTATGATGAGATTGCCGAGCCGAAGTATGTTGTGGCTGTTGGTGGCTGTACGATCAGTGGAGGCCCATTCAAGAAGAGCTACAATGTTGTTCGTGGTATTGACCAACTGGTGCCTGTTGATGTCTATATCCCCGGTTGCCCTCCGCGTCCGGAGGCTATCCTCTATGGTATGATGCAGTTACAGCGCAAGGTAAAGGTGGAGAAGTTCTTTGGTGGCGCTAATCATAAGATGACCGACGAGGAGCGTGAGCTGTCTATGTCGAAGGGTGGTTTGCGTGGATTGAGCAATGAAACGATTACTGCTGCCGAGAAACTTGGAAAGAAACCGCCTATCATCGTAACGGATGTGCCCGCTGATTTCGATCCCGAAAAAGGTCTAACAGATTAATAAGGTAAAAGAAGATGAAATTAAATAACATAGAACTTCAATTCGATGACTTTGCCACAGAGATGACAAAGTTGAAGAACGAAAAGCATTTCGACTATCTTGTTACCATTATTGGTGAAGACTTTGGTGAGGAAGGCTTGGGCTGTATCTATATTCTTGAGAACACAGAAAGCCATGAGCGCTGCTCGGTCAGAACGATTGCAAAGCAGATAGGCGAGGAATATGTCATTCCAACCACGATTAATCTGTGGAATGCTGCCAACTTGCTTGAGCGTGAAGTGTTTGATTTCTTGGGCATCAAGTTCCTTGGTCATCCTGACATGCGCCGTCTGTTCATGCGTAATGACTTTAAGGGCTATCCGCTCCGCAAGGATTTTGACGCGAGTCCTGAAGCCAACATGTTCCCGACAACCGATGAACCAGAGAGTGATTTTACTACGGAATGGAACCTCGACAAGCAGGGAAACTTGGTTGCAACCCAGCATCGCATGTTTGATGAAGACGACTTCATCGTGAACTTGGGCCCTAACCACCCGAGTATGCACGGTGTGCTTCGCTTGCAGACCGTACTCGATGGTGAAACCGTGAAACACATCTATCCTCATTTGGGATATATTCATCGTGGTATGGAGAAGATGTGTGAAAGCATGACTTATCCACAGACATTGGCTTTCACCGACCGTCTGAACTATCTTTGTGCCATGATGCACCGTCATGCCTTGGTGGGCGTTATTGAGGAAGGTATGGGCATAGAGCTTTCAGACCGCATTCAGTATATCCGCACCATCATGGATGAACTTCAGCGTATTGACAACCACTTGCTGTTCCTTGGCACCTGTGCACAGGACTTGAGTGCGCTGACCGCATTCCTTTATTGTATGCGCGACCGTGAGCATGTGCTGAATGTCATGGAGGAAACTACGGGTGGACGTCTCATTCAGAACTACTATCGTATTGGCGGTTTGCAGGATGATATCGACCCGAACTTTGTTCAGAACGTGAAGACACTCTGCAAATATCTGCGTCCGATGGTTCAGGAATACCTCGATGTCTTTGGGGATAATGTCATCACACATCAGCGTCTTGAAGGTATTGGGCCGATGAATCTTGAAGATTGTATCAATTATGCCGTGACAGGTCCGGCCGGACGTGCTGCCGGTTGGCATAACGATGTGCGTAAAAATCATCCTTATGCCATGTATGGCAAGGTTGACTTTGAGGAGGTTACAATGACTGGAGCCGACTCAATGGCACGCTATATGGTTCATATCAAGGAGATTTATCAGAGTCTGAATATTATTGAACAATTGATAGACAACATTCCTGAGGGTGAATTCTATATCAAGCAGAAACCTATTATCAAGGTGCCCGAAGGCCAGTGGTTCTTCTCTGTTGAGGGTGGAGCCGGTGAGTTTGGCGTATATCTTGACTCACGTGGCGACAAGAGTCCTTACCGTCTGAAGATGCGTCCGATGGGCCTGACCCTTACAGGTGCATTCGACAAGATGCTGAAGGGGCAGAAGTTGGCCGACCTTGTGGCTACAGGTGCTGCAATTGATTTCGTTATACCAGATATTGATAGATAATTATGTATGATTTTAGTATAGTAACAAGATGGATTGACAGTCTTCTCCGTCACACGTTGAATCTTGGAGATTTCTGGTCGATTTTGATAGAGTGTGTACTGGTAGGCATCTGCATTCTCACAGCCTATGCACTGATTGCTATCGTGCTAATCTTCATGGAACGTAAGGTTTGCGCCTACTTCCAGTGTCGTCTTGGCCCGATGCGTGTTGGCCCTTGGGGTATCTTCCAAGTGTTTGCTGACGTATTGAAGATGTTGATTAAGGAAATCTTTGCTGTTGATAAGGCAGACAAGATGCTTTATTACATTGCTCCTTTCTTGGTTATCATTGCATCTGTCGGCACATTTTCTTTCCTTCCTTGGAATAAAGGTGCTGCTGTGCTCGACTTCAATGTTGGCGTTTTCCTGCTGACAGCAATTTCGAGTATTGGCATTCTTGGTGTCTTCTTGGCAGGTTGGGGCAGTAACAACAAGTATTCTGTAGTCAGTGCCATGCGTGGTGCAGTTCAGATGATATCCTATGAAATGTCATTATGTCTGTGCCTTATCAGTGCAGTTGTCTTGACAGGTACCATGCAGATTGGTGGTATTGTGGAAGCACAGCATGGGGCATGGCTTATATTCCAGACCCCAGTTACATGGCTTGCTTTTTTGGTGTTCCTCGTTGCAGGCAATGCCGAGGCTAACCGTGGCCCATTTGACTTGGCAGAGGCTGAGAGTGAGTTGACAGCCGGTTATCATACAGAGTATTCCGGTATGGGTTTCGGTTTCTATTATCTGGCTGAATACTTGAACCTGTTTGTTATCTCGGGTATTGCTGCTACAGTGTTCTTGGGAGGCTGGATGCCTTTGCATGTAGCCGGTCTTGACGGTTTCAATGCCGTGATGGATTTCATTCCTGGTATCATCTGGTTCTTTGTAAAGACGTTTGCTATTGTGTGGATTCTGATGTGGATTCGCTGGACATTCCCTCGTCTTCGTATTGACCAGATATTGAAATTGGAATGGAAGTATCTCATGCCATTGATGCTTGTCATTCTGACTTTGACAACCGTTTGGGTTGCCTTGGTTTAATTCTTTCATGAAATTGATTAAGGAATTTAATTAAAATGGAAAATAACAAATCATATTTCGGTGAAATAGGTGCTGCACTGAAGACACTTGGAACAGGTCTGAAGGTGACGATGAAGGAATACTTCACGCCGAAGACCACGGAGCAGTATCCTGAAAACCGCAAGACAACCCTGCATGTTGCAAAGCGTCATCGTGGCCGTCTTGTCTTCTTGCGTGATGAAGATGAGAACTATAAATGCACGGCGTGTACCATGTGTGAGAAAGCTTGCCCTAATGATACGATCAAGATTGTAGCCCATTTGGAGGAGAACCCAGAAACGGGTCGCAAGAAGAAACAACTTGATGACTACCAGTATGACCTTGGTGACTGCATGTTCTGTCAGCTTTGTGTCAATGCTTGTAACTTCGGAGCTATTGAGTTCGTGAATGATTTCGAGAACTCTGTATTCGATCGTGATAAGTTGGTTTATCATCTCGACAAGGAAGTATATAAAGGTGGTAGCCTTCCCAATCTGATTGATGGTGGTGCACCATTAACAATCGGTAAGTTTAATACTAAAACCAAGTAATAGATTATGGCAAATTTAGTTATGTTTTGCATTTTAGCTGTAGTCATTCTTGGTTCAGCTATCATGTGTGTTCTGACCAAACGCATCATGCGCTCAGCAACATTCCTGCTGTTCGTGTTGTTTGGTGTTGCAGGAATTTATTTCCTTCTTGACTATACGTTCTTAGGTGCTGCACAGATTTCTGTCTATGCCGGTGGTATCACGATGATGTATATCTTCGCCATTCAGCTTGTGTCTAAGCGTACGTTGCAAGGTCTTGTTGAGCGTTTCAAGGGCAGCCGTGTTGTCAATGGAATTCTCTTGAGTATTGTAGGTCTTGTGACGGTAGGTTTAGTTCTTATTAAAAACAATTTTTATCATGCTGCGGTACAGGCTATCAGCACAGAGGTTCCAATGGAACAGATTGGTACAGCGCTTCTCGGAAGCGACAAGTATCAATATGTGTTGCCTTTCGAATTCATTTCACTGTTCCTGTTGGCATGTATCATTGGTGGTATTATGATTGCAAGAAAGGAGGATAACAAATGAATATCCCTGTAGAATGTTATCTCGTGCTCAGCACACTTTTGTTCTTCATTGGTGTCTTTGGCTTTGTTACGCGTCGCAACTTGGTTGCCATGCTTATTTCTGTTGAGCTTGTGTTGAACTCTGTAGACTTGAACTTTGCAGTTTTCAACCGTCTCCTTTTCCCCGGACAGCTTGAAGGTTTCTTCTTCACCTTGTTCTCTATAGGAGTCAGTGCGGCAGAGACGGCAGTGGCACTTGCTATTATTATTAATGTTTACCGTAACTACCATAGTGATCAGGTGAACAGTATTGAAAACATGAAATTCTAAAAGAGATGGAATACAGTTATGCATTTTTAATACTTCTTCTGCCTTTCCTGAGCTTCTTGGTTCTGGGACTCTTGGGCATGAAGATGAAGAAGCAGGTAGCTGGTCTTATCGGTACAATCATGTTGGGCAGCCTTTTTGCAATGTCTGTCTATACAGCCTATGAGTATTTCTTTGTCATCGGACGGGATGCTGCCACAGGCATGTACCCGACAGTTACGGTTTTCAATTTTACCTGGTTGAAGTTTACTGAACTGCTTACTTTCAATATTGGATTTCGCCTGACACCTATCAGTGTGATGATGTTGATTGTGATTACGACGGTAAGTTTCATGGTTCACATCTATTCTTTCGGTTATATGGCCGAGCGTGACGAGCATTATAAGTTTGAGGAATACGAACATGGTTTCCAGCGTTTCTATGCTTATCTGTCACTCTTCACAATGAGTATGCTGGGCTTGGTCGTTGCTACAAATATCTTCCAGATGTATATGTTCTGGGAGCTTGTGGGCGTTTGTTCTTACCTCTTGATTGGTTTCTATTATCCAAAGCATGCGGCTGTGCATGCCTCTAAGAAGGCTTTCATAGTTACTCGCTTTGCCGATTTGTTCTTCCTCATTGGTATTTTGTTCTTCAGTTTCTATGTTGGCACGTTCAACTACGACCTGAATGCAAATCCTGAACTGATTGGTAAGCTTGCAAGTGTGGCTAAAGAATATGCTTGGGTGCTTCCAACAGCCTTGTTCCTGATGTTCATTGGTGGTGCAGGTAAGAGTGCTATGTTCCCACTTCATATCTGGTTGCCAGATGCAATGGAAGGCCCAACACCTGTTTCTGCACTTATCCATGCTGCAACTATGGTTGTTGCCGGTGTTTATCAGGTAGCAAGTCTCTTCCCAATCTGGGTAGAATATGCCCCCGAACAACTTCACTGGGTAGCTTATATAGCTGCTTTCACCGCTTTCTATGCCGCAGCTGTTGCTTGTGCACAGCGCGATATCAAGCGTGGTTTGGCCTTCTCAACGATTTCTCAGATTGCCTATATGCTTGTTGCATTAGGCGTTTGCTATGCTGTTGACAACCATGATGGTGGTCTTGGCTATATGGCAAGTATGTTCCACTTGTTCACACATGCCATGTTCAAGGCTCTCTTGTTCCTTTGCTCCGGTGCTATCATTGTGATTATCGGAAGCAACTTCAAGGAATATATGGGTGGACTCCACAAGTATATGCCTATCACGAATGCCTGTTTCCTCATTGGTTGTATAGCAATCGGTGGTGTATGGCCGTTCGCAGGTTTCTTCTCAAAGGACGAAATTGTATCTGCTTGCTTTGAGTTCTCTCCATTCCTTGGCTGGTTTATGACCCTTGTTTCAGGGATGACTGCATTCTATATGTTCCGTCTCTACTATGTTATTTTCTGGGGAAAGAGCTATTATGAACTCGATCCAGAGCACCGCAAGCGTCCTGCAGAGGTACCTTTCGTAATGTGGGGGCCATTGGTGTTTCTTGCTGTTATCTCAATTTTTGTAGGTTGGATTCCATTCGGACACTTCGTTTCAGCAACAGGCCATTCAATGGAAATCGGTTTGCAACATTTTGAATTCTCAAGTGTAGCATGGTACAGTCTCTTGGCAGCAGCCATTGGTATTGGATTGGCTACATGGATGTATCTCCCCAAGCACAACCCTGTTCCTAATATGTTGCAGAAGAAGATGCCACATCTTCACAAGGCAGCGCTCAACCGCTTCTATATTGATGATGCATGGCAGTTCTTTACGCATAAGATTGTGTTCAATTGTTTCTCTAAACCAATTGCATGGTTCGATCGTCAGGTGATTGACGGTACGTTCAACTTCATGGCATGGGGTGCTCAGGAGGCTGGTGAGACCATTCGTCCTTGGCAGAGTGGCGATGTCCGTTCATACGCTTCATGGTTCCTTACAGGTACCATTGCATTGACACTGATCTTGCTTTGTATTTTCAGCTAATGAATCATGAACATGAATAAAGACAAGTAAAAAATGAATATATTAACATTATTTGTAGTAATTCCAGTCCTGATGCTTATTGGTCTTTGGCTTTCAAAGAACGATAATCAGGTTCGTGGCGTGATGGTTGTCGGTGCTACTGCATTGCTTGGCCTTTCTATTTGGCTCACTATCACATTTATTCAGATGCGTAATGCCGGCAACACCGATTTGATGTTGTTTACCTATAGCGTTCCTTGGTTTGCTCCATTGAATATAGCCTACAGTGTGGGTGTAGACGGTATCTCTGTAGTGATGATACTTTTGTCTGCCGTTATCGTTTTCACGGGAACTTTCGCATCATGGCAACTTGAACCGATGAAGAAAGAATACTTCCTTTGGTTTGTTCTTTTGAGCATTGGTGTGTTCGGTTTCTTTATTTCGACCGACCTTTTCACCATGTTTATGTTCTATGAGGTAGCCTTGATACCAATGTATCTCCTTATCGGTGTATGGGGAACAGGGCCTAAGGAGTATGCCGCCATGAAGCTTACGTTGATGCTCATGGGAGGTAGTGCGTTGTTGGTTATCGGTATTCTTGGCATCTACTACTTCAGTGGTGCCACCACAATGAATATCAATGGGATTGCAGCTCTGCATAATATTCCTGTATCTGTTCAGAAAGTTTTCTTCCCATTCATCTTCATTGGTTTCGGTGTGTTGGGTGCTTTGTTCCCATTCCATACATGGTCACCTGACGGTCATGCATCGGCACCGACGGCAGTTTCCATGCTTCATGCCGGTGTATTGATGAAACTTGGTGGTTATGGTTGTTTCCGTATAGCCATGTATTTGCTTCCAGAAGCAGCACAGGAACTCTCTTGGATATTCCTTATCCTTACCACCTGTTCCGTGGTTTATGGTGCACTTTCAGCTTGTGTACAGACCGATTTGAAGTATATCAATGCTTATTCGTCAGTTTCCCACTGTGGTATGGTGCTCTTTGCACTTTGCATGATGACTCAGACTGCTATCACGGGAGCTGTTCTTCAGATGCTTTCTCATGGTTTGATGACGGCATTGTTCTTTGCCTGCATCGGTATGATTTATCACCGTGCCGGCACACGTGACGTTCGCTATCTCGGCGGATTGATGAAAGTTTTGCCTTTCCTCTCCGTGGCTTATGTTGTGGCAGGTCTTGCCAATCTCGGTCTGCCAGGCTTCTCCGGCTTCGTTGCAGAGATGACCATTTTCGTTGGTTCATTCCAGAATGGCGATATGTTCCATCGTGTCTGCACCATCATTGCATGTTCTTCAATCGTGGTAACAGCGGTTTATATCCTGCGCGTTGTTGGTAAGATTCTTTTCCAGAAGGTTGCCAATCCCAAGTTCTTCGAACTTCATGATGCTACATGGGACGAGCGTTTTGCTATTGGAGGTCTGATTTTCTGTGTTGCAGGTCTGGGTATGTTCCCTCTCTGGGCAAACAATATCATCAGCGATTCTGTTGGTCCTATCATCAATCATATCCTTGGTACAACCGTTGCTGCACTGTAATGTAGATTATAAATGATAAAGAATAAAGATTTATGATGAATATAGATTATAGTCAATTTCTAAGCATGATACCTGAAGTGACCCTCGTGGCACTTCTGGTTATCATCTTCATTGCAGACTTTGCGACCGCTCAGCGTGTTGTTTTGCCTAATGCCGAAAGCAAGGCTGTATCGCCACGTGCGTGGTTCAATCCATTGGTTTGCTTGTTGATGACCGTGCATATTGTCATCAATATTTTCCCTGTAACTGCAGCAACAGCCTTTGGTGGCATGTATTATACTACGCCTGCTATCGGGATTATCAAGACCATTCTTGCCTTGGGTGCACTCATAGTGCTCATCCAAAGTCGTGAATGGCTGTCTCGTCCCGACACACAGTTTAAGGAAGGCGAGTTCTATATGCTGATGATTTCGACCTTGCTGGGTATGAACATGATGGTCAGCGCTAACCACTTCCTATTGTTCTTCCTCGGTCTTGAAATGGCTTCTGTGCCAATGGCATGTCTCGTGGGACTTGACAAATACCGTCACAATTCAGCAGAAGCAGCTGCAAAGTTCATCTTGACAGCAACCTTCTCAAGTGGAGTGATGCTCTTTGGTATTTCATTCCTCTATGGTGCTATGGGTACTCTCTATTTCGATGACCTTGCCATGAAGATGCAGGCAACACCGCTTACAGTCTTGGGTATGGTGTTCTTCTTCAGTGGATTGGGGTTCAAGTTGTCTTTGGTTCCTTTCCATTTCTGGACAGCCGACACCTATCAGGGTGCTCCTACAACTGTCACCGGCTATCTTTCTGTTGTCAGTAAGGGTGCTGCAGCCTTTGCGTTGTGCGCCATTCTGATGAAAGTGTTTGCCCCGATGGTTGAATATTGGCAGTATCTTCTGTTCATAGTCATCGTGCTTTCTATCACGATTGCCAACCTCTTTGCCATTCGCCAGCGTGACTTGAAGCGCTTCATGGCCTTCAGTTCTATTTCTCAGGCGGGTTATATCGTGTTGGCACTTATCGGCAATTCTGCTATGAGCTTCACGGCTTTGAGTTTCTATGTGCTTATTTATGTTGCTGCTAACATGGCCGTTTTCTCGGTTATCAGCAGCGTTGAAGAGCATAATAACGGCGTAGTTGACATGGAGGGCTACAATGGTCTTTACAAAACCAATCCCCGTTTGGCTTTCCTGATGACGCTTGCACTGTTCTCCCTGGGTGGTATTCCTCCATTTGCAGGTATGTTCAGCAAGTTCTTCGTATTCATGGCCGCTGTGAAAGGAGCATCAATCAGCACGACAGCCGGCGCACTTGCCTATACAGTCGTATTCATTGCGTTGGTCAACACTGTAGTGAGTCTCTACTACTATCTGCTGATTGTCAAGGCGATGTATATCAAGCACAACGAAAATCCACTGTCAACCTTCAAGAGTGCTTCAAGCACTAAGCTGGCTTTGGCTATCTGCACAGCAGGCATTCTCCTCTTTGGTGTATGCAGTATGGTGTATGAATGGATTGACAGTGCGACCATGGCATCTCTATAATTAGTCGCCCCTTAAAAAGGAGTATAATTACTTATAAATCCCTGAAATAACCCCTTTTTAAAGGGCACGACTAATTACTTGATTATACCCGACAAACATTTTCCGCATATAAAATTAAAGGGCTAAAATCCTCGTTTGGATTTCAGCCCTTTTTGTTACTTTTATTTTTTGTTTCGACAACAAAACATCTTCAACATACACGAAAGTACGCATTTTAGCGGGAAAAACCAAAATTCCATACGGATGGAAATAAAGTTTTATCCGTATGAAACTACAGTTTCATGCGAATGGAAATAAAGTTTCATACGGTTGGAAATAAATTTGCATACGGGAGAAAAAATATTTTCATACGTATTAAAATAAATTTGTATACGTATTAAAATAAATTTATATACGTATTAAAATAAATTTATATACGGTTGCAAATTTATGGGAATACGGGAAGAAATTTTGGGGCATACGGAAGGAGATAAATTTTCTCCCGCAAGGAAATAAATTTCTTTGCGGGAGAAAAAATATTTTCATACGGGAAGAAATAAATTTATATACGGGAAGAAATAAATTCATTATCGGACAGCAATAAAAAAACAATTTGGCAAAGCATCAGCCTGAGCGATACTTTTCCAGACCTCATCTTTGGTTATTTTCTATTTTTGCATTACCTTTGCCAAAGATTATGAAACAGTTAAAGACTACCCTTACAGCTATTTTTGTATGTGCAACAGGCGTCACGTCGCAAGCGCAACTCCTAAAGATGTTCCCTGCAAACAGAACGCTTAGTATCACCGAGCAATATACCGACAGTTTGAAAGCTGTGCAATTGCGCCTTGCCGGAGAAACTTTCGACAGTACGCCGACGCTTAAAAGCAGCTATGCCCCACTCTTCTTGCCGCCAACATTCTACAAGGGAGTGAGTCGTAGGGCCTTCACTTTCGATGTAGTCGACACTACGGCACGCACTACATTGATTGACCACGCATTGCTCAATATCTATCTTTCCCGTCCGGACCTCGTCAAAAACACGGAAAGCCGGCTTGAAGCAGTCGGTCCGGTGCGCGAGGTGCACAAAGCCATCAAACCCACCGTCCGCCAACTTCCGGTGAATACGATTTCTGAAACGGTCGTCCCTACCCCTCAACCCGACGACTACGGCATCAAAATCTACAAGCCTCGCTTCTGGAGTTACGCAGGAGATTATTATCTTCAATTCATTCAGAACTTTGTATCGGGCAATTGGTATAAAGGTGGCGAGAGTAACTATAGTATGGTAGGTGCAGTGACCATGCAAGCTAACTACAATAATAAGCAGAAAGTGAAATGGGATAATAAGCTTGAGATGAAATTAGGCTTGCAGACTTCGCGCAGTGACGACTTACACAAGCTCAAAACGAGCGAGGATTTGCTGCGCTACACGGGTAAGCTGGGCTTTCAAGCCACGAAGAGATGGTACTATACCGTGCAACTCATTGTCAATACCCAGTTCATGCGAGGCTATAAGAACAACGATCCCCTTGTCTACAGTGATTTCCTTAGTCCGGTCAACACTAACCTCTCTGTTGGTATGGATTACAATGTGTCATGGTTCGACAAGCGTCTCACGGGCACTATTCACCTTGCTCCGGCAGCCTATAACTTCAGATACGTCGGACGATTGGGACTGAGTAAACGTTACGGACTCGGCGAAGGAGAGCATACACTGCACGATCTCGGTTCGGAATGTACGCTTGACTTGGCTTGGAACTTCAGTGAAATGATCAGATGGAAGACCCGACTCTACGGCTACACCACTTATCGACGCGGTGAGATTGAATGGGAGAATACGCTCGTCTTCCGCTTCAATCGCTATATCAGCAGCAACATCTTCATCTATCCTCGCTTTGACGATGGCGTTTCTCCCGACGACCACTACGGTTATTGGCAAATCAAAGAGTATGCAAGCCTTGGCTTTTCTTATTCTTTCTGATGGAAACGCTTGTCGATTTCGCAAAAAAAAGGTAAATTTGCACGTCGAATACATAAAAACAAAAGAATTGTGGCTGAAACAAAGTATATCTTCGTCACCGGCGGCGTAGTCTCCTCACTGGGAAAAGGAATTATAAGTGCCTCCATCGGTAAGCTTCTGCAGGCCAGAGGCTACAATATAACCATTCAAAAGTTCGATCCCTACATCAATATCGACCCCGGAACGCTCAATCCCTATGAACACGGTGAGTGCTATGTCACTGTTGATGGTATGGAAACCGACCTTGACTTGGGACATTATGAGCGCTTCACCGGCATTCAAACCACCAAAGCTAATAGCATGACGACTGGCCGCATCTATAAGGCTGTCATAGACAAAGAGCGTCGTGGAGATTATTTGGGAAAAACCATCCAAGTAGTGCCCCATATCACCGATGAAATTAAGCGCAACATCAAACTTCTCGGGCAGAAATACCACTACGATTTCGTTATCACTGAAATCGGAGGTACCATCGGCGACATTGAGAGTGCACCCTTTATGGAGGCCATACGTCAGATGAAATGGGAATTGGGAAAGCGTGCCATCAATATTCATCTGACTTACGTACCATATCTCAAGGCAGCCGGAGAACTCAAAACAAAGCCTACACAACATAGTGTCAAGGAACTACAGAGCATAGGTATTCAACCTGATATTCTTGTTTTGCGCACAGAAAAGAATTTGAATGATGCCATTAGAAAGAAAGTTGCGGCGTTCTGCAATGTAGACTTCGATTGCGTGGTACAAAGCGAGGATTTGCCATCGATTTATGAAGTACCCGTAAACATGCAGAACCAAAGACTCGACGAAGCTATCCTGCGTAAAGTGGGTGAGCCTATTGGTAAAACTCCGACACTGGGTCCATGGAAAGAATTCATAGAACGTAGGAAGCATGCCAAAGAAACCCTTAATATAGGGTTGGTGGGAAAATACGATTTACAAGACGCTTACAAGAGTATCCGCGAAAGTCTGTCCCACGCCGGCACCTACAACGACCATAAGGTCAATATTAGCTTCATCAATTCCGAAGCGATAACCGAAGCTAACGTGGCCGACAAGCTGGCCGGTCAAGACGGTATCATGATTTGTCCGGGCTTCGGACAGCGGGGAATAGAGGGAAAAGTGATTGCAGCTCACTATACCCGCACGCATGATATACCCACCTTCGGTATTTGTTTAGGTATGCAAATGATGGTTGTTGAGTTTGCACGCAATGTACTAGGCTATGCTGATGCCAACAGTCGAGAGATGGATGAGAAGACGTCCCACAACGTTATCGACATCATGGAAGAACAGAAGAACATCTCCAACATGGGTGGAACTATGCGTTTGGGAGCTTATGAATGCGTACTGAAACAGGGAAGTCGGGTTTTCGATATTTATAAGAAAGAAAATATTCAAGAACGCCACCGTCATCGCTATGAGTTCAATAATGAATACCAAGCTGAATTTGAAAAGCATGGCATGAAATGCGTGGGCAAGAACCCGGAGAGCGATTTGGTTGAGATTGTTGAAATCCCAAGCCTGAGGTGGTATATCGGTACACAATATCATCCGGAATATCAATCTACCGTCCTCAAACCTCATCCTTTGTTTGTGGACTTTGTGAAAACAACAATAGCAAATAAGAAAAAATAAATGGATAAGAACAACATCATCGGATTTCTGCTCATTGCGGTTGTCCTGATAGGCTTTAGTTGGTATAACCAACCTTCAGCCGAAGAACAACGTGCCGCCTTTGTGCAGGACTCTATTGCACAGAGTAAAAAAAGTCTATCGGAGAATGCAACTCGAATAGCACAGCAACAAAGACAACAAGCAGCAAGACAAAAGGTATTGGAAGATACGACTTCCTTATTCCATAACGCACTGACAGGAAATGTTCGGAGGATCGTGCTAAAAAACAAAAGGGTTGAATTGACATTCAGCACCAAGGGAGCAACCGTAGAAAAAGCTATCATTAAAGGATATGTTGGCCATAATATAAAAGTCAAAAATGGCGCGGCTGACCAAAAGAACGTTACACTTTTTGATGAGACGAATCAAAGCCTGAGCTACATATTCAGCACAAAAGAAGCCAATATCAATACGGCTGACCTCTATTTCGAGCCCTCTAATATAACCGACTCCACCATAACTTTTACAGCCAAGGCTGGTGAAGGGCAGACCTTAACAATGAAATATCTATTGGGTAGCGACTATTTGCTCCGCATGCAGATGAGCGTACAAGGAATGGCTGGACTTTTTGCTCCAAGTATGCAGACTATTGACGTAGATTGGAAAGACAAGGTACGTCAACAGGAAAGAGGATTCTCTTTTGAAAACCGATATGCTACGCTCACTTATCATAAGACCGAAGGCGGAACGGATTATCTCAATGAAGGAAAAGAAGTCATTGATGAGGCTATCAAGGATAAGACAGACTGGGTAGCTTTCAAGAACCAGTTCTTCAGTGCTGTGATGATTTCCGGTTCGGGCTTTCAGGAGAATGCTCTGATGACCTCTATCCCCCAATCGAAGGCAAGCGGCTATCTAAAGGAGTATCAAGCTAAACTCAAAACATCTTTCGATCCGACGGGTAAGCAGGCTTCTGAATTTGAATTTTATTATGGTCCCAACGACTTCCGCCTTTTGCAGAAGATGGAGAAAGAAAGTCATTTCGGAAAAGACCTGCAGTTACAACGCCTTGTTTATCTAGGCTGGCCACTCTTCCGCATCATCAATCGATGGTTTACCCTCTACGTGTTTGACTTCCTCACAGGGATGAATATCAATATGGGTATCGTCCTCATCTTAATTACTCTTCTCCTAAAGCTTCTCACTTACCCAATGGTAAAGAAGAGCTATATGAGCAGTGCCAAGATGCGTGTACTGAAACCGAAACTTGATGAAGCTACGAAACAGTTTGACAAGCCCGAAGATCAAATGCAGAAACAACAAGCCATGATGGCCGAATATGCCAAATATGGCGTGAGTCCGCTCTCGGGTTGTCTGCCCACACTCATTCAGGCACCCATTTGGATTGCGATGTTCAACTTCGTTCCAAATGCCATTCAACTACGTGGTGAGAGCTTCCTATGGATAAATGACCTCAGTACCTATGACCCGGTTTGGGAGTGGAGCCACAATATCTGGCTCATTGGCGATCACTTGAGTCTGACATGTATCCTCTTCTGTGTCGCCAACGTGCTCTACACCGTGATGACCATGCGTCAGCAGAAAGACCAAATGGTAGGACAGCAAGCAGATCAGATGAAGATGATGCAATGGATGATGTTCCTGATGCCCGTGATGTTCTTCTTCATGTTCAACGACTATAGCGCCGGTCTGAACTTCTATTATTTCGTTAGCCTCTTTTTCAGTGCTGCCATCATGTGGACACTCCGCAAAACAACCAACGACAAAAAGCTACTTGCACTGCTTGAGAAACGTTATCAGGAGAACAAGGCTAATCCAAAGAAGCAAAGCGGACTGGCTGCTCGCTTGCAAGCTATCCAAGAAATACAAAAGAAGCAGCAAGAAGAGTTGCACCGTAAACAAGAAGAATTGAATAAAAAGAAGCGAGGACTCTAACAAACAGACAACCACAGATTCGCCAAAAGGCTATGCCCTACAATTGACGAGTCTGTGTTTTTTCAGTTGTATACAATGAATAAAAGTATTGTTATTGCGATGATGGCAGGACTACTGACCACTTCGCCTAAAACGAATGCACAAGCGATGATAGGCCCCAACAAATTGAACCTCCAATCCGACCTGATGACACCGGAAGCATTATGGGGCATGGGACGTATCGGTGCCTCGTCTGCTTCTCCCGATGGCAAACAGATTGTATATCAAGTATCCTATTATAGTGTTGAACAAAACAAGAGCCACACGATGCTCTTTGTCCAAAATATCAATGGCAAGAATAGGGTTCAACTTACACAAGATACTAAAAACGAAAGTGATGCTGTTTGGATAGAAGGCGGACGGAAGATTGCTTTCTTGCGTGGTGGCGAAATATGGACAATGACCCCCGAGGGTAAGGACCGCAGACAGCTTACGAAAACAAAAGGGAGTATAGAAGGCTTTGTTTTCTCACCCGACGGTAGTAAAGTGATCATGATTAAAAGTATTCCCTATCATGGGACCATCAGAGAGACCCCTACCGACCTACCGAAAGCAACAGGAAGGCTCATCACCGATATGAACTACCGTCATTGGGATCATTATGTAGAGACCATAGCTCACCCTTTTGTGGCCAATGTTACGCCGGATGGCATAAGCAATGAAAAAGACATCATGGCTGGAGAACCTTATGAATCCCCTGTGGCTCCGTTCGGAGGTATAGGACAGATGGCTTGGAGCACAGACTCTAAGCGGATAGCCTATACCAGTCGCAAGAAAGAAGGGCTGCTATATGCAATCTCCACAGACACGGACATCTATCTTTATGACCTTACAACCGGCAAAACCGTCAATCTCTGCAAGCCTGCAGACTATACCGCCCCTCAAGTCGATGCAACCAAGACGATGAGAAATCAGCAGGTCAACTTGCAAAAGGGAGATATGCAAGTGGGCTATGACGTTAATCCGAAGTTCTCACCCGACGGCAGGTTCATTGCATGGCAGAGTATGGCGCACGACGGCTATGAGAGCGATCTCAACAGGCTTTGCATTATGGAACTGAGCACAGGCAAGAAGCAATACCTCGTCAACAAAAACAATTTCGACAGCAACGTTGATGATTATGTATGGGCCAACGACAGCAAGTGTGTTTATTTCCTCGGTTGTTGGCATGCCTGCGTAAATGTCTATCAGGCAATGCTCGACGGCAAAGTGCTGCAACTCACAGACGGCTGGTATGATTATGGAAGCATCAAACCGTTGGGGAATACCAAGAACCTGCTTGTCTCTCGCCACTCGATGCTTCAGCCCGACGATCTCTACCTGCTCACGCTTTCGAAGACTGAGAAGAAGAGCAAGCTCGTGCCGCTGACTTTTGAGAACGAACACATTCTCGACCAGTTGGCCATGCCCAAACTGCAACAGCGTTGGGTGAAAACAACTGACGGGAAAGAGGAATTGGTTTGGATTGTCCTGCCTCCTCACTTTGATGCCAACAAGAAGTACCCTACCCTACTCTTCTGCGAAGGCGGTCCGCAAAGCCCCGTCAGTCAGTTCTGGAGCTATCGCTGGAACTTCTTCATCATGGCTGCTCACGGTTATGTCGTCGTGGCACCCAACCGCCGTGGGCTTCCCGGCTTCGGTAGCGAATGGAACGAAACTGTCAGCGGCGACTGGACGGGGCAATGCATGGACGACTACCTGAGTGCCATCGACGACGCGGCAAACAATCTTCCTTTCGTAGACAAAGACCGACTGGGATGCATCGGTGCAAGTTTCGGCGGCTTTTCCGTCTACTATCTTGCGGGACATCACAACAAGCGTTTCAAGGCATTCATCGCTCACGACGGTGCTTTCAACCTTGAAAGCATGTACACCGACACCGAGGAAGCATGGTTCAGCAATTGGGAATACGACGACGCCTATTGGAACAAAGACCGGTCAGAGCGGGCCAAAAAAACCTACGAGAACAGTCCGCATCGCTTTGTCGACAAATGGGACACGCCTATCCTCGTCATTCACGGCGAGAAAGACTATCGCATCAACGCCAACCAAGGCATGGGTGCTTTCAACGCGGCACGAATGCGGGGCATTCCCGCAGAGCTGCTGCTCTTCCCCGACGAGAACCATTGGGTATTGAAGCCACAAAACGGTATCCTGTGGCAGCGCACCTTCTTCAATTGGCTTGACAAGTGGTTGAAACAATAACGCTAATATAAATAAGAACTCAAAAGAATATGACAGCACTCATAAGAAAAAAACTAAGCGACAGTGCCGGAGCACGCTGGACAGCGCTCATCATCGTAGCCTTCACCATGATGATGGGCTATTTCATCACCGACGTAATGTCGCCGCTCGAAGTCTTGCTCGAAACCCCGAAAGCACAAGGCGGCCTCGGTTGGACGTCGAGCGACTACGGCTTCTTTGCCGGCAGCTACGGACTCATCAACGTGTTCCTCCTCATGCTCTTCTTCGGCGGACTCATCTTGGACAAGATGGGCATTCGCTTCACCGGCGTGATGGCCAGCGGACTGATGGTGGTCGGCGTCTTCATCAAGTATATCGGCGTTTCCACCGACTTCGGCGATAAGATGTTCACGCTCGGCTTCATCGACTTCTCCCTACCCATGTCAGCCGCCGTGGCCTCATTGGGTTATGCCATCTTCGGTGTAGGCTGTGAGATTTGCGGTATCACCATCTCGAAGGTCATCACCAAATGGTTCACGGGCCACGAGTTGGCGCTTGCCATGGGCGTACAAGTAGGCCTTGCACGATTGGGCACCACGGCCGCCATGGCCGGTTCGCTGCCTTTTGCCAAGGCTTTCGGCAACCAAGTAAGCGCATCGGTGCTGTTAGGCATGGTGCTGCTGATTATCGGTTTCCTTGCTTTCATCGTCTACACCGTGATGGACAAGAAACTCGACGCATCAGCAGAGGCTATGACACAGGAGGACAAGACTGCCGAAGACGAAGGTTTCCACCTGTCAGACCTGCGGCTCATCTTCACCAATCCCGGCTTCTGGTGCATCACCCTACTCTGCCTGATGTTCTACAGCGGCGTGTTTCCCTTCCTGAAGTTCGCCACTAAGCTGATGGTCGATAACTACGGCGTGTCCGAGAGCTTCGCAGGCTCCTTGCCCGGCACCATACCCCTCGGCACCATCGGGCTCACCCCGCTCTTCGGCATCATCTACGACCGCATCGGCAAGGGCGCAACCCTCATGATTATCGGAAGCGTGATACTTACCCTCGTGCACTTCATCTTCATGCTCCACGTGCTACCCGTCAGTTGGTTTGCCGTCGTCATGATGATTGTCCTCGGCATCGCCTTCTCACTGGTTCCGTCAGCCATGTGGCCCAGTGTTCCGAAGATTATCCCGCTGAAATACCTCGGCTCGGCCTATGCCATCATCTTCTATATCCAGAACATCGGCCTGAGCCTTATCCCAATGGCCATCGGCCGCATCAACAAAGCCGACCCCACGTTCGTCGGCATGGAGACATTCTTCACATGCTGCGGCATAGCGGCCATCATCATCGCCGTCGTCCTGCTTGCCATCGACAAGAAGAAAGGCTACGGACTGCAACAGGCCAACGTGAAAAAGTGACAGTATCTCCCTTTGGGAACCTCTACTTAAGGTCCTCGACAACTTCAAGTATAAGTTGTCGAGGACTTTAAGTATAAGTCCTTCGGGACTCTAAGTATAAGTTGTCAAGGACTCTAAGTATAAGTCCTATCCGACTCCTTATATAAGTCCAATCGGACTTCCAATAGAAGTCCAATCCTACTTCCAATAGAAGTCCTGTCCTACCTCCAATGGAAGTCCAATCGCATTCCCAATGGGAAGGCAATCGCATTCCCAATAGGAAGGCAATCGTATTCCCAATGGGAAGGCAATCGCATTCCCAATGGGAAGACAATCGTGTTCCCAATAGGAAGACGACAGTCTTCCCAATAGGCATTCAAATGATTGTTCTATACGTGAATTCGGTTAAAGAAACTGCTTCAACCGAATTCACGTAATTTATATACGGGAGGAAATAAATTTCTTTGCGGGAGAAAAAATATTTTCTTGCGGGAGAAAATTCACGGGCATACGGGAGGAAATCTTACGGCATACGGGAAGAAATAATATGCATCATCTATCAAGCCTGCAAGCTAATTCTTCCTCCCAAAACACTGATTCTAATCCTCAAAAAGAGAGGCAGCGTGAGGCAAGCCCGTAAAGCACTTCCGCCCTCCTTTCGGAAGGGCTGGAGCGTGGGTTTCACTTGTGAGCCGACTCGAGGTCCTCCGTAAACTCGGTTTGCTCGTAACGGTTTCCGTAGTTGTCGGTGGCTACGACACGCACTTTGGCTCCCGGTTTCTTGAGTTTATAGACAAAGTCGTGAGTGGTCAGCGGACTGTAGTTGTTGGGGTTGCGCCCGAGAACACCAATGTGATAGGCCCGCGCCCATGCGTCGCGATTGAAGTAGTCTGCAAACGAAGAGATCATCTCTCCGCTATAGGCATCGTCTTCAAACACTTCAACCTTCCAGTTTGTGTCGTAGTTCCAAACGTTGGCTACAATGTAGTCGGCCGACAATTCGTAACCGAAGGAACCGTGGTCCCCTCCCCACGAGCCCGTGCCATGGTGAAGACGGATTTGGAAACTCCTCTCGTATCCGGTGCTCTTGTAGTAGTTGTTCACCACCTTGGTTCCTTTTATCTCGTAGACTTGATACCCGTTAGGAGTGCCCTCGCCACAGATGTTGGAGTGCCACCACGCTCCGCAAGCTGCGCCATGTATGCGCTCGGCGAAACGATAAGGCTGTGTGCCGTGGAAGTTCTCTTGGTAGTGCGTATGGCCGGAGAGCAGCAGCAAGTTGGCGTAGCCTTCGAGTAGCTTCATCATCGCAGTGCGGTTCCTGTTGTTCGTCTGTCGCCAAGGTATATGGTAGAAGACAACGATCATCTTGTCTTTCGATATATACTTCAAATCGCTTTCCATCCAGGCCAAGACATCGTCGGTGATGCCTCCCTTATAGTCCTTGGTAGAGTTGTAAAGGATATTGTCAAGGCAGATAAAGTGGACGTCGCCCCGATTGAATGAATAGTTGAGGGGACCGAAGTTATCGCGGAAGTTCTTCGTTACCTCGTCTCCGGTTTTTCCCGTCTGCTTGTCGTGGTTGCCGATGGTCACGAAGAAAGGCATTGACGTAGATTGCAGGAGCACCCTCATGGAATTGGTAAGCTCCTGATGCTTTTCGTCAACAATGTCGCCGAGGCATAGCCCGTAGATGGGAAGTTTGCTGTTCGCGATGGTTTGCCTGACATCGGGCATCGTCTCCGATTTGAATCGCTCTACGTCACGATTGCTCTTCACCTGAGGGTCGGCCATGACAAGCAGGTTAAAGTGGGTCTCGTCACCATTGAGACGGGTAAGTTTGAAGTCGTAGCGTTTCTCTGCCGGTTTGAGAGGCTTGTAGAATGCCGTTGTACTGGCCTTGTAATCCTTCGGAACCGAATAGTTCACATAGAGTGCTCCGCTCCGGCGTTTCATCTGATACCATCCCTTGGTGTCGGTTGCTACACTTTGATAGCCGTCGCTCACTACGACATCGGGCACTCCTTGTCCGCGGTCGTCGGTAATCTGTCCATAGAGGTCGTTTCCGGCTTTGGGTTTGAAAGACTCAGCCCCTCCGCCGGGAGTGGCGGGCGATGGCGTGTCGCTGCCCGAACCGCACGAAGCAACAGGGAAAGTCAGCATGAACAGCACTGACAGTGAAAGGATATTCTTTAGTTTTGTTTTCATATGCTTTGATTTATTTTACTGAAACAATAAGGTCGTCGATAGCGAAGCGCTTGTTTCCCTTGGTCGTGAAGACGAGGCGCGTGTTTCCTGATGCGCCTTGAATGGTGAACTTCACTTCTTCCCATTCGCTTCCGCTTTTAGCTTTCTTGTGCAGATAGGCATAAGTGGAGAGCGAAGCCGTTCCCGAGCCTTCGACACTGACGACAAGCTTTCCGTCCTGTTCATCGGGCCACTCGGCTACCTTCAAACTTACCACTACATCGACATTTTCTGTACCAAGCGCAGCGAAGGTCGGGGTAGCTATCTTCCCAACAGCGCTTCCCGTTCCAATCTTCACGTAGCCGGGCCGTTCATAGACTTTGGTGCCTTCCCATGAGTCGAGTCCCTTGGAAACAAGATAGGAATGGGCCATTGTTGAGAAAAGGTCGTTGGAGCCGTCGTGGTTGGGCGTTCGTGGCTGCAGTTCACCGAGCGGAGTGGGTGGAATGTTCTTTCCGTTCTCGTCCTTAACCCATACGGGCATGTTCCCCGGTTTGCCCGCAACGAAGTCTCCTCCATAGATGCAAAGGTCGAAATGTTGTTCGAGAATGATTCTGTCGTTGACCGTGGTGTTAAGGACAACGGGGGCTATCTCTGCCTGATCAGTGCTGACGGTGATGACGAGGCTACCCGACTTGACAGGCTTTCCGCCAAGAGGAACCGACAGCATTCCTTTGTCGGTGTCGAGCGTGAAGCTTTGAGCTTCCGCGGTCAGTCCTTCGGAACCCTCTCCGCTGAAGGCGGTGTGGAGCGTGAGCTTCATACCTTTGTAACCATACTCGTAAGGAATGTTGAGCATGATGCCTGCAACAGAAGTCCCTACTTGCAACGAAGCAGAGAGGCCGATTGCGCCAAAGGCGAAGGGACGGCCTTCCTCTTGCTCGCAATTCACGACGAGTGTCTTTCCACCGGCCGACAAATGAAAGGAAGCCTGTCGGGCGGAGCTTGTGTTCCGGGCTGCCGTGACCACTATCTGTTCGCGCGTCTGTCCGTCGCCCTCGCCACTGCGCTTGCTGAACGAAAGCCAAGGGGCATCGGTTGTAATCTTCCATTCTCCTGTGGCACACACAGTGAACTTCTTACTCGTCTCCGACGAAGAGAACCGCAGTTGGTCATCGCTTCCGAGAAGAACAGTTTCACTGTTGTCACTGCAAGCACCCAGTAGCGATAGGAGTGTCATCATGAACACTGCACATTTGAAGATGCTGTATCTTTTCATACTGATTATATTGCTAAATGGTTATATTTAAAGTCCTTCTTCACTTCTTATGGGTCGGGTTATTCCCATCCATAGTTCTGCTTGAGGTTGTTATTCTTCACGATTGCTGCCGTTGGAATGGGATGAACGTACTTCTTGTTTTCCCACACATTATTGTTTGCAACATAGAGGCGACCGTCTCTAAACGTGTAGAAGCGTGTCTTGCTTAAATCAATGTAGGTGATATCCTTGTCCTTGTTCCCCGGAACTTTGTCAACAACCATGAGGTCGGGTTTACCGTCTCCGTCGGAATCCACGGCAAGGTTCTTACTGCCGATGTAAATGGAACCCAAATCTTTCGTAAGCAGATCGCCTGCCCGCCATCGCATAAGGTCGTCATATCGCAACCCTCCGCCTTCAAGGAAAAGCTCTATAGCTCGCTCGCGTCGGATTTCAAGTATCCATTTATCTGTCACCGTGTTGTTGTAGTAAGCGATGAGATAAGGGTCAGCTGTGACTGGTGCACTACCTTTGACACCGGCGCGCACTCGGATGGGGCGTATCGTTTGGTCCCAAACCTTGTTTGTCATCAGCCCGAGTTCAGCCTTGGCCTCCGCCTCGTTGAGCAATATCTCTGCATAGCGGATAACGGGAACCGAGTTACTGCAATGATTGGTCACCTCATAGTATGTGCCGTCCATGTTGTACTTAATAATCTGATATCCTGTCATTGTTACACTCCAGTTGGGGTTAGTTGCAACTGCCTTTCCGTTATTATTGGATTTTGTGTAGCCGGGCATCATGATCTCCTGTGCCAGTCGACAATCTCGGTTGGCAGCGTTTTGGGCAAAGCCCTTCGTAGAATAGTCAGGGTCGTCGGTAAAGCGGCTTCCATCTCGATTAAGATAGGTATTAACGAATTCCTGCGTCGGTGACCAGCGATTCGACAGATTGCCCGAAGAGACGAAAACCTGCGTAAGGTTATGGAACGAGCTTAGGCTCGCACTATATTCCTTGGCCCAAATCACTTCTTCGGCTACAGGTTTCTCCTGTTGAAAGACGTATCTGTAGTCGGTTTCGGGGTTCTTGGTATTATAGAGATTGAATTGTTCCGAATTGATAATCTTTTCAGATGCGTCTATACAAGCTTTGAGGAATCTTTCAGAAGCGTTTTGCTCTTTCCAAGGTTGTCCGGTCGAAGGATTGACTGCGTGATACTTGCGATAAGTTCCCTCAAAGAGACATATACGCGACTTAAGGGCAAGCGCCATCCATGGTGTTATGGTGGTTTCGCTGCGGTTGCGTATATGGTCGCAAGCATAGTTAATATCTTTCAGTACACTGTCCATTACAGCTTCCCTGTCGTCACGCTGTTTGTAGAGTGCTACCATATCCTTGGAGTCTATCGTGTGGTTATACCATGGCACGTCACCATAGGTCTTCACCTTGTCAAAATAGAAGTATGCGCGCCAGAACCTTGCAATCCCTCGGTAGTGATTTATCACTTCTGAGGGACAATTGGCCCTGTCCATGTGCTCCAAGAAATAGTTTACGCGGAAAAGGTCTTTCCAAGCTCCTATCGTCCAACCGGACATTTGGTTAGCGGTGAAGTTCTTCTGAAGAAGAGCATCGGTGGTATTGCGAGCTAAGTAATCGCATGTAGACTTTCCGGTAGTCAGTTCTTCTGCATCCGGTGTCATGTTGATGTACAGTCCGTTGGCATAAAGTTGAAGTTGTTCTTCATTGGCAAAGAACTTCTCTGAATCCATCTTGGCAATCGGCTTTCGGTCCAAGAAGTCGTCGCAAGCACAGAAAGAAAGTGCGGTAAGGGCCAAGCATATATATATCTTTTTCATAAGGCTGTTCGTCTATATGTAGTTATTCATTAGAAAGTGATATTGAGTCCCAAAGACATACTCTTCAGCATCGGATAACTATATCCGTCGCCAGCAGTGCCGGTCTGTCCGTTCCATCCAGAAGCGTCGCCCGAGCTAATCACCTCAGGGTCGAAGTTCTTCGCCCACTTGTGTAGTGGTGTAATCGTCAGAAGATTTTCTCCTGAGACGTAGACCACAAGGCTGGTGAGTCCTAACTTGGATATAAGATTTTGCGAGAAGGCATAAGAGAGACTGACGGTCTTCAAGCGCAGATAAGCAGCGTTCTGCAGATAACGGTTATTTCTACGGGAAAGCGTTCCCTTGTTGTCTTCTGCTATGTAACCGCGTAGACGAGGCCAATAAGCCGTGGGATTGGTTATGTCTCCGTTTGCATCGACTCCAGCACGGTTGGAAGCGTTCTGCCAAGGCAGGTCATATCCGTAAACGCGTCCATAATTTCCCCAGAAAAGGCCGGCCTCGCTATTGGGATACCAGTCGCGTTTAGCCACTCCCTGCCAGAACATCGAAAAGCCAATACCATTCCATTCAGCGCCATAACTGAAGCTATAGCAATAGCGGGGAGTCGTGTTACCGATCTTGACAAGATCGCCATGGTCTTCAAGCGTGTTGTTTCCTATATTAATTTTCTTGTCGTCGTTGACGTCTCTGAACTTCAGATCGCCAGCCTCCCATATCTGGCCAGAACGGTTATAGTTGTGGAGCCAGCTTTGGTCGGGAGATTTCAACACGTCTTCTTTGCTCTGAAAGAATCCAAGGCAATCGAATCCCCATATCTCGCCAACTTCCTTACCTTTATAATAAGAGGTGAGAGTGTTAGTGGTAGCGGTATATTTGGTGATTTTGCTTTTAGCATTCCACAAAGCTGCCTTGACATGGTATTTGAGAGGGCTACCGGCAACCATTACACGATCCCTCCAACCAAGACTGATTTCCCAACCATCGGTGCGCATGTCGGCATTATTGCCCTTTGGAGCATTATTGCCATACACGGCAGGAAGCTCATCACCGACAACATACATGTCTTTCGTGTTTTTCCGATAAACATCAAAAGAAAAGGTGAAACGGTTCTTAAACATATCTATGTCAACACCAAAGTTATAGGTGATAACCTTTTCCCAAGTAAGTCCACTTGGTACAGGAGCAGGAGCCTGTGTATAATTGGCCAGCTTACCGTTAATAACACTGGTGCCACGATGAATGCTCATCGTTGAGAGATATTGATAGGGAGATACGAGTCCGTTTCCGGCCTCTCCCATAGATGCACGCAACTTAAAGTTATCGAGGAAGCGTGTGCGTAGCGGTTCCATCCAAGGTTCTTCGCTGATGCGCCAACCCAAGGACGCCGAAGGGAAGAAACCCCACTGTTGGCTAGTCGGGAACTTGGAACTTCCGTCATAACGGCCGCTTGTCTCCAACAAGTAACGTCCTTTCCAATTATAGTTCAAGCGATAGAAGAAACCTACGAAAGCCCAATCATAGGAACCATTATCATTAATGTAGTAAGCGTCACTATCGGTGAAATTGAAATTAGGCATATTTGGTTCAAGTAGTCCTTGACGCATGGCACGCGTAGAACGATATTTCTCTTGCTCAAGATTCCAGCCTCCCATACCCTTGAGATAATGTCCGCCGAGAAGCTTCGGAGTGTAAGTGAGAGTGGCACTCCCAGCCATGTATTCTGTGTCGTAGTAGCGATGCTCAAGATGACTATAGTTAGACCATGACCATTTTTCCGTAGGAGAAATCATGGCATCATAAATATTGCCGACCTGCTCTCGCCGTTGATGACTTCGCTTGTAGGTAAAATCGGCCTTGGCCTGTAGCACGTCTTTGATGATATCCGCATAAAGGGTCGTGGTGTTGGTGATGTTAGACCACTTATTCTGACGCCACGAGGTTCCTTCTGCAAACCCTGCGTAACCTGTGTATACAGCTGCCTGCGTCCAAGTGCCATCTGTATTCCTTATGGTGGCAACGGGGAAGCCCTGCGTCTCGAACTGCCGTTGTATAGGTATGCGCGTATCCAAATTGTTACGGTCGTAAGCATACATAACGATAGGCTCATGATAGTCTTGCAGGAAAACGTCGGTATTGTTCTCCAGGCGAAGCCAGCGATTGAGCTTCAGCATACCTTTCGCACGGATGTTATATCGGTTGAAACGTTCGTTGCCGACCTTATAAATGCCGTTGTTACCATCGTATCTGCCACTGACGTAGAAAGTCGAACGGTCCGAACCACCACTGATAGAGATGTTGTGCCGGGTAGCGAAGTTGTTGTTGCGGTAGATAGCTCCCAACCAATCGGTATTGCCGTAGTATTCGTAGTAACCGTTATCGTTGGTGCGCTGTTTCTCAAGCAACGGATTGGCGTCGCGTCGCTGCAGCTCTGAATACCAATCACTCCAACTTCTGTTGTGGGCATTGAACACATTATTGATTGTGCTGGGCTCAGTTCCCCGATATCCCATATAAGCCTCGTAGAAATCATTCGTCCACTGCAGGCCATTCGTAACGACATCATACTTCACCGTACGCTTAACCAGCGAAACCTGCCCTGAATATTTCACGACGGTTTTCCCGGCCTTCGCACTTTTGGTCGTAACAAGAATAACGCCAAAAGCTCCGCGCGCACCATAGACAGCTGCCGACGATGCATCTTTCAGCACGGAAACGCTTTCCACATCATCGGGATTGACCTGCGAGAGACTTCCCTCCACGCCGTCGATAAGCACAAGTGCCGAGCCTCCGGCGCCAATAGAGTTCACGTTACCACGAATATGGACACCGCCACCACGGGTGGAACGTCCGTCGGTCTGCGTGATGGTGAGCCCGGGAATCTGCCCTTGCAGGGAGCGTGTGATGTTGGTATTGGCGCGGTTCTCTACGACATCGCCCGACACTTTATCAATCGCACCCACAATGTCTCGCCGTTTTTGCACGCCGTAGCCCACAACTACGAGTTCATCGAGCGAACTGACATTCTCCTTCAACGTAACGGTCATGTGAGTTCCCGAGGCACGAAGGTTCTGCGTCAAGTAGCCCACGTATGAGACTTTCAACAGATCGCCTTTCTTGGCCTGAACCGAGAAATTTCCCTCGATATCCGTGACAGCCCCTCCTTTCGTTGTAGCATTCTGCACGGTGACACCAATAAGCGGATTTCCATTGGTATCCGTGACAGTTCCTTTGACTAAGGACTGTGCATGAATCGTCATCACGTTTATCAGTAATGCCAAAAGAACGACGATTCGGAAGCATTTTGTCTTGCTTCCTGCATGATTGTACTTCTTCATTTCTTAAATTGTTAGATTAATATGATAGGTTTTGAACATAGCGGTTTATCTTAAATCGGTCATTAGGAAGCTTGCGCACCTTGCGCAGTTAACACATGTTTACGTTTGAGACTTGCGCACCTTGCGCAGTTAACACACATTTACATTTGGAACTTGCGCACTTTG
>NZ_JH594513.1:42934-51560 GCF_000243015.1 Segatella maculosa OT 289
GCAGTTAACACATGTTTACGTTTGAAACTTGCGCACATTGCGCAGTTAACACACGTTTACGTTTGAGACTTGCGCACCTTGCGCAGTTAACACACGTTTACGTTTGAAACTTGCGCACCTTGCGCAGTTAACACATGTTTACGTTTGAAGCCTTCGCTCCGGGGCGCAACCAACATTTCTTTCCGTTTGACGTTTCCGCTCCGGGGTGCAAGGCTAATGATTGATCGGGGGACGTTTTATTTCCCATATTCCTTCCCTGCCGAACAATGCATCGGTCCACTTATCGAGCATACACATGCGAAGCCCAAGGTCGAGAATGGTGTAACGCCGACGAATCTTCTGTGCCAGAAGAATACTGTCGCGCATGCGCTGACGGCTGAGCCCGATGTCTTCAGGAAGTGTTGGAGCACCAACGAGCCGTAGCCGCTGCATCGCCTCTTCCACGGGGATAATCTGCCGTTCCAATCTTCTGCGCGTTTCCGGCCACTTTGATTTGAAGGTTGTCAACTCACGGCGCAGCCCCTCACGGTCTACATACTTTGCCTTAACTTCCGTCGCACCAAGCATCGGGAAGTCAGTTCCATGAAACATTCGGATAGCCTCCTGTTCTTGCACTTCAAGGTCGGGCCATTCCCTTACGCATGCCTCGGTATCCAGTTTTTCAATGTCGGCATTGAGCAGTTCGCGATAAAAGAAAAGAGAGGCGAGCGTGCCTAATGCCACTTGAAAACCATGTGAAGGTGCCTTTCCATTGGGCATCACATAATGCTGCATATTGAGCAAATGGGAAAACTGATGGTCGGCTCCACTAGCCGGACGACTGGATTTCGGATAGGCCTGCATGGCGAAACCACCGAGCAGAAGGCCTTCCATGAGTTTCGAAATCTCTTCGGGACGCCCCTCACGGTCGCCTTCGGGATTGGACAAGGCATCGTGTAGCCCGTCTTGTGCTATAGCAAATGGCACTGGATCTATGGGTTCTATGCCTATGGCATCGGCTATAATCCAATCTGCACCTGCCGGAACTTTGGCAAAAAGGTCTGCATATCCACTGGCTGTCATGTCGGCCGGAGCCTTTGAAATAATATCAATGTCGGCAACAACGGCAATGGGTGCAGTACACGGGAAGGTTGTCTTGCAACCATCTTTCGTAATAGAGGCCCCGAAAGCAACATATCCGTCCATGGACGCAGCCGTAGCAACAACCATATAATGACGATTGTTGTGATAAGAAGACAACTTTGTGAGGTCGTTTATTGTACCAGATCCGACAGCTATGGGAATGGCATTGGACTTGGAAAACACTTCATCAAGAAGTTCGACATACTTCCACTCGGCATGCATGTCGGGATAATCAAGGATTACGGGTGCGTCTACGGATATTCCTTCTTGGTGTAACATCGCGTCAACCGCCTTACCGGCAACGGCAAAAGTGGTTTTATCGGCTATCACGACAGCCCTTTCGTCAGGAAAAAGTTCCCGAAAGACACGTGCTGTTTCGTTGATAGCACCTTGCCTTAGGACAAGTGCTTTCGTTTGGGTAGCTTTTTCAAGGGCCAAGTTTAATCTTTTGTTCATGATTCATTCTTCATTTAAGGTATTATATTTATATTCTTCTGTTGGTGATCTACTTTGAAAGAACCGTCATGGGTCACTCTGACAAAGGGAATCTTCGTGTCCGGCTCATAACGATAAAGTTCGACACGGCCACTATAGCCGTCCTTGTTATTTTTATCGGGGTGGAAGAAGTAGAAACAGCCGTTGCCCACAGACTGCATTCCCATGTTTCCATAAGGGAAATTCCAACCCCAAACGCCTGAAGAAGCATCATATAGGCCTGTTTTACCGAGTTCTACAACAAGGCCACGCTCACCGCCATACCCTGAAAGCAACCTGCGGCGTGGTTTCACGCTGTTGTCGATAGCAAAAAGCCGGTAATTCAGAAATCGCTTTTTCTTTCCTTTATATACAGCCATGAACCATTGATTTGAAAAAGCATCGTATTCCAAGTTCTGCACGCCGTAAGTTGTATTGCCCGTGTAGGCAAAATATGTTGCAGCAGGCTTTGACGGACCTTTCGTATGCATACGGTTCAGATCGAGAGGACGTACATATTGCATGATTGCAGGCCAAGGATATTGTAACAACACCTGATAGTCATTATCTGTGCGCACTGTATCACCATAAATACCGAGTGCCACCGTAAGAAACATTTCTCCTCCTTTACTTCCAAAACGAGGACCGAAAGTGACGCCGTCAATTCCGCTGCAACCATAGACATGCTCACGGGTTACACCATTGATGGTAGAACTGTCTTCGTAAAGTCTTTTTACGGTGGGGAGACACACGGTTTTCATAACACTGTCACGCAGGCCATCCATACCCGTATGTGTTATCTTATCCACATCGAAAACCGCAACATAAAACTGGGTGGCCGACTCCCGATGCCCATTGCTCCTATCACTGATGTCACGACCTATCTCATCGTTCTTGTATTCAAGCGAACCATAGACCTTACCATCTTCCGGATTGTAAGCAATACACCCCAAATGGCCCAACAAACCACTGACCGAACCGACAACACACCCGTTCAAATCCAACTTGACAAGTTGGGTGGTATACGAGATGTATAGATAACGACGCGCTTTATCCATGACAATGCCCTGAATATGAAACTTTCCTTGCGCTCCGACGGGTATGCTCTCGGGCAAGGAATCTACCTGCGGAGCTGCATTCATACAAAGTGGAAATACGAGGAACAGCTCAAATAAGACTTCAAAAAATGGAAAACTAGGGAACGGTATCATCTTTTTATTACAAGGTTTTTAGATTTCATAGGTGAATAATAGCTTAACAAATGAAGTAATCAACAGTTTCGCAAAATAAACAAATATCATAAAACGTCTTTCATTGCGAAACAAAAATACAGATTAAGTATATACAAAGCAAATATTTCCTGCTTCATTATTTATTTTTAACTAAGTTGAATACCAAAGTAACTCTCCAATGAGTTTATCACAGCCATATTGGAACGGCAATCTCAGATTTGTGCAGTAATATAATGTGGCGTGTGAGGGTTTGGACCTTGAGAACTTAGAGTTCTCGAGGAATAAAAGACCGGAAGATGGCCTGCTTTCACTGTTTTTCCATTTTTCCTCAATTGTGAGGGCATTCTCGCCGTTTTTTTTCTATTTTTTCTCAATTGTGGGGTCACTTTTACCGTTTTTTCTTATTTTTCCTCAATTACGGGGGCACTCTCGCCGTTTTTTTCTATTTTTCCTCAATTGTGGGGTCACTTTTGTCGTTTTCTATTTGTTTTCTCTCCTACGGTGATGCGGGTAAGCTATGGAGGGACGATGGATTACAGGCAGGGGGCCACTACACTCAACTGCCACCTCTCCGAGACTTGCCGACCAGAATATTATCCCGAACTGACGTAGATTTTACAAAAAAGGAACAGGCCGCAGGGCTTGTTCCTTTTCTTATTGATGACGCTACCAGTTTGGGATCTTACAGACTGTGAAATACCGTCTCTGCTTTTTCGTGCTCACGGCTTTTCTTTCTTCACCGTGGTCTTCTTTTTTCCCATTCCCGGTCTTTTCTTCTTCGTGTCTTTTTTCGTTGCTTCCTCTATCTTTTCGATTTTCGCCTGCAGGCGAATAATCTCCTTCTCTTTCATTTCAAGTTCGTCGCCTTGATTCTTAATAGTCGTGAGCAGTCCAGCAAGTTCATCATTGTCGATGTCGGCAGGATAGAGGTTGTTGACGCGGTTGATGAAGTCGCCGAGGATGTTCATGTAGTTGGTGAACGCGTCGAACGGACTGCTATAGATGCCACGGTCAAGGACGATGTTGGACGGCTTGGTAGTCATAAAGCGGAAGTTGTTGCTTGCTTGCAGGTAGTCCCAGTCTTGATTGATGCGCGGGTCATCGGCTATTCTAACGCGGTCGGCCACGCTGTAAAGCTTATTGAAGGCCTCGCGTTGCATCGGATTGCCGAGCCACGTGCTGACGTCACGCTCTTCATCTACCCAACTCAGCGTATCGGGCACGTCTAACCGGTCCACGGGTTTCATCTTCATGCACAGCTCTGTGGGCGTGGAGAAAGTGATACCCTTTTCTTTGGCACAGGCTGGGAGGGCCTTGAAGAATTCGAGAATGTTGCTCGACAACGGCTGTGCAATCCCCAGCGCAGAAAGCTCCATGAAGATGTTTATCACCTGTTCCTCTTGCGGCAACGAGGCGATTTCTCTGATATAGTTATCGGCGAAGAGCGGGTAGCCGTCCCATTCGCTGTTATTGAAGCGGAGCGAGATGTCGTCGCTCAACTTGATGTCGCGCAGTAAGAGCTTCAGGTTCGGTGCCATGGCACTGCTGTAGACATAGTGGGGCGACTTCCAGCCCAACACGTGCTTGGCTCCTTCTGTCAGCATACCTTTAAAACCCATCTGCGAAACCTGCAGTCCGATGTCATCGCTGTAGATGAGGGATGAATTACGGAACACCTTGGGCGAGTGGCCGAAATACTCTTTCATCTTTGCACATTGCCGCTTCACTTCTTTGGCAAAGCTTTCCTCGTTCACCAGGGAAGAAAGACCATGGGAATAGGGCTCCGCGAGAAACTCCACGCAACCGGTATCATTGAGTTCTTGCAGCTTTTCAAGCACTTGGGGGGCATGCATCTCCAACTGTTCCATCCCCACCCCGCTCAACGAGAAAGCCACTTTAAAGTAATCGCCGTTGGCTTTAATCATCTCAAGCAGCGTGCCCAGTGCCGGCATATACGAACGTTCCGCAATGTCTGCGATACCGTACTCATTCTCATAGTCGTCATAGTAGTAATGGTCGGTCCCGATATCAAAGAAACGGTAACGCTTCAGGTGGATAATCTGATGTATCTCGAAATATAGGCAAATTGTTTTCATATCATTATTATTTTGATGGTTAATCGTGGTGAACGGTTTTATCTTTGGACAAGTACCTGCTGCTCATAGAGCCGACGAATGAGCAGCCCGACCTTGTTCCATGTGATTTGGTCGACTTCTCGCTTGCCTTCCATGGAGAGGTATTCGAAGAGGCTTTCGTTATGGCAAATACTGTAGATGGCGTCGGCCAAGGCATGGATATCCCAATAATCTACCTTAATGCAGTTAGTCAGTATCTCAGCGCAACCACTCTGCTTCGAGATAATCGACGGGGTTCCGCACTGCATGGCTTCAAGCGGAGAGATACCGAAAGGCTCGCTCACGGACGGCATCACGTAGACATCCGACCGTTTCAGGCATTCGTACACCTGTTCACCGCGCATGAAACCCGGGAAATGGAAGCGGTCGGCTATACCTCGTTCCGCAGCAAGATAAATCATCTGGTCCATCATGTCGCCCGACCCTGCCATACAGAAGCGCACGTTACGTGTGCGATGGAGTACCATATTGGCTGCCTCGACGAAATATTCCGGTCCTTTCTGCATCGTCAGTCTGCCCAAAAATGTGACCACCTTTTCTTTTCCCTTGTGGTCCGGTCGGGGAATATCTTGCCACTCCTGCTTCAACGGATAGACAGCATTATGGACGGTGAACACCTTTCGCGGGTCTTGATGATATTGATTGATGACCGTCTGACGCGTCAGTTCGCTCACACACATGATACAGTCAGCATTGTCCATTCCGTCTTTCTCTATCCCATAGACCGTAGGGTTGACATGACCTCGGCTTCGGTCAAAGTCGGTCGCATGAACATGAATGCACAGAGGCTTTCCACTTGCCAGTTTAGCATGAATACCGGCAGGATAGGTCAACCAATCATGCGCATGAATAATATCAAAGTCCAATGTCCGGGCAACTACTCCCGCAATAACCGAATAGTTGTTGATTTCTTCATGCAGATTCGAAGGATAACCACCAGCAAACTCCAAGCAGCCAAGGTCGTTCACATGCATGTAATTGAAGTCGCCATAGATGTGGTCACGCAGCCGATAATAGAGTTCGGGCGACATGATATTCCCCACTCTTCCCTGCACATAATCGTAATCCACGTCGCGCCATGCCACCGGCACGCTGTTCATAGCCACGATATTGGCCGGCGTACGGTCTTCGTCGCCCCAAGGTTTCGGCAAGCAAAGCGTAATATCCATATCACCCTGTGCATGCAGTCCCTCGGTAATCCCGTAGTTAGCCGTAGCTAACCCACCGTAAACATGAGGAGGATACTCCCAACCAAACATCAATATTTTCATTTTGTTTCCTCCCCTGAATTAAAGTTATAACGCTCAAGAAGTTCAAGCGTACGCAAAATCTCGGCCACATTCATTGCGAAAGAGATAGCTCCGCGCCCGTTGAACGGCGGGTTACCATCGAAGAGTTCGGGTATGGTGCCCAAACAATGTTGATTCATTTCATCTTCATAACCAACCATCTGCCTTTCTATGAAGCTCTGACGTGTGCGCTTATAGAGCTTCAGACATGCTTCCATGTAAAATCCGCCGAGCCATGGCCAAGCCGTACCTTGATGATAAGCGTAATCACGTTGTGTCTGCGGCCCCGTATACATGGGATTGTAGCCTCCGCTCTTCGGAGAGAGTGAGCGCAGGCCTTTCGGCGTCAGCAATTCGCGCGTACAAACATCGAGAACGCTCTTTTTCTGTTCCTGTGCGAGCGGGGAATAATCAAGAGCAACGGCAAAAATCATATTCGGACGCACGCTCCAATCCATCATATTCCCATCAACATAATCAAACAGATAGCCATACTCATTGAGAAAGACATCGACAAACGATTGTTTGCAATGCTGCGCAAGTTGCTCAAAATGCGCTGCATCTTTTTTATTCCCACTCAAATCGGCCATTGCCGAACAGAATTTCAGCGCATTATACCACAAGGCATTGAACTCTACAATATATCCTGTACGCGGAATAACCGGCTTGCCATTGACTGTAGAATTCATCCACGTGACAGCAGTCTCGCGTCCATCGGTATAAACGAGCCCGTTTTCCATTACTTTCAGATTAGGATGCTTGCCGTTCTCGATAAACTTAATCAGTCGCTCCATCAATCCGCCATAACGCTTCAGACATTTTTCGGTCCCAGCTTCCTTTGCATATTGCTGCAGACACCATATAACCCATAGCGGAACATCAGGTTGTTCCATCTCGTAGATTTTCACCGTCAACGGTTTACCTTCCATAAACTCCGTGAGTCCTCGTTGGGCCGTCTTCATAACAAGCTCAAAGTAATCTTGCTCCTCTATGGACAACGTAAGCCCCGGCAAAGCGATAAACATATCACGGGCACGACACTTGAACCAAGGGTAACCGGCAAGGATATAGCGATCTCCATTCTTTTCATGGATATGGAACTGGTGAGCAGCATTGATCAAACAATGGAAGAAATTATCTCGAGGAGTACGTTCGTTGACTTCTTCATCGAACAATGCTTTCAACGCTGATGTCTTTATCTCTGAAGTCGATGCCGCAAAGACAATGCTTTCACCTTTCCTGATATTCATCTCAAAATAGCCGGGGACATAAAGGTCTTCGTTGGAAGCATAACCACGTTCCTGCTCCTTCGGATAGGTGATGTCACGATACCAATCCGGCTGGTATTTGAATTCATTCGTCTTGCTCAACTGCATATAGAGTTCAGGATAACCGGCATACATACACGTTTTGATACCTTTATCTACCAATTGATAATCACGATTGGCAACCATATTCTCATGTGTGAACTGCCTTACACTTCGAAAAGCAAGGAAAGGACGCAGCCGAAGTGTCGTTAAAGAATGGGCATCGACAAGCGTATAACGAATAAGAATCCGGTCTTCATAGTGTTGGAAGACGATTTCCCGTTTCAATATGACACCTCCTACACGATAAATGGTGGTCGGAACCCTGCCACAATCGAACTCGCGAATATACTTGTGTCCCTTAGGACTGTAATTATTGCCCTGATATTTATGGAGCCCTAAGTTAAACGCTGCACCATGCTGGATAACGGTAGCATCCAAAGAAGACAAAAGCACATGGTTCTCATCATCAAGCTCGGGAACAGGAACAACTAATAAGCCATGATATTTGCGCGTATTACAGTCAACTATAGTAGAACAAGAATAGGCCCCCGAACGATTCGTTCGAAGCAACTCCCTTGGCAACGCTTCTTCCAAGTTCGTCATAAGAGCCCTTTCAAATTTTAGATAACTCATAGTTCTCTATTAAGGTTTATAAATATTTTACATTCAAATGAGCATCAAAACACCTCATTGCCTCACTTGTCCTCAAAGTTAAACAATTTCTGCAAAACAACCAAAAAAGAAAAGCGCTTTTTTTCATAGATACATGAGTTCGGTTTAAATATCTCCTACACTTTCCTTAACGTTTAACTGTCAGAGTGCCGCACTCCTATACTTTTCTTAACGTTTGACCGTCAGAGCGCCGCACTCCTATACTTTTCTTAACGTTTGACTGTCAGAGTGTGGCACTCCTATACTTTTCTTAACGTTTAACTGTCAGAGCGCCGCACTCCTATACTTTTCTTAACGTTTAATTGTCAGAGTGCCGCACTCCTATACTTTCCTTAACGTTTGACCGTCAGAGTGCGGCAATCCTATGCTTTTCTTAACGTTTAGCTGTCAGA
>NZ_JH594514.1:0-29977 GCF_000243015.1 Segatella maculosa OT 289
GAGGAGAAAAAGAAGAAGAAGAAAAAAGAGGAAGGGGGAATTGGGCAGCACGGGAATTAAAGCCCTCAAACCCACCCCCGGCCCCTCCCGAAGGGAGGGGAGGAGCCTCCCCCCAGCCCCCTCCAAAGGAGGGGGAGCTGCGAGCTTGCGGGCAATTAGTTTGTACGCTGTTTGTGCTCCCCTCCTTCGGAGGGGCCGGGGGAGGCTCCTTGGGGCTCCCGGATTTTAGGAGGCCTTCCAGCGGGAAGCCTCTCTTGGGGAGGGCGCACGACTTAACAGCATTTAATCAAACTCAAAATCAAAATCCATTTTATGATTAACTTGCTTGTCTGTGTTGCCCTCCCCGTTTTAATACACACCCGGGAGCCTCACCCAAAAGCCCACCCCCAGCCCCTCCCAAGGGAGGGGAGAAGAGAGCTTGCGGGCTAATGATGGATAATGCATTATAAACAAAATAGACCTTGTGAACTGAAATGTTCGCAAGGTCTATTTGCATTTTACTCCCCTCCCTCTTCGGGGAGGGGTCGGGGGAGAGGCTTTTTGGAGTGGGCTCTCTATATCTCCGAAAGCTCCAGCCACCGCATGCTTTTTTCGTCTAATTGGGCTTTTAACAAGGGCAGTCGTTTGCTTTTCTCTGTTAAGTCTTCTACCGACAAGAGGCCGGAACACAGGGCTTCTTCAATCGCTTGGCATTCGTTTTCCAATTGCTCGATTTCTTGCCCCAGCTGTTCGAACTCCCGCTTCTCCTTGAAGGTCATCTTTCGGCGGTCGTCATGGTGATAGTTGACCTTTGTTTTTGTTTCTTTCGGCTTGGTGGTTTCGGTTTCTTCTTTCGATTTCAGTCGGCTCCACTCACGATACTGCGTGTAATTGCCTGGGAAATCTGAAACGTTCCCTTCTCCCTTGAATACTAGAATATGGTCGATGACTTTATCCATGAAGTAGCGGTCGTGGCTGACAATGATGACACAGCCGGGAAAATCCTGCAAATATTCTTCTAATACTTGCAAGGTTTGAATGTCGAGGTCGTTCGTGGGCTCGTCTAAGACAAGGAAATTAGGGTTCTTCATCAAGACCGTACAAAGGTAAAGTTTGCGTCGTTCGCCTCCGCTGAGCTTGTAGACATAGTTGTGTTGCTGTTCGGGGGTGAACAGGAAGTATTGGAGGAATTGGCTCGCCGTCATGTGGCGGCCGCCACCCAAGTCGATGTAGTCGGCGATGCTCGTGATGACGTCGATTACCTTTTGCTGCTCATTAAACTGTAATCCCTCTTGTGAGAAGTAGCCGAAGCGCACGGTCTCGCCTATATCAAACCTTCCACTGTCGGGTTTCACCAAGCCCAGCAGCATCTTGATGAAGGTAGACTTCCCCGTTCCGTTATTTCCCACGATACCCATCTTCTCGAAGCGTGAGAAGTTGTAATAGAAGTCTTTCAGGATGACATTCTCCGGGCCCCATGCCTTGCTCACGTATTGACATTCGAAAATCTTTGAGCCGATATATACGTTGCTTGCCTTCAAGCGCACTTGCCTTTCATCGATGCGTTGCTTCGCTTTCGCCTCCAAATCATAGAAAGCTTCTTCGCGATACCGGGCCTTGTGTCCGCGAGCCTGTGGCATGCGCCGCATCCAATCGAGCTCTTTGCGATAGAGATTGTTGGCGCGTGCAATCTCGGCCCTCGTGTTGTCTATTCGTTCCTGCCTTTTCTCAAGGTAATAGCTGTAGTTTCCGCGATAGGTATAGATGGTCTTATTGTCAAGTTCAAGAATGATATTGCAGACCCTGTCTAAGAAGAAACGATCATGTGTAACCATTAGTAACGTCTTGTTGCCACGGTTCAGATAACCTTCAAGCCACTCTATCATTTCCAAATCCAGATGGTTCGTTGGTTCGTCTAAGATGATAAAGTCGGGTTCTGTTATTAAGACGTTAGCCAAGGCGACACGTTTCTGTTGTCCGCCACTTAGTTGCCCCATGGGTTGCTGTAGGTCGGTAATCTTCAGTTGTGTCAAAATCTGCTTGGCTTTCAGTATCTTTTCCGGACTTCCTCCATGGTTGAAGCAGGCATCAAGCACACTTTCTTTCCTGTCGAACTGAGGGTTTTGTTCCAAATAGCCTATCCGTAGATTGTTGCGATAGATGCATTCTCCGCTGTCTTTGCCTTCTTTCTCGGTGAGAATGGAGAGCAGCGTAGACTTTCCTGTTCCGTTTTGTGCAACCAAGCCTACTTTCTGTCCCTCGGCAATGGAGAAAGAAATGCTGTCGAAAAGAACATGTGCCCCGAAGTGCTTGGTGAGGTTTTGAACGTCAAGATAGGGTGTCTGTGCCATTGACTACAATGTATTGTTGATTTCTTCGATATAGTTTAAGAGTTCTTCGCGTCCCTGTTTCTTCTCCGAGGAGGTTATATAATAAGGTGGAAGCGTTTCCCAACGATCTTTGAGTCGGTCGAGCCATTGGGCGGCATTTTGCTTGGCTTTGCCGGGGGTGAGCTTGTCGGCCTTTGTAAATACGATAGTGAAAGGAACATTACTCTCGCCCAACCAATCTACAAACTCACGGTCAATCTTTTGTTGCTCGTGGCGCACGTCAATTAGAACGAAGACATTGACCAATTGTTTGCGCTGCAAGATGTAAGAGGATATCATCTGTTCCAACTTCTTTTGCACGGTTTTTGAACGTTTGGCAAAGCCATATCCCGGAAGGTCGACCAAGTACCATTCATTATTGATGATAAAATGGTTGATTAGAAGTGTCTTGCCCGGAGTCGCAGAAGTCTTGGCTAATCCCTTGTGATTGCAGAGCATATTGATGAGGCTTGATTTCCCGACGTTTGAACGTCCGATGAAAGCATACTCGGGCTTATTGTCGGCGGGACATTTTCCAACGGTAGGGGAAGAAATGACAAACTCTGACTTCTTGATATCCATATTGTGTCTGCTTTTTGTTTGCAAAGATAGTAAAAAATATTATCTTTGTAGACAAAATTCGCATTATAGTATGAAGCTTATTAGTTGGGGATTTATCGGCTGTGGCGAAGTTACAGAGAAGAAATCGGGTCCTGCTTTTAATGAAGTTGAGGGCTCGCATGTAGAGGCCGTGATGAGTCGCAGCGAAGAGAAAGCGCGTTCCTATGCGGAGCGTCATCACATTCGCAAGTGGTATACCGACGCCCAAAAACTTATCGACGACCCGGATATCAATGCTATTTATATAGCAACTCCGCCCTCGAGCCATGCCACATTTGCTATCATGGCCATGAAAGCCGGCAAGCCCGTCTATGTGGAGAAGCCTTTGGCAGCCAGCTATGAAGATTGTGCCCGTATCAACCGCATCAGCGAGGAAACGGGAGTGCCTTGCTTCGTGGCCTATTATCGTCGTTACCTTCCTTATTTCCAAAAGGTGAGAGAAATTCTCTCGCAAAATATCATCGGCAATGTGACTAACGTCCAGATACGCTTTTCCGTTCCGCCGCGCGATTTAGACTATGCAAGCACGGAGAATCTTCCATGGCGCTTGCAACCGGATATTGCCGGGGGAGGCTACTTTTACGACCTTGCCCCTCACCAGCTGGATATCTTGCAGGAGCTTTTCGGCGTAATCACGCGTGCTCACGGTTATTGTGCCAACCGCGCTCACTTGTATAAGGCCGAAGACACAATCAGTGCCTGCTTCTTGTTCGCGAACGGACTTCCGGGAAGTGCATCGTGGTGTTTCGTAGGGCATCAGAGTGCGAAGGAAGATTGCATAGAAATCATTGGCGACAAAGGCTCGCTGTCGTTCTCGGTCTTCAACTATGAGCCCATCAGACTTGTTACGAGCGAAGGCGCAACCGATCTTGTCGTGCCCAATCCGCCTTACGTGCAATTGCCCATCATCAAGGCCGTGATAGAAGATTTGCAGGGTTTCGGGGCCTGCACGTGTACTTCGGTAAGCGCGACGCCCGTCAATTGGGTGATGGACCGTATCTTGGGCAAGTTCTGACATTGCACGATGAACATTAGAACAGCTGCCACAATCCTTCTCTTATGCCTGCTCGCATCGGCTTCCGCAGCCGAGCGTCATCTGCGCAATAAGTTCTTGGATAGGCTCTACAGCATCGCCAAAGACTTTTCCCGACTCGACACCAACTACATCGAGCCGCAGAAATATAACTATGCGGTCATGCTGCAGAATACGAACACCTACGAGATGTACCGTATATCCAACGGCAACCAGCAAAGTGTAGACTTGGCACCGGCCCCCAGCTACAAGGTCGGCCCTTACTTCGGATGGAGATGGATATTCCTTGGCTACACGTTGGACGTGACCCACTTGGGCAGCCGCAACAAACGCACAGGAATCGACCTCAGCCTCTACAGCAATCAAATCGGCATTGACCTGTTCTATCGCACGACCGGAGACGATTACCATATCCGCAGGATAGAACTCGGCGACGATGCAAAGATTGACGTCAGCCCGTTGCGGGGCGTGGACTTCGGCGGATTGCACGCCAACATACGCGGTTTCAACCTCTACTATATTACCAACCACAAGAAATTCTCGTATCCTGCGGCCTTCAGCCAGAGCACGCGCCAAATCCGAAGTACCGGATCGCCCATTCTCGGCGTCGGCTACACGCATCACCGCCTCTCCATGGACTGGAAGACGCTACGCGATGTCGTGACGGCGCATCTGGGGCACAAGCCCGAATTCGAAGACCTTGCCATGAACTCGTTTGCCGGAACGGTGAAATACGACAACTATGCCGTCATGGGCGGCTACGGCTACAACTGGGTGTTCGCCCGGGACTGGCTGTTCGGTGCTTCGCTCTCGGCCTCCTTGGCCTATCTGCACACCATCAGCGAAGAAGAGAAGCAGCAGGGAGCGTCTGCAAACATCTTCCGGATTAACAAGTTCACCGTCGACGGCATCGCCCGCTTGGGTTTGGTTTACAACAATGCCAAATGGTTTGCCGGCGCGAGTGCCGTCTTTCACACCTACAACTACCATGAAAAGGAATTTTCCACCAACAGCGTCTTCGGCAGTGTCAACTTCTATGTAGGTTTCAATTTCGGAAAGAGGAAATGATACCTGCACGCAGCGTGCGAAACGGCGGTCGGTCCGCCCATTTTAGCGGATAATCATGGTTGAGATTAACGCTCAATGTGGTTAAGAACGAGTCGCAAATAAATTTTCTCCCGTATGCAAATAAATTTATATACGGGAAGAAATTTCACGCCATACGGGAAGAAATAAATTTCTATACGGGAGAAAAAATATTTTCATACGGGAGAGAATAGAGTTTCATGCGGTTGAAACTGTAGTTTCATACGGTTGAAATTCGAGTTTCATACGGTTGAAACTGTAGTTTCATACGGATGAAAATTTTACGGCATACGGAAGGAAATTTTTCAGCATGCGGGAGGAAGAAAATTTCCTTGCGGGAAGAAATAAATTTTCTCCCGCATGAAAATAAATTTATATACGGGAGAAAATTTCACGGCATACGGGAAGAAATTTCGGGGCTTACGGGAGACGGTGATGCAATCTACTGTATAATGCGGCGCAGACGGGGTCCCGATACGCCACATATAGGCACTGATACGATGGAGATGGTGCACCGATACGGCGAATATGGCGCGGCAATATGGAGCATGTCAGGAAAAAGTCTTATATTTGCAGTGGGCAAATGCGGTGAAATCGTTTTCTTCGGGCAGATGATGGTGTGCCGGGTAGAATAGGAAGACGATTTTGGCCTTGCAAAGCCGCATTGGTATGAACTTCTAAACAGAGAACGATATGAAAGAGAAACTGGTGAATGTGTGCGGAAAGCTGGTCGGTGTTGCCCTTGTTGTCTTGTTCGGATGGGGGACCGTGGAAATGTTCCGGCAGGGTGCGTGGGTGCAGGGCACCATATGCGTGGCGGGCATGCTGCTGTTCGGCGCTCCGTTGGTGATACCTCTCTTTTCTCGCCCCGCAGAGCCGGAACCGGTTCCATTGGTGCCACAGATAGATTTCCCTACGGATAAAGATTCTTCACGGGAACTTGCGAAATGGGTTGCGGCCGAAGAGACCGACGTGATGCAGATGGTTGAGGAGCTCCTCGCGTCGCCCGAAGCGTTCTGTTCGGCACAGGCCACGCGTGACGGGGAGTACGCTGACGAATACCGCGAGGTGTCGGAGTCCTATCACGACAAGCCCGACCTGTTGTGCAGCGAGGGGCTGCGCCTTGTGTTGGAAGAGACAAAGGTCATTGCTATGTTTGACTGGAAAGAAATGCTGGAAGAATTTGTTGACCAGATGACGGAACTCCGGCGGGTGCAGACGTATGGCTTGCCCGTGCCGAAGGAGCAGTTGGACGAGGCGGCCGATATTCCGCATTGGTGCCACGCACTCAACGAGCTTTGGCAGCCGTTGGGCTATCAAGCGATACTCCTCGACACAAAAGGCGACGAATATCTCGTGGCCGTCATGCACTACACCTCGCTTCCTCCTTATCCCGATGATATGTTCTGGAAATGAACTTGTGCAGAGGAGATGTATGGCCTGTCGGTACGCAGTGAGGTTTACACGGGAGATGAAGAAGCGTGCCTTCACTTTTCTTGCGTTTTGTTTCTCTGTTTCACGATTTATCCGTATATTTGCGGCGACAAACCGATTAATCTATAACAAACATTAGAACAGACATGAGTAAAATCGTTACATTAGGCGAAATCATGCTTCGCCTGTCGCCCGAGGGGAACTATCGCTTTGTACAGACAGACAGTTTCAGGATTATTCCCGGCGGTGGCGAGGCCAACGTAGCCGTTAGTTTGGCGAACTATGGGCACGAGACTTTCTTCGTTTCCAAGCTTCCGACGCATGAAATCGGACAGATTGCCGTCAATGCCTTGCGGCGTTACGGTGTCAACACGGAGCATATTGCGCGCGGCGGCGATAGGGTAGGGCTGTATTATGCCGAAACGGGGGCAAGCATGCGCCCTTCAAAGGTGATTTATGACCGGGCAAACAGTGCCATTGCTGAGGCTGAGCCCGGAGACTTCGACTTCGATGCCGTTATGGAAGGGGCCGACTGGTTCCATTGGAGCGGCATCACGCCGGCCCTCAGCGATAAGGCTGCCGAGCTGACGCGACTGGCGTGCGAAGCGGCTAAGCGACATCACGTGACAGTGTCGGTGGACTTGAACTTCCGTAAGAAGCTTTGGACTTCCGAGAAAGCCATTTCCGTGATGCGTCCACTGATGCAATACGTCGATGTGTGCATCGGCAACGAGGAAGATGCGCAACTTTGCCTCGGCTTCAAGCCCGATGCCGACGTAGAGGGCGGAAAGACCGATGCTGAAGGCTACTATGGTATTTTTAAAGGCATGATGCAGGAGTTTGGTTTCAAGTATGTGGTTTCGACCTTGCGTGAGAGTTTTTCTGCAACGAACAATGGTTGGAAGGCACTTATCTATGATGGGAAGACGTTCTACCAAAGCAAGCACTATGATATCAATCCGATTATCGACCGTGTGGGTGGTGGCGATTCGTTCTCTGGCGGCTTGATTCACGGCATGCTCACCTATAAGGATCAGGCCAAGGCCTTGGAGTTCGCCGTTGCGGCAAGCGCCCTGAAGCATACCATTCCCGGAGATTTCAATTTGGTGTCGGCCGAAGAGGTTATGAGTCTGGCTGAAGGTAATGCCAACGGCCGTGTTCAACGATAAAAGATAAAAGATAAAAAATGGCAAGATTCAATAAAGTAGAAGTGATTACGGCGATGAGGGACACGGGCATGGTTCCGGTGTTCTTCAACAGCGACATTGATGTTTGCAAGAACGTTATCAAAGCTTGCTATGCAGGCGGCGTGCGCGTCTTCGAGTTCACCAACCGGGGCGATTTCGCCCATGAGCTATTCGGCGAGTTGGTGAAGTGGGCAGCGAAAGCGTGTCCAGAATTAATACTTGGCGCCGGGACGGTGATTGATGCTCCGACCGCAGCTTTGTATCTTCAGTTGGGTGCGAACTTCATTGTCGGGCCAAACTTTAATCCCGAAATAGCTCCGGTCTGCAACCGAAGACTGGTTCCTTATTCTCCCGGCTGCGGAAGCGTCAGCGAGATGAGCGACGCACAGGCGGCAGGTTGTGACGTAACCAAGGTATTTCCGGCCGGGAACGTGGGCGGTCCTTCCTTTGTCAAAAACGTATTGGGGCCGTTGCGCTGGAGCAATATCATGGTGACGGGTGCCGTTTCTCCCGATGAAGAGAACCTCACGGGCTGGATAAAGGCCGGTGTGCTTTGCGTCGGGATGGGCTCGAAGCTGTTCCCCAAGGAAGTCATTGCGGCTGGGAACTGGCAGGCTATCACGGATAAATGTGTTGAAGCATTAGGATATATTGCTAAGGCTCGGAAATAAATGTTATCATATAAAAGACTTCCTGCTCTTATTGTTGGCAGGAAGTCTTTTCTTTCTTTCAGCTTGCAGCCCTGAACACAAGGCGGAGGTAGACAGACTGAATGATGTTTCTTATGCATTCCATTATCGTAATCTGGATTCGACAGCGCATTATGCCGACAAGGCTTTGGCTTTAAGCTCCGACTATAGCAACGGACGTGCAGAAGCCTTGAATAACCTCGCTTTCGTGTGCATCATGAGAATGGATTATGACCGTGCATATCGATTGTTGGACAAGGCTACTTCAACTACAGATAACCAGATAGAGCTTTTGGTGTCGGACGTGCAATGCATGCGTTTGTGCCAAAGGCAGTCACGAAACAAAGACTTTTACACCTACAGGGAAAGCGCATTGCGCAGGCTGCACCGGATAAAGGAGGAGCAAGAGCACCTTACACGGCGACAGCTTTTGCGGATGACCTATGCTACGTCAGAGTTTGATATTGTCAGTTCAACCTACTTTTATTATATTGGCTTGAAGAAACAGTCGGCCGATGCTTTGAGGAACATCGACCCATACGGTGCTATCCGGCAAGATACCGCCCAACTGCTCTCCTATTATTATAATGTAGGTTCGGGCGGCATCATCACCCATGGGACAAGTCATGAGATTGCACAAAAGGAATTCGACTATTTAATGCGGTGCTACCTGCTGGCCCGGCAGCATGCTTATCCGTTCTGGGAGGCAAATTCCATGCAGGCCATCAGTGAGCATTTACAAGATGCCAAGCAACGTGACGGACTGATAGCTGCCAATCTCCCTGCAATGAAGTTCATCAATACGGACTATATGCCCGACTCTCTATTGGCCGGTAATCTGGCACAACGCTCGCTTGATATCTTTATCAAGTATGGCGATGTCTACCAAATAGCGGGAGCCTATCGAACCTTAGCCCAATGCTACTGGCATATTGGAGATTATCATTCGGCAAACATCTGTCTGAATGACGCGTTGCACCGTGATACGGTCATAGAGCGGGCACCCGACCTGGTTGCCTCTATCCGTGAGCAGCTGTCGTTGGTTTATTCTGCTATTGACAATAAGACGTTGAGCGATTACAACCGGAATATCTACCTCGATATGCAGGAAAAGACGCGACAAGATCGGCAGCTTGAAGCGCGTGCCGAGCAGCTTGATAAATCTGCTGCAACGCTGAACATCATGATTGCAGCCGTGATTGTCATGATTGTCTTGGTGATACTCCTTTTGATTGGCTTCGACAAAATGCGATTGCGGAACGACAACAAGTTCTCCATGGAGCATTTGTTGGAGCCTTTGAAGCGGTGGCAAAAGGAAGAAGAGGCTGACCGGATGAAGCAGGAAGATAATTTTGAGCAGATAGACGAACGGATACAGATGGAGAAACTGTATTTGTCGGACAATCTGAAAAAGAACATTGAACAGAGAGCCAAAATGGCACTTGTCAACAGTATCACGCCTTTTATCGACCGTATCATCAATGAGATAAAACGTTTGCGCGAACGTAAGGAAGAGGTTGCCCTGCGTGACGACCGTTATGCCTACATCAGCGAACTCACGGACCAGATCAATGAATATAATAATGTGTTGACTCGGTGGATACAGCTACGCCAAGGCCAACTGAGCATCAAGGTCGAAAGCTTTGCCCTGCAAGAACTGTTTGATATTGTTGCCAAAGGAAACATGGGGTTCAGGCTGAAAGGAGTTGATTTGGTGGTGAAGTCGACCGATGCTGTCGTTAAGGCCGACAAGACCCTCACGCTGTTCATGCTCAACACGTTGTCCGATAACGCCCGAAAGTACACGTCGCCAGGCGGGCATGTCATTATTTCGGCCCGGACGATGCAGGAGGCGGTTGAGATTGCCATTGAAGACGACGGGCGAGGTATGACGGAAGAGCAAACAAAGCATTTGTTCGACCATAAAACCATCGTTGATGAAAGCCTGAAAGAGGGTGAGGTTGTGTTTTCAGAAAGGTCGCACGGATTCGGCTTGATGAACTGTAAAGGCATTATAGACAAGTATCGCAAGACCAGCAATATCTTCTCTGTGTGTTCCCTTTCTGTGGAAAGCGAATGCGGAAAGGGAAGCCGCTTCATCTTCAGGTTGCCTAAAGGTGTCTTGCGCTTGTTTCTTTTTCTCTCTTTGTGCTTTGGTTCGGCTTCGCTGTTTGCTTCTTCTTTTCTTCTGAAACGGGCGGCAGCATTTGCCGACAGTGCCTATTTCAGCAATCTGAACGGTCAATATCGAACAACTTTGAGTTATGCCGACAGCTGTCGTACTTATCTGAATCGGTATTACAAGTCGTTTCGGCTTGCAGAGCCTGCCGATACGATGTACGATGTGGGCAATGAAGTGGTTCCGGCTGAAATAAATTGGTTTCACCGTCGCTTGCGTTTCGACTACAATGTCATACTTGACATTCGCAATGAAGCAGCAGTGGCCTGCTTGGCACTGCACAAATGGGATGCCTATCATTATAACAACAGGGTGTATACGCAGTTGTTCCGAGAAACCTCGGCCGATAATGGATTGGCAGAATACGTGCGTGTGATGCAACGGTCGGAGAACAACAAGAATGTGGCTATCATTCTGCTCATTCTGCTTCTGATTTTGATTTTCCCGGCCTATTATTTTCTTTACTATCGTCATCGGTTATATTACCGATTGGCCGTCGACCATGTCGATAAAATCAATTCGGTCTTGCTGTCTCCACGTTCTTCGCAGGAGAAACTCGATAAAATAAACAAGATATGGGCACAGGCCAGCATGCTGCTTAAGACATCCGACTCAAAACTCAATGATGTCGTCGGGCAAATCCGCTTGGCATTGGCCAACAGTATTGAAGACGAAAATGAACAATCAACGCATATCGAGTTGGCCCAGGACGAGTTGCATCGATTGATTTATGAAAACCAGCGGCTGCATATCAGTAACAACGTCTTGGATAACTGCTTGTCAACATTGAAACACGAGACGATGTATTATCCCTCGCGTATCCGTCGGTTGGTTGATGAGCCAGATAAGGACTTGAATGCCATCAGCGAGGTCGCACTTTATTATAAACAGCTGTATGCATTATTGAGCGAGCAAGCCATGCTCCAGATTAAGAGCAATCTGAAAGTGGACGACAGGTTGGTCGGTTATCTTTTTTCTCTCTTGAAAAAAGCATGCGGAGAGGAATATGTCGCTAAGACTACAGAAGAGAAAGATGCCGTCTACAATCTGGTGCGCTTAAGGTTCCCGTCCTTACAACTTTCCCAAGCGGAATGTGCCGCGTTGTTCACACCGCTATCTATAGACATCAGCTATATGGTGTGCCGGCAAATCGTAAGGGAAATCGGTGAGACGACCAACCTCCGTGGCTGTGGCATTCAGGCAATCCGGCTGCCCGGTGCGGGCGGTACGCTCATAGAGGTTGTATTGCCTCGCAAAATGAAAATAAAACATGACTTATGAATAACTTTAAGATTATTATTGTTGAAGACGTACCATTGGAGTTGAAGGGTACTGTTGGGATTATCCACAACGATATTCCCGAAGCCGAAATCATCGGAACTGCCGAGAATGAAACAGCTTATTGGAAGCTGTTGAAAGCGCAACTGCCCGACTTGGTACTGCTTGACCTCGGTCTTGGCGGTAGTACGACCGTCGGTGTGGAGATTTGCCGCCACACCAAAGATACGTATCCCGACATTAAGGTGCTGATATTCACGGGTGAGACACTGAACGAAAAGCTTTGGGTCGACGTTTTGGACGCCGGTTGCGATGGTATCATTCTCAAAAGCGGCGAACTCCTTACGCGTGGAGATGTATCCAGCGTCATGGACGGTAAACGGTTAGTCTTCAATCAGCCTATTTTGGAAAAGATTGTATCGCGTTTCAAGGCGAGTGTAAGCAATCAACTGATGCGTCAGGAGGCCTTGGTCAACTATGAAATCGACGAATACGACGAGCGTTTCCTGCGACATTTGGCCTTGGGCTACACAAAAGAGCAGATAACAAACCTTCGGGGCATGCCTTTCGGTGTGAAGAGTCTGGAGAAGCGGCAGAACGAGTTGGTGCAAAAGCTCTTTCCCGACGGCAATGGCGGCTTCGGTGTGAATGCAACGCGTCTTGTGGTGCGTGCACTTGAACTCAGGATTTTGGATATTGACAACCTACGGCCTGATGAAGAGTAAGCAGCGACACCGTTTCTTGGGTTATTGCATGGTGGCGTTGGCCGTCGGTCAGCTCATCGTGATACTGTTGTCGTGGCTGCTTTCTGCCGCCATGCCCGATTTGATGATTCATTCCCTGCTGAGCAGCGAGGGCATCCGCTGGTTCTTCGGTCGTTTCTCTTATAACGTGGCAACACCCATGACCACATGGCTCATCGTTGCTACCATTGCCTATGGTTGTATCTCGTCGTCGGGCCTTCTCGGTTTGCACCGTCCTTTTGATTTCCGGCAGCGGTTGGCCCTTCGTCTGATGGCTTTGGAAATCGTCATCTTTGTGCTTGTGCTTGCATTGCTGACACTTGTTCCCCATGCCGTGCTGTTGAGCATCGACGGCTATGTCTTTTCGGGTATCTTGTCAGCCAGCATCATTCCCTATGTTTCGTTCTGTGGGTGCGTGGCTTCAGTCAGCTATGCCCTCATGTCGGGCAAATGCTCGTCTGTGGAAGATGTTTTCAACATGTTCTGCATAGGCTTCAGGAAACTTGCTCCCCTTTTTGTGCTCTATGTGCTCGCCACACAATTGGTCTGTTCCGTCCTTTTTGTTATCTCCGCATGGTGACCTTGCCTCCCATCTCAACTGTTTTACGCACAATACAGTCACGATGAAGATGTAGAGACGCACGAACCGCACAACCCAACATGCATTTGAGTGGCTTATCCTATCAATCGTTTTACACATCAATACGACCGTGTGTTCCTACATACATTCAAACTGAAAATCAACAACTTACACCTTATCTTTCAATCTCACCCATTTTACCGCGCAATATGGCCCATTTCGCACGCTAAAGTAGCTGATATTATGCGCTAAAATAGGCTATATTGCTAAACTTAATTACGATTTTGCTTTTATTTGACCAAGTCTTGATGAGTCGAAAGAATAAAAGCAGTTAAAGTGTTGTGTAGAGGTACCTAGCAGAGTCGAACTGCTCTACACGGTTTTGCAGACCGTTACCTAACCGATCGGCCAAGGTACCATTTTTTTTTCGTTTGCAAAGATAGGATAAAAAAATCATTAAACCAAATATATTTGTCGTTATTTTTGTTCGTGATAGCTTTTATGTCATATCTTTAATGCCTTACCTAATAATGTAGTCAACAATTCTTTGTTTGCATATCTGCCTTGTAGGAAGATGCCAAAGTAGCCATTCTGCCACGTAATCTCAGCCATTTTGCACGCTAATATGGCTCATTTCGTGCACTAAAGTGGCCCATATTAGGAAGTGAAATGGGCTATATTGCAAGATGATATGGTTGATGTTGCAAATCTTGTTGGACCAACTTATCTCTTGATTCAAGTCAAGTAATTTGATTTTTGATTATAAATTGCATAAATATGTCCTTGTGAATTCACGATGTTTTCATACTTTTGCAACTCAATTAACAGGTGAAACAGAGATGTTTAAGATACTTTTTCTGCTATTATTAGGCGTAGGAATCGGCTATGTATTGCGAAACATGCGTGGTATCCACAGGGTAGACCAAACGGCACACTATACGATTTTGCTATTACTTTTTGTGTTTGGCGTTACGATTGGTTCCAATCACGATTTAATAAAGAATATTGCTTATTTCGGTTGGCAGGCACTTGTCATTGCCGTTCTTGGCATGTTGGGAAGCTTTGGAGCCGGTTGTCTGTTTAATCATTATATCACTAAAAAGGAAGAAGAGCAAAGATGAAGCATAACTTGTCGCTGTTGTTGGCATTGGTTGGCGGTATAGGCGTCGGTATATCGGGAATATCTCCGGCGTGGTTGCACAATACATCTTTGCCAATGATTGTACTTTCTGCCCTGATCATTCAAGTTGGGATCGGAGTAGGGGCTATGCATGACTTAGGAACGATGTTACGTTCCATCAATCTCAAGATGTTTTTGCTGCCGGCATGTACCATTGTGGGGACATTATTGTTCACTGCTCTTGCCTTTTTAATTTTCAGTAATCATCACTTGTCTGATATCATGGCCATTGGCAGTGGCTTTGGTTATTATTCGTTGTCTTCTGTGCTTATTGCCCAAATGAAGACAATTACCGTTGGTGCTACGGAAGCGACGCAGTTGGCCACAATCGCCTTGCTCGCAAATATCGCTCGTGAGCTTCTGTCCCTGTTCGGGTGCCGTTATATCGCACATAAGGGAGGCGGTTTGGCTGCAATCTCGACGGCAGGCATCAGTTCTATGGACGTGTGTCTGCCTTCCATTCTCAATGCTACAGGCGACAAACGTGTTATTCCTGTTGCTGTGTTCCATGGTTTGATGCTTGAGATGAGCATCCCCATGCTCATTGCATTATTCTGTGCTTAGATGGCGGTTGATAAAGGCCCTTAGCACGACTGCATGATTGTGCGTTTCGTCTTTGGCACCATATAATAAGGTAACATTTCCTTTCTTCAGTTGCGTTTCGCACAGTTCAATGAACTTTTTAGCTTCGGGGTTCTTCTCAAGTTCTTCCGTGTAACGTTCCGTGAATAGTGGGAAGTTCTCCGGTTTATGACCAAACCATTGGCGCAGACTGACCGTTGGCGCGATGAATTTAGCCCAAAGATCAATGTCAGCCTTGTCTTTAGCAATTCCTCTCGGCCATAATCTGTCTGTCAAAATGCGGTAACCATCAAGCTCATCGATGGCTTGATAAACTCTTTTTATTCTTATTTCGTTCATATGACAAAGGTACTAATATTTATTAAAACAGCGGAGAGAGTGACTGAAAAAAACACATTTTATTTGTAATTTTACGATTCTCAACGTAGACAGATGATGGAAATAAAGAATAAAAAGTTGCAGCAACTGCTGACACTCGCTGTGTGTTTCGTGGTGATGACAACAGTTGCCGTGATGCGCGATGGTAAGATCTTTGGGTATAAGATGCGCATGGTGGCTGATGATTCTATCAAGAAAGTGGTCGTTGTGGATACGATGTACCGCAGTGCAGACGGTACAATGGTCATCAATACCACTCCGCTTGCTAAAGACATTGCTGGATATGGCGGCACCGTCCCTTTGGAGATTTATATCAAAGACGGAAAGGTGCAGAAAATAAAGGCACTGAAGAACAACGAGACCCCCGACTTCTTCAGTGAGGCGAGTAAGTTGCTGACGGTATGGAATGGTAAATCGATTGTAGAAGCCCAACAGTTGAAAGTCGATGCCATCAGTGGGGCGACGTTTTCTTCACGTGGTATCATAGGCAATGTGGAGCGTGGTTTACAATATGCTGCCAAGAACGCACGTGAAAAGCGCTTCTTCGAAAAAATAGACTTAAATGTCAAGACGGTTTTCGGCCTGATTGTCGTCTTACTGGGCGCAATCGTTCCGCTTTTCTATCGCAGCAGAACCTATCGCACCCTGCAATTGACATTGAATGTGATTGTTCTCGGCTTTTGGTGCGGCACATTTATCTCCTATTCCTTGATGGTGGGCTACCTCTCCGGCGGCATCAATCTATGGGTGTCGCTCATTCCGGTCGTCATGCTGATAACGGCGTTTGTTTATCCCTTGTTTGGAAAGAAAGGATATTACTGTCTCAACATCTGTCCTTGCGGCTCGCTTCAGGAGTTGGCTGGCAGAACCAATAAGCGTCGGAAATGGAAAATGAAGGCTGAAACGGCAAAGATGTTGAGCCGTTTCCGCGAGATTTTATGGGCCGTGCTCATGATGTTGATGTTGTTAGGTGTGGGGTTTGAGTGGATGGATTACGAGGTATTCTCGGCTTTTATTCTGCAAAGTGCATCTGTCGTCGTGCTGATTTTGGGCGTGGTTGTGGTGTTTTTGTCATTCTTTGTGGCCCGCCCTTACTGCCGGTTCGTCTGCCCGACGGGCACATTGTTCAATATTGCCCAGAACAGTAAGCTGTGAAAAAGGTTAGTTTTGGGCCTTGTCTATGCTAATGACCGGAACGAGACAGCCAAATGCTTTGAAACTTTCGGGCTGAACAGACGTTATGAGTTGACGTAAATCAAGAAAATAGTTGAAATTCTATTAAAAGCATACCAATGTTTGGAAGTTATTCGAAACCTCCTTACCTTTGCATACACAAAAGGTTAATAGATTGTTTAGGTTTTTAGTTATTAGGTTTAAAGATTGTGATTCGGAAAGGTGTTAGCTTAAAATAAGATTTCACATATCAAAGGATAGCACCCGAGTGAGTCGTCACTCAAAAATGAAATTTCAAATCACAAAATATAACAGTTTTGGAAGTGATTCCGGAACTGTTTTTTTGTTTCCTAAAGTTTGCCCGGGCTAATTGAAGAATATCTAATTCAAAGGAGAGGCGGCTATATATAAGATACGCGAGTTCGGGATAAATCACAATGAGGGAAAAAATCAAAAAAGAGCCTCGGGACCTCCGCCGAGACTTCGAGAAAAAAAATACGTAGCGGGACCTCCGCCGGAAGCCAAGGGGGTAAAATACATATCAGCGGGAGCCCCGACAGGGGTTAAAAAGGCAAAAGATGCATAAGAGTGCTGCACGCTGACAATTAAACGGTAAGAAAAGCATAGGAGTGCCACACTCTGACAGCTAAACGTTAAGAAAAGTATGGGAGTGCCGCACTCTGACAGTCAAGCGTTAAGAAAAGTATAGGAGTGCCGCACTCTGAGAGTCAAACTTTAAGAAAAGTATAGGAGTGTCGCACTCTGACAGTTAACTGTTAAGAAAAGTGTAGGAGTACCGTACTCTGGCAGCCAAACGTTAAGAAAAGTATAGGAGTACCGTACTCTGGTAGTCAAACGTTAAGAAAATATGTCGACGGGAATTCCGAAGGGGTGACGGATCAACGGAAACAACTTTTGCTTCATTCCGTCACCTCTTCAAGGTTTCTGCTACTCCTGTCACGACAACGGGGGACTATGCTCGTCGCTCACTCCCGCCTTTGTTCTGCTGCCTCTTCGAGGTTACCCTCAAAATATTCTTATCCCGAACTGACGTATAGGATAAAGTGGTTTAATTTTGAACGTTTACTTATTGTGAGGCAATGACAGAATGTACGATAGAGTATATTCTCTGGTAACATTTCTCCACCATTTCTCTCTCATTTTAAATAAAAAGCTTACCTTTGTGGCTGACATTTTAATTACACTAATAATGAAAATCATAGGAAAACATTTTTTACGACTGGCCTTGTTGCTGGCTGTTTTGCCTTTGAAAGCACAGCAACCCAAGCAGGGTATGGTAATTCCACTCACTGCCGACGCAGCGTCTACTCTTACCGTTTATCTCCCCGATCAGCCGTCGGGCCGGGCTGTTGTGGCACTGCCGGGGGGCGGTTACACACATTTGGCCATCAATAAAGAGGGACATGACTGGGCACCCTTTTTCAATCAGCGGGGCATTGCCTTTTTTGTTTTGAAATACCGTATGCCGCATGGCAACCCTTCCTTGCCCGTCGACGATGCCGAAAAGGCCATAAGAATGGTGCGCGACAGTGCGCTTTCGTGGCATATCAACCCTTACGATGTGGGCATTATGGGTTTCTCAGCGGGTGGACATCTGGCTTCGGTCGTTTCTACGCGGGCCGCTTTCGATGCGCGTCCTAACTTCTCTTTGCTGTTCTATCCCGTCATTTCGCTCGACCGAAAGGCCGCTTATTCGCGGTCGGCCGGCGCGTTTTTTGGGGACAAAGTAGAGGATAAGGCCGCGATAGAAGCCTATTCTACCGACCGGCAAGTGCGGTCTCACCTTACGCCCGAGGCGGCCATCTTCCTTGCCAATGACGACAAAGTCATCACGCCCCTTGCAAACGGTGTGGCCTACTACTCGGCCATGCGGCGCAAGCGCAATAACTGTGCGCTCTACGTTTATCCGCATGGCGGACATGGGTTCGGCTACTCGTCGTCGTTTCCCTACCATCAGCAATTGCTTAATGACTTATCGACATGGCTCGAAAAGCATAAATCTGTGTCTCCGCAGGCAATCCGCGTGGCTTGTATCGGCAACAGCATCACCGATGGAGCCGGTATTGACATGTCGGAGACGGAGGGCTATCCAGCCGTGTTGCATAAATTGCTCGGTAACGGCTATAATGTGAGGAACTTCGGTGTCAGTGCACGCACGCTACTCAGCCGTGGCGACTATCCTTATGTCAAAGAGCTTGCATGGCGAGATGCGCAGGCCTTCAACCCGAACGTCGTCGTTTTGAAACTTGGCACGAATGACAGTAAACCTGAGAATTGGCAGTACGGTGCGGATTTTGAGCACGATTTGCTGGCCATGGTCGATACGTTGCAGTCGCTTCCAACCCGTCCGGTGATTTATTTGGCAACACCAATCCCGGCCTTTAAACCCACATGGAACATCAACGACTCCGTGATTGCGAACGCCATTATACCGATTATTCGTAAAGTAGCACGCAAACGCCGTTGTAAGATCATCGACCTTCATACTGCATTTGCCCCTTATGGTAAACTGATGCAGACCGACGGCATTCATCCTACGGCTGAAGGAGCAGCCAAGATGGCTGAGATTATCCGTGAAAGCATCTGCCAAAAGTGACATAAGCCTACTGACAAAGTTGTCAAATATGTTGGTTGGCATGTTTTTGGCATAAAAGCGGGTGAATTATAAACAGATTTTTAACATATAATCATTATGAACATTAAACCATTAGCAGACAGAGTGCTGGTACTTCCTGCACCGGCTGAAGAGAAAGTAGGCGGAATCATTATTCCCGACACAGCAAAAGAGAAACCACAGCGTGGCAAAGTCATCGCTGTCGGGCAGGGAACAAAGGACGAAGCAATGGCTCTGAAAGAGAATGACGTCGTTCTCTATGGCAAATATGCCGGAACCGAACTCGAATATGAGGGTGAGAAATATCTGATTATGCGTCAAAGCGATGTCTTGGCCGTTGTAGGCTAATCATCGGATTATAAAGTCCAAAGTTCAATATTCAATTTTCAAAGAAACAAAAGATTATGGCTAAAGTTATTAAATATGATGTAGATGCACGCGAACTCTTGAAGAGAGGTGTGGATCAGTTGGCAGATGCAGTAAAAGTGACGCTCGGTCCTAAAGGCCGTAATGTCGTTATTGAGAAGAAATTTGGTGCTCCTCAAATCACAAAGGACGGTGTGACCGTTGCTAAGGAGGTAGAATTGGAAGATCATTTCGAGAACACGGGTGCACAACTTGTGAAGAGTGTTGCCAGCAAAACGGGCGATGACGCCGGTGATGGTACGACAACAGCAACTATCCTGACGCAGGCTATTGTTAACGAAGGTTTGAAGAATGTTACCGCAGGTGCTAATCCTATGGACTTGAAGCGCGGTATCGACAAGGCTGTCAAGGCTGTTGTTGACTATATTAATGCACATGCAGAGTTGGTAGGTGACAACTACGACAAGATAGAACAGGTGGCAACGGTGTCTGCTAACAACGATCCTGAAATCGGAAAGTTGCTTGCCGACGCGATGCGTAAGGTATCCAAGGATGGTGTCATCACGATTGAAGAGAGCAAGACCCGCGACACCAATATCGGTGTTGTAGAGGGTATGCAGTTCGATCGTGGCTATCTTAGTGGCTATTTTGTAACGGATGCCGACAAAATGGAATGCGTGATGGATAACCCATACATTCTGATTTACGACAAAAAGATTAGCAACCTCAAAGACTTCTTGCCAATCCTTCAGCCTGCAGCAGATAGTGGTCGCCCATTATTGGTGATTGCCGAGGACGTTGATTCAGAGGCACTCACAACGTTGGTTGTCAATCGTCTGCGCGGCGGTTTGAAGATTTGTGCGGTTAAGGCTCCGGGGTTTGGCGACCGTCGTAAAGCGATGTTGGAAGACATTGCTGTGCTGACCGGTGGCATAGTCATCAGTGAAGACAAGGGCTTGAAGCTTGAACAGGCAACGCTTGAGATGTGTGGTTCGGCCAAGAAGGTAACAGTTTCCAAGGATAACACAACGATTGTTGATGGTGCAGGTGCCAAAGAGAATATCAAAGAACGTGTGGCTCAAATCAAGAATGAAATTGCAAACACGAAGAGTTCTTATGACAAAGAGAAACTACAGGAGCGCTTGGCCAAGTTGGCCGGTGGCGTGGCCGTCCTCTATGTCGGGGCCAACTCCGAGGTTGAAATGAAAGAAAAGAAAGACCGTGTTGATGATGCTTTGTGTGCTACTCGTGCTGCTATGGAAGAAGGTGTTGTTGCCGGTGGTGGTATCACCTATATTCGTGCGCTGGAAGCTTTGAAGGGACTCAAGGGCGATAACGCTGATGAAGAGACCGGAATGAAGATAGTTGAGCGCGCCATAGAAGAACCATTGCGCCAGATTGTTACCAATGCCGGTGGTGAAGGCTCGGTAGTTGTTAATAAAGTTTTAGAGGGCAAAGGTGACTTCGGTTACAATGCTCGTGCCGATAAATACGAGGATTTGCGCAAAGCGGGCATCATCGACCCTGCTAAGGTGGCACGTGTCGCACTTGAGAACGCCGCGTCTATCGCAGGTCTCTTCTTGACAACAGAGTGCCTTATCACCGACAAAACCGAACCGCAGTCGGCAGCTATGCCAACTCCGCAACCGGGTATGGGTGGCATGATGTAAGACGGCGAAATAGAGGATAAAGTCTTCTTTTGCGGGGTTATCCTCTGAACAGAAAACATAACCGAGTTCGGTTGTCTTTCCAGCAAAGACAACCGACTTTTTTTTATCTTCCATGGCAAAGGATTCTTTATATTTTTCCTAAACATTCAAGACAGAAGCCCAATTCTTAATGGGTGATAGCAAGAGTTGACCTCCATGTTGGAAGCGGACGTTCTTGCCACGAACTGTCGCCATAAGATGAACTTCCGCCAGCGCAGGCATGAGTATCCGAGCATCAAGAACAGCATACACGAACGCCCCAAAGTAGGCTGACGTCAGGCGGTTCGGAGATTGAAAGAGATTTCGATTGCCCTAGTTTAAAGATAAAAAACTCGTAGCGTATCGGGATAAACTTGATTGTCAACAAGGGACGGCAATCAAGTCCTCACGATGGTACGCCTTCAGAAGACCTTTATAAGTAAAACAAAGGACGGCCATGCCACCCTCACGATGGTAGAGCGTAGCTCACAGTAAAAGAACCCTTCCGATGGTTCTACGGCGTCGGACGACAGTTCCTTTTTATATTTTTTATCATCCGAGCCCTCGGAAAACAGTTTAAGCTTTCTTTTTCTTCAATCCGAGGCCTCGGATAACACTTTCTGTTAATTAATTTTGCATCCGAGGCCCCGGATAACACTTTCTGTTAATTAATTTTGCATTCGAGACCTCGGATAGCGTTTCTTGTTAATTAATTTTACATCTGAAGCCTCAGAGGCTGGGGGCGATCTATTAATATTCTATAAATTATAAATCGTGGCACGGCCTTTTTGTCAGTAATTATGTAATTTTGCGATGTCAATAATCAAAGACCATTATTGACACCAAGAGAGGATTATAAAGAACAAAAGAGAGTATTTATGTTTGAAAACTTAAGCGATAGGTTAGAACGATCATTCAAGATATTGAAAGGTGAAGGCCAAATCACCGAGATTAACGTTGCCGAGACATTGAAAGATGTGCGTAGGGCATTGCTTGATGCCGACGTTAATTTCAAAGTGGCCAAGACGTTTACGGACAGCGTGAAGCAAAAGGCTATGGGCATGAACGTGCTCACGGCTGTGAAGCCTGGTCAGTTGTTGGTGAAGGTGGTGCATGATGAATTGGCTGACCTGATGGGTGGCGACACCGCCGAGTTGAAGTTGGAGGGTCGGCCGGCTGTGATATTGATGAGCGGTCTGCAAGGTTCGGGTAAGACGACCTTTAGTGGCAAGCTGGCCAACCTGCTCAAGAACAAAAAGAATAGAAAGCCGTTGTTGGTGGCGTGCGATGTTTATCGTCCTGCTGCTATCGCACAGCTGAAAGTGGTGGGCGAACAGATAGGCGTTCCTGTCTATTCGGAGCCTGACAGCAAAGATGTTGTTGCAATTGCCGAGGGTGCCGTGCGTGAGGCAAAGGCCAAAGGATATGATGTTGTTATTGTCGATACTGCCGGTCGTTTGGCAGTAGACGAAGAGATGATGATAGAAATCTCTAACTTGAAAAATTCTCTCCATCCGGATGAAACCCTCTTTGTTGTTGATTCCATGACCGGTCAAGATGCCGTGAATACAGCAAAGGAATTTAATGACCGTTTGGACTTTGATGGAGTGGTATTAACAAAACTTGATGGTGATACTCGTGGAGGTGCAGCGCTTTCCATCCGCACTGTGGTTACCAAGCCAATCAAGTTTGTTGGGACGGGCGAAAAGATGGAAGCTATCGATGTGTTCCACCCTGCGCGTATGGCCGACCGTATCTTGGGCATGGGCGATATTGTTTCGCTTGTTGAACGTGCCCAAGAACAGTTCGATGAAGAAGAGGCCAAGCGGCTGCAAAAGAAGATACAAAAGAACAAGTTCGACTTCAACGACTTCCTCGGTCAAATTGAACAAATCAAGAAGATGGGCAACCTAAAAGACTTGGCGAGCATGATTCCGGGTGTTGGCAAGGCCATCAAGGACGTGGATATCGACGACAATGCTTTCAAGGGCATTGAGGCCATCATCAAGAGTATGACGCCCAAGGAGCGAACGAGTCCCGAAATACTGAACACCAGTCGCAGGCAGCGTATTGCAAAAGGTTCGGGAACGAACATTCAAGAGGTGAACAAGCTTATCAAGCAGTTTGACCAGACCCGTAAGATGATGAAGACGATCACCGGCAACCAAATGGCTGGTATGATGAGTCGCATGAAAGGAATGAATATTCCGGGTATGGCGAAACGCTAAAACGAACAGCTATGCAATTAATTGACGGGAAAGCAACGGCAACAGCTATCAAGGCAGATATCGCAGAAGAGGTCGATAAGATTCTTTCTGCCGGAGGTAAGCAACCCCATTTGGCTGCCATATTAGTGGGGCATGATGGAGGATCTGAAACCTACGTGAGAAATAAGGTTATTGCTTGTGAGCAATGCGGATTTAAATCGACTCTTATTCGTTTTGAAAATGATGTGACGGAGAAAGAACTCCTCGCATGTGTAGACCGCTTGAACAAGGATACAGACGTAGACGGCTTTATCGTTCAATTGCCTTTGCCGCAACATATCGACGAGCAGAAGGTGATTATGGCAATTGATTATCGCAAGGACGTGGACGGCTTCCACCCCATAAATGTAGGTCGAATGGCTATCGGACTTCCTTGCTTCATCTCAGCCACCCCTTTGGGTATCATTACTTTGCTGCAGCATTACCATATTGAGACGAGTGGGAAGAAGTGTGTCGTGCTCGGACGCAGCAATATCGTAGGAAAGCCCATGGCACAGCTGATGATGCAAAAGAACTTCGGTGATGCCACGGTGACGGTGTGTCACAGTCATTCAAAAGATTTGAAGAAAGAATGTCGCGAGGCTGATATCATCATTGCAGCCATCGGACACCCTGATTTCGTCACGGAAGACATGGTAAAGAGCGATGCGGTGATTATTGACGTGGGCACGACGCGCGTCCCCGATGCCACACGCAAGAGTGGTTTCCGCTTAAACGGCGACGTCAAGTTTGACGAAGTGGCACCCAAATGCTCGTTCATAACACCCGTTCCCGGCGGGGTGGGGCCGATGACCATCTGTTCGTTGATGAAGAATACATTGGCAGCAAGTAAAAAAGAATATTACATATAATTTTTTACCTTAAGACTTGATTTTTTTATAACTCTCTAATTTTTGGAGACTGGTACGCAGTGATGCGCGTCAGTCTCTTTTTTATGTTTTAAGGAAGATGTTGTTTTAATCAATCACTTACGTCTTGTATTTCAATATCAGCCATTATACCGTACAATATGACCCATTTCGCACGCTAAAGTGGCTGATATTACACACTGAAATGAGCCATATTACCACGCAATATAACTGATATTATACACCCGTTCAATGCTAAAAGATGAAAAAACTCAAACTTTTTGCAATCTACAGTTTGCAAATTTGGAAATAAGTATTATCTTTGCAGGGTATTTAGATAAACAAAGCCGGAACTCAATATAATATATGGAAGCTTTCTTTCGTACACATGCTTATCTTGTCGAACATACAAACGTGCCCGTTCGTCGCACGCTCATGGATGAGATTGACTGGAACGACCGTATGATTGGCATTAAAGGGACGCGCGGTGTGGGAAAGACTACATTTCTTCTGCAGTATGCCAAAGAGAAGTTTGGGGCACAAGACCGGCAGTGTCTGTATGTCAACATGAACAATTTCTATTTCCAAGGAAAAGGAATTGCTGAGTTTGCAGGAGAGTTTGTAAATAATGGGGGAAAGGTTTTACTCATAGATCAGGTGTTCAAACAGCATAATTGGAGCAGAGAGCTCCGTAAATGCTATGACACTTATCGTGATTTGAAGATTGTATTTACCGGAAGTAGCGTCATGCGACTGAAGGAAGAGAATCCCGAATTGAACAACATCGTTAAGAGCTACAACTTGCGTGGGTTTTCTTTCCGTGAGTATATCAACCTCATGACAGGAAGTAACTTCCAACCTTATGCCTTAGACGATATATTGCGATATCATGAGCATATCGTCAAAGATATTCTTCCAACGATTAGTCCCCGGAAATACTTTCTTGATTATATTCATCATGGCTTTTATCCCTTCTTTTTAGAACATAGAAACTTCTCAGAAAATTTGCTTAAGACAATGAATATGATGACAGAGGTGGATATTCTGCTCATCAAACAAATTGACTTGAAGTACCTGACTAAAATCAAAAAGCTTTTCTATTTGCTTGCAGTTGAGGGCCCGAAGGCACCTAATATCAGTAACTTGGCGCAAGAAATACAAACCAGTCGTGCCACGGTGATGAATTATATCAAGTATCTTGCCGATGCAAGACTTATCAATATCATTTATCCTATGGGGCAGGAATTCCCCAAAAAGCCCGGTAAAGTGATGATGCATAACTCTAATTTGATGTATGCAATTTATCCTATTCAAGCGAATGAGCAGGAGCTTATGGAAACGTTCTTCGTCAATTCACTTTGGAAAGACCACAAGGTTAATCAAGCATCAAGAGACCATTGCTTTATGGTTGACGGCATTAAGAAATTCAAGATAACCGATTCTCAAAGCGATTACAAGTTACGTTATAACCCGGATATCATCTATGCACGTTACCATACTGAAGTCGGAAAGGACAACCGCATTCCGCTTTGGCTTTTAGGTTTCTTGTACTGACGATATATAATAAGGAAAACAAATCATACAAATTATATACAAAAACATTTATTAATATTTTATCAATCATAAAATGGCTAAAGAAAAAAAGTTTATCACTTGTGATGGTAACACTGCTGCCGCTCATGTAAGCTATATGTTTACTGAGGTTGCTGCTATTTACCCTATTACTCCGTCATCTCCGATGGCAGAGCATGTAGATGAATGGGCCGCCAAAGGCCGCAAGAATCTGTTTGGGCAGACTGTCTCAATTCAAGAAATGGAGTCTGAGGCCGGTGCAGCCGGTGCTGTGCATGGTTCGCTTCAGGCCGGAGCACTAACTTCTACATACACAGCTTCGCAGGGGTTGTTGTTGATGATTCCCAATATGTATAAGATTGCCGGCGAATTACTTCCTTGCGTATTCAACGTTTCAGCCCGCACATTGGCATCGCATTCTCTTTGTATCTTCGGTGATCATCAGGATGTGATGGCTTGTCGTCAGACAGGCTTTGCCATGTTCTGCTCCGGTTCGGTTCAGGAAGTGATGGATCTTTCTGCAGTTCCGCATTTGGCGACGTTAGAATCTTCGGTTCCATTCATCAACTTCTTCGATGGTTTCCGTACTTCTCATGAGTATCATAAGATTGAAGAGATGAGCATGGAAGACATTCGACCGCTTGTAAATCCTGAATTTATTAAGAAGTTCCGTGATCGTGCGCTTACTCCGGAGCGTCCAGTGACACGTGGTACGGCAGAGAATCCAGAGACTTTCTTTACACATCGTGAAGCTTCCAATCAATACTATGATCGTATTCCAGCTATCGTAGAGAGGTATTTGGGTGAGATTTCAAAGATTACTGGTCGTGAGTACCATTTGTTCAACTATTATGGCGCAAAAGATGCAGAGAACATCATTATCTTGATGGGTTCTGCCACAGAGCCGGCTCGCGAGGCTATCGACTATCTTGTTAAGCAAGGCAAGAAAGTTGGTATGGTTGCGGTCCATTTGTATCGTCCGTTCTCTGTCGAAGCTATCCGCGAAGCCATCCCTGCTACAGTAAAACGTATTGCAGTTCTTGATCGTACGAAAGAACCGGGAGCAGAAGGTGAGCCTTTGTATCTTGATGTTAAGAGTGCACTTTATGACGATCCACGCAAGCCGGTTATTGTCGGTGGTCGTTACGGTCTTGGCTCTTCTGATACGACACCGGCCAAAATCATCTCCGTATTCAACAACCTTGAAATGCCAGAGCCAAAGAACCACTTCACGGTTGGTATCGTTGATGACGTAACTTTCACTTCCTTGCCCGAGGTAGAGGAGATTCCGATGGGCGGCGAAGGCCTTTATGAGGCTAAGTTCTACGGACTTGGTGCCGACGGTACCGTGGGAGCAAACAAGAACTCGGTGCAGATTATCGGTAACAATACAAGCAAGTATTGTCAGGCTTACTTCAGCTACGACTCCAAGAAGTCTGGTGGCTTCACATGTTCGCATCTTCGCTTCGGCGATAGCCCCATTCACTCTGCTTATCAGGTGAATACACCTAACTTTGTGGCATGCCATGTGCAGGCTTACCTCCACATGTATGATGTGACACGAGGTCTCCGGAAGAACGGTACCTTCCTGTTGAATACGATTTTCGATGGCGAAGAGCTCGTAAACTTCATTCCGAATAAGGTGAAGGCTTACTTTGCAAAGAACGATATCAAGGTTTATTACATCAATGCTACAAAGATTGCACAGGAGATAGGCCTTGGCAACCGTACCAATACCATTCTTCAATCAGCATTCTTCCGCATCACGCAAGTCATACCGACAGAACTTGCCGTTGAACAGATGAAAGCCTTCATTGTGAAATCATACGGCAAGAAAGGACAAGACATCGTCGACAAGAACTATGCTGCCGTTGACCGTGGCGGTGAATACAAGGAGTTGACTATCGATCCGGCATGGGCTAACCTCTCTGTTGAGAGTAATGATAACGATGATGCTCCTGCTTTCATCAAGGAAATCGTTCGTCCGATAAATGCTCAAAACGGAGATTTGCTCAAGGTTTCCGACTTTGTCAAGTATGATACCGTAGACGGCACATGGAAGAATGGTTCGGCTGCTTACGAGAAGCGTGGTGTCGCAGCATTCGTTCCCGTATGGAATTCGGAGAACTGTATCCAGTGCAACAAGTGTGCCTACAGCTGTCCTCATGCAACAATCCGCCCGTTCGTGTTGGATGAGAAAGAGAAAGCCGGATTTGACGGCACAACCATGGATATTCTTGCTCCGAAGCAACTCAAAGGCATGCAATTCCGCATTCAGGTCGACGTGCTCGACTGTCTCGGTTGCGGCAACTGTGCCGACGTTTGCCCGGGCAAGAAGGGCGAGAAGGCGCTCGTCATGGTTCCATTCAATGTTGATGCGCCCGACATGGTGAAGGAGATGAAGAACTGGGACTACATGGTAAAGGAAGTTACTTCGAAGCAAGACCTTGTCGACATCAAACAAAGTCCGAAGAACAGTCAGTTTGCCCAGCCTTTGTTCGAGTTTTCGGGTGCATGTTCGGGTTGTGGCGAGACGCCCTACGTGAAGTTGATTTCCCAACTCTACGGCGACCGTGAGATGATATCCAATGCAACGGGTTGTTCGTCCATCTACTCGGCGTCCATTCCTTCTACGCCCTATACGACCAACGACAAGGGACAGGGTCCGGCTTTCGACAATTCGTTGTTCGAGGACTTCTGTGAGTTCGGTCTCGGCATGGCCATGGGCAATAAGAAGATGAAAGAGCGCATCGTTGTTCTGCTGACACAACTGATAGCCGACGATACGGTTTCGGCTGCATTCAAGGAAGCCGCACAGAACTGGATAGACGGCAAAGATGATGCCGACGCGTCCAAGGTTGCAGCTGCAGCATTGAAACCACTCATTGAAGAAGGGGCAAAGGCCGGTTGCCCAATCTGCAAAGAGCTCCAGACCCTCGACCACTACCTCGTTAAGCGCAGCCAGTGGATTATCGGTGGCGACGGTGCCTCTTACGATATTGGTTACGGCGGTCTCGACCACGTGCTCTCTACGGGTGAAGACGTGAACATCCTCGTGCTCGACACCGAGGTTTACTCCAACACCGGTGGTCAGAGTTCCAAGTCAACACCGCTCGGTGCCATCGCACAGTTTGCAGCGCAAGGCAAGCGCATTCGCAAGAAGGACCTTGGTCTGATGCAGACCACCTACGGCTACGTATATGTGGCACAGATTGCCATGGGTGCCGACAATGCACAGACGTTAAAGGCTATTCGCGAAGCCGAGGCTTACCCCGGACCATCGTTGATCATTGCTTATGCGCCATGTATCAACCACGGTATCAAGGGCACGAAGAACATGAAGCGCAGCATGGGTCGCAGCCAAAACGAAGAGAAGCTGGCCGTTGATTGCGGTTATTGGCATCTGTGGCGTTACGATCCGCGCTTGGCCGACGAGGGAAAGAACCCCTTCCAACTTGATTCCAAGGCGCCGAACTGGGCCGACTTCCGCGAGTTCCTCATGGGTGAGGTGCGTTATTCTTCTGTGGCAAAGGCTTATCCTAATGAAGCAGAGGAGTTGTTCACCGAGGCCGAGAAGATGGCCAAGCTGCGCTATCAGACTTATCAGCGCAAGAGTAAAGAAGATTGGAGCGAGGTTATTGCATAATCTTATCCACATACACTATCACGAAGGGCCTGCAAATCAGTTTGCAGGCCTTTCTATTTTTAGGGCAATGGACGTTTGACAATAATAATCGGCCTCGTTCCCGTCATCTTATTGGTCGGACAGGACTCCCATTGGAGGTCCAATAGGACTTCCATTGGAGATACAAGAGGACTTCCACTGGAGGTTCAATAGGACTTATATAAGGGGTAGGATAGGAGGTATATAAGGAGTCGGGTAGGACTTATATAAGGAGTCCGATAGGACTTATACTTAAAGTCCTCTTGAACCTATACTTAAAGTCCTTGAGGAGTTATACTTAAAGTCCTATTGGACTTATATAAGGAAATGGATTGTATACCTATTGGGAAATCTCTTGTCTTCCTATTGGGAAAGGTATCGTCTTCCTATAAGGAAAGGTCTTGTCTTCCTATTGGGAACCGTTAAGTCTTCCTATTGGGAAGTCT
>NZ_JH594515.1:0-28942 GCF_000243015.1 Segatella maculosa OT 289
CAGGAATGCTTTCCTTGGTTTGGAATACCGCTGCCAGACGCTCATAAAGATTTATGACCACTTCATGGAAGATTATGCCAAGAAAGTCGACTGTGGCATGAAAGCAAAAAGCACTTTGACGAAATACCATGCCGTATACAGTCACCTAAAGAACTTCCTGCAATCACGCTATCATGTGAGTGACATTGCATTGAAAGAAATTCAACCAACATTCATCACCGATTTTGAGACTTACCTGCTTGCAGAAAAACACCTGCATTGCAACTCTGTCTGGGTATATTCCTGTCCCGTCCGCATGCTACTGCACAGGGCGGTAGAAAACGGCTGGCTGATGCATTATCCATTCCCAGACTGCAGTGTGCCGAAAGAGGAAACGGAAAAAGGATTCCTTACCAAGGAGGAACTCGGACAGCTTATCAACGCCCCGAAGATGAACTTCAAGCGAACATTCATCCGCGATCTGTTCCTCTTCTGCGCTTTCACGGGATTGGCTTACATAGACCTGAAGAACCTTCGGGAGGAAAACATCGTGTCCAACCCGCTCGACGGCAGCGTGTGGATACATATCCATCGACAGAAGACAGGTGTGGAAACAAACGTCCGCCTGCTCGACATTCCTCTTCAAATCATGAAGAAATATAAAGGCCTATGCGACGACGGGCGTGTCTTTCCCGTTCCGTCCTATAATTCCTGCAAAATGATACTACGTACCGTCATGAAGAAATGCTGCATCTACAAACACATTACTTGGCACATGGCGCGCCATACGATGGCAACGGTGGTATGTCTTTCCAACGGCATGCCTATCGAGTCCGTCAGCAGCGTATTGGGGCACAAATGTATCTCCAGCACACAGATATACGCCAAGATTACCAACGAGAAACTGAACAAGGAAATGAATGTACTATCTGAAAAACTTGCTGATATTGGTGAGTTTGTCACCTCTGAGGATTTTACGTAATAGTACGAAAAATAAAAATGCTTTTATTATGACAACATCCAAACAATATATATATAAAAGGAGGAACGAACGATGAGACAACGAGACATCATTTATTTGAAAGAGAATGAATTTTGCATCACCGGTTCCGACATTTGGATGAGCGAGTGGGAACTGGCGGAACTCTTCTACGCCACGCAGGGTGAGATACGGGCAGCCATCAATCGCATGCTGAAAGATGGTGCGATACCGGCCTGCCACAGCACGAGATATATGCCTCTTGAAAACAGTCATGCTGCCGAGGTCTATTCCTTGGAGGCCATCATCGCCATTTCCTTTTATCTTCATACGGGATTTGCGGCAAAGTTTCGCAGATGGATAATACAACGGATAACGAGGGATAACAAACAGGCTGCCTCTCTCATAATTAGCATTGGTAGCGGATTGGAATGCTGAACAGACAGAGATACAAAACACTATTCGAATACGCTATTCAAGAAAAACTGAGAATTAAGGTGTAATAGACACCCTTCATGTAATTTGTAGATGATGAGCAAGTAAATCTTCCAAAGACTTGACACGATATTCAATTAACATTTCATGGCTCGAAGTAGTCGGTCCGGTAGCGGTATTGGCGTAAGTCGTAGAGCGGACGAAGGCGAGACAGCCTGCGCATGAAAGCATCGAAGTCTTTATTATACTTGTCGGACCAACCCACTTCGCTCACAGCTGCAATCTTCGGTAACATCTGCCACTCGACAGTGGCCATGTCTTTCACCCATTCTGTCCACACGCAAGCCTCCACACCAATGATGTTGCGCTGCTTGTCGGGCTTCAGTGCGGGGGCGACAGGCTCAACATCATAGACTCGTTGAATGCCATCGCGACCCTTCAGTAGGTTGTAGCCGCGGTTGCTGAAATAGAAGTTCTGCATGGGGCAGATGATAGTGGGGAAGCCTTCCTGCGCCGATCGTAAAGCCGACATGTAGCCGGTCCATGCCATCACGATGTTGGTTTTCTCGGGAGTACCATCCAATATCTCCTCCCAGCCCATCATCTTGCGGCCCCGTTCCTTGATGACTTGCTCTACATCGGCCATGAACGCGGTTTGAAGTTGGTTCTCCTTTGTGTGGCCCGGATTGTCGGTCAGCCCCAGTTCCTTGATGCGGGCCTGACATTTGGGACAGTCTTTCCAGCGTGTCTTGGGACACTCGTCGCCCCCGATGTGGATGTAGGGCGAGGGAAATATGTCCATAACTTCGGTTAATACGTCCTTTGCAAACTGTAAGGCACGGGGATTGCCGCCGCAAAGTACATCTTCGAACACACCAAACCTTGCCGGCACGCTGTAGGGACCGCCCGTGCATCCCAGTTCGGGATAAGAAGCCAAGGCCGCCAACATGTGGCCCGGGAGGTCGATCTCGGGAATAACAGTGATATAACGGTCGGCTGCATACTTCACGATGTCGTGGGCTTCCTGTTGCGTGTAATAGCCCGTGACGGGTTCATGGTCGTAAATTTGGGTGTAGGGTATCGAAAGAGTACTGTCACGTCGTGCCCCGATTTGCGTCAATAGCGGATATTTCTTGATTTCGATACGCCATCCTTGGTCTTCAGTCAGGTGCCAATGGAGGTAATTAACCTGATGTAGTGCCAAGATATCAATGATGCGTTTCACATCATCGACGGTGAAGAAGTGGCGCCCCACATCGAGCAAAAAGCCACGATAGGCAAAGCGGGGATAATCGTCGATACTGACGGCAGGCAGCGAAACCGACTTGATGCCGGTCTTGACAGGCAGTGCTTTTACCAATCGCTGCACGCCATGGAATACTGCTTCGGGCGTACTTCCGGCGATGGTTAGGCAGCGGCTGTCGGCCATGATGGTATAACCTTCGGGATGGCCGATATTCTTATCAATCGAAAGCACGATTTGGCGCAATTTCATGGCCGCACATGTCTTGAGCCGTAGTCCTGTGAGTTGGCTGATATCTTGCAGCAAGAAGCGGGCGTTGCGCTCCATGTTGCTGTCGTTTGCAGCCACTCTGATGGTGGTTGTTTGGTCGATGACAAAGGGATTACCTTTCAACAGATTGATTTTCTGTGGGCGTGGCACAGACAGCCAAACCCCGTTTTGTGCCGTAACGGTTAATACAGACAGCCATAGAAGCGTACTCAGTAGGAGATTTCTCATATCTTCTCGTTTTTTACAACCTAAAAGCAACCTTTTAGAATCACAGTGTTCTGTATGCGATATTTATTTGATAATTAACTTTTTCCCATTTTGGATATAGATGCCGTGTGACGGATGGCTCACACGCAGGCCGTTGAGGTTATAGTAGGGTGCATTTTCGTCACTCTTCCCATTTCTGCCAAGGACTTTTGTAATGCCCGTCTCGATACCTTTGAATGTAAGAGCCAATGCTGTGGCGCCACTTGTCTGTACTTTCATTTGCAGATAACCTGTGAAGAACGGAATCTGACTTTTGGTTTCGGCCAGCATAAACTTACCTTGGGTGGCATTGAAGACATAATGGCGATGGCCCGTCTCAGTCCCGACAGCCGTATCTTCCACGACACCGATTAATCGATTATCCTGCGTAGCAGCGTAGCCCAAGCTTTCGATGACTGTTTTGTCATGTGCTTGGGTTTCATCTATTTGGCAGTAGGAGTCCGTAACCCCCATATTTGGAACACGTGTTAGCACACCTACAAAGGCTGGAACATAATCATTGGTGATGGCAATCGCATGAACTGACGGATTGTCCGGCGCATTAGCTTTTGTGAAGTCGGCCAACATCCATGGCTTGCTACCCTTATTTTCGTCGGCAGGAAATGTCACGTCGAACGGATAGCAGACCACGTCGATCGTGTGTTCCCTGTTCAGGGGAATCTTAGAAGTGATGTTCAGCGTGTTTGTTTCGACTTCCCATAATTCCTTATAGGCCGAGACTTTGCTCTCCTTGACATAGATGTTTTGGCCAGCAGCAAAGACGCTTGTCATAGCACCATGTTTGACCGGCATGTCACCCAACAGATATATGTCTCTGACAGATGCCGCGTTGAAGGCTCTCTTTCCCATATAGTTTATGTCGGCGAGAACGACAATAGCTTTCAAGTGTGTTGCTTTTTCAAAGGCATGGTCCAGCATGGACGTTGTTTCATAAGCCACTTTTGGGAAGGTCTTTCCAAAGCGGTCGGCATCCGATGAAGCTTCTTCTGTGACCGACTGATTGAGAACGATGGACGTATGTTTGTCATTCCAGCCAACAACACCGGTACAAGTAGCTGACAAAGGTAGGTATTCTACGCCGCAGTCGTAGCCTTCTGTAACAATGAAAGACGGATGAACCGCCTTGAAAAGCTCGTAGTATTGTATGATTGTCGCGTTATTTTCAGTATTGTCATACCATGCTTTTCGTGTATAGATTGTGATATCTTTCGGTTGGGCTGATTGAAAGAATTGGACTGCAGTCAATGTCGGCAACTGAGAGGAGGCTATGAAACTCACAGACTTCAAGTTGGGACAGAGTGTAAAAGCTTTGTCTTCGATGTTGTTGATGGTAGCAGGGAACGTCAAATTGGTCAAGTTTTCGCAACCGTAAAAAGCATAGCTAGCTATCTTATAGACTGGAGGGAGAATGGTTTGCTTGGCATTTGCCCTACCGGCAGGGAAGAGAAAGAGTGTTGTTCTATCCTTGTTGCAAAGCATTCCGTCGAACGATGAAAATTGTGTATGACCGGCATCTACTTGAAACTCAGTCAGCTTCTCGCAATGTTTGAAAGCACCCATATCAATTCTTTTCAACGAAGAGGGGATAGCTACGGCTTGCAAGTTGGCACAATTGTCAAACGCTAAGGTCTCAATCGTGGTTACCGAAGCTGGCAGAGCAATGTATTTGATACCACTGTTGGCGAATGATTTGGAAAGAATCTTCGTGATAGAAGCTTTCTCTTGGAACGTGACACATTCCAACAACGGGGTATTTTGAAACACATTTGTATGGATGGCTGTGACCGAAGCCGGCACTTCGAACGCGGTGAGCTTGGGATTGTTTCTAAACGAGAGGTCGCCAATCGTTTCTAATATACTACTGCCATCGAACTTGAAAACCTTCAGATTTGCATTGGTACTGAAAGAACTGTTGGCAATGGTCTTCAAGTGTGAGCCATTGGCGATGTGTATTTCCGTGAGGTGAGGTATCATGAAGAAAGCACATTGTGCAGTGGATTGGAGCGAGGCGGGCAGTATGATACTCCCCGTAAGTTGCGATTCTGCAAAGGAATGAATACCGATGGACTTCAAAGATGCATTAGGGGCGAAAGTCACTTTTTTTGCATTGGCATAGCGGAAGGCCTTGTCACCAATTGTTTCGACGGATGAGGCAATATGAATAGCGGTCAGTTTCTGCGCAGCAAAGAACGCGAATGCATCAATATATTTGGTCCCTTCGGGAACGGTATATTTTCCGGCTTTGGCTGCAGGATAGACTATCAAATGCTTGCCGTCTTTCGAGAAGATAACACCCTCTACACTCTTGTAGTTCTTATTGCCTGCTTCCACCGTGAAAGAGGTCAGCTTTACAGGCCCTACAAAGCACATTTGCTCTATCTTCGTGCATCCGGCAGGTATCGTCACGCTGGTGAGTTTGACATCACCACTGGATTTGGTCTGATAGAACGACTGAAACTTGATTCTTTTCAGCGATGCAGGCAGGATGAGTTGCGTAATCTCCTTGCTCACTTTGGTGCTGATGCCGTCAGTGGCGGTAACGCTGTAATCTTCGTTGTCGGCAGTATTCCTGACGGTCGAGGGTATCGTAACCACGCCGTTGCCTGTGATTTCACAAATGGCGACTTCGTTGGCATGGGTCGTAATGTTTCGTACCGTAATTTTGTAGGTTGTTCCATCCGAAGTGAAAGTTGCCCCAACGGTTTGGGCCGACACGGTTATTGCTGAAATAAACGACGACAGCAACAAACCAATTCCAAACTTCTTGTTCATCATGTGCTTACTCCTTAATTAATACATTCGAATTATGTTGATGAAAACATCAAAAGGTGTGGCAAAATTATGCAATCTCTTGCAATATGCCGTTCTCCAAATTGCTTGAAAAGTGTTCCTTTTCTTGGATTTAATTATCCAAATCTTATCTTCTATTGTCCAAAACGAATGTTTTTCTTGATGAAGGGAGAGCTTTTGTGTTAAAGTGACTTAAGAAAATAAGTTTTGCGCCCCATTTGGATTATGTATTCACGAAAATACCATCTTAATAAGTAAAACCCTTGCAATGATACCAAAATGCTAAAGTAATGTCTTTTATGAAAAAACAACAATTCGGATCTATCCGCATGGAACATATTTATCTGAATATGAGCACGGCAATGGCAGCCTTCATAAGCCTGAACAATCAAATCAGAACATTAAACAATTATCTCCATTCGTTGGAAGGAGAACTACACGAGCACACGTTTGACGATGCCATGCAGTCAGTATGCGTAGATGAAATTGCTGCGGTGAACGGCTACAAAAGCAGCAACAGGAAACTGGCAGAGAACTTCGTACGCCTTGTGAACGAGCATGTCAAGGACGAACATACAGTGAATTACTATGCTGGCAGGCTGTGCGTTTCAGCCCACCATCTAAGCATGGTGGTGAAAAAGGAAACAGGCAATGCCGCCAAAGAATGGATAGCTCGAACGTTGACTGCGAGGATTCAAGCCGCATTGCGTTTCGACGACAGGCCGTTGAAAGAACTTGCTGATGATTTTTGCTTCGCTTCGACAAGTTCCTTATGCAAGTTTTTCAAACAGAGAACGGGTACCACGGCCTTCTCCTATCGGCTGGACGAAACCGGCTCCATCAACTACGTAAGCGTGTGACAGTCTTTCAAACAAGCATAAGAGGATGCATCACCAGTGATATACCCTCCATATAGAAACCGCGCATTCTGCATCGTCAGAATCCATACCGCAGTTTCACCCACGTTTCCGAATTTCGCGAATACATCGCAAACATGCCTGCATCGGCATGAAAATAGTCATACCCAGCGGTAAGACTAATTTGGTCGTTGAGGTCGTATTTGCATGAAAGGCGATTGAATACGCCCCCATGCGACACGTCTATGTAGGCAAAGGAAGACAGGGCTAGCGTGTTGCGAAACAGCTCTTTGGAAACCCTCACTGTTGCAACGCCCGTATTGCGAAGAACTGAAAGCTCCGCAAGACTACCGCCTACGTGCTTATGCGCATATTGCGCACTGAGCATCCAGTCGTTACCAGCATACCAATCTACACCCAACAGCGCATTCAGCACATTGCGCCCTTGCACCTCACTGCCAAATTCTGCATTCTGCGCTTCGTTTAAGTTGGCGGCCAATTCGCCACGAACCACAAACCTGCCAACGGGAAACGAGACGTCGGCACCGAGCATCGTTAGGCGGCGATAGTGGCCAACAACCGTCATAGATGCACCCGCGGGGTCTACGGCATAACTGAAAGCGGGCATCTTATTCCAGGTGTGTAAGCCGCAGAAAGAGAAGTCTATGCCACTAAGATTTACCGAAAGCCTTCCGCCGAACTCCACGTTGCGCAACCGCGTTTGGGGCTTTCGGCTGTCCAAGTCGAACGTGTAGGGTATCGGTGTATCGATGCGCACGGCCCAGGGATTACGCTCATCGGTGGGCAGGATGAAGAAATCGCTCACGGGGATGCAAACCAACTCTACATTAGATGCCTGCCTAACGAGCCTCAGCCGAAAGGCATTAACGGGCGTTCGGATGTCGTCGTAGTCTTGTGCGAGGAACTCCGTATAATCCATTGGCGATATTTGGTCGGTAAGCCGTAAGGCATCCGCCACGCCCCAGATAATAATCTGCCGCCCGGCACGCAGGTCTACATGGGCGTTTGCATACGATAGGTAGGCCTCGCGCAGCGTAATGCCCGTTTGTTCTTTCAGCAAGGCGTTGTAGATGGCGTTCATCGAGACGAACAGCCTTGCGCCGCCTTTCTCCAACGTCAGTTCTCCACGCGCCCTTGTTCGCGAGGCCAGCCACTCACCTTTGCCTTCGGTTCGGGCGGCATGATAGGTGTCGAGAAAGCCCTTTACCTGCACTTGCAGCTCATCAGCAGGCATTTCGTCCACCAGCAACGTATCGGTTGCCGTGTCTTCATCCTGCGCCCCCGCCTGCGCCGACACCGCCAGCGCAAGCAGGAGCAGGAGCATAAGCCTTGCCGTTTTCATATTCCCTTTTCTAATCTAGCAACAGTAAACAGCGCCGCATCTATCTTCAGGTCGAACTTTTGGTCGCTCATTTGGAGGATGGTTTTGTGTCCTGTCTGCACATTGCTCATCTCCATGCGCCCCATCACCCAAAAACCTTGCACCTTCGAGACGTTGCTTACCACAAGACTGCGGTGCAACTTGTCGAGCTTATCGTAATATTCGGCCTTAACCACCACCGCGCAGTCTTGCCTTATCCAGGTGATGCGTTTGGAATATATCCCGTGTTTGTCGTTGGGAACCGACTGCACCACCCAGCATTTCTGTCCTCCGAGCATTTCTTCGCGCAGCAAGGTGTGGGTTTCTTCGTCCACGTTGCGGCTGCTCATGTCGTCGTATGTAAAGTCGCTACCCATGAAATAGTCGGTTTTCGACGACTTCCCGCTGATGCGCCTTGTTTTTTTCATGGCGGGCAGGTACAGCCAACGGTCGTCTTCGCGTTTGGCATTGTCATAGTCCCAGGTAAGAAAGCCTGTGCCTTTCACGTCGCCCGGGTAGGTAAAGAACATCACCCGCTTGCTGTCTTTACCCACATCCATAGCCCACGAAACGAGTTTGCGTTCGCGGCGATTGCCGTTTTTCTGTATCAAAGTCATCGTCAGTGCGGCATAACGGGTGTCTCCGTCGGGCCGGTTCTTCACTTTGAGCATCACGTCTCGCCCCATTAGGCCGGCAGCAGACGCCGAAATGGCTGAACACGCCAAAAGGATTGCACTTAAAAATATTGTTTTCATTGCTATGATATTTATTTGATTAATACTAAGTTGCTATGTGTCAAGGGTTGGCCTTGCCGTTTTGGGCTTTGCCGAAGATGTGTAAATACTTAAACAAGATGGGCGTAATGAAGAGGTCGGCCAACAAGGCAGAAACCATTCCGGCAATGGCCAGTATGCCCCAGTTGCGCAATTGCAGGGCGTTAGACACCGTAAAGCCGGCAAAAGCGACGGAGATGATCAACGTAGACATCACGATGGCCAGGCCTTCGGTGCGGAAGGTGCGTTTGATGGCCAGGTCGTAGTCGCCATAACGGTTGTAGGCCAGGTGCCCATGATTGATGAAATGGATGGTATCGTCTACGGCAATACCCAACACCATGGGGATAAGCGATGCCGTCATCATGTCTAAGGGATAGTCTAACCAGCCCATCATGCCCCCCACGATGATGGCCGGGGCAATGTTAGGTATCATGCCAATGAGCCCTACCTTCCAATTGCCGAAGACAAGAACAAGGATAACGCCAATGACAAGCACCGAAAGCAACATTGACCACATTTGTCCGCGCTCCACATATTGCTGCATGGCGGTGAACTGGGGGATGTTTCCCACAGCCGACACATGGGCATTGGGGAACAGCTTTTGTGCCTCCTGCTCTATCAGTTGCATTTCTTTCTCGGCCTCGTTCGAGTTATACGAGTTGAGTTCTATCTGCAAACGCAGCCGCTTATAGTCGTAATCCATCCAATATTCGGCCTCGGTTCCGCCTGCGTTCTCGTAAAGCAACAACAGCTGAGCCACCATGTTGGGGTCGTGCGGTATGGCATAGGCCGAGTCTTTGTTGGCATTGAGCGTGCAGTTCATGTCCTTTATGATGTCGAGAATGGAGTTGTGGCGTTTGGTTAGCTTGTAGGTTTGGGCAATGCGGCTTAGTTTGTCGAGCTTTTCCAGGTTGCTCGGTAGTTTGGCATCGCCGGCTTTGGGCAGCACAATCATCACGTCGTACGAGTACATACTGCCCAATTCGGTTTGGCAAAGGTCGAGGAAACGAGCCACATAAGGCACCTTTCGGCCCATGGTGCGTTCTACATCGAAGGCCGGTTCGATGCTGAACAAGCCGACAGCACAAAACGCCGTGAACACAACCGACACGATGACGACAGCACGATGGCGGCGAATGACGAAGTTTCCAAGCCGTTCGAAGAGCGTTCCTGCACGCCCTTCTATGCTGTGATTCATGTGCGGGTGTGGCTTTCGGTTACGTCCGAACGACAGCAACACAGGCGTAATGAAGAGGCAAGTGCCCAAAACACCCAGCAAACAGAGCGAGGTGTTAAGCCCTATGGCCTGCATGGGCACAATCTTCATGGCCAAGAAGGTTGCCATTGCCGCGATGGTGGTAAGCCCGGAGAGCAACACGCCCCAGCCGGTTGAGCTTACGGCCTCGACAACAGACGTGCGCCGACGCCCCGTTTGCACAAATCGGGTTTTGAAGAAGTTGTAAAGGTGGATGTTATATGCTATCGAACAAGCGAATGCCAGTATGACGGCTATCATCACGGTGGGCTGGTCTACGTAGATGCCCGTCCAGCCAATGACACCATAACCCAACAAGATGCCGACCACAGATGTGAGCAACGGCGCAACCACACCGCGGAACGAGCGGGTTACGAAAAGCATAATTAAGATGGAGGCAATGAAGGCAAAGAGCATCAAACGGCCCATTTCGCCCTGCAAGAAGGTTACCTTTTCGTGGGTGAGATAAGGCATGCCCGAGGCGTTGGGCGACAATTCCCGATATTTGGGCTTGCTGATGATGTGCGCCAGTTCCTTTCCCGTGAGTATGTCGGGCGAGGTATTGCTGGTCTTTTTCCATTCCTGTTCGGGCGGAAAAGTTCGTAGCTTCACCACTATCCACGTTATCGTGCCGTCTTTCGACACCAACTTACGAGCCAAATGGGGCTTGCTGAACGCCCGTTGCCTAATGGCGGCCAACGAATCGGCATTGGTGGGTATCTCGTCGGGTACTATTTGCTCGATGGCCAACCCCTCATCGTTGCCCACGGTAAACTCTAAATCGGTGAGCGAAGTTATCTTTTCGGCATACGAAAGGCTGTCGAGCAGTTCGTTGCTTAGCTCTCGGATGAGCGAAAGGCTGCGATGCGAGAAGATGTCTTTGTTCTCCACAAGCACGGCCGCATAATAATCGTTGCCGAAGATGGATTTAAACTCGTTGGTCTTAACCAGCACGGGGTCGTCTTCGAGAAAGTAATCATCGAACGAGGTCTTCATCACGACACGCTTAGTGCCTACGACCGATAGGCCCATCAATACTGCAAAGGCTACCAGCACCAGCCACCTGTGGCGGAGCACCCATAGGGCGGTGCGTTTGAAACTTCTGTTTACGCTTTCTATTCTCATTGTTATATAATTTAAGAGTTACACTTTCAGTAATTTCTGCCAGCCAGCGGTTGAGAACTCGAAGTATTCGGCAAAGAACTGTCTGATGTCTTCCTCTCCGAGTTCTTCGTATTGAACGATTTCCGAAAGGATCATCGACCACATTGAACAGACGACGTGCATCAGAAACGGCGATACTTCGGTATTCAATCGGGGGAATTTCTGTTTCAGCATCTGCAGGTATTCCATGCCCAATTGCTTTTGTTGTTCGGTAAAGCGGTCGCGATAGCAGTCCAGCGACGTGCCCTCGGTGCTGAAGAAAAGCAACTTCAGCTCGGGTCTGAATTGCCTGACCAAGGTTAAAAGCCTGTTCATCATTTCTGCCTGCATCTGTTCCATCGAAAGGAAATCAATTGTCAGATGATCTGTTCGATTGTGAAACTGCAGATACTCGTCGAGCGTATGAAGCAACGGAGCCAGCACTGCACAAAGTATCTTGTCTTTGCTTTCAAAATATTTATAGATGTTTCCCAATGCCACGCCCGATCGTTTGGCAATGGTTCGCATTGAAGTTTTCTTCACTCCGTTGCGTATGAACTCATCGTGAGCCACAGCGATAATCCGGCTCCGCACATCATCTTTCTTCACTTGCATGGTCATATATATAATAAGGTGAACGAAAAGAGAACAACGTTTGATTATGTTCATAAAAAAAGCGCACTGTCTGAATTCCCAGACAGTGCGCTTTATATGAAAGGCAACCTGCTCGCAGCCCTATATCTCTTTTCATGTAAAACATGTTCTTATTTTATCGTCAGCAAAGTTACCAAATCCCATAAAACAATACAATACCTATAATTTGGTATTTTGGTCAGGACATGCTATAGGATACGTCTCCGTACCCGGCAAATAAGTCGCATGGCACCCAGCTGCAGGGTAGCGTCCTACCCAGCGAATATATCCTTCCCTACCCAGCAGCTGGGTAGGACGGCACCCAACAGCTGGGTAGACAGGTACCCAGCGAATAGGGTGAATAAGGTCAAGCGGACAGCAAAAATATGCCTGAGCGATAATGGTTTGACTGACCCGGCAATTGAATGTGATAGAAGTGTTACATATCCTTGCGTAATCTAAAAGAAATATAATTCATGCGGCTTTTTTTATGTTTCAAGGTATAATCATTTCAAGAAGCATGTCTTAAAACGTGAAAGAAGAAAGCTCTTCAACGTTTCGAATATCGGCATATACTATCTTTGCCGACTCCGATTGAAGCCTAATTGTTTAACCAAAATAATACGACAATGAACCTTAAAAGATTTACAGTAACCTCATTCTTTTTGTCGCTAACCTTTCTTGGTATCAATGCGCTAACCTGCTGTCAAAGTAATGGTGATGGACCGGAAGAAAAGCCGGAGATTCCCAAACCCAAACCACAGGGGCCCATGCAGCTCACTTCCAAGGTTAAGTTTCCAATGCTGGCATGGATTGGTCTGCCTCCCAATTCGAGCAGAGAAGCCTATAGCGATATGAAAGCTGCCGGCTTCGACTATGACTTGCTGACCTATTACGGAAGCGTAAATCAAGTGAAAGAAGCCTTGGATAAAGCCGATGAAGTGGGTATCAAGTGCTTCATCAATTGTCCGGAATTGGGCAAGGACCCTCAAAAGGCCATCAATGCGCTGAAAGATCACCCTGCCGTAGCGGGATGGTATATCATAGATGAGCCCAAACTGGCAGAGCTTCAGACCGTGGCCAACAAAATGAAGAAATTCAGGACTTACGACACCAAGAATTTGCTTTATGTCAACCTGTTGTCCATCGACTCGCCTAAGGACTTTATCGGCGATACGCCTGAAAAGTATGTCAATGATGCAACAAGTCTGCTGCCACTCGAATTCCTATCGTTTGACTTCTATCCCATCTATATAAGGAAAGGTGAAACGCAACGGCGAATCAACGGCTTGTGGTATAAGAGCATGGAGATATTTGCAGCCAAGGCCAAAGAACTGAACATTCCGTTGTGGACTTTCGTTCTGTCCTCCTATTATTGGCCCAGTGAGAAAGGCCAGTATCCGGAACCGACGTATGGAGATATGCGATTGCAAATCTATTGCGGCCTGGCTTATGGAGCACAGATGCTTCAATACTATACCTATACCACGCCAAAGGAGACAACTTTCTACAACGCTCCGATTAAACTCGACGGCACAAAGAGTCCTACCTACGACAGACTGAAAGTGTTGAATCAGGAAGTCAAGAAATTGTCGGGTGTATTCGTCGGTGCCCAAATGATTGACGTGTGGCACACTGGGAGTAAGCTTCCGTTAGGAACAAAAGCATTAGTATTGCCTCAGCACTTCACAACAATCAAAACAAGTGAAGGTGGAGCCATCGTATCACATCTGAAGAAAGGCGACCGTAACTTCCTCATGATTGTCAATCACAGTCCCACCGAAAAGATGAGTTTGGAGATAAAGGGCGACTCCTACGTGAAAGAAGTGGACAAGGATGCTTATATCAAAAGTGTAGACTGGAACAAGCCGCATACCTATTCCATAGAACCGGGTGACATGAAATTGTTCACATGGCAATAAGTATGTTGTTGATAATAATTTGAAGGCTCGGCATGAAGATGTCGAGCTTTCATTTTTTATAGGTGTATATAAAGCTCTCTTGTCGATGGTTTCATGCGTGGTCCCCACATTGTTTACCACATTGTTTTGAAATGGATTATAAAATTATTTTAAGACGAGAATATATGTTCCAAAAAAATATGTAAATTTGCAATACATGGGCAGGAACCATAGTGCTCAATACTCCAGACAGCCTTATGTCTACCCATTGCAAAACAACATGAAACATTCCGAATTTGGATTGAAACTTACGTATGAAAAATGAAAAGCAGATGACAGTATCTTCAGATAATGAGCCTGAGCTCATAGCGGCAATGCGCAATGGGTCACAAGAGACATTTGCCGTTCTTTTTGAATATTACGCACCCCAACTGATTGCCTTTGCCATGAAATACTGCCATAATCGTGAGTTGGCAGAAGAAATCACCGAAGACACATTCGTATGGATATGGACACACAGGGAAACTCTTCGCAACGAGCAATCTATCAAGAGTATCATCTTCATCAAAACACACCACCTTATCATCAATGCTTATCGATCCACATTGAATAGTCCGCAGTTTTGCGATTATATAAACTATGTGAATAGCTTCAGTTCCATTCCCAACCAAGGGGTTGTTCTGGAATATCAAGAGTTTCTCAAGGTCATACGCCATGAAATGGAGAAGCTCACCAACACACAACGTAGCGTGATAGAATTGTCGCGTTTCGAAATGATGAGCATACGCGACATTGCCGCACAACTCGGCATGCAGGAACAGACGATTCGCAACCAACTCTCTTTGGGACTGAAACATTTGCGTAAACTTCTGAAAGAAGCAGGATACAGCCTTCCTCTCGTGTTATTGTTTGTTAATTTATGGCGATAAGAAGTATGTGCCAATGAATAGATGTGTCTGATATTATAAATAATCAATATGGATGAATTAGAAAATAAATATCATCAACTGCATCTCTCGTCAAGCGAGTTAGATGAACTGAAGGAACGGGTAAACACTACGTCTGACGAAAAGCTCGTAAACGATATGCACGAATGTTGGGAACAAGGGGTTACCGTTCAACAGGCTGACACAGATTCGGCCAAAGCCGTATGGCAGCGTGTCAGCAAACGGATATTGCCGCAAGAAACCGGTATGTCGCAGAAGAAGACACGGATTGGGCATTGGTTGCAGATTGCCGCAGCTGTCATCATTCCCGTTTTGTTGATTTCTCTGGGTTATCAGTATCATCACCAACAGCAATTGGCACAAGACGTGATGACCGTAACAACAGAAGAGGGCGAGCAAGTAAGTTTGTCTTTGCCTGACGGTACACGTATCAAGTTGAATGAATTCAGTCGAGTAACTTACCATCCGCATGTATTCAGTGCAACCAATCGTCACATTGATTTTATTGGTGAGGCCTATTTCGACGTACGAAAGGATAGTCTCCATCCCTTTAACATTAATGCTGATGGGATGGATATAACGGTTAAAGGCACAAAGTTTAACCTGAAGAACTATCCCCAACAAGCCACAGCAGATCTTAGTTTGATAGAAGGTTCCGTAATTCTTCGTGCACAAAAAACGGGACAAGAGATCACATTACGGCCGGGGCAACGCAGCATTTTGGACAAGGTATCGGGGCATCTTGCCGTGGAAGAAATGAGGGAGCAACTTGATAATGTGACGGCATGGAAGTCTCATCAGCTTGTTTTCAGAAATGTAAGCTTGCGAGATGTCTTAAAAACAATACAAAAAACGTATGATGTAGATATCAGCATACAGACTAATTTGAATCTTTCCGATCTCTTTACAGGAACAATCTCCAGTTCCGATTTGAATGAAAGTTTGGAAGTCTTGGAACAAATTTACCATTGCAAAGCAATTGTTTCCGGTAAACGCGTCACTATCTGCCGGTAGCATATCTATTTGAAAAGTAATGAAATAGGAACTAAAACCTAACAAGAGTGAGGTGTTTTAGTTCCTTTTTCTTTGCGGGGAGAGATAAAAAAGATCTATTTACGGTTATATTTCGGTAACACTTGTGTCTCCAATATTAAACGGAAATGACAAAGACTGTTACAAACACTATTTAACCTTTAAGATTATGGAAATAAACCGAAATCTAAGAATTTGTCTTTTGGCATTATTACTGGCCATTATTACACAATCGGTGTGGGCGCAAGGACAAACGGTAAGTATTCACTTGCAGAAGGCCTCACTCAAGCAGGTATTCAATGCTGTAGAAAAACAGACGACTTACCGATTCTCTTATCGTAGTGCTGCGGTGGATAGCCGTAGAGACATCAGTGTGAATGTTACAAACGGTACGGTAAATCAAGTCTTAGACATCGCACTTGTAGGTAGAAATCTTAAGTACAAGATTGTATCGTCCAAGGTGATTGCCATTACAGAAAAAGAAGCTGCGTCCCATCAACTGGAAAAAACGCCCCTCCCTACCAATCACATTCATGTGAATGGCCTCATCATTGATGAAGGAGGAGAACCCTTGATTGGGGTCACTGTTTCAGAACGAGGGACAACCAATCGTGCCGTCACCAACCTTGAAGGCCGTTTCGAAATAGAGGTTGAAAAAGGACATTCACTGGAATTTAGCTACATAGGTTATCTCTCTCAGACGTTGTCTGTCAAGCCCAATATGACTGTACGAATGAGTCCTGATAATCATAATCTGGATGAAATCGTTGTCATTGGCTATGGTAACAGCAAAAGACGTGACCTCATTGCATCTGTTTCGACTGTCAAGACAGATGAATTGACCAATGTGCCCGTTTCAAATATAACTCAAGGGCTTGCCGGACGTTCACCCGGTCTCGTCATCAAAGCCAGTGGCGGCGGTATTGATCCTATACCTTACATCACTATTCGAGGTGGTGAGGTTCCACTCTATGTCATTGATGGCGTGGTCCGTTCTCAAACCGATTTTGCCAATCTCCTACCTGAAGATATCGAAAGCATGTCAATATTGAAAGATGCTTCGGCTACGGCAATCTATGGTTCACGCGCCTCCAACGGCATTATTCAAATACAGACAAAGACAGGTAAGGCCGGTCGTACCTCTGTTGATTATGATTTCAATGTCAGTATGGCTCAGCCTGCCAACTGGCCGGAGCAACTCAGTGCCTACGACCGTGCATATTATGCAAATGTAGCGCGTAAGAATGATGGCTTGGACCCCATTTTCTCTGATGAAATCATGCAAAAAATAAAAGACGGTAGTGACCCTCAAAACTATAACAGCACGAATTGGCGTGACATCACACTGCGCAAATGGGCACCGCAAATAAAAAATGCGATAAGAATAACAGGTGGAAATGAAAAGACTAACTTCTTTGCTTCCTTGGGACGTATCGATCAAAATTCGCTCTATCGCAGTGGGACCCATTGGATGAAGCGTACAAACTTCCGTATCGGAGGAGCGACAAATCTGCAAGAAATAGGTTTAAAAATAAGTGCAAGCATTGACGGTTATGTGCAGAGTGTCAATCATCCTTACACTTCAAAAATATCAAGTTATAGAGAAGTCTTTCGTGGAGTAAATGACGGAAACTTGTTCAGTCCGGCCTACAACAACCTTGGACTCTTCTATAACCAAAATACGAATATTGCTGCAGAGATTAGTAAAGACGCAGGTTTCATTCGTACAAAGAAAAATGTTGTCAATGGAAAGGGAGAATTACTTTGGTCTTTACCGTGGATAAAAGGTATGTATGTACGCCTATCAAGTAATTATCGTTTCTTTTATAACTCCATCAAGTCATGGCGTAAGGATCCCGCTACATATGCATGGGATTCAGAAGAGCCTTCATATGCCAGCATTTCACAGCTCCAACACGAGTCTAATGCCGGATATGCTTTCACCAACCAAGCCTTTGTGGGTTATGATAAAACTTTCGGGCATCACAATATTTCCGCACTCTTCGGCTATGAACAATATTATGAGAAGAACGAAGATTATTGGGCCAAGCGTGAGAATTTTACTTTCAACATTCCACAATTGGAAATCGGTGATGCCAATGCACAGACCAATGGAGGTAAAGATGACATTGAATTGGGGCGTGCGGCATGGATTGGACAATTAAAATACAACTATGCAAATAAGTATTACGTTGAAGGAAGTTTTCGTTATGATGGTTCCGATTATTTCCGCAAAGACAAACGATGGGGGCTCTTCTTCAGCGGTTCACTCGGCTGGGTCGTAACGGAAGAAGCATTCATGAAGCCATTTGTAGAGCGAAATATATTCAACAGTTTGAAGCTTCGCGGCTCTTATGGTGAGACTGGACTTGACAGCGATGCCGGCCGTTGGGCCTATATGACTTCCTATTCTATGAATCCCAAAGGACAGATTGTGGGAGGGAAATACGTTCCGACATTTGCAGAAGGAGCCTTAGCTTCACCCGATTTGACATGGTATACCACGCGTGAGCTTGATTTTGGCTTTGATTTCTCATCACTCGGAAATCGTCTCTATGGCTCTTTCGACTATTTCTACTATGTTACTAGAGGATATCTTGTCGCTCCGAAAGGAAAGAGTTATTTAGGTACGGCACTTGGTGTGGGTATGCCCAAGATAAAATCTGATAGTGAACGTCGGCGCGCAGGCTACGAAATACAACTGGGGTGGCGTAGCAATATCGGCGCATTTAAGTATGACATATTGGCCAACTACACTCATTTCGATGCACTTTGGGCACTTGATGAGCGTGAAGGAGAAAGTTCTGCCAAGAATCCTTATCAACGCTGGCAGCAGCATAAAGGCTATTTTGACGTAATTTATCGCAACTTAGGCTACTATCGCAGTGCAGAAGATGTGTATAATAGCGTAGCTTTTCTTTCAGGCATCAACTCTGGCAACCTAACTGCCGGTGATATCAAATATTGGGATGCCAATGGAGACGGTCGCATTACAGAGGAAGACATGCGACGTTTAGGCAAGAGCAAGCTTCCAAGAGGGCAATGGGGAATCAACATCAGTCTAAGTTATAAAGGATTCTATTTCAGTACGCTCTTCCAAGGCTCCACTAGATTCGACATGTACATACCCGGTAGTGCTGCCATGAGAACAGACCAAAGTGGTGCTGTGAGTACGAAATTCCCCTATCAACTCGATACTTGGAAACCTGATAACACGAATGCACACTATCCTAGGCTCATGTCGAACACCAACCGTAATAGCAATAATAATTATATCTATAGTGATTTTTGGCTGGTAAATGGAGCCTACCTGCGTATGAAAGACTTCCAGCTCGGATATGATCTGAAATACTCTTTAGCTAAACGTGTTCACTGGTTGACTCGGGCAAGAGTCGGTGTTTCTGGACAAAATATCTTTACCATCTCGCAGGCAACCAAATACGGCCTTGATCCGGAAAACTCTTCAACCGAGAATTACGGATATCCTGTAGAGCGAACTTTGGCCTTTACCTTAAACTTAGGATTCTGATTTATTAATAGCTGACAAATATGAAAATACATTTAGAATATATATCTGCGTGCGCCTTACTCTTATCAATGATTTCTTGTAAGGATACGCTCGACACCAATCCATCTTCTTCATTCACGGAAGAAGTCGTATGGAACAGTTATTCAACAGCCGATGCTTTCATAAATGGAACTTATGTAGCTGTCCTCACAGGAACAGGACTCGCTGGTAGTGGTAATTGCGTTTCATGGGAGGCCCGTACTCCCAACGGATTGCAGTTTTCACAAGTTGGTGGCGAAGGTATTGATGGAATTGCCACAGAACTTGGCGTGACAAACGCAACAGATTTTGGAGCTAACAGATTTTCTCTGTTGCGGCGTTGTAACAAGATTATAACCAATGCGACAAACTCAAATTTAAAGGACTCTGAGAAAGCCAAACTTATTGCCGAAGGACGTTTCTTGCGTGGATTGACTTTCTTTGACCAGGCACGGAAGATGGGACGCTTCGTCCCATTGACGACAGTACTTTCTATCAGCGATTCTGCTGCTTGCAGAACGCCATTGACTGCTAATGTGGATGAAAGCTATAAATATGTAATTGACGACTTAAGTGCAGCCGTCAATGGCTTACCAGCCTCTGCCCCCTCTGGCCGTGCATCCAAATATGCGGCAGAAGTGTTCTTGAGTCGTGCATGTTTGCAGGCATATGCCTACACAAAAAAGGCAGAATATTTAGACAAGGCCATAACCTCTGCCAAGGATGTTATTCAAAACAGTGGCATCTCATTGACTTCAAACTATGGTGGCATGTTTAATGAGAGCGACCCTACAAATCCGGAAATCCTTTTAGGCTACTATCGGGTAAAGGAAAACTCAAGGGTGGAGAACTTCGCAGAGCTCATCAGGGTTTATCCCAATGTAAGATTAGACGACATGAAGAACTCCAAATGCTACCAAACCTATACCACCGGCGTTATGCTTTTCCAAGCTTGGGGGATGTACTTTCCCACGCAAGACATGGTAGACCAATATTTGGTAACTGACGAGAACACTGGCAAGGCTCTGCCTTGGTATGAAACGTCACAATTCAAGGATAATGCAGAAGAAGTGGATGTCAATACCGTGACACATGCCGGACAGGTAGACATGTATGCCCGTAAGGATGGAAGTCGCCGGCGGATCCCGACACCACAGGACCTTAAGGAGACTAAAACGGGCTACCCCATCTTCCAACGTTACGTAAGATGTAAGCCGAGTGCTACGCGCAACCTGACTGACATTATGTATTCAAAACGCGACAAACGCTTCGCCGCGACAATCGTTTATGACAGTTGCGCCGCATGGCTGGGCTTTCCTGTCACGCTGAACTTGGGAGGTAATCTCTCGCAAGGCGTTCGTGAAATGGAAGATGGTGGATGGTACAACACGGCCACGGGTTACTATTGGCGTAAAAATACTTTGGAGAAGCTTGAGCCACGAGCTTTCTACAACGTAAAAGTAGATTTCCATTATGTACTTGCACGCGTAGGTGAAGCCTATATGAATCTGGCCGAGGCCGAACTGCTGAAAGGTAACGTGTCGGCTGCCGTAGAAGCATTGAATCATACACGGACTATTCATGGTGGGCTGGCTCCTTCGACAGCCTCGACGGAAGAGCAGGCGTGGAAAGACTATATACGTGAGCGCCGATGCGAAATGGCTTGTGAAGGAGAAGACATCTATTTCAGCTATTTGCGCTGGGGAAAATATGGCGGTTATGCAAATTACGGACGGACACCGGGCGATGTAGTCTATGACCTAGACCGCCCCGTCTATAAGATTGAAATCTCACGTGATCGTCGCAAGGTTCTCATAGGACAGGTGACGGTTGCCGGCAGTGCCAATCGTAATTTTACGCAGAAACGTTATCTGCTTCCTATCCAACAAGGGTTCCTCAATACCAGGGAAGCCTATGGGTTAGATCATGAACAAAATCAAGGATGGTAATTATTTAGAAACAATTCAATATGAGAAAGTTCTTAAACATAGTGTGCCTGACGTGCACAATGATTCTTATGTCCTCGTGCTTGAATAGCAATCTCAAAGATTTGGACACTTATTCTGGAAACGATATAACAAGTGTTGTGGCAGTATACCACCGCTACTATGGTGATACGGAAGTACCCATCAGTGGAGCCAAGAAAGTACTCCAAGCACAGTTGACCCTGAAATCGGTCCAGATAGACAAGGAAGCGGGAACCTGTGAAGTATCCGTATCCATTCCGTCGAACTTCCCTGCTGCACAGAAAGATAAGGTTACAACATCCAATTTGGTTGTCATCGTGGGTATTTCGTCGGCGGCCATCATTAAGCCGGCAAGCAGTTCACCTGCATTTGGTACTCCGGGTGACTGGTCGAAGACCAACACCTATGTGGTAAAAGCGGCCAATGACAATACCAAGGAGTGGAAAGTGACCTTACATTTAGAATAAAATACTATACCTCCACACATCGTGGGAAGTAATAATAAATAAGTATACGACTTTATATTAGAGATTAAGATTATGTTGATTTCAGGATTACTCAGCTAAGCACACCTACTTATATATGTCTGAATTTAGGTTTGTTTGCTGACAACAAAGGGGGGGAGAATTCTTTTTCTGCCCCTTCATTTGTTATCTGATCTGAGATTCTTACTCTAAGTTTGTTAAAAATAATTAGTACACCATCCAACTATGAAAAATTTCTTATTGAAGCTCTCACTGTTATGCTGTATGTCGGGCATACAAGCTGCTTCAAAATATATCCGGATTGAAACGAAAAGTATGGACTGGATTTTCAAGGTAGCAGACAACCAGCGTCTCTATCAGGTTTATTTAGGAAAGAAATTATATCATAAGGCTGACCTCCAACAGCTTTCATGGCAAGTGAAATCAAGTTCCGACGGCTCGCATCCGGCCATTGGGCACGAAGTCTATCCCGCTTCGGGCAGTGAAGACCTCTTTGAACCGGCCGTGGCCATTACACATGCCGACGGTAATCAAGCTACCTTCCTTTATTATAAAAGCCATTATAGCAAAGCGATTGACGGTGGAACGGAAACCGTTATCAGCCTTGCCGACAACCAATATCCGGTAGAAGTCATACTCCACGTAGCAGCCTACACAGAGGAAAACATCATCAAGACATGGAGTGAAATTCGCCATTGGGAAAAGCGCCCTGTTACACTGTGGCGTTACGGCAGTTGTATGCTCTACTTCAACAGCAACAGATACTATCTTACGAGCTATTCGGGCGACTGGGCAAGGGAGGCACAACCACAGACGGAGCAATTGCTGCCGGGAAAGAAAATCATAGACACAAGACTCGGAACGCGGACCAATATGATGATGAATCCGTTCTTTGAATTGGGTTTCGACCATCCTGCAAGGGAAAACGAAGGAACGGTCATGCTGGGGACCATCGGGTGGACGGGGAATTTCCGCCTCACCTTCGAAGTTGACAACATGGGGATTCTTCGTGTCATTCCCGCCATCAACCCATATGCTTCAGACTATCAACTGAAAGCTGGTGACACTTTCACGACACCTGAGTTCATCTTTACGTTCAGTCAGGACGGCATCGGGCAGGCAAGCCGTAACCTTCATGCTTGGGCAAGGCGTTATCAAGTGAAAGACGGAATGGGAAACCGTATGACGCTACTCAATAATTGGGAGAACACCGGATTCGATTTCGACCAAAAATCCCTAGCCGAACTCATGAAAGATGCCAAAGACCTAGGATTGGAAATGTTTCTGTTGGACGACGGCTGGTTTGGTAATAAGCATCCGCGCAAGGACGACCGTGCAGGTTTGGGCGACTGGCAGCCGAACCGTCAGAAACTTCCCGGCGGTATCGGTGCATTGACACAGGCCGCACGGACCGCAGGAGTAAAGTTCGGCCTATGGATAGAGCCGGAAATGGTTAATCCACAGAGCGAGTTATATGAACGTCACCGAGACTGGATCATCGAACAGTCCAACCGCGACGCCTACCTTTTCCGCCACCAGTTGGTGCTCGACCTCAGCAATCCCAAGGTACAGGATTATGTTTATGGTATTGTAGACAGGCTATTGACGGAGAACCCTGACATTGCTTACTTCAAGTGGGATTGCAACAGTCCCATCACAAATGCCTACTCGCCGTGGCTCAAAACCCATCAGGGCAATCTCTTCATCGACTATGTCCGCGGTCTCTACACCGTTTTGAAGCGTATCCAAGCCAAGTACCCTGACCTGCCGATGATGTTGTGCTCCAGTGGTGGGGCGCGATGCGACTACGAGGCCCTGAAGTATTTCACAGAGTTCTGGTGTTCCGATAATACCGACCCTTTCGAACGCCTCTACATTCAATGGAACATGTCAAAGTTTTTCCCGGTCAACACCATAGCTGCCCATGTCACAAACCTGAACCGTTCGGCAAACCTGAAGTTCCGTACGGACGTGAGCTGCATGTGCCGATTGGGCTTCGATATCGACCTCAAAGGACTTTCTCCTGCCGACTATCAGTTTGCAAAGGCGGCTACAGTCCGCTATCAAACTCTTAAGCCCCTTATTCTCCAAGGCGCACAATATCGGCTATTGTCGCCCTATGAGAGCAACCATATGTCCGTGGACTATGTTGCTCCTGACTTTCGTAAGGCCGTGCTGTTCGTTTACGATCTTCATCCGCGTTTCAGAGAGCCGCTTGGCAAAGTGCGTCTGCAAGGACTTGATGCAAACAAGATGTATCGGATAGAAGAAATCAATCTAATGCCCGACAAGGAATCTACCATGGAGTGCCACGAGAAAGTCTATAGCGGAGACTATCTGATGAAAATAGGACTAAACGTGTTGACGGCGCAACAGGGCAGTAGCCACGTATTTGAATTGACGGCAGAATGAGACACAATCCTCCTTTAATATATATATATCCAACTCGACTCCTTATATACGTCCTCAACGAGGGCTTTAATAAATAATATCTAACATTAAAATTTAAGTACCAATAATTGCATTTAATGTAATCGGACGACCGATAAAAATAGGACCGCTCTAAGGAAAGATAGGCTATGCTGCCGTACCGAAGTCACAAGACAAGTTCTTGAAATGCTGGCTCTTGGAGTGTATCGTCAGGGAAACGTCGCTGAGTGAGGGCGACGTGAGTAACGTACTCATTACACTACGCAACATCGTGGTGGAAGTGGTGAGACAGAACGACTCGTTCAACTGCAGCGACATTCTCTTGCTGTGGGTGAGCATTCCTTCGAAGTTATCGAGAAAGAGGAAGAAGTAACGGTCGTCATACTGAAGAAGCGGGGTGTCATCGTTACTTAGAAGGATGCAGTGCACAAGACACTCAAGGAGATTCAAGTGGAGGGGTGGATAACCCGAAGTGGAAGGAAGAAAAGAAGAAAAATAAAGGAGGGATAAAGCAACACGGGAATTAGGAGGCTTCCGAGTGTTTATTTTTACTTTTATCAGTTGTTCAACGCCACTCTGATGCCTACATTTAAGTTGAAATTGGCAGGCTTGTCCTTGTAGACATTCTCCACATTGCTACCGTTGTTGAAATGATAACTCAGGCCGGGCTCGACATAGGTGCTGACTTTGTCCGTAAACAGATATTCGCCACCGATGGCGGCATTTGCGGAGAACACGGGACGGTGCTCGGTGACGGAAGAGGGGCTTTGATTGGCCAGGGACTTCAACCTGCCCTTATGTGCCGACCACCCCCTAACGAGTTTTTCTATCTCGCCGCCGGCCATGGCGTAGATGTTGAACCGCTTCGTGCGGACGAGGCTGTAGCTAACGTTGACGGGCAGGCCGACATAATGCAAGGTTTGTTCGACGTCGAAGTGCTCATCGGCCACCTTATAGCTGAAGTCGGAAGATAAGCGGCTGTAGGTGATGCCAGACTGCAGGGCCCAACGCTCACTGATATTATATCTCACGGCGAGGCCGAACCTGACGACAGGGCGATGCTTGGCGCACTGTTTTACTTTCTCGGTTTCATTAACATTGCGTTGCTTGGTGTTTCCTGCGAATTCGGGGGAATAGTCACCATAAGGGTCGGCCGTGGCCAGCAACGACGACTGTGAGTGGGCTGACGCTCCGCCGGTTCCGCTGTAGGAAGGACCGACGCTGAAACGGGCGAGGTAAGTGGCAGGCTGTGTGTGTAGAGTGTAATCGGGCTGCCGGTATTCCCACGTTTTGTATTTTACGGCTTGAGAGGTGTCGGTTACTGCTTGAGACGGACGAGAGAGCGCTTCGCTGTCGGTCGGTATCAAGTCATTAGCTGCCGGGGCGTTTTCACGAAGAGATGAGTGCATCCTTGCAACGTGCGATGGATGTGCTGTATGTATTGTTTCTATTGGAAGATTTGGAACGGTATTTGACCGTGGGGCGAGCATGGCTGTCAGGCTAGGCTTAGGCAACGGCGACCTTTCAGTAGGCATATTGAACAAGTAAAGCCCAATGACGACAACGGCTGCAGCAGACACAGCGCGATAAATCCACAGCCGAAGTGCCTTTCCCTTCGGCTCCGCAGCGTGTTCGGGAGCGAGTCCACGACGCTGCATCTCGGCCTTGATGTCGTCGAGGAGTCCTTCAGGTGGGTTCACCTTGTATTCACTCTGAATACGCGCCTGTAAATCATTAAGCCATTTTTCTTTCATTGTCGTAAACCTTTATGTGTTGTGCCTTGAGCATTCTTGCAAGCATATTTCTTGCTTTGTGGAACTGTGAAGCGGAGGAGTCGGGCTTGATATTCAGCAGCTTTGCAATCTCCTTGTGGGTTTTCTCCTCTATCACATGTAAGTTGAAAACGGTTCTGTAGCCGGGTGGTAGCTTTTGTATCGCATCGGTTATTTGGGTGATGGATAAGCTATCGATGTCGGGTTTTTCTTCCTCAATATCGTGCAGGCTTACCTCTTCTTCGTCTATAAAGAGACATGCATCACTCTCCCTGATGAAATAAAGCGATTCGTTGACGACCACCTTTGTCAGCCACGCTTTCAAAGAACCTTTGCCTCGATACTCGAAGGTGCGGATTCGGGTAAATATCCTGATGAAAGCTTCCTGAAGCACATCGCGTAGGTTCTCTTGATTCTCGATATATCGCGAACAGATACGGGTAAGATAATCAGCATATTCGGCATAGAGTTCATCCATGGCGGCCGCATCGCCTTCCGTGAAAAGGTTCAGGATATGTTGCTCTTTGTTGTGCCCGAACAGATTCATCAATGTTATTCAAGGGAGCTGCGGTGAATGCTTATTTGCGGGTGGTGTATTTGAACTTGACACTCTTCATGCCTGAGAATGATTGCCACTTCAGGGTCAGGTCGACGGCTTTTCCTTGCGTGTCAGGAAGGTCTTTGAGACGGAATGCCACCAGCCCGTCGCGGACGAATCCTCCCGTATCGCCGAAAGCATTGTGATGGAACACCACCTCATAGGGTTTATCGCCTTTGACAAGATTAACAACATGCTTCACTCTGCTACCGAAATAGGTACGGAACCGCAGTGTGATATAGCCGTCTTCTACGACGGTCGTCCAGTCCTTGACAATCTCCACGGGATCCTTTCCGTATTTTTCATCGTCTTTCGCACCAAAACTCTGCGCCATGTTCTTGGTGAGGATGGTATCAACCCAATTTACATACGCACTTTTTGAGTAATGTCCGCTCTGCCCCTCTTGCACTCTGAAGTTTGTGAGCGCCCGCAGTTCCTTGTCCCCGTAGCGAGATTTCTTCATATTGACCGGCAAAATGGTTGTTGATTCGTCCAACTGAAAATAAACCTGCCCCGTGGAACTGTTAGTTTTGATGGTGACAAGTGCATTCGGATAATAGACTGAATAATCCGCGTCGTCATCATTGTTGCAGGAATAGAAAGCCAGCGAGCCTAATATAACCACAGAACTAAAAGCATAAAATAACAAGCGTTTCATAGTAAGTCCTCCCATTTTTAGGATATTATTTAAGTGTTAGTAGTATGAAGTCTCAAAGGACGGGATAAGGGGTATCCGACAAAGGAAATCTCCCCTTATCCCTAATCCTGAATAGCTTGAATCACTTTACCGTAACCGTAATCGTTCCCGGCAGCTTATCCTTGTCAAGAACGTTTATCGTCGTTGTTCCAGCCTTAACCCCTTTGATGGTGATTTTGCCATCTTTCTCCGTGGCTGTGGCAATCGTCTTATTTTTGACATTCACCACGAATGGTGCCTTTCCCGACTTAATGGCAACGACCTCCTCCTTGCCTACAGTGACGGTTACGTTCGTCTTGTCAAAAGCAAGCGGAACGAAGACCTTGACGGCAAGCGTGGCTGTCTGTTTGTTCTTGTCCGTAACGATAACGGAAGCCGTACCTGCCGCAACACCTGTAATGGTCATTGTGTTTTTATCGACCTTCACCGTAGCCACCTTCTCGTTTGTCGACTTTGCCGTAAATGGCTGCGTTCCGTTAGCGATAGTAACATTGACAAAAGCACCTTGTGCAACTTCCGCCTTAGTGACACTGAACCTCAAACCGGGATTGTCGTTCTTGTCATCTTTCTGGCAAGATACACACATTACGATACCAAGACAGCATACAGCCGTCACCATTGACTTGAAAATAGTTTTCATTTTCATCTTTTCTTAAATTGTTATGAAATTAATAGTATGATTTAAACTCACTTATTAAAAGCAATAATCCTGATAGCTTGCTTGATAACAAGTTAATGTACGTTAATCAAGATTAATTCGAAGAAGAACTTCTGATTAATATCAGATTATTTCCCTGATATGGGCAGAACTGCCCTTCAAAGGATTTCCGACTTCGGAGAAAATCCCTCCCTCTCTTTGTGTAGAGAGGGCATCTTTCGGGAGTTACCCGAAAGCCTTTGAGTTACTCAAAGGACATCTTGCTGTGTCTTTGAGGACACAAACATCCGCCTTCGGACGGATGAGGAAGTTACCTTCAGAAGCCGTCAGGGAGAACACCGACCGACAGAGCTCGTCGCTCGGGTGCAAAATTAGGCAGAATATCCACCCGAAAATCGGCAGGAACGACGCCACAACGACGCCACAACGACGCCACAAGCTGCCACGTGATTGAAAAACGATACAAGTTTGGTCATAAGTACTTTACTTTGCAAGTCCGATCGGACAGACGCCCTTTCATAAGCGGATAAAGACAGACGCACGAAAGTCCGTAAGCAAGACTGCGTACACTTACGGTCGTATGGAATGACCGGCGTATGAGAAAGCGTACGCCAATAAGTACGGCACCATGTTTTAGGGAAGACCGAATGTCAGGACGTCCGCACGTTTGAATGCAGTTGCTTCCGCATGTTTGAATGGGGGAATGAGGGGACGGAAGGCATAGCAGTTGTTCGCACGAAAGCACGGACGTGAATACACATGGAATTACAGACGACTGTGACAGGTCCTATACTTGTCGGGCACAAGTCCTATACCCGTGGGGCACAAGTCCTATACTTGTCGAGTACAAGTCCTATACCCGTCAATGGGATGTCCCAATCATATATCAAAGCATTTATG
>NZ_JH594516.1:0-28097 GCF_000243015.1 Segatella maculosa OT 289
TACGACTTCGTGCTCTTCAACAGCAAGGTCAGCCGCAGCGGCAACCTGCTCACCGTGACGCGGGCCAATGCCGGCGACGCACTCATCGGGCGCACCACGGGGAAAGTGATCCCAGCCTCGCCCTACAACCAATTGGTAACTTTCACCATGAAGCACGTCGCCGCCAAGGTGAAAGTGAAGCTCACGGGCTACATGCCTTTCTCGGGCATTGCCGCCACACTCGCTTCGGTGAACGCTACCGACGTACCTTCTACCTCGATTTATGATGCCTCAACGGGCACATGGTCGCTCGGTACGGGCGCAGCTACAAATGACGCACTCACTTACGGGGCGAGTCAGTTTCAAGCAATCCCCAATGTGGGACGTCTCAGCGTAGCAACTGCTACCGAAGATGCATTCTTCATGCCCTCCACAGATGTGTCGAAGCTGAAGCTTACTTTCACCGCCGGCACCATCTACAATCAAAATATGACGAACACGAGCTTGACCTTTGCCCCGAAAACACCGCTACAGTTAGACCAGAACGGCTCCTATGTGCTTAACATCAACCTGATGTATCGCTTCCTCTACCTCATGAGCGACGGAACCAGAGGGCTCATCGACAAGACCACCTTCGGCGGCGGAACGAAGACCCCCATTGCCGTGGTGGTGAGCCGGAGTAAACACTTGGCCGTGGCCTTGGAAGATGCAGGAGGAGGAACGAAATACCGATGGACGAGCCGGGCTTATGATCACCCAGGTGGCTATTACCGTTCAAACAAATCACACTATCTTCCTCGTGAATCCTTTAATTATACTCAAGCGTATACTATGGAAGGTGGCTATGCCGTCACATGGGATGCTGCTGCCAGTAGAGACAATACCAGCATCAAAGGCGACAGGACCGACTTTCCTGCTTTTTACGCTGCCGGGCACTACACGCCGACGCTGCCCACGGGCGTCAACCTGACGGGGAAGATGGTGGGCAAGAAGTGGTTTCTTCCCGCTCCCGGTGAATGGAGATACGTTTACACGGCCTTGGGATTCGGTGATCCCGCTCTACTGACTAAACCGGGCGCCCCTTGGAATGGCGCCTTGGCTAATAGTGCCTTTATACAGGTGGGGGGAAACCGTATAACTTTTTTTGACCTTCATCATTATTATTGGACAAGTTTGGAGACAGTGGAATCTGGCGGACTTTACTGCCTCTACGCCTCCGCTATACAATGTATAATCAATATGATTAAGTTAACATCTACTACAAAGAGCATTTATAGCGACATCTGCCTTGTCCGCCCGTTCATCATCTATGACGAATGAGAAAGGGGACGGCGTGCCGACAGGGAAAGGTGTACCGTACCGACCAAGATGGGTACGGTACACCTACGACAAGAGGTACGGCGTACCGATGGAGGTCGGTACGGCGTACCGATGATGGTCGGTACGGTACACCTATGGTAAAGGGTACGATACACCCATGAAAACGACTATTTTTTTATTCACTAAACATATTTATTAACTTAAAAGAAAGGAAACGATTATGATCGAGTTTGAAATCAAATCGAAGAAACAGACCGTGGGTCCGTTGAAAGGAAAAACAGTGTATTACGCCATGGCGAAGAACAAGAACTACATGACGCTCGACGCCGTGTGCCAACAAATCGTAGACGAGACGTCGCTCTCCTACGGCGACGTGATGAACGCGCTCATCACGCTGGGGCGCCTCGTGTGCCGCGGGCTGAAGATGGGCTTCAACGTCGACTTGGGCGACCTGGGCTCCTTCCGCGTCTACTTCCCCTCGAAGATGAGCGAGAAGGAAACCGACGTGACGGCCGCTTCGCTCAAGACCCCGAAGGTTGTGTTCACGCCGAAAGCTAAGATGCGCGAGGCCGCCAAGACGGCCGAGGTGAGCGTGAATAACCCGAAGCGGAAGGAAGAAAAGAAGAAGAAGAAAAAAGAGGAAGGGGGAATAGGGCAGCACGGGAATTGAGGAGCCCTGACACCCACCCCCGGCCCCTCCCGAAGGGAGGGGAGGAGAGCCTCCCCCCAGCCCCCTCCAAAGGAGGGGAGCCCGAGCTTGCGAGGAATTAGTTTGCACGCTGTTTGTGCTCCCCTCCTTCGGAGGGGCCGGGGGGAGGTTTCCGGGGGTTAGAGAAGGCTTCTTGGGGAGGGCGCACGACTTACCTGTATTTAGTCAAAATCAAAATTCACCTTATGATTAACTCGCTTGTCTGTGTTGCCCTCCCCGTTTAAAGAAAAGCCTCCCCCCAACCCCCTCCGAAGGAGGGGGAGCCCAAGCTTGCAGGCAATGATGAAAAATGCATGATAAACAAAATAGACCTTGTGAACTAAAGTGTTCGCAAGGTCTATTTGCATATTACTCCCCTCCCTCTTCGGGGAGGGGTTGGGGGAGAGGCTTCTTCTCCCCTCCTTTGGAGGGGCAGGGGGAGGCTTTTGGGGGAGGCTTCTACAATAGCGCTTTGAACTTTTCTTCGATGGTCGCCTTGCTTGCCGCACCGACGAACTTATCGACCAGTTCACCATTCTTAAAGAACAGAATGGTGGGAATGTTGCGCACGCCGTAGTCGGCTGCCACGTCGTCGTTCTCTTCTACATCGCACTTGCCGACGACGATTTTGCCGTCGTACTCCTCGGCAAGCTCCGAAATGATGGGGCCCACCATGCGGCACGGACCGCACCATGTTGCCCAAAGGTCTACTACCAATGGCAATTCGCCATTCTTGTAACGCTCGATGTTCTCGGTTGTGATTTCTACTTCCATTTTTATTTTTCTTTTGTTAATAATCTTGTTTGCGTCTGCAAAGGTAATGAATTGGTTTCATAACGGCAAATGCCGAGCCTACAAAACGCGTTTAATTGATGTGATAGGACATGGCGGGGTGGGCATCGACATAGTTCAGGAGCTCGTTGGTGACGTCGACGGTGTGGCTGCGCGAGCGCAACATCAGGCTGACATTGTGGACGCTGTCGACCACCTGCACGTAGAGCTGCACCTTGCCCGGTGCCTTTTCGACCAGCGTACTGAGGTCCGTGACCACGGCTTCCGTCAGCTCCGTGCTGTCAATCGATAGGGTTATCTTCTCTAAACGCGTGTCTTTGATGGTCTGCATGTACTGAATGTCTTGCACGCGGAGTTCGTAGTAGTCACTGTCGCGATGGCGTTTCTGGCATTTGGCCATGATATACACGATGCAACCCTCGGTCAGCATGCCGCGCCAACGCCCCCATTCCTCGCCGAAGAATGCCAGTTCGCCACTGCCTTCGAAGTCTTCGATGGTGACGAAGCCGCAGGGCTTACCGGTCTTGGTGAACTTGGACTTCACGCCCGTGACGATGCCTCCGATGATGATTTCCTCTTTCTTTGCAAGCTCTTCTTTCTTGTCTATCTCCACACAGTGCGTGTTACACATCGACTTCAAGATGACGCCGTACTCGTCGAGCGGGTGGGCACTGAGATAGATGCCCACCAAGTCGCGCTCGTGGTTGAGCCTTTCTATCGTGCTCCATTCCTCGGCTTTCGCGGGAACGGGGCGTGCAATCTCCACCGCACTGTCGCCTCCGAAGAGTGAGTTACGGGCTTCCTGTTGTTCTTGCTGGTAGAGCTGACCGTAACGGACCAGCGTGTCGAGGAACATGTCGCCCTTCGGACCGACGGCAAAATACTGTTCGCGACGGAACTCAAAGCCGTCGAACCCGCCGCTTAATGCCAGCGACTCGAAAGCCTTTCGGTTGACGCTACCGAAGTCGATGCGCTCTGCAAAGTCGTAGATGCTTTGATAGGGTCCGTTTGCTTCGCGCTCTTTCACGATGGCCAAGGCCGCGGCTTCGCCCATGCCTTTGATGGCCGAGAGTCCGAAACGTATCTCTCCTTTCTTGTTGACACCGAATTCCGAGTAGCTTTCATTGACGTCGGGGCCGAGCGTGGCAATCTTCATACTTTGGCATTCTTCCATCAGCTTGGTGATTTCGGTTATCTGGCTGAAGCGTCGGGTCATCAAGGCAGCCATGTATTCGGCAGGGTAGTGCGCCTTCATATAGGCTGTCTGGTAAGCCACCCATGAGTAGCAGGTGGCGTGTGACTTATTGAACGCATAAGAGGCAAACTTCTCCCAGTCGCCCCAAATCTTCTCCAATACCTTTGGGTCGTGGCCGTTTTCTTGTCCCTGCTTGATGAACTTCGGCTTCATGGCATCTACGATGGCTTTCTTCTTTTTACCCATTGCCTTGCGAAGGGCATCGCTTTCGCCGCGCGTAAAACCGGCCAATTGGCGCGAAAGTAACATCACCTGCTCTTGATAAACCGTGATGCCATAGGTGTCTTTGAGATATTTCTCCATGCAAGGTATGTCGTATGACACCTGCGATGGGTCGTTCTTGCGCTTGATGAAGTCGGGAATATAGTCCATAGGTCCGGGCCTATAGAGCGCATTCATGGCGATAAGGTCTTCGAAAACCGTAGGGTGAAGCTCGCGAAGATGCTTCTGCATGCCGGGCGATTCAAACTGGAACGTACCGATGGTGCGGCCTTGTTGAAAGAGCTGATAGGTCAGTTCGTCATCGAGCGGGATATGGTCAAGGTCGACGACATCGCCGGTTGTCTGCTTCACAACCTTGCAGGCTTCCTTCAACTCCGATAGGGTCTTCAGACCGAGGAAGTCCATCTTGATGAGTCCGGTTGACTCAATGACGTGCCCATCGTATTGGGTCACGGCAGTTTTCAGACCGGGAAAGTCGGGGTCATCGGCCGTTGAGACCGGCACCCAATCGCTGATAGGGTTGCGGCAGATGATGAAACCGCAGGCATGGATACCCGTTCCACGCACCGTACCCTCAAGCATCTTGGCATATTTGATGGTGTTTCGCTCGCGCGGGTCTTGCGACACTTCGGCCTCACGGAGCTCAGGTGTGCACTTGATGGCATTCGTGAGGTTCATCTTCAAGCCTTCGGGGAGCCGGTCGGGAATGGCCTTACAGAGTGCGTTCGACTTATCCAAAGGAAGCCTTTCCACGCGGGCAACGTCCTTGAGCGAGTTCTTTGTAGCCATACTGGCATAGGTAATGATGTGTGCACAGTTCTCATGTCCGTACTTATCCATCACCCATCGTAACACTTTTCCGCGTCCGTCGTCGTCGAAATCAGTATCGATATCGGGGAGATTCACGCGGTCTGGGTTCAGAAAACGCTCAAACAGAAGGTCGTATTTCAAGGGGTCTATCTGTGTGATTCCCAAGCAGTAGGCTACCACAGAGCCTGCCGCCGAACCACGACCTGGCCCCACCATCACGCCCAACTCGGTGCGGGCAGCATTGATAAAGTCCTGAACGATGAGGAAATATCCCGGAAAACCCATCGTCTTCATCACGTGAAGCTCGAAGTTGATGCGCTCTTTTACCTCCTCCGACAGTTCACCATAGACTTTCTTTGCGCCGTCATAAGCCAATTTCGCCAAGTAATCGGCCTCGAATTTGATGCGGTAAATCTTGTTATATCCGCCCAATCGGTCGATAACTTTCTGCCCTTCTTCCTGCGAGAGTTGGTTTTCTCCGTTCTCGTCTGACGTGAATTCTTTGTAAAGGTCGGCCTCACTGAACTTCTTCCGCCATTTTTCTTCCGTGCCGAACTCCTCGGGTATGGGGAAGAAAGGCATGATCGGGCCATGCTCGATGCTGTAGGTTTCAACCTTATCCAATATCTCGAGCGTATTCGCCAAGGCTTCGGGAATGTCCGAAAACACCTCATTCATCTCCTCTCGTGTCTTGAACCATTCCTGCTTACTGTATCGCATTCGGTTTGGATCATCAAGGTCCTTACCCGTAGAAAGACAGAGCAAGTGGTCGTGAGCCTCGGCCGTTTCCTTGTCTTCAAAGTGCACGTCGTTGGTACAGATGACCTTGATGCCATATTCTTTGGCAAATTCCAACAGCACTTTATTGGCTTTCTGCTGCAAAGGATAGGCTTCGCGGTTAGCCAAAATCGTCGGGTCTTTCACCTCATGACGCTGCAATTCCAAGTAATAATCATCGCCGAAGACACGATGATACCACTCGCATGCCTCGCGTGCTCCGGCCAAATCACCATGTAGAATCTTTGAAGGCACTTCGCCGGCAATGCAAGCCGAGCATACAATCAGGTCTTCATGATATTTCTCAAGCTCCACCCTGTCTGTGCGAGGACGGTAATAATAGCCGTCCACCCACGACTTACTGACCAGCTTTATCAGGTTTTTATAACCGTTATAGTTCTTGGCTAATACGATAAGGTGGTAACCTGAGTTGTCGCCGTTCTCCTTTATCTTGTCCTGCAAGCGGTGATGTGCCACATACATCTCGCAGCCGAGGATAGGTTTGAAAGGCTCTTTTCCTTCGGCTTTCCGCCTTTTGTTGATACCCGCACAATAGTCGGCAAACTCCTTGATGCCGAACATCACGCCGTGATCTGTTATCGCCATGCCACGCATTCCATTGGCAATGGCTTTGTCCACCAAGTTAGATATCTTGGATTGCCCATCAAGAATGGAATAAAAAGTGTGAACATGAAGGTGAATAAAGTCTTGCATACTCAATGATTTTGGACCGCTAAGTTACGGCAAAAAAAGAGAAAAGCAAAATAAAACATGGTTTTTTATTTTATATATTTGCTCATGCAACAAAAAATAATTACCTTTGTCTGCGATTAGCACCTATCCTATTGACTATGATTAAAAATATTCAAAAGTTCAAAGATATACGTATACACCGCGAAGGAACCCGCGCATTGGTTTACGGTTTCATGATTTATGCAGTAATAGCCTTACTCTTGTTCCGATTTGAAAACAAGCTTTATTTCTGGCTATTTACGCTCTTTTGCGGCACGATATACGGCATCGTAGTCAATTTTTACCGCTGTCCTGCCCGCCGATTCTCCGGTACCGATGATACCGAAAAGGTGGTCGTAGCACCGGCCGACGGCAAGATTGTCGTCATTGAAGAGGTCGAAGAGAACGAATATTTCCACGATCGTCGCCTGATGATCAGCATCTTCATGAGCCTTTTCAATGTTCATGCCAACTGGTTCCCTGTTGAAGGCAAGGTGAAATTCGTGCGCCATCAAAACGGAAACTTCCATAAAGCATGGTTGCCCAAGGCAAGTGAGGAGAACGAACGGGCCGATACGATGATTACAACGCCCGATGGTAGGGACATACTCTGCCGACAAATCGCTGGAGCCATGGCACGTCGCATCGTCACTTACGCCAAAGAAGGAGAAGATTGCTATATCGATGAGCATCTTGGGTTCATCAAATTGGGAAGCCGTGTAGACGTTTTCCTGCCCGTTAACAGCGAGGTTTGCGTGAAAATGGGACAGACAACGACCGGTGACCAGACGATTATTGCAAAGCTGAAATAATGATAAAGAAACATATTCCCAATAGCATCACCTGCTGTAATCTTGTTTCCGGCTGCATAGCTACGGCTTTTGCATTCGCTGGAGACGCTGAATTGGCACTCATTTGGATTATCATTGGGGCCGTATTCGACTTCTTTGACGGCATGAGTGCACGTTTGCTTGGGGTGTCATCTCCCATAGGTAAGGAACTCGATTCCTTAGCCGATGTCGTTACATTCGGCGTAGCTCCGGCCACAATCTTGTTCTCCGAGCTGTCTGTTTTGGAGTATCCTGCCTTCTTAGAGCCCTTGCGTAACTATCTTCCTTACGCTGCTTTCCTCGTCTCAGCCTTTTCAGCTTTGCGCTTAGCAAAGTTCAATCTCGACGAAAGACAGGCCACTTCGTTCATCGGTTTGCCCACTCCAGCCAACGCTTTATTCTGGGCTTCGCTCATTGTTTGCAATCCTTCGTGGCTCGAAAGTTCAGCATATTCCGTCTTCATCGTGCTTCTATTGCTTGGCTTGAGCTGTGCGCTATTGGTGTCGGAACTGCCGATGTTCGCTCTGAAATTCAAGCATTGGGGGTGGAAAGGCAATGAAGTGAAATACTGTTTTGCTGCACTTTCAGTTGCATGTCTCGCCTTTTTAGGACCATTGAATGCTTGGTGGGTCATCATTACGCTCTATCTGTTGGGCTCTGTTTTGCTTTGGTTGAGGGCCAAGGCCTGACATGTGGCCACGCATTCCAAGTCACCTATATAAATAAGGAGAACCAAAAATGGTTTTATTGAAGTTCATTTTCCTGCTATTCATCGCACTCTTCATATTCATTCTGCTGATGGCGTTCCGCTTCATCAGCACGTTCCGCGACAACATCAATAAATTCAACCGCCGTTCTGGAGATTTTGGCCGGCAACAATGGGGGCAACACCGTCGCACTTACGGTGACGATGAGCGTGTAATCGACACGCGTGACCCTGAAGAAGCGGGAAAAAAGATTTTTAAAAAGGACGAGGGCGAATACGTAGACTACGAAGAAGAGCCATAAACGAACGTCGTTGCGGCCCGCTTCTTACGCCAAGATGACGGCCAAAATGGCCAAAAGATTAATCAACGTAAAGAAGGACGGCGGCACAAGCGCCCAACGCTTATGCCCTTTCCGATAGAGTCTGCAAGCCAAAAATGCCCCTACATAAATCAATAAAGGATAGGTATTGACCCATATAAACAAGGCCAAAGGTTGCCAAGAATAGCCGGGTGCATCAAAGAAAAAGATGCTCATGAACATCAGCCACGGTGCCATCAGCAGCGGACTCAACGCAAACAACTTCAGCCAAGCAGGCGTATCTCCATTACGTTTCAGGAAGATACAAATGAAAATCACATGCAATAAAAGGATAATCGTCATTCTTTTTTCTTTAATCAGACCAATAATAATGCCGCAAAGTTAGCAAAAAAGTGCGAAAACAACCACGCTTGCACTGCATATAACAAGGAGAAATGCAAACCATACACTATACTTTTCTTGAAAATCCAGCCGAGAAAAATCCTTGAAAAAAGTCGATAGATTTTACAAAAAGAGTTGGTCTGACGAGCAAGATGGATTGTTCTAAAAGTCGGTTAGCCTCATTTTGCAGTCTGAAATCAGTCTTTTAAACGGGTGAACTCAGTCACTTTACATCGCAAAATGACTGCGATTAAGGTGTGATTTCAGTCTTTTTACACGCTGATTTCATCTATATTGCCTGCCTGTTCAAATCAAACAACAAAAAAGGGAAAGCCGCTTCATGCTTTCCCCGACACAAAAATACAACATTTTCCGACTGATTGCAAATCGAGTTTGAAATAAATTGACAAAAGAAATGGCGCTTCCTGAAAATCGATTTCACGCCGATTCTTTTTTATTTCCATTCATATCAAACGGCTAAACGACCGCGACGCGGGCTTAACCTCGCCCTACGGGTGGAACTTCTTAAAGCCCGTGATGCCCCCAAACGACGTATATCCGTTTTCATCTTGCTCATTTCGGAGTTCATACGCCAGCGAATCAATCTGTTGTTCGTAGTCTTTTGTGCAAAAATATACCGTTCCGCGCTGTTCAAGATAGTCTTCCGAATTGTGCGTTAGCTCTGCCATGACGTCCACATCAAACCGATATTTCCCCACAACCTTTGCGGGCAAGAGGCTCAACGGGGCTTCGCGGAGCAATTGTTTGGCAAAGCTCGGCGTGCAATATCGGTTGGCCACCATCTCAAGTGAAGCCTTATCGATGGGTTTCTGCCTGCATTCGTTCAGCCAAGCCCTATAAAATGATGCCACATTGTCAGCCTCTGACATTTCTATTATAAACGGTCTGACGCTCAACCGACCGTTTTTGTCGAACAAAAGTGAGAAAAGCCAGCCGTCATCTGTTTCAGGATAGAAGGTTGCCACGTCGATATAGACCGTTGTTCTCGTGATGAGTTCGATGTAACCCGGCGTGAGTTGCAGTTCGGGACGGGGCTTTCCATGCAGCTTTTCGGTTGAGATTTCCTTCTTGTCAAACAGCAATCGGCCGTCTTTATAGAGTGTAATCAAGAAGAGTTTGTCGTAGTACTTCTCGCCTTTTACCTTGGTTGGGCCGTCTGCCGAGGCAAGAATGACGCGCCAACCGGCACAGGTGGTGTCGCCGATAAGCCGCAGGTTCTTGTAGGTTTTAGTAGGTTTCTGCGGTTCGGGCAGCGGTTTCGAGGGCTTGGTCGAGGCAGTTTGCGTGGCATGTCGGGTCCTTTTGCAGGCTGTCGGCATCAAACCAAGAGCCGAAATCGCGAGCATTGTCATGCAGAATGATTGAAACAAGCGTCTGTTCATCGTGTCTTTTGCTGATTTTTGGCAAAGATAGCAAAATAAACAGACTGCGCCAATCATTTATATGACTTTTTTAACAACCTGACTTGTATGATTCTCAGGCTTTTTCCTTATCTTTGCCGACAGGGAAAGCCTTGAGGCCGAGTCCGAAACAAACGCTGTGACAATCTATTTTAATAACTATCAAACGCTAATCTAACTAAGACATGAATAAAATCCTTTGCGCCTTGCTCCTGATGTTCACCGTTCCGGCGGCCGGACAATACCGTTCTAAGGTGTGGTGTGCCGACAATGGCGACGGAACTTACGTCAATCCGGTGCTCAATGCGGATTATAGCGACCCCGATGTCGTGGCTGTTGGCGATGATTACTACCTCACTTCAAGTTCGTTTAACTGCGTTCCCGGCCTGCCGATCCTGCATTCTCGCGACTTGGTTAACTGGGAACTCATCGGTCATGCGCTTGATCGCGTGTGGCCCGATAGCTTGTTTTCGGGTGCTCCTGCGCATGGAAAAGGAGTCTGGGCACCCAGTATTCGGTATTATAAAGGCGAATATCTCATCTATTGGGGCGATCCCGACCAAGGTGTTTTCATGGTAAAAGCAAAAAATCCACGTGGACCTTGGGAGCCTCCCGTGCTTGTTATTCGCGGTAAAGGCATCATAGATACCACCCCGTTATGGGACGATGACGGTCGTTGTTACATGGTAAACGGATGGGCAAACAGCCGAAGTCGCTTCGCAAGTGTCATCACTGTGCGCGAAATGAATGCCGATGGAACGCGTGCTATCAGCGATCCTGTCATCGTATTCGATGGAAACGGCACGGAAAACCGAACCTGCGAAGGTCCTAAATTCTACAAACGAGACGGCTGGTATTGGATATGGTGTCCCGCAGGAGGTGTGACTTCGGGGTTCCAATTGGCGCTTCGAGCACGCTCACCTTACGGTCCTTACGAGGCAAAAAAGGTGTTGGCGCAGGGCAATACGACCGTAAACGGCCCGCATCAAGGCGCATGGGTGCACACAAAATACGGCGAAGATTGGTTCTTGCACTTTCAAGATAAGGGCGCGTATGGGCGAGTTGTTCATCTGCAACCGGTCACTTGGAAGGACAATTGGCCCGTGATTGGGCGTGTGCCTCGGCAGGGTTATTGCGGCGAACCTTATCTTTCGTATCGCAAACCGAAGTCTGTAAGCAGTCAAATCGTGACACCTGAAGAGACTGATGCGTTCGATTTACCGCGTTTAGGACTGCAGTGGCAGTGGCAATCCAACTATGAACCATGGTTCGGAATGCCCACTTCACTGGGCTTCTTCCGCCTTTTTACCTTCAAAGGTAACGACAACTTTTGGTTTACCCCCAACCTTTTATTGCAGAAAACTCCATCAGATAGCTTCACAGCTACGGCCAAATTAAAGCTTATAAGTAAGGAAAATAACCAGTTAGGTGGCCTCATTATGATGGGAAAAGACTATACGGCTTTGGTCGTAAAAAGGGTAGGTGAAGGGTTTGTTTTGCAGCAAATGACCTGCAAAGATGCCGATAAAGGCCACGCAGCTACCGTCACTTTGTTGGCTGATTTGCCCAAAACGGGGCAGGACGATAACGATTATCAGTTTGCTATTCACGAAGAAATATATCTCAGAATGAGGGTAGATAAGGGCATTGTTCGGTTCGCTTTCAGTCGTAACGGCAAGCAATTCACCGAGACAGGAACGCCTTTTACCATGCGCGAAGGCAAGTGGATAGGAGCCAAGATAGGCTTTGTTGCACAGGAGCCTCAAGGAAATTCCAATCGCGGGTGGCTGGATATCGACCGCTTTGACATAACGAATAATCTATAAACAAATCACTTTAAAACCTATGAACAAATTATCTGTATTGCTTTTAGCGCTGTTCTTCCCGTTGCTTTCGCTGGCCGACGGTTGGAACGAGGCTGAATATCGGGCGATAGAACGCTCGATTGAGTCGCCGAAGATAGCCAATCGTTCGGTTGTCATTACGAAATTCGGTGCCAAGACTTCTGCTTCTGCGGCCCAAAATCAAAAGGCCATTCTTCGTGCCATAGCCGTTTTGGCCAAACAAGGCGGTGGAAAAGTCATCGTGCCTGCAGGGAAATGGAACACCGGAGCACTGAGATTGCAGTCCGGAATCGAGCTTGTTGTGAGCAAAGATGCCCATCTTCAATTCGTATTCGACCGTGACCTTTACCCCTTGGTAAAGACATCTTGGGAGGGAATGATGTGCTGGAACTACAGTCCATGCATCTATTCTTATGAGGCAAATGACGTTGTTGTGTCGGGAGAAGGAACGATTGACGGAGGCGGTTCCAATGAAACTTGGTGGCCGATGAACGGAAAAGCCAACTTCGGATACGTGAAAGGCGTCACCAAAGAGGCACAAGTTCTGGGCTCACGCGCACGACTTCAGAAGATGGCCGAAGCCGATATGCCATGGGATGAGCGCCGTTTTGGCAAGGGATATGGCTTGCGTCCGCAGCTCATCAACTTCGTTAAAGGAAACAGAATACGCATTTCGGGTGTCACATTACTGCGTTCTCCCTTCTGGGTTATCCATCCTTTGCTGTGTAAAAACGTTACGGTTGATGGGGTAAAGATATGGAATGAGGGGCCAAACGGAGACGGTTGCGACCCTGAAGGGTGCGAAAACGTATTGATACAAAACACACTTTTCCATACCGGAGACGATTGTATTGCCATCAAAAGCGGCCGAAACAACGACGGACGTTTCTGGAATCAACCCTCAAAAAATATCATTATTCGCAACTGTGTGATGGAAGATGGGCACGGAGGTGTGGTCATCGGAAGTGAGATTTCGGGGGGATGTCAGAACATATATGCCGAAGATTGCGAGATGGATTCACCCGAATTGGATCGCGTTTTACGCATAAAAACCAACAATTGTCGCGGCGGTTTGATTGAAAATATCAACATGCGACGCGTCAAAGTGGGGCAATGTAAGGAGGCCGTAGTGAAGATTAACCTCGATTACGAGCCCAAAGAGCCTTGCTATCGCGGCTTCGAACCGGTGGTGAGAAACGTGAATGTGGAGGACGTCACGTGCCAGAAGAGTGCTTACGGCGTGCTTATTGTAGGACGAGACAGTGTGGAGAACGTGACAGACATACGTTTGAAGAACTGCAGTTTCAATGGTATCAGCAAGGAAAACGTCAAGATTACGGGCAAGACACGTCATATCACTTTCGACAACGTGAAGATGGACGGCCAACTCGTGCTTGCTCCCGAAGAACTTCCCTTCAAAAGCATGGCACAATGGATGACTTTTTCGGAAATGAAACGTACTCCGCAGCCCTATCTGCTCGACTTTGCACCGAAACCCCGCTGGAGTTATGTCATGGGCATAGAACTTGAGGGCATGCTCGACACTTATCAAGTCTACGGAGGCGATGATATTCTGAATTATCTGAAGGCTTATCCGCGCAAGATGATTGATGACAGCGGCGAAGTAACGGGATATGACTACAAAGCATTCAATCTTGACAACGTCCGCACGGCCAAATTCATTCTCAGAATGCAGCAAATCGATCCGCGGACAGGCAATGATAAGGCCTTAGCCACCATGATGAAGCAGCTACATCACCAACCTCGCACGCATGAAGGCGTGTTTTGGCACAAGGCAATCTATGCAAATCAGGTGTGGCTTGACGGTATTTTCATGGGACTTCCATTCTATTGTGCCTATGCGATGGACCATTATCCGACGAAAAAAGCACGCCGTGTGCTCGACGATACAGTGGATCAAATCGTCAAAACCGATAAACGAACCTATGACGAAGCCTCGGGTTTGTGGAAACATGCATGGGATGAAACCCGTTCACAGTTCTGGGCTGACCCGAAAACCGGCCAAAGTAAGCACACATGGGCACGCGCATTGGGCTGGTATGTCATGGCAATGGCAGAGTGTCTCGACGTAATGCCCGATGACTATGCCCGGAAATCGGAGCTAAAAGCACTGTTGCAAAAAGCCATGAAAGCCATTGTGCGCTATCAAGACAAGCAGTCGGGCGTGTGGTATGACGTGATGGACGTAAAAAATCCCAAGAATTATCTTGAGAGCACGGCCTCCTGTATGTTTGCCTACGTGTTGTTGAAAGGTGCACGCATGGGATGGCTCGATGAATCTTATGCTATTGCCGGCCGAAAAGCCTATGATGGTATCTTGAAACGCTTCATTCGCGTGAATGATGACCGTACCATCTCGTTAACCGACTGTTGTGTGGTGAGCGGACTTGGTCCCGGAAAGGGTAAATACGTTAAACCGGGCAAGGAAAATTACCGTCGTGACGGCAGTTTTGAATACTATATGAGCGAGCCGATATGTGATAATGACCCCAAAGGCATAGGTCCTTTCCTCTGGGCTTCGCTCGAAATGGAGCGTAATTGACACGAAATTAAAACGAAATAAAAGATGGTTGATTTCTCACATTTCAATGCTTCGGGCACCTATCGACGTGATGAACTCATCAGAACGATTGAACATGCCGTGGAACATCTGACACAAGGCGAACTCGAAGCCTTATATTACGATATGCTGACCAAGGGACTCATCAGCGAATAGGCCGATTGTATCTTTCGATAGTAATGAGGCTGGCTGACGACTTGGGCATAACCGAGTATTTGGCAGGCTGGAATGCCTGAATAAATTCTACGTTTAATTTGACAAGACAAGTTGTTCCGGCAGGTGATGTGAATTATCTTGAAAGTCAGTTAGCCTCATTTTACGGTCTGAAATCACTCTTTCAGGCCTGTAAAGTCAGTCACTTTGCCAACTAAAAACAATAGGATTCCATCAATCTATCTTTTCCAAAATCCTCTTTATCTCGTTATCTGCCTTGGTGAGCTTGTCTTTACAGAGTTTGATGAGCTTTTGTGCCTGCTTCAACTGTTCACCCATGACATCAATATCCAGCTCATCATTCTCCATCTGCTTTACAATACGTTCCAACCGATCGAGGGCTTCTTCGTACTTTATTTCTTCTTTTGCCATAATCCTTATTTTATGATTGATGAAACACTACCTTTTTCGAGTCTCGTCACAATCTCGTCACCCGCCTTCAACGCTGTGGCATCTCTCACGATCTTGCCACCGAGCGTTGTCATGCTGTAGCCCCGCCTCAGCAACAAGGCTGGGTCTGCTGCCTTGGCACGCTGTGCAAGCAGGTCTACCCGATGGTTTTCGCAAAGCAAACGACGCGCCATGGCGGGCTGCATGCGCCGTGACAGGTCGGCAAGACGACGGTTCTCCCGTTCCAAACGGACCCCGATGGCCGTCGAAACATGATTGAGCATGCGGTCGAGGCGGGCTTCCTGACGGTCTTTGAACAGCGAAAAGAGCATCGGAACCTTCTCGCCCAATCGCTGAAGGCGTGCTTTTTCCATCTCAATCCGATGTCGGATACCCGTCAAAATCTCGTTTTCTGCGTCCAAAACGCGCTCATACACCCGTTCCAAATGGTCCACAAGGAAGGCTGCTGCGGCCGTGGGAGTCTTCACACGCATGTGGGAAACCATGTCAAGGATAGACTCGTCGCGGTCGTGTCCGATGCCCGTTATGATGGGAAGTGGAAAGTTTGCCACGTTCTCGGCAAGCAAAAGTGTGTCGAAACCGGCCATGTCGCTCGTCGCACCTCCGCCACGTATGATGACAACCACATCGAAATCGTCGGCTTGGATATTGATTTTATCCAACGCAGCAACAATGCTTTTCTCAACTTCTTCACCTTGCATGACGGCCGAAAAGAGCCGAGGATAGAACTTCAATCCGCTGGGATTATCGCCCAACTGTCGGCAGAAGTCACCGTAGCCTGCCGCATTTTCACTCGAAATCACAGCGATGCGCTGGGCGAAAAGCGGCAGTGTGAGTTCCTTTTGCAGATCGAAAACGCCCTCCATCTTCAGACGATTGATGATTTCCATGCGCTTTCGGGCCATGTCGCCCATGGTGAATTCGGGGTTGATATCGGTCACAATCCACGAGAATCCGTAGGCTTCATGGAAGTCGGGATAGACCTTCAGCAACACCTTCAAACCCGCTTTGAAGCTTTGTCCCGTTACGCTTTCAAACTTGGGGCATAGCCGTTGCCACTTGGTTTTCCAGCATTTGGCCGATGCTTTGGCCACGGGCGTGTTACCGAACAGTTCTTTTTGTATCAGTTCCATGTAGCAATGGCCGCGCACTTCGCGCACTTCCGACAGCTCGGCCTCCACCCAATACTCGTCGGTAAGCGTGACCGAGATGGCCTCTCTGACCAGATTGTTCAGTTCGAAGAGCGAGAGCGTATTCATTTCCGGCCTGCATTATAGGCTTTCCAAAAGTCGGGAACGCCGTAACCATATATATTATTAGGTGTAGCCACATTGTTTCCGCTCGCTATGATAAGGTCGATCAGCTCGCTTGCCGACTTGTTTGGCAATGCCTGCCACAGGCAGGCAACAAGCCCGGCCACTAAAGGTGCCGAGAAAGAAGTGCCCATTTCGTCGACGATAGTGCCCCGTCCTGAGATGACAGATGTGGGACTTCCGTAGGCCATCACATCGGGTTTGATGCGTCCGTCCTGCGTAGGTCCGACGCCACAAAAGGCTGCATTGACGCCCATAGGGGTGACCGAGCCTACCGTGATGATGCGTTTTGCATCGGCAGGAAAGTTGATTTTCTTCCAAGTTCCCATGCCGTCGTTGCCCGCACTGTTCACCAATACGATTCCTTTTCCTGCTAACATCGAGGCCGTATGGGAGATAAGCGTCGATTCTCCGTCCATGTCGGCATAGCGATGGTTGGTGGATTTGTCGTCGAAATCATGGTAACCGAGCGACGAATTGATTACATCGACGCCCATGGAGTCGGCATATTCCACCGCTTCGGCCCAGTAATCCTCCTCTGCAACGCTTTCCGTTTGCCGGTCTTCACAGCGTATCAACAGGTAAGAAGCATCGGGGGCAGTTCCTATAAACACTCCGGGAAGGTCGGTAGCCATGGAAGAAAGTACCATTGTTCCATGCTCCATCTCGGAGAAAATGCTCTTGGCTTTGGGGACAACGAAGTCGTTCTGGCCTGCAATCCTGACGCTCTGAAGACACGGAATGCGGTCTACATTCATAAAACCAGCGTCGAGCACGGCAATCATCTTGCCCTTTCCGCGATACCCCGCAGCATGCATTCGGATGCCATTCAACTGGGCTATCTGATCTTTGGCAACGCCATAACGGTTATCTTCCGACAAGGTGTCCCAACGATTAAATTCTTTTTTAAAATTCACTCTGGCTGACCCGCTGATGGAGTCCGGTGAAGAAAAGACTTTGAAGACGCTCTTCACAAAAGGCAGTTTCAGCAGATTAAAGGCCTTACCTACATTACTACATCTCACTAAAAGCGTGTTGTTCCACTTGCTTTTGCCCACAATCCGAACGTCTTTCGAAGCTTGAATGGCTTCCATATAGGTCTCGTTGATGGGCAAATCGGTGGAATCAATGGCGATATGTTGCCGCTTTCGACGTTCAATGGCACGTTGGGAAAGGTATTCAGATGGGGCATTTAGGGAATAGCGAGAGTGTTTCTTATCCTTCAATGTCACGCGGAACATATAGCATTTTCCGCCGGGATAGGAAATCATCTCGGTGCTGTTTACGCCCGCGACGGCCAAAGCCGGACAAGAGAGCAGTGTTATGATGAGCAGTATCAGTTGCTTGTTCATTGCTATCCATTTGGTTTCAGACTTACAAAAGTAATATTTTATCTTGGAAAATCGAAAAAATTAAACTTAAATCAAACTTTCCTTCATTTTCCGGGTAGATGAAAGAACAACGAAAGAAAATTTTACTTATCTTTGTGAAGCTATTGTCTTTATATCGTAGGCGGACCACTTTCGCACGAAAAATGGCCCACTTGTACATGACAAACCACACGTTTATACACAACAAACGACATGAATAACTACAAAAAACCGATTTGTCAACTGGCCGGAACATTATTTCTTGCCTTGTTTTCCACGGCAACCCATGCCCAGAAATGGGACGACAAAATCCTCATTCAGCAATGCAACGACCGCTATTCGCTGATGTTCGACCACGAAAAGCCCGTTGTCAAGAACACGAAGAAAATCACTTATGAGTCGAATTCAAGCGTTACGGTCTATCCGGAAACGGACATTCTCTACGGCGAATACATCGCCTTGGACGATGTTTCGGGTCGGGGTGTCAAGCAATATAAGAACATCACGCCCGAAAACGTGTTCTATGATGACACCAAAGCTTGCATTCTCAGGGGCTATATCGACAAGAAAGGTAAGACTTGCACGGCTGCTTTCGAACGTACATTCAAAGACCCGAAGTACTTCACTCGTATTTATTTGCTCGAAGACTATTTTATCCGCAACAAGACTTTGACCATTACAATCCCCAAGGAAATGTCAGGTTATCGCATCAAAGAAATGAACTTCAAGGGCTATCCTATTCAATCCAAGCACGAAACGACGGCCGCAGGCGAAACATATACCTACCAAATCACCCAGGCTGATCGCATGAAGGAAGACAAACATATGCCTCCTGCGTCGAATGTCTACCCCTATTTGCTCATCACGGGAGCGTTCCAAGATGTCAATGCACTCTATACTTGGTCGAAGGAAATGGCAAACGTGGATTGCACGATACCCGATTTGAAAGCCTTGTTGCAGGAAATCAATGCACAAAGCAAAACAGACGAAGACCGCATCAGCAACACCTTCCGCTGGGTTCAAGACCATATTCGCTACGTTGCCTTTGAGGCCGGCATCGCAGGGCACAGGCCCGACACACCCAAAGAGGTGCTCCGCAAACGCTATGGTGACTGTAAAGGCATGGCTTTGTTGCTGAAAACGCTGCTCAAGGCACAAGGCTTCGACGCACGATTGGCCGACATCGGCACCGACGAAATATCCTTTAAGATGAGTGAAGTCCCGTCACTTGCGAGTGCGAACCACGTCGTCTGCGCCCTCTTTCTCAATGGAAAAATACGCTATTTAGACGCAACTTGCAACCATATTCCATATACTTATGCACCGCAACATATACAAGGTTCGGAGGCAATGATAGAGAACGGAGACCGTCCGCTCCTGAAGATTGTGCCCCGATTGAGGGCAGATGCGTCAATAGACAGCCTTGCCTATCAATACAAACTGCAGGATAATGCGCTCGTGGGGCAGGCAACTTACCACATCAGGGGCGACATGAAAGAATGGTTCATGGGCATGGCCGACGACGCAGGCAACAAGAAACAGGACGACATTCTAGGCAACAATCTCAACTCGGATGCCCACAGTATGACTGTCACCAACGTGAAATGGACAGACAAGGACGCCCGACATGAATGGGCACGCTTTGGAGGCAACGTCGTCAATAAGGCCGCCGTGCAGCAAGCCGACCGCGAGCTTTACATAGAACTGAACCCACACAACAACCTTTTCGACGGCAGAATCGACACCACACAGCGCACTCACGACTTCTATTTCCCCGTGCGTTGTAACGTTGTCCGCCAGGCCTCGCTCACCATTCCGGCCGGTTACAGGGTGGATTATCTGCCACCTTCGGCCACCTTCTCTACGCCCGAAGGCACGCTGACCTGCCGTTTCAGTAGGCAAGGCAACACGGTTCTCTTCCATCAGAAGATGCAAATCAACCGCCGCCGCATTCCTCTTGCCAACATTCCGAAATGGAATGAGGCAGTCAGCAAGTGGAAAGACGCCTGCAACGAGCAGGTGGTGCTGAAGAAATAGCATAGAGAATGCAAAACAAGAAACACTAACAAATAAACAAACCTACATTTATGAAGAAACTATTTACAATGCTGCTGTTGGCCGTTATAGCACTCCCGACATTGGCTTTTGACGACAACGATTATCAAAAGTTCGTCAAAGAAGTGAAGCAAGACGTATGGGGAAGGAATCTTCCGCAGTTCAACAACCGTAAGGTCTCGGCGCAATATAAGGACGAATCGGCCGTCATTCTGGCACGCTACGAGGAACTAACCGTCGATTTAAGCAAGAAGTTCAATATCTTCGCCTTTGGAAACCTCAAGCAAAACACGGCTACTCATCTCAAACGCAATCTCATCAAAATCAACGACAAGGCTGCCCTTGATAAGTTTTCCACCTTTGACTTCCGCACGTATGACCGTTCGTTCAACGAACTTATGCTGCGCGAAGACCACCGGACCGTGCTTGGTGTGAAGGTCATTAAGCCCGACGGGACGGTCAAAGAAGTGAGCACCGACGACTATCAAGACGCAAACGAGGGGAAGAAAGGACAGGAGAAGCGCACTAAACTGGCTGTGCCCGACTTGCAAGTCGGCGATTTGATAGACTACTTTATCTATGATTTTGACGTGATTAAAGAGGATAATCTCGATCCTACGCTATTCATTTTCTGTGCTGACTACCCGATACTTGACTATCAAATTCATTGTGCCATTGACAAGAATCTCTGTACACAATACCGCACAATGAACGGTGCACCGGACTTCAAGTCGGGGAAGAATGGCGATAACATCACCTTGGATGCCCACGTGAAAAGTATTAATAAGACGTTGCCTGATTACGCTTTCAATGCTATCGCACAGGCTCCTTTCACGCTGTTATATGTGACGAACACCAACGTCGGACTGTACTATACGCCCGAGAGTGCAAAGCAGAAAGGACTGCAGGCCAACCCTGATGCCAAGGTCATTCAAAAAGATGCATGGCAGCCTTGGTCTGACTATAAGCTGAAATGGACACTCTACAAGAAGATGACCAAAATGGTAAAAGATGCCAAGAAGCTTAAAACTGATGAGGAAAAAGCCGACTATGTATATAACTATATGGTGATGCAGACGTTGCTTTTCAAGCAGCCTTACGAAAATGCCTATAACTTCTCAACGCTCTTCCCGAGCATTCTTGACCGTCTGAAAGTGGAATATGGACGCGGCATCACAACCAGTTTGTACAATGAACCGCTTGATCAGCTCATCAATTACAGCGATGCAACGCGTTTCATCATACTCAAGAACGGCAAGTGTTACTTCCCCTTGAAGCGGGCTGTAGGCGCGAATATCATTCCGTCAATCTATCAGAACCGAGATGCCATACGTACCGACAAGCCTAAAAAGTTTGCAAAAGGCCCGTTCACATCATTCAGAATTGCCGGCAGCGATGCTTCAGACAACATAGAAACGGTAGACATAGACGCGGTAATCGACGGTGGAATGATGAATATCCGACGCCAGAACACAATGTCGGGCTGCAAGAAAGAAGGTGTCATTCCTATATATACTACGGCCGAAGAACTCATCAAGGCGTGGGGCAAGCCCTATGAATATACAACCTTTGCCGACGCTTACAACTATAAGGAAAGCGAGGCAAAAGCGCGGGCTGCAGAGCGGGCAGAGCGAGACAAGAAAGACATTCCGGAGAACTTCGCCAAGGAAGTCAAGGCCTATCATGACAAGGCTCCCGTGAAAATCAACAGTACGAAAGTGCTTAACTTCGGTGAGAACAACTTGCCTTTCTCCTACACTGTGAACTATCAAATGGACGGCCTTGTGAAGAAAGCCGGGCGAAACCTCGTTGTTTCCGTTGGTCAGCTGTTCGGCCAGCAGACCCATATCGAGGGCAAAGAGCGCAAGCGCAGCGACGCCATCTTCTTTGACTATCCGCGCACCTACGCCGTAACGCTCGCTCTAACCATTCCCTCGGGCTATTCCGTCTCGCCCGAAAGCCTGCAGAAGCTCAACGAAAGCGTCGACAACGATGCCGTTTCTTTCATGACAAGAGCCGAGGTCAGCAACGGGAAACTGGTCATCGACTTCAAAAAGATATACAAGCATCAGCAGGAGCCTCTGGTCAACTGGAACAAAGTCCTCGACATGCTCGACCGCGCTTATGCGTTCACGAGCCGCCAAGTGATACTGAAAAAGAATTAAACGTGCGTCAGATGCAGGAAAAAGGGAGCAAGACGTTGGGAACGACGTGCCTTCCGTGCCTTAACCTCTATTCTATTGCACACGACAAAGGGCAGCCCCGCTTCGGGCTGCCCTTTTTGTCTGGCTGAACCTGCAGACTTGCCACAGGCCGACAAGGCTGGTGTTATTTCCTTTTATAAACGACCTCCTTTACAGTAAGCGACTTGCCATCGACTCTTCCCGTAAGTTTTTCCGTCTTCTTTGTCTTTTCATCCATAACTGTAAAGTGTACGATGGGCGGTTCGAAAGTGTAGGTGCCCTTTTCGACTGTCTGTCCATTCTTATCACGCTTGGTGAAATAAAAGTCCTTTTCGGTGGTGAAGTTCAGCATCATCGTGAGATCTTTCTCTTCGTTATTCACCCATTCGGTGCCTTTCAACGAAGTCAACGGTGCGTCGTCATCATCAGACGAACAACTCAAGAAGGAGAATGTGATGCCCGCAACGACGAGCATGAGTAGCAGATGTTTTTTCATAACTCTTGTATTTTATGGTTTTACGTTGCAAAAGTAAGCAATAAATCCCACGCCTGCAACTATTCGGCTTGTTTTTTCATCTGCCTTCGTCTGGTTATAGGGGTGCAATCGCCTTGACGAAAGGTGTGTAATCGCTTTGACGAAAGGTGTGCAACCGGACTCACGGAAGGATAACGACCGTCTCTATACCGTAAGTCTGCCTGTAGACATATAAGGAGTATCGAATTATCACCATGGTGATAAATATTTCTCTACCCGGTGAGAAATATTTCTCATCGGGTAGATAATTCGGTATGCCTTATATCTGTCCGATGACAGATGCGGTATCAGTCGGGTCGTATTCCTTTAATAACGACGGTTGCATGCCTACCGTAGGTGCCGCGACACCCGTTCTTGACCCGGAGAGCGACGGATTTGGGGCAAGAAGCGGCTTTTTATTTGCATATCTCAACCTTTTGTAGTAATTTTGTGGCTATCGCAGAAATTAAATAAGCATCACATGGACGAAGAATTCAAAGACAGCGAGAATATCAACGAAGAGGAAATGCTGGGCGAAGACACCCATTCGGACTACCGACCGGCCGACCGGTTCGACGCTTCGGCCGTGCATCACTTGAGCGGCATGTACAAGAACTGGTTCTTGGACTATGCCAGCTATGTGATTCTGGAACGGGCCGTGCCGCATATCGAAGACGGACTGAAGCCCGTGCAGCGGCGCATCTTGCATTCGATGAAGCGCATGGACGACGGACGTTATAATAAGGTGGCCAATATCGTGGGCCACACGATGCAGTTCCACCCGCATGGCGACGCTTCTATCGGTGATGCCTTGGTGCAGATGGGGCAGAAGGACTTGCTTATTGACTGTCAGGGCAACTGGGGAAACATCTTGACGGGCGACCGTGCGGCTGCTCCGCGTTACATTGAGGCACGACTGTCGAAGTTTGCCCTCGACGTGGTCTTCAATCCGAAGACTACAGACTGGCAGTTGAGTTATGACGGACGGAACAAGGAACCGATTACGCTGCCGGTGAAGTTCCCGCTGCTCTTGGCGCAAGGGGCCGAGGGTATTGCCGTTGGGCTGAGCAGCAAGCTGTTGCCGCATAACCTCAATGAGATTTGCGATGCGGCCATCAAGTATCTGCGCGGCGAGGCGTTCGCGCTTTATCCCGACTTTCCCACGGGTGGCGCCATTGATGTCAGCAAGTATAATGACGGGCAACGTGGCGGCGGACTGAAGGTGAGGGCGAAGATAGAGAAGCTCGACAACCGGACGCTCGTTATCCGCGAGATACCGTTCAGCAAGACCACGACGACGCTTATCGACAGTATTTTGAAAGCGATAGACAAAGGAAAAATCAAAGCTAAGCGTGTAGACGACAATACGGCTGCCGAGGTGGAGATACAGGTGCATTTGTCGCCCGGTGTGTCGCCTGACAAGACGATAGATGCACTCTATGCCTTCAGCGATTGTGAGATTAATATTTCGCCGAATTGCTGTGTCATCGAAGATAACAAGCCTTGCTTCCTTGCGGTTAGCGACGTGTTGCGCCACGGTGTTGACCGCACGATGGGGTTGCTGCGCAAGGAACTTGAGATTCGTCGTGGCGAACTGCTTGAGCAACTCTTCTTCGCCAGTCTTGAGCGCATCTTTATCGAGCAACGCATCTATAAAGAAAAGAAGTTTGAGCAGGCTGCTTCGATGGACGAGGCCATTGCTTTCGTCGATGAGAAGCTGGAACCGTTCAAGCCCAACTTCATTCGCGAAGTGACGCGTGATGATATCCTCAGGCTCATGGAAATCAAGATGCAGCGCATCCTGAAGTTCAATAAAGACAAGGCCGATGAACTCATTGCGCGCATCAAGGCCGAGGTGGCAGAGATAGAACGTGACTTGGCTCACATGACCGATGTCACCATCAATTGGTTCACGTTCATCAAGAACAAATATGGCGCCGACCATCCGCGTCATACCGAAATACGTAGCTTTGATACGATTGACAGTGCGAAGGTGGTGGAAGCTAACCAAAAACTCTATATCAACCGGCAGGAAGGTTTCATCGGGACGGGGCTGAAGAAAGACGAGTTCGTTTGCAATTGCTCCGATATCGACGATATCATCATCTTCTATAGAGACGGGAAGTACAAGATTATCAAGGTGGCCGACAAAATCTTCGTGGGCAAAGGCATCATTTGGGTGCAGGTGTTTAAGAAGAACGATAAGCGTACGATTTACAATACGGTCTATCGCGACGGTCGTCAGGGCTTCTATTACATGAAGCGTTTTAATGTGACCAGTATGACGCGTGACCGTGAATACGACCTGACGCAGGGCACACCGGGTTCGAAGGTGATTTACTTCACGGCCAATCCTAACGGTGAGGCCGAGACCATCAAGGTGACGCTCGATCTTGACCCGAAGAAGAAACGCCAGAACATATTCTTGGAGCGCGACTTCAGTAAGATATTGATAAAGAACCGCGCAGCCAAAGGTGTCTTGTTGTCCAAGCAAGGTGTGCATCGCATTGGCTTGAAGAGTCATGGCCATTCAACGTTGGGTGGCCGGAAAGTGTGGTTTGATGCCGATGTGAAGCGCATCAACTATGAGGAGCACGGACGCTTCTTGGGCGAATTCTCTGATGAAGACCGTATTCTCGTTATACTCGACAATAGTGACTTCTATATTACGAACTTTGATGTCAATAACCACTATCCAGACAATATCATGCGCTTAGAGAAATGGGAGCCTGACAAGGTGTGGACGGCTGTTCTCTTCGATGCTGACAATCAGGGTTATCCTTATATGAAACGGTTTACGATGGATGCAACGGCAAGACCGCAGAACTTCCTCGGCGATAATGCTGACAGTAGGCTCGTTATCCTGACGGATGTTGCATTCCCGCGCATCAAAGTGACTTATGGTGGGCATGACGCTTCGCGTGCTCCGGAAGAGATTGATGCTGAACAGTTCATCGGACAAAAGAGTTTCAAGGCTAAAGGTAAGCGTATATCAACGTGGCAGATTGGGAAGATTGAAGAATTGGAGCCCGTGCGTTTCCCAGAACCGGATACGTCCGAAGCAGAAGAAGATGCTACGGAAGCGGAAGAGAACCTTGCCCCCGATGCAGGTAAAAGCCGGCAGCAGGTGATTGATGAAATGACCGGACAACTCAATTTATTCTCCGATACAAATGAAACCACATCTGAATAGTATCCTTATAGCTGGGCTGATGGTCTTGTCGCCGTTGTATTGTGCCGGGCAAACAGGCACGATGGGAGATGGCGACCGCATAATCACCAACAGCAGAATGATTGGGTGGGGTGCAACGAAAGTGCTTGACACTTATCTTAGTCCGGAAGAATATACGGGGCCCGACCTCCGTTACATCAGTCACACGCTGCGCTGGCGCGAGGGAAGCCGACTCATCAACGCGCTTATCCATCAGGGAAACATTGCCTACATAGACAATCGGTCGGGCGACGGCCGCGAGATTGCCGGCAATTACAACTTCCAATACGGCTTGCATGTCGTGTGTGGGACGTGGACTGTCGGTGGTAACGAGCTGCAATTGGAGGCCGGAGGCAATGCAGAGCTCAATCTGGGTTTCATCTATAACACACGCAACAGCAATAATCCCGCTCAAGCCCGTGCCTATCTGAATGTGTTGCCTACGGCAGCCCTGATCTATACTTTCCGTAATCCTTTCTGTGAGAGCCATTACCGTGATTTCCGGCTGCGTTATGAAGTGGGGGTGCCCGTGGCAGGACTGATGTTCTCGCCTAACTACGGTCAGTCTTATTACGAAATATTCTCCAAAGATAATTACGACCATAATATTGTGCCTACCTATATGGGGAATGCACCCTCGTTGAGGCATTTCCTGACCTTGGACTTCCCGCTTTTCCGTGCCACTTTCCGTGTCGGCTATCAAGGAGAGTATTTGCAGGCCCGGGTCAACAACCTCAAACAACATGCCTACACGCATGCCCTGCTGCTGGGTGTGACCAAGACCTTTAAGTTAATCCGAGTCAGAAAATGAGACACTTCCGACGTATTCTTCCATTATTATTGCTGCTTCTCGCTCCGCTGTTGTTTACAAGCTGTGTAAAAGAAGACGAATATGCCGACAATCCCCGTGGCAACTTTGAGGCTTTGTGGCGCATTCTCGACGAGCATTATTGCTTCTTTGACTATAAGGCCCGGCAATACAAGCTCGATTGGAACGAGGTCCATGTACGGTATAGCAAGCAGATAAGCGACCAGATGAGCGACGAACAACTCTTTGAGGTGTTGGGAAACATGCTGGGAGAACTGCGTGACGGTCATGTCAACATGTATTCGGGCTTTGATGTGGCACGCTATTGGTCGTGGCGTGAGAACTATCCAAGCAACGTGGACGACTCTCTTCTCAATAAATATCTGGGTACCAACTATCGTATTGCCAACGGTATGAAATATCGTATTCTCGATGATAATGTCGGGTATATCCGTTGCGCTACTTTCGAGAACAGCTTTGGAAGCGGTAATCTGACGAACATCTTGTCCTATCTGCTCCCTACACGTGGATTAATCATCGATATCCGCAACAACAGCGGTGGACTGATTTCGAGTGCCGAAGAGCTGGCCGCCCGCTTTACCAATGAGGAGCTTCTCGTGGGCTATATTCAACATAAGACGGGAAAGGCTCACGATGCTTTTTCTGCCATGCGGGAACAATGGCTCAAGCCGAGCCGTGGCCTGCGTTGGCAGAAACCGGTGGTCGTGCTTACGAACCGTGGTGTCTATAGTGCGGCCAATGAGTTCGTGAAGTACATGAAATGTTGTCCCAACGTCCGCATTGTCGGCGACAAGACAGGCGGTGGTGCAGGAATGCCTTTTGGCAGTGAGCTTCCCAACGGGTGGGGTGTACGCTTTTCGGCCTGCCCTATCTATGACAAGAACAAGGAAAGTACCGAGTTCGGCATAGCGCCCGACGTAAATGTGAGTCTTGATATAGTGGATTTCTATAACGGAATTGATACCATCATCGAGCATGCACGTAAGCTACTGGAGTAAGGTTTTTTCCTCAATTCCGCAGCATTATTCCTTGTGAGGTACTTTTATATATTGAAGTGACATTTTTGGAATTTATCCATTGATATGGGGATTTTCTGGGGTTCTTGGTTCTTGCATAGACATGAAATCCCCCACCCAAACCAATGAGGAAGTATGAAAAGCCACAAAGAAATACTGTTTATTCAATGAAGACCTCAGAGTAGTAGGTTTTATTTGTATATAGGTTCAGAACGTTCTGCCTTCCAGTGCGCACCCATTTTGCTGGCACGCTGACAAAATGCAGGATAAAGGCTTTCAGCCTGCTTGTCTTTTTCAATGGCTTGACCTCCCTCCACAAAGGTA
>NZ_JH594517.1:0-19673 GCF_000243015.1 Segatella maculosa OT 289
CATAAATGCTTTGATATATGATTGGGACATCCCATTGACGGGTATAGGACTTGTACTCGACAAGTATAGGACTTGTGCCCCACGGGTATAGGACTTGTCACAGTCGTCTGTAGCTCCGTGTGTATTCACGTCCGTGCTTTCGTGCGAACAACTGCTATGCCTTCTGTCCCCTCATTCCCACATTCAAACATGCGGAAGCACCTGCATTCAAACGTGCGGACGTCCTGACATTCGGTCTTCCCTAAAACATGGTGCCGTACTTATTGGCATGCGCTTTCCCATACGCCGGTCATTCCATACGACCGTAAGTGTACGCAGTCTTGCTTACGGACTTTTGTGCGGCAGTCTTTATCCGCTTATGAAAGGGCGTCTGCCCAATCGCACTTGCAAAGTAAAGTACTTATGACCAAACTTGTATCATTTTTCAATCACGTGGCAGCTTGTGGCGTCGTTCCTATCGGTTTTCGGGTGGATATTCTGCCTAATTTTGCACCCGAGCGACGAGCTCTGTCGGTCGGTGTTCTCCCTGACGGCTTCTGAAGGTAACTCCCTCATCCGTCCGAAGGCGGTTGTTTGTGTCCTCAAAGACACAGCAAGATATCCTTTGAGTAACTCAAAGGCTTTCGGGTAACTCCCGAAAGGTGCCCTCTCTACACAAGGAGAGGGAGGCATTTTCTCCGAAGTCGGAAATCCTTTGAAGGGCAGTTCTACCTATACAGGGGAACAACCGGCACGGCGGCCGAGTCGCAAAACCACTTAATCCACAGAAATATGAAAAAGGAAAAGGAAAATGAAAACAGGGGTGCAGGTGATACCCCCAAGTGGGGCAAGCACCCCAAGGAGACAAGGAAGACGCATTGCGTCATGGTGCGTTTCGATGACGAGGAATGGCTTAAATTGCTCTCCATGTACGACCAATCGGGTGTCTATGCCCGAGCGGTTTTCATCAAGGCCCGTGTCTTTTCGCAGCCTTTCCGTGTGATAAAAACAGACAAGACGCTGCTCGATTATTACACCAAGCTCTCGTCTTTTCATGCGCAATACCGCGCCGTGGGCAACAACTATAACCAAGTCGTCAAGGAACTGCGTGTACACTTTTCCGAGAAAAAGGCGATGGCACTGCTTTATAAATTAGAGAAATGTACACAGGAGTTGGTGCTCATTACGCAGCAAATCATCCGCCTCACCCAAACCTTTGAGCAGCAATGGTCGCAAAGATAAGTATCGGAAGTTCGCTCTACGGCGCACTTGCCTACAACGCCCAAAAGGTGAATGCGGACGAGGGAAAACTCCTTGCCACCAACAAAGTGTTCGATGGCGGGGACGGACAGATGGACTGCACCCGACTGCTGCGAGACTTCTGTAACTGCATGCCCGAAAATGTCAGGACACGCAACACGGTGATTCACGTCTCGCTCAATCCGCATCCCGACGACCGACTCACGGATATGGAGATGGCAAACATCGCACAGATATATATGGAAAGGCTCGGCTACGGCAACCAACCCTATGTGATTGTCAAGCACGAGGACATCGACCGCCACCATGTGCACATCGTATCGGTCAATGTCGATGAAAAGGGTAAACGTATCGACAGGGACTTTCTTTTCCGTAGGAGCGAACGCATACGCAAGGAACTCGAAAGGGAATTTAACCTGCATCCTGCCGAACGCAAACGGAATGAGATACGTGAAGCTGCCCATACGGTAAACATCGATAAGGGCGATGTAAAAAAGCAAATCGCAAGCGTACTGCTTTCCGCTACCACCCGTTACTGCTTTCAGTCGATGGGCGAATACCGCGCCCTGCTTTCGCTCTACAACATCCACGTGGAAGAGACGCGAGGAAAGGTAGGAAGACGGGAGTATCACGGGCTGGTCTACTCGACAACGGGCGACAAAGGCAACAAGGTGGGCAATCCTTTCAAAGCATCGCTCTTCGGCAAGTCCGCAAGCTATGCCGCCATCGAGAAACGCTTTTCTTTGTCGAAAAAACAGATAGCCGAAAAGAAATTCACTGAGCCTACCAAACGGGCAGTACTTCAAACACTCGGAGAGACTTATCACAGGGCAAAATTCGTAAATCTGCTCAAAGCCAAGGGTATCGACACGGTGCTGCGTCTCACCGACGAGGGTCGCATCTACGGAGCAACTTTCATCGACCACCGCACGGGTTGCGTACTCAATGGCTCGCGCATGGGCAAGGAACTCTCTGCCAATGCCCTGCAAGAGCACTTTACCTTACCCTACGCCGATGAGAAGCCCATACCGTTTACTCTTCACCCCGAAGAGACGGTACAGAAAGAGTTCATCATACAAGACGACAATGAAAATCCTTCCTTTGGCCTCGGGATCCTTAATCCCTCCAGTCAGGCCGTAAACGCCGAAGAGGAAGATTCTATCAGGAAGATGAAACGACGCAAGAAACGAAAGGGAAAGGGACGGACAATGTGAGACCTCAGTAAAACTCTGTTAAAAACAGAATTAACAATACAACTTGTTGATTTTCAATTATCATATTTTAATGTGAATGTTTTTTGCAGAGATCTTGATAATATACTACGAAATATTTTTGCCGAAAATATTGTTTCTTCCAAAAGAATTATTAATTTTGTAGAAGAATGGGGAACTTCAGTCCCTTAAAAACAATAACAAAAAATTACTCCGTTATGTATATAAGGTCTCATTTACTTATTCTTTTCCTTGTCTCCAGTCTTTCACTAAGTGCTCAGGAAAGTGCTTTCAATACCGGTGCCCGCTTGGGTGGCGGTTACAGCGTGAATAACCATGTAGATAAGATATTGGTGAGCGAGGATTATTACTCTAATTATTCGTTCGACAACAAAGGACAGTTCGTGCCAAGCGCCGAGCTGTTTCTTCTTTATAGGCAGCCTGCAAGCCTTTGGGGCGTGGAAGAGGGCATCGCCTATTATAACAAAACAGCGCGAGTTCGTTACGAGGACAAGAACGAATTGACCTACATGCTCTCTACCCGTTATCACCATTTGGAACTTGCCGCTTATTTCAATCTCTATCCTTTTAAGGCAAAAAACTCGCTGCATATTTCACTGGGCGGACGGATAGATGCAAACCTCTCTCCAAATGGTCTCACCTATACGGGTAATCAAGAAGATGCGAAGTTCTCGGCGTTGGGTTATCCCAGCGTAAAGGGCGGCATTGGGCGGCGGTATCGGTTATGACTTTCCATTCGGTATGACGCTCGACTTGCGATACCATTACAGTCTGACCAATAGCATCAAGGCCGAAACGAACACCTATAATTGGGTGGAACATGATAACCACAATCAGCAGATTGAACTGACGGTGGGTTATAGGATTAATATCCGATAAGTTCTAATCAGGGACTTATCCTTAGCCTCTTTCTCTTCTTTGCCAAGATTGGTATAACATTTAGGACAGATTTTCGCTTTAAAACAAACCCATTTAATTATTTACATTATCTAAACATTACATGATGAAAACTTTTGTAAAATCATCCAGCATTGCTGGTGCTTTGATGTGCGGCGTATTCTTTTTCACCGCATGTTCGCATGATGACGACCCCACTCCCTCGCCTCGTCCGCAAGGAACGGTCAGCACGTAACTGAAAATGACTAAGAGCGGCTTCGCTTATTTCTCGTTTGCCACAAACCAAATGGTAGATGCAACAACGGCAGAAACACCGGGAACGAAGAGCTGGGACATCGCTTTCGACATGTTGAACGGTCGCACCAACAACGGTGCTGTCTACGTGACACGATACACGGACTTTGATGCTGTGAAAACAGTGAAACCCTTCTTAGGGGGAGACGCTAAGAACGAATGGCTTACCGACAGGAAAATGAATGTCATGTCGTTGCGCAGTATGCCCCCTGTCACTGTGGAAAAGATGTGTAACCCCGCCTTTACGGAATGGTACACCATGAAGGGCATGTCGCTGTCTGTAAAGCCTACGGTATATATTGTGCGCACAGCAGACGGTCATTACGTGAAACTCCAGTTCACAAACCATCACGGAGCCGACGGCACTTTGGGAAATATCCAATTCAAGTATGCATATATTGACGAGACTGGAACCAATGCACTTGCCCCCGGAGAATTAGTGGTAGAGCAGCTGGAAGCCGGTAAACTGACCGAGCTACTCAAGAAGAGCAATGTGAAAGAGTTGCGTTACCTCACGATCAAAAGCGGCAATATCAACGACGAAGATTTCGATACACTGAAACAAACCAAAACACTCGAGGTGCTCGACATCAGCGGCGCTACGCTGAAACTATCGGATGAAAGTACCGGTTTTAAAGACTTCAGGAACATCAAGAAGCTCATTGCCCCCGCCAACCTGCAGAGTATTGCCGGCGCTTGGCCGTGGTTTATCTACATGAGCAACCTCGAAGAGCTCGTATTCCCCGGCAATTCGCTGGAGAATATTCAAGCAGAAGGTTTTACGGGTCTGCCCAAACTGCGCAAAATCACATTACCTTCATCAGTGCTGACCATGGGTGAGGGTGCGTTCCAAGGTGCCGGTCTGGAGGAGTTCACTTTCCCCGAGAAAGTGCAGATCATATCCAAACACTGTCTGATGAGCTGCAAAAAACTGCAAAAAGTAGTGATTCCGGCAGCCGTAAAGGAAATAAAGGCCGGCGCATTTCTCTATGACAAAGCATTGAAAGAAATCGTTTTCAAAGGAACGACACCACCCAAAAAGGCGACAAGTCCGTACGATGCTTTCTCAGACCTTCAGTTTGATGATGCCAAAGGCAACGTGTTCCTCCACTTCATTGTGCCGAAAGGTTCCATTGATGCTTATATCAAAGCATGGGGATGGGCAGAAGACGACAAGAAATACTTTCAAGAAGCCACTGACAACCCTTAATTGAGAACTGTATGAGACACAGATATAGCATTTGTCTGTACGTGTTTTTCTGTGGTATCCTCTTGCTCGGCGCTTCCTGTAAGCAGTCCGAACAGGAGGATACTCCTGTAGTTCCGACCACGGATAACAAGATTATCAGTTATTATCGGAGCATATCCGATGCCGAGATACCTGCCGCCCCATCGGTCGGAATGTATCGTGAGAAGATAGAACCGGCTGATGTCGGTACGCAGCAACGCCGCATTTGGGAACTTTGGAAGCAGGCGCACACGGGATGGACACGCGTTTTCGACTTCGCAGGAATGAACGCAACGTATAAAGAAACGGTATGGGAAATACCCGAAAAGGAACGCATGAAAGTGCGCCTCTTTACCAAAGGTGTCCGTCCTGCCAGAGGTTATCCGCTGATTATCCACCTTCATGGCGGCGGTTTATATGCCGATGCGCCCGGTCCGTGGGAAAGTCTGATTAACACGGAGGAGTTTGAAATCAACTTCGACCTTGCCCATCGCGTGTTCCAAGAGGGACAACCCGTGGCCTATATGGTGCCCCGTATGCCTGACGACCGCAAGGGACGATGGTATTTCCTGCCTAAGCGCGTGGCTTTCAAGCAAGCGATACAGGCGGCAGTACTTAGCGGGTTGGTGAATCCCGACAAGGTATATCTCACCGGTATCTCTGAAGACGGGTACGGAAGTCTGCGGCTCGGCATCTTCATGCCCGACTATTTTGCCGGCGTAGGCCCGATGGCCGCTGCCGAGAAAATAAATGGAGAGGCACAGAATTACCGCAATACGGCTTTCAGAATGGAAGTGGGCGAGAAGGACTATCAATATGGTCGTGCCGACTACGCAGGTATCTGGCAACTCGAAATGAAAGCTCTGCATGAGCAGTGGCCGGAAGATTTTGTGCACGAAGTAAATCTGCAGGCAAGACAAGGCCATGAAATAGATTATACGAAAGTAATTCCATGGCTGTTGAACTACACACGAAGGCATTATCCGAAACGGATAACTTACCGCTATTACGACCTCGACGGCAAAGACAGCTATGCTGCCGGCGTGTATTATCTCGGCTTTCAAAACCTGCAACCCGAGAAAGGGAGCAGTCTGTTCTTCGACGTACAGCACGATGGAAACCGCTTTGTCGTGGAAACCAAAACAAGCCAAGGGAAGGTCGGGGGCAGCTTCTGTCTCTACATCAGCGAGGTGGATTTCTCGCGTCCCATAGAGGTAACGTATAACGGGAAGACTGTTTTCCATGATAAAATAACCCCCAATGTGGGTACGATGGTAGAATCAACGGCACTCTTCGGCGACCCCTCACGAGTGTACCCTGCCAAAGTAACTCTGAAAATGCAATGAAAAAGAAACCATCTTCCGCCACGGCGAAAGATAAAAAATGTGAAGATCTTATTCGTCCGCCGCGGCGGATGAACAAAAAACACATTGGAGCAGGATAAAAGCATCTTGTCCAATAGTCCCAAAGGAACGACTGTCTGAATTTCCTTATCCCGAACTCGCGTATATCTAATCTTGCTGATGGCAACATTGACACGCTGTTGCCTTTTGGTAATCTTCTTGCGCCTGGTTCCCTTGTACATGATGTGACTTTTGAGGTTCATCTTTCCGAGCGTCTTCCTGTTCTCAGCCAAATCCTAGCCTTTGTCGGCATAGACGGGCCTCCCTTGTGGGAGGCCGGCTTTCTTCAAGGGCGTTTCAAGATGCTTGATGCCGCTCTCGTTGGCAGCCGTTGTCTCCTCGGCCAGGACCAGTCTATTCTCGTCTGTTACCGTATGACGCTTGTAGCCAAAGTGGAGCTTTTCCATCTTCTTGTTCCATCGGGCATCCTCGTCCACATTGGATTTGACAACTTCCTTGAGCATTGCTTCTTGCAAGGTTTCTCGGCCGTCCTCCTCATGATGGTCTTCCACCACCTCATATTCCCTACACCCACGGGGACGATGGGGAGTGTCTATAATACTTGTCTCTACAATGGCATCGTGCCTGACGATAATGTCTTTCTCTTTAAGTTTATGGTTTATTTTATCGAGAATCATATCGTACAGGCCGGCCTCTACCAGTGTGTTCCAAAAACGGCAGACAGTCGTGCTGTTGGGAACAGCGTCTTCCATACCCAAACCGACGAAACGGTTGTAAGAGAGGCGATCGTTCACCTGCTCCTCAACCTCAACGTCACTCAGTCCATACCATGTATGCAGAAGTACGGTCTTGAACAAAACCAAGCCGTCATAACCCGGACAACCTCTTGATTTATGGCCCTTGGTATAGGCGATTGCTATAATGCTTCGTATGGGAATCCAGTCGATTATCCTGTCTATCTGGAAGAAGAAGGCCTGCTTGACCCTTGCGCTGACCGAGGAGCAGGTCGGCAAAACTGGGAAACTATAGCTTCTATTTCATAATATAAAGGTACTGACTATTTTTGACATGAACGAATCCGTGGGTGATAGTTTTGTAGAGGGCCCATATTGCACTCTTGCAGAGCTTACATTACACCTCGTACCACTATATTTCGCATTTGAGGTACTGCGCAATCATACGCTGCCGGCACTTACATTGCACCCCACACCATGATAATAAGGTATTGATGTGTCCTGCAAAACGAGTGCTTCAGCACTTGCCCCATACATCGCAGGGCGGCAACAGGGCATCCATGCACCCTATCGTGCAACATTTTCGGAGATTCTCCGTGCCTTTGGTAAACGTTCAAATAGCCATGCGGTATGACAGGAAAGGAGGGAGGACAGTGTGCTTACTCTGGCACATAAATGATTTGTCCGTTTTCCAGCTGGTAAGCAGTGCCTAACCGTTTACCTTTCGCACCATTGTTATCGGTGGTTTCTCCCGAGGCTTTATACGTGTTTATCTGCTTTCCTTGCTTTGTAATTATCTCCATATTGTCCTTCCCTGGGTTTTTGACCACAGTAAAGTCCTCATTTCCAAAAACCTCAGTCATATTCATGTGCATCACCATGGCCACCATCAGAGAGACGGCAAACACCATGGCCACGTCGAACAGATTGACAACCACGCTCAGCGGGTCGGCATCATCATCTACTAAAAGACGGTTACCTCTTCTCCTGCGGCTCATGGGTGTTCCTCCTTTTGATTCAGTATGCGCGCCACGTAGTCGAGGTTGTTTACGTCTTGGGCTAACCATCGTTGTCTCAACTGTAGGGTAAACAGGCCTACGGCACTGATAACCAGACCCACGACCGTTGCAGCAAAGACCACTTGCATGTTGTAGGCCATGCCGGAGATGTCGCCGGTGGAGAGACCTACCAGTGCAGGACTCATGGAGATAAGCGTACCGATAAGCCCGAGAACAGGGCCTAACTTGGCCAGCAGGCGCGATAGATTCACCTCCTTGACAGTCTCAGTTTCATATTGGGTGATGAGATAGTCGGTATAGTCCTCATGGTCTTTGCCGTTGTCGAGCATGTCTTTCAGATAACGGACGTACAGGGAGTCGGTCTTCTGCGGCAGACTTTCCTTGAGGTTTTCGATACCGTCGGGGGTAAGGTCTTTTATGAGATGGTTGAAGCGCTGATTGTTTCTGCGGCGCAGCATGAAGCCATTGTAAGTGCCGCCAAGCAGCACAAGGGCGCGCAGAAAGAAGAGAATCAACAAGATGATGTCGGGAATCAGCAAACTATTGGCTATCCCGAAAAGGGCACGTGATATATATTCCATTGGTTAAATGTATGATTTTATGATTTACGAAAAAGCCATCTGTAACGGCTGAGAAGCCACCCTAAGCCGAAAAGGAGTGCGAAACCGCCCAAGGTAAATGCGAGGGTGAGCCAATCGAAAGGATGCTCTTTCACGGCGTAGACTATCTTTCCATTCTCTGTCGCTATCAGTCCGAGGATGCAGATAAAGAGCGAAAGCAGCAGATGAACCTCCACCCGATGGTCGCGTTCGGGCAGAAGAAAGCGAAAACCCTCGGCAATGAGTGGTAGCAAAAGCACCACCGCGCCGGCAAAAAGCCATGCCGTGAGGCTGAAATCAACACCCACCACGGCGAAAAGCGTCTGGGTAAGGAGGTAGAATACGAGGGGAAACATGAGTAGCCCCGGGTACCAAAAGAGCACCTTCGCCCACCATTTATTGCGTATCGTGTGATCATCGTTTTGCAGATACGTGAGTGTAAAAGCCAAACAAAACACCGATTCGATGGTTACAATAATGGCCATGTTTTGTAAGACAGCGGTATTTTGCAGGTAGTCGGCTATGCGAGTCTTGGATTGGAGCATGGCGTAATCCATGCTCCAATAGGCAAAACCGCCTAAGACAAGGCAGTAAATGATGCGCTGCCACCACTGCCACAGACTGAGTTTCATGACGCAGTTGAGAAAGATGAACAGCAGAAGTACATAGATAATCTGTTCCATGACACGAGGTTAAGTGGCCTATCGCTCGTTTTTACGTTTACGACGGAGAATCAACAGCATGACGATGAAAGCAGCAAAAACCATGGAAACGATGACGACACCGTTGAGTGAAGTACTCGTTTCGGCGGCATCTTCAACAGCTTCGTCTGTCTCTTTCTTCATCACCATACTCTTACCGTTGGTCTTTCCTTGCGCAGCAACGGTCATCTGCCTGTTACGTTGCAGGTAAGTCTTTGCGCTTGCCGCAGGTGCTTTGCCCGCAATGAAGTCTTGCAGGGGACGGTTGTTTCCCTCGAACGATGAGCCGGAAGGGCCGAAACGCGTAACGAGTTCGGTGTGGAGGGTGGCGATATCGGCCAACTGCTGTGGCGAAGCTTTCCAATAACCCTTGCGGGCAGTCTCCATCATGGTGGCGGTCATCTCTTCCATAGCAGTGGGATTCACCTTTGCAAACTGCTCCTTGATACCGAGGTCGTACTTGTCTTTGACATACACATTGTAGATTTCGTCCCACAACTCCTTGTCGATGTTCCGAGGCTTCATCACGTTCCATCCATAGGTGTTTCTCACCATTTCGGCTATTTCATCGGTGGCGTTTTCACCACCGGATAGTGCACGTTTCACGTAAGATGGGTTAAGAATCTTCGTTCGGGCCTCAACGCCGATGGCCTCTTTGCTGTCCTGCATTCTGTAATTGTTGCGATTGCGGTAATCACTGAAGTAAGCCTCGGGGTCTTTGCCCGTCACATGACGCACAGCAAGACTGACTCCACCCATGAACTCATATACATGGTCGAGACTCAACGCGCCCCATGTATTGTTCTGACGTGGCTGAACAACGACATCTGTACGGGTGAGTGCAGCCCCAAAGGCCTCATGCACATCGTTCATCCAGTGCTCTTCGTCGCCATAAAAGGCTCCCATATTGTTGATATAGGTCTCGGCTATCTGCCGCTCATTTGTCCAACGATTGCCTTGTTCCACCATACCTTGAATGCCGGTGCCATAGCCTCCGCCTGCGCCCCCAAAGACACGATAGTGCGACAGCTCACGGGCTTCTTTCGGAGAAACACCTTTGTCGATAAGATAGCGTTCCGATGCTTCCACGCCAACTTTCACTTCATTGGTAAACTTGTCGTCGTCTGCCGCAGCTGCCATCTGCACAGCACGCGTAATCAGAAAGAGACGGGAGGCAGCTAAGTCGCGCAACTGCCCCGAAGTCTGTACCACCACGTCGATACGAGGTCTGCCGAGAGCCGACGAAGGAATGAGTTTGATGTCGCTCACACGGCCATATCGGTCTCTCACCGGTTCTACTCCGAGCATGTAAAGCACCTGTGCAATGGTAGCGCCACCTGTCTGTATGAACTCGCCCGACCACAGAGTGTAACTTACTTTACGAGGATATTCACCCCGATGCTTTCTCCTATATTCGTCGATGGTATTCTTGGCCAAGGCGATACCTTTCTCCCACGCATCCGGGGTAGGAGTCTCTTCGGCATTGATGGCAAAGAGATTTCTACCGGTCGGCAAAGTATTAGGATTGAGGATGAGGTCTCCACCGGGGGAAGGAGCAGTATATCCGCCATTCAAAGCATTGACAAGAGAAGCCAACTCCAAACTCGGACTCTTTACGAGCAGGTCTTTATACTGACCGATGTTTCTCAATGAAGTCTCCACTTCCGTTACTGCATGGGCAAACTCAATATCCTTGGGGTTTAATGCGTCGGCTTCGGTTGCATGCTGCCTGCCCGCTGATGTGTTGCCCATTTGCTTTTTAAGGCCTTCTTCCATCTTCTTCAAGGCTTCAGGGCTGGCTCCCATCTTCTTGGCCACTGCCAACATACGGGTAGGGTCTTTCTTTGCCAGCATCTTGCGCATCTGGTATCTCATGAATTTGGCTATGGGGCTGTTAGACGGAGCAGGCACTTCCATATCCTTACTCTCCATCTTTCCCATCATACCGCCATGGGCTTTACCCTCGTGCTTCTTATCTTTCCGCGATGCCGCCATCATCATGGCCATCATGCCCTTAGGCATATTCTTCTTTTCTTCTATATCATGAGCTTTTTGCAGTTGAGCAGTGGTGAGACCGGTGATGAGCAATAGCTGTCCATCGGTGAGCGATGAGGGATTGGTATAGAAGTGATTCACCAGCGATTCGGCCTTCTTCAGATATAAGGCGTTGAATTTTGCCTTGTGTAAATACAGGTCTGCGGGTGCTTTTCCTTGCTGTTTGTCGAATGAATAAAGACTATATGCAATGGGATCGACTGTCATAGAGAAAATGGTAGACCGTATATCTTCCTGCGAATAGGGAACTCCCATGACATAAGGCGTGTCCGTTATCTTCTCAGAGGACAATTCTTCGGCATAATCGGCCAATCGTTGTAGGTCTGTATCGTTGTAAACTCTCTTCAAATCGCCATCCAATCCCAAGTCTTTATGTATGCCTAACTGTATGGCAAGCTGCTTGGCTTCCACAGCGAGGGCATGCTTATTGCCCTTATTATTGAAGTAAGCAGAGAGTTTATCCTCTAAGTTCTTGTAGGTGTTGCGTAGCTCACTCTCGTGAAAAGCCGGTGTAAGATACGACAACAGACCAGCATATGAGCGTCGTTTGGCTATCATTGCCTCACCCACATTATCAATCGTATAATAATAGAAGTGTGGAAGTGCGCCCACGAGCCTGTCCGGCCAGTCATTGTTAGACAAGGCCACTTGCTTCTGCGGGGTAAATTCCAGACTGCCATGGGTACCGAAATGCAGCAATGCATCTGCTTTAAATCCGTATTGTATCCAAAGATACGGGGCAATATAGCTATGCGGCGGCACCTTGTCTGTTCCGTGAACAATCTTGAAAACGTCCTTCCCTTCACCGGCCAAGGGCTGCGGTATGAGGACGATATTTCCGTATCTGATGCGTGGAAAGGCCAGACGACCATCTGCAGTCTTTAGTTTGTTGTGGTCTCCGGGGAACTTTCCAAACTCCCTATCTACGTCTTCTATCTTTTGTTTGCGCAGGGAGGCGTGCGTCCAACTGTCGTATTCCTGTTTGGTCACCAGCTGTGGATGCCCTGTTTTCATGTATCGGGCGACATCGCCTTCAGCAAACGAGTTAAATAAAGAACCTTCCCGAGCTATTTGTTGCTTGAATTCAGTGAGTGAAGCCGGTAGTCCAGATAGGTTATAACCTTCTTTTTTAAGGTTTAAAAGTGTGTTATAGAGCGATTGGGCTACATTCATTCCACTGGCTACAAGATTGCTTTGTCCCGGTCCTTTGAAGTAAACGATGGCCAGCCGCTTGTCTTTGTTCTTCTTGGAGGTAAGGCGCGAATAGTTATTCACAGTCTTGATGAATGTTTCCAAACGTTCGGGAATGGCGTACGGATGTAGCAATCCGTTCTTGTCGCGTGTGAGACCAAACAGTGCTGTGGTACGTATCGCACCGTCAATCTCGGGCATGACCACGCTTTGCGACAAGAAACCACCCATCATTCCGCGAGGGTCTTTCTCCCAATCATTGGTCAATGCGTTTACATCCATTGGGTCAAAAAGCAATATATTATTGGCTTTGAGGTATTGCACAACATCGTCTCCCAACCTTCCATGTGCGCTGTTGATGACCATATCGGGACGTATCTGCCGAATGAAGTCTGCCATATTCATAAACGAAGACACGGGATAAACGTTGTATCCCTCTTTCACCAACGCACGAACGAGATCTGTGGGGTCGGTTACCGCACCCGAAACAACCACTTTTTTAGCACCTTTCCTGAAAAGGCCGTGCGTCTTCATGTATTTCTCATAGCTGCTTACGGAGGTAAACTCCAGCTCTTCTTCCTCGTCATTGTCTGTAGGGAAGAAGAGATAATCCGAGGGTTTCTGTTCCGGTTTCTCCGGTGTTCCGGTGAAAATAATCTTCCCGTCCACGTTTCTACGTAAGAAACTGAGCAGACTTCGGTTATTCTTCCGCCTGCCACCCATCATGTATTTCTGTATGAGCGCTGTCTCTTCTACGGTGAAATTGGAAATATCGTTGTCCGGATTGGTGGCCATCATGGTATAGACGGGTACTCCTTCATTGGCTGTCTCTTGTATCTGCTGGCGTTGTTCGGCCGTTATATTGAACCCCATGCCGTTGATGAGCACTACATCGTAATCGTCCAATGACCCCAACTCGTCGGTCTTCACATCATAGAGTTTGATGAACGGGTTATCGTCGGCCTGCGATAAGGCCTGCATCATAACGGGTTGAAAGTTTACAAGTGCGATTTTCGTGCGGCTCAACCATATATGATAGAAGCCCACAAGTAAGCTCACAAACAAGGCTAAGAGTGCGCCTAACCATATTTTTCTATGTTTTTTAAACCCAAGTTTCTGTTTTATCTTCCACATATCATGTCGTTTTATTGTCGGAATGCCATCTTTTTATAAGTGTTTGAAGAGTTGTTCCAATTCCACGGCTACGCCCACGGTGAACGAGGTGCCTGTGGTGAATGGCGAATTGTATTGATATACCTTCGGCCGATAGTTGAAAAGATTGTCTATACCCAAAGTAATCTGAACGGCCTGATAGAGCCGTTGCTGCACGATAAGCCTCCAAAGACTGTATGCGGCCGAAGTGGTTTTTCTATAAGTCTTGGTCGCGGTGTCCAACGTACTGTATGTTCCTTCCGACAGATAACGGCCGTTGAGTGTAACACTCATCTCATAGTGCTTGAAAGTCTTTCTGTAATCTACCTGTGCTGTGAATGTATGCGGCCGCGAATCAGACGTTATCGGCATGTTATGACGTGTGAACTCGTGGAAATAGGCGTAAGAGAGTTTTGCTCCGAAACCGCACGAATAGCGTGCCACCACTGTGGCATCTACGCTGGCAAGGCTGGTTCCTTCCACATTGTAGTAGGCCATTGCGCCCTTTCCTGCATCCAAGGCAGGGTTCCAGATGGTAGATATTTCGTTGTCCAAGATGTTGTAATACCCTGTCAGTGTGAAGCAATAATTGCGATGAACGTATTCTGCGGAGGTCGAAAAGCTGTTGCTCGTTTCTGCTTTCAGGTCTTTATTACCATATATATAGAATACATTTGCCATATTGAAATTCATGTACATCTCTTTCAGAGTAGGCGCTCTGAAGCCTCTGGAATAAGACCCACGCACTTTTAAGTTGTTCAACGAATACATTCCCGCTATTTTCGGTGTCAGTTGCCACCCATAACCCGAGAAGTAATCGCTGCGTAAACCGGCCACGATATTCCAATGATGAGCGATATTCCAGTCAGCTTGTGCAAAGATATCGGTCGAGAATTGTCTGTGTGATCCCCCATTCACAAACTGATAGGTTTGCAGATAATTGGCCATCATATCTCCGCCCATCGTCAGCAAAAGGTCTTTGTCGAAGGCATGGGTATAGAGTGCGCGTAGGGAGTTTTGCACATTTTTATAGTTGAGTATGTCTTTTTTCGTTACAGGATAGAAGTCGCTTTTATCGTATCTATCAAAGTTATAAGACACATCGAGCACGTCTTTCTCGCTCAATGTACCTGCAAAGCGTAGCCCTCCGAGGAAGTCTCTCGAGCGGTCTTTGCTATACGCCGACACGTTGCGCTCATGGAAATAATAGCCGGCCTTACCCGTCAACGATGTCTTGTCCGACCATTTGTAGACCAATTTGTCCTTAAAGTTCCACTGTCGGTTGCCATACACTTGTGTGCTGTCTGCACGCCCTTTATCAAAAACGGTATAAGATTTCATCCGGTCGGTCTGTATGTTCAGCAGGTTGGAGAACCGCCCTGTGCGCGACCCTACCTCCGCTCCGTGACGTTGTGTACCGTATTTGCTCTCGAAATGAGTGTTGAGGTGAACGGTCAGCGGGTCAGCTGCCGACTTTGTAATGATATTGATGACAGCCCCCACGGCATTGGAGCCATATAATGCGGAGGCTGCTCCTTTCACGATTTCGATACGCTCGATGTTGTCTACATTCAATCTTCTGTAGTCCACATTGTCGAGTGTCTCACCGGCAAGACGTTCCCCATCGACGAGGAAAAGCAACGAGAGACCGCTCAATCCCTGCATTTTCAACACTTCCTGACGGTTCATGGCATACGAATACTCTATGCCCGGAAGCTCTGCTTCCAGTACATCTCGGATATTCGTGGCATCGAGCTTCCGTATATCGGCAGCCGTTATTACCCGTGTTACCACAGGGGTATTGGCCAGCGTCTTCTTCGTCATGGTACCGGTCACTGTGACCGCACCTAAGTTGATGAGGTCTTCTTTCATATACATTTTTACTTCCGTTGTGGCCGACGATGACACTTTGACGGTACACCGTTCATAACCGATAAGCATAGCCGTAAGCGTATATTCGCCCGAAGGCACGTTGAGCGTGAATCGCCCCTCTTTGTCTGCCTGCGTGGCATATTTCTTTCCCTCAGTCATCACATAGGCAAAAGGCACGGGCTTGTTGCCATCTGTTACCACGATGCCGTGTATCGGGTCGGCGAAAGTCCGCATTGAGAAGAAGAGCAGAACTGCAAACAGCGGTAAAAGTCTTTTATTCATGGTATCAATCCTTGAATTTTACCGGATAGATATAATCAAAGGAAATATATCCTTTGATGTTGTATTTGTTGGGATTGGCAAACCCTGTGAAGCGAATCGCTGCTATCGTCTTGTCTTTCATCAGCAGGAGATACACTTTCTCGGAGGGCTTGTAAGTAGGAGGCATTGTGCTCATATTTACATCAAGCCATTTCCCTAGCTCTTTGTTCTTTGGCGTATTCGCATAAATCACTTTGCCTTGCATCATGCCGGACATATCTATAATGATGCGGTCTGCGACATCGGGTTTAAACGAAGCATCCGACGGACGCGCATAGGTACCGTTTCCGGCATCGCGTCGGAAAGTCTCCAAGTCAGCGTAGGCCGTTTCTAATGCCGCACCGCCATTGGTTTTGCAGTCGTAGCGGTGTAATGCGAAGTGCCATTCGACAGGTATATCAGCCGTGTTGTCATAGAGAAGGGTTTTCTGTGACCCGTTTTTCAGGTTGAGATATACCCAGTTGGTGTACTCTGTGGCATTGATGTTGGTGTACGTATTGTCTTTTTTGTGTTGTGAGGGGTCGCCCTCGGAAGGGTCGTCATAGATGTTATCACATGACAGGAACGATAGTACAATCGTCCCTGTCATGATGGATAAGCATAGCGACTGTAAGAGGTTTCGTCTCATAGTCGGTATTGATGTTTCGTGATTCGTTGGTGAAAACTCAGAGGTTAGTTAGCAAAGAACTGCTCAAAAGCCTGTAACACATCCTCGTGAACAGACTGCCGAGAGGGAGACGGAGGGGTTCCGAGCTTGAAGACCATGTTCAATCCGCCCATTACTGCCGGTGCCGTAAAGGTAAGTTCCGCAGCTTTCTTGGTCGTACTGATGGTTCCTTTCAGCGTGCAGACATACTCTTTCTTAGGACCAGCGCCCATTCCCATGAGCGATTTGCCTGTTCCTTCGAGTTCGTAGTTAGCATCTTTCTTGGTGATTTTCACGTTATCAATCGTGCTTATACCAAAGGTCTTTCCGTCTAATACCACCTTTGCGGTCTTGTTGTCTGCATTGGCCGTTATCGATACGGTAACGTCTTTCTCGGTCATGCCGGCAAACATTGCGGAGGAAGCCGTGAGATAGCCTTTATAGACATCGGCCACCAGCATCGGTAAAGGTGCCGAACCGTTGTTTACCGTTATCTCCAATCCGCCCATTGCAGCAGGAACGGTAAAGATAAGGCTGTAGGTTTTCTTGTCTTTACTGATGCTTCCTTTCACGTTGCAATCGTATTCTGTAGCAGCACCGCCACCATGCGGAGCGATGGCAGCCTTACCCATGCCTGCTAAAATGTATTGGTTGTCTTTCAGCACAAAGGTGGTCGAGGGGATGGTCATTGTGCCGAAAACGCCCATAGAGGCATAAACAATCTTTACGGTACCATCAGCATTGGCTGTTATCTGCACTTTTTGATTATCCAATGCCATACCCGAAGGCATGTATTTGAATGTGGCTTTAGCCCAACCTTGATAGGTTCCTTCAGGAGAACCGGTTGTAACGGGGTCGTCTTTGTCATCGCCGCATGCGGTAAATGTGAGTACTGCAATCAGAAGAAAGAGGCCTTTCTCCAACCAAGTTAGTTTTTTCATATCGTTCTTATTTTAGTTGTAGGTTTTATTTCAGTTCAAAAATACGCGTTTATGATATACTGCGCAATACCTAAAAACGATTAAATTTCCCCGTACCGGCCGATAAGCATGTCATTCGTCGTTGAGAAAACGAAGACTGGCCTCCCTCTCTCTTGTTTCCGAAACACTTGTGTAAGAGTGGTATAGAAATGCTGCTGCGTATGGTTCGCCGCTTGCCCTGTGTACGCTAGATATATGTGTATGAATCACTGTTAGACGGCGTTCTTTCCTCCCGATGACAACCTTTTACATACCTATTTATGAGGATAAATCTTTATTTCAGGGAGGAAGGGGATGGCGGAAAGGCAAGACACAACTGTCCGCCACCCAGCAACGGGCAGGATATATGTCCATGAATGATATGTCGAAAAGAAGAGCGGATAAGAGAGAAGGAGCCAGATGAGAGGGTTTATCGTAATCTACTGATATACAAACGCATATAAGTGGAAATGGGAAGACATAGCTTTTCACTTTACAAATTATATATAATAATAGGTAAGTACCTATGGGCAATTTGTTTAATGAATACATTACAAAATTATAGCATTATCAGTATTCTCGGTCTGTTTTGGTAGTATGTGGCAGCTTGTGGCGTCGTTACGGAGACAAAAGAGACAACAAAATGACAGAAAACAAGTCGGGCGGACAGTTTTTCTGGTGAAAACCGTCCGCCCGTTGTCGTTCCTTTTTGTTTCTCGGATTTTGTTTCTTGAATAGCGTATTCGAATAGTGTGTGTCGTTATTCTTGTTTGTTCAGCATTCCAATCCGCTACTGATGCAAAGCATGAGAGAGGCTGCCTGCTTGTTCTCTCTTATTATCCGTTGTATCATCCACCTGCGAAACTTTGCCGCAAATCCGGTATGAAGATAAAAGGATATAGCGATGATGGCCTCCAAGGAATACACCTCGGCAGCATGACTGTTTTCAAGAGGCATATATCTCGTGCTGTGACAGGTTGGCATGGCGCTGTCTTTCTGCACGCGGTTTATGGCTGCCCGTATCTCACCCTGCGTGGCGTAGAAGAGTTCCGCCAGTTCCCACTCGCTCATCCAAATGTCGGAACCGGTGATGCAAAATTCATTCTCTTTCAAATAAATGATGTCTCGTTGTCTCATCGTTCGTTCCTCCTTTTATATATATATTGTTTGGATGTTGTCATAATAAAAGCATTTTTATTTTTCGTACTATTACGTAAAATCCTCAGAGGTGACAAACTCACCAATATCAGCAAGTTTTTCAGATAGTACATTCATTTCCTTGTTCAGTTTCTCGTTGGTAATCTTGGCGTATATCTGTGTGCTGGAGATACATTTGTGCCCCAATACGCTGCTGACGGACTCGATAGGCATGCCGTTGGAAAGACATACCACCGTTGCCATCGTATGGCGCGCCATGTGCCAAGTAATGTGTTTGTAGATGCAGCATTTCTTCATGACGGTACGTAGTATCATTTTGCAGGAATTATAGGACGGAACGGGAAAGACACGCCCGTCGTCGCATAGGCCTTTATATTTCTTCATGATTTGAAGAGGAATGTCGAGCAGGCGGACGTTTGTTTCCACACCTGTCTTCTGTCGATGGATATGTATCCACACGCTGCCGTCGAGCGGGTTGGACACGATGTTTTCCTCCCGAAGGTTCTTCAGGTCTATGTAAGCCAATCCCGTGAAAGCGCAGAAGAGGAACAGATCGCGGATGAATGTTCGCTTGAAGTTCATCTTCGGGGCGTTGATAAGCTGTCCGAGTTCCTCCTTGGTAAGGAATCCTTTTTCCGTTTCCTCTTTCGGCACACTGCAGTCTGGGAATGGATAATGCATCAGCCAGCCGTTTTCTACCGCCCTGTGCAGTAGCATGCGGACGGGACAGGAATATACCCAGACAGAGTTGCAATGCAGGTGTTTTTCTGCAAGCAGGTAAGTCTCAAAATCGGTGATGAATGTTGGTTGAATTTCTTTCAATGCAATGTCACTCACATGATAGCGTGATTGCAGGAAGTTCTTTAGGTGACTGTATACGGCATGGTATTTCGTCAAAATGCTTTTTGCTTTCATGCCACAGTCGACTTTCTTGGCATAATCTTCCATGAAGTGGTCATAAATCTTTATGAGCGTCTGGCAGCGGTATTCCAAACCAAGGAAAGCATTCCTG
>NZ_JH594518.1:0-2818 GCF_000243015.1 Segatella maculosa OT 289
GTCTGTCGAAAGAGTTTCGGCAAATCTGCTTCCTGCCACATTTCTGTGTATTGGTCATACTTTCTAAGGTACGGATTCCGGCAAGACAATTTTTCAGATTTTTCTTTTTCGATGTTTTTCCTTTTCTTGGAAGCAGTTGTAAAAGCCGCATTGTTTGTCGTCGAAGAAGTCGGAGCTATTCAGGTGGTGATAAATCCCTCACCCGTCTACCTCCGACACCTCCGACTTGTCTGACAAAGCCGTAGGAAAAGTACACGCCTGCCCATCGCAGCAAGCCCGAAAGGCAGACTTCGTACCTTTCCTCTTCCGTCTTTGTCTTCTATAGGTGGCTTTTACATGCCCGCTTCATTACGCTTTTTACTATCTGATTGTATGGCATGCTATCAGATTTTTGATTTCATCCGAATCTGTCTCTTTTCCGTTTACCTCCATTTGGAGCGGTCTTCACCGTATCGCATCCGCTGGTCGTCCCCGTTCAGGCGCAAAGGTAATTCCGGGATGCTACGCTGCTGCAAGGTCGGTGCCTTCGGTTTTGGAGAAAATCTCCACGCCTGCGCTCCACTGCGTTTTACTTCGGGTAGTATTTTCCCTCAAAAACCTTGCATTCGCTCATCCCTACCTTTGTGAGGCACCTGAAACGAAAACGACCGATGCGACAGGAAGACACATTAAAAAAAATGTCGGATAAACGAGAGACGGATAAGCAGTGAAACTCAACTCCCTCAAGCTCTTGGATCCGCATTAAACATTAAAAACTCGAATAAAATGGAAAAGTCAATCAACATTCACCGAGCCTTGCGCGCAACCCTTCGCCTGCTGCTCACAAACGTTATAAACATCGCCTTTGGAGCGGTCGGTGTGGTTGTCGGTTTGCTTGCGGAAGTCATCGCAGGTGTGCTCCGCATCTTTTGGGCAATAGTCCTCTACGTGCTTACCCTCGTAAGTCTTTTCGCCCTTATTCTTTGGATATTCACCCTATAACATAATTCAAGATGAAAACAAGACACAGCAAGACACCCAGCCAGCAATGCCGATACTACGAAGTGGACAATATCTTCGAGTATATGTATGAAATCTACATCAATGGCAATCATTCGCAACTGAAAACATTGTACAAGGAGTTGCGCAGAGAAGCAAGAAAAGAGTTTATCGCATTCTGCTTTGAAATGGTCAGTCCCCAACACAGAATGCAAAAGAAATGGTTTTTACTTGTTGTTCATAAAGCGTTGTTTGGTGACGGGCGCGCATGAAAAACGGCCATGCGCCGCCCGTCGGGGTTGGATTGAATTGTCTTACTTAACTTTCTTGTGGATATAGTGGCAGCAGGTGCACCTTATCCGTAGTCTTTTTCTTTCATTGTCGTTTCTTGTTAACGGGTTATACAAAATCGCGGATATCGAAGTCTTCGATGCGCGCGGGCAGGACGAGCGGTTTTGCCTCTGCGGCACGGGCGGTATAGAGGTCGATGACCTCATTCACCCTGTCGGAGAGGCCGGCGAAGCTATCGGTGATCTTTTGAAAGAGTTCCGTCTCGGCGATGTCCTTGAAGGTCTTGCCGGCGTGGAGCTTTTCTTCTTCGTCCGCCTCGGGCTTTCTCACGGATTTCACCGCCCTGTCGATGTCCTCGAAGCTCGTGCCCCTTGCCGCGGGCATGTCGGGCTCTCCGTCCTCGCCTGCAACATCATTTATCCTGATGTCGGTAAAGGTCTCGTCGAGGCGGTCGGCGGGGACTTGCCGGGAAGACTTCTCGTCCGTTTCGTCGGCAAAGGTAGTGTCTTCGATGTCTACCGCCTCCGTTTTTTCCTGCGTGGCAGCTTGTGGCGCCGTAGTGGCAGCGAGTGGCGTCGTCCTTTCCTGTTGTGCGGGTACAGAGGCCTCTATTTTGAAATGGCTCTTACCCACAACATCAGCAGTCTCGTCCTGCGCTTCGGGCTTCTTTTTGGTTTCTTCCTGTGAAGCCATTTGCCTTTTAACGACGGACGGCCTGCTCAAAAGGTGATAGGCCAGCCAAGCGTTGTATGCCAGCAGGGCAATGATGAGAAAGGTCGTCATAGCTCCATGTTCTTAAGCAGGGCTTCCTCATAGAGGGCTTTGAGTTCTTCGCCGTGTGTTCTGAAATGTTCTTCGAGCATGTTGCACAGCAAATCCGAGATGTTAACCCTGTTGCTGCATATAAGCTGTACGATTTTGAGCATTTTCTCATGATAGACGACCGGAATGTACACCTGTTTGCCGTCTCTTGCCGTGTAATGCGTCTTCTTCAAGAATGTTTCCCTGTAAAGGGAGAGGTTGTCTTTCTTTTCCATTGTCTTTTGTTTTTAGAATATTGAACTGTTGTTTTCATATAACTTTTTGATTTCTTCGCCGAAATGCTCGAAGTGGTAGGTCAGCACATTGTCTATATAGCTGAACAGAGACACCTCGTCCTTGGCGATGATGCGCAGGATACGCTGTATCCGTTCGTGGTACTCCTTGCGGATGTACACGGTCTTACCGATACGGGCAGGGATGTCCACTTCCTTGTGAAAGGCGGCAAGGTATTCCTGCTCCCTGTCTTTAGACCGTCTGCGGCGTGCCGGCATTCCCTCCGTCTTCTGTTCTTCTTCCTTGCCCGCTTCTTTTCCCATAGGCGACTCATCTTCCGACTCTTCCTGCTTTTCACTTTCCACTCCGTTCGTCCTTGCTTCGGGTGGGATGCTCATGTCGTCCCGACGGAACGAGTTGATGATGAAATTGCTGTCGATGTCTTCCACTCTTGTCTTCTTTGCCATTGTCTTTATCTTTTGAGGTTTATAATGTCGAGTATTTCGTCTGCGAG
>NZ_JH594519.1:0-1075 GCF_000243015.1 Segatella maculosa OT 289
AATAATTATTATTAAAATAGTAATTACACTCCAAACAGCAGAGTTCAAGACTCTCTCTTTTGAAATGCGGTGCAAAAATACTGCTTTTTGATGATATAAACAAATATTTTCGTACTTTTGTGACAAACTTCGAAATATGAGAAGACAGAATTCTAATATGATTAAGAAAGCTGCCCACTATATGGGCCTACCTATTATATATATAGGTGTGATTATTTTATTGGTAACACATTTATTGGATATCGGTAAGCACAACTTGCCGCATCTAATAGGTTTGGCACTTATCATTATAGGTATTATAGGATACATCGTAAATGACAAGTGCCAAAACAACTATTAAAACATCTCTTACTCTTCCTCCGGAGTTATCAACTTATATCCTTTACCATGAATATTGATAATCTCAATCTGCGGATCATCTTTCAGATGTTTACGCAATTTCGTGATATAAACATCCATAGAACGAGCATTGAAATAGTTATCATCAATCCAAATTGTCTTCAAGGCAAAATCGCGTTGCAAGATTTCGTTTGCATGGGAGCATAACAAGGCAAGCAACTCATTCTCCTTAGTTGTCAACTTGGTCTGCTTCTCCCCTATCGACAACAACTGCTTCTGTGTATCAAAAGTAAACTCACCGATATGATAGAGTGTACTCTCCTTATTCTTCTTTCCTCGAACACGACGTAGGATTGCCTCAATACGGAATACAAGTTCCTCCATTGAGAAAGGCTTAGTGATATAGTCATCAGCACCAATCTTAAAACCCTCGAGAATATCGTCTTTCAACGTTTTTGCTGTCAGGAAAATAATTGGTATCTCGGCATTAGCCTGCCGGATTTCCTGTGCCAAAGTAAAGCCGTCTTTCTTTGGCATCATCACATCAAGCACGCAAATATCAAACTTATTCTTTAGGAACTCCCTATACCCCACTTCTCCATCAGGGCAAAGCGTTGCCGCAAAGCCTTTCGCCTGCAAATATTCACGAAGAAGCATACCTAAATTCTCATCATCTTCACACAAAAGGATTTTCAGTTTTTCTTCCATAATTTTTATTTTTAAAGTTAATATTCTA
>NZ_JH594520.1:0-1009 GCF_000243015.1 Segatella maculosa OT 289
CTCAGTATGTTCTACCCGTCTACCTGTGTCGGATTGCGGTACGGGTACCCAATGGATCAAGCTTAGCGGATTTTCTAGGAAGTCTGATTACCTGCACTATCGGCTACCCCCCAGGGGGTTGCCGTACTATCAAGGTCGGCTCTGAGGGTGGATTTGCCTGCCCTCATCGGCGCCTACACTCTTCAACGGGGACTTCCGTCGCCCCGCGGCAGTGTCACTACTCCGTCTCCACGTCGCTCCACTAGGTAGTAACGGAATATTAACCGTTTCTGCCATCGCCCTCGCCGTTCGGCTGAGACTTAGGACCCGACTTACCCCGGGCTGATTGGCATTGCCCGGGAAACCTTAGACTTATGGCGGAGGGGAATCTAACCCCTCTTATCGTTACTTATACCTACATTTGCGTTTCCATGCGCTCCAGGATAACTCGCGTACACCATTCGACGCACATGGAATGCTCCCCTACCGATACTTTTTATATACAATGCTATCCCGCGACTTCGGCATCTGCCTTATACCCGATTATTATCCACGCCCGGACCCTCGACCAGTGAGCTGTTACGCACTCTTTGAATGAATGGCTGCTTCCAAGCCAACATCCTGGCTGTCACGGGGACCGGACTTCGTTAGACTAACTCAGGCAGAATTTCGGGGCCTTAGTCGGCGGTCCGGATTCTTCTCCTCTCGGGGACGGACCTTAGCACCCGCCCCCTTACTGCATGGCTGCGGTCCGTGAGCATTCGGAGTTCGTCAGGTCGCGATAGGCGGTGAAGCCCTCTTGACCTATCGGTCGCTCTACCTCTCACGGAGATCGCCACACGCGGCACCTAAATGCCTTTCGGGGAGTACGAGCTATCTCCAAGTTTGATTGGCCTTTCACTCCTACACTCAACTCATCCGGAAGCTTTTCAACGCTTATCGGTGCGGTCCTCCATTCCGTGTTACCGGAACTTCAACCTGGTCAAGTGTAGATCACTTGGTTTCGCGTCTACCACCACTGACTTCTGAC